>NZ_AP023175.1:675967-1351934 GCF_013426895.1 Paraburkholderia largidicola | reverse complement strand
TACGTGCGTCCGGCGCTGGTCGAAATGCCGTCGCAAACGGCCGTCGTGCTGAAGGAAACGTTCGCGCCGATTCTCTACGTGCTGCGCTACAAGGACTTCGACGATGCCATCGCGGCGAACAACGCGGCGCATCACGGCCTGTCGTCGTGCGTGTTCACGACCGACCTGCGCGAAGCCGAGCGCTTCACGTCGGATTCGGGTAGCGATTGCGGCATCGCGAACGTGAATATCGGACCGAGCGGCGCGGAAATCGGCGGCGCGTTCGGCGGCGAGAAGGAAACGGGCGGCGGTCGCGAGTCCGGCTCGGACGCGTGGAAGGCGTACATGCGGCGCGCGACGAACACCGTCAACTACTCGTCGGCACTGCCGCTGGCGCAAGGCATCGACTTCAATATCGGCTGATGCTTCGGCGCGGCGTGTCCCGGCTTCTCAAGCTCGAAACGCGCCGCGCTTTCTTCGATCAATCTGCTTAACGTTTTCAACCTGTCGCGGGCATTCGTTGCCTGCCGACCCGCTTCGTCTGGAGTGGCCTGTGAGTTCGAAAGTCGTCATTGTCGGTGGAGGCGTGATCGGCAGTTCGATCGCGTATTTCTTGCGTCTGTCGGACCCGACGGTCAGCGTCACCGTGATCGAACGCGATCCGACTTATGCGCGCTCGTCGTCGGCGTTGTCGGCGGCGTCGATCCGGCAGCAGTTCTCTACGCCGCTTTCCATTCAGATGTCGCTGTTCGGCATCGAGTTTCTGCGCACGATCGGCGAGCGTCTGGAGATCGACGGCGCGAAGCCTTCCATCGATCTGCACGAAGGCGGTTATCTGTTTCTCGCGACGCCTTCGGGCGAAGCGACGCTGCGCGAAAATCACGCGCTGCAAAAGCGTCTCGGCGCCGACATCACGTTGCTCGACAAGACGGCATTGGGCGCGCGCTTTCCGTGGCTCAACACTGACGACCTGAGCGCGGGCGCATTCGGCGAGACGGGCGAGGGCTGGTTCGACGGCTATGGGCTCGTGCAGGCGTTGCGCAAGAAAGCGCAGGCGCTTGGCGCGCGTTACGTTGCCGATGACGTCACAGCGCTGCATCGCGAAGGGCGGCGCGTCACACAGGTCGTGACTTCGCGCGGCGAGACTCTTCCGTGCGATGTGGTCGTGAATGCAGCGGGCGCGTGGGCGCGGCGGGTGGCTTTGATGGCGGGTATCGAGCTGCCCGTGTTCGCGCGACGCCGCAGCATTTTCAACGTCAGCTCGCCAGCGAAGCTCGAACACTGTCCGTTGCTGATCGATCCGACGGGCGTTTACTTTCGGCCCGAGGGTACGTCGTTTATCTGCGGCACATCGCCCTCAGCGGACAACGATCCTGACGATCTGCCGCTCGACGAAGTCGATCACGCGCTATTCGACGATGTGATCTGGCCGACGCTCGCGCATCGCGTGCCGCAGTTCGAGGCGCTGCGCGTCGAGCATTGCTGGTCCGGGTACTACGAGTACAACGTGCTGGATCAGAACGCGATCATTGGTCATCACCCGGATGTCGACAACTGCATCTTTGCCAACGGGTTCAGCGGCCACGGCTTGCAGCAGGGACCCGCAACCGGGCGCGGTGTCAGCGAACTCATCCTGCACGACCGGTACGTGACGCTCGATCTGTCTTCGCTCGGTTTTGCGCGCGTGCTGGAAAACCGGCCGATCGTCGAGAAGAACGTCGTGTGAGCGCCGCCAGTTAGCTGCCGACGCGTTCTTTCTGCGCTTCGGCTTGCTGGTGAACACCGTTGCGCTGATCGGCCGTCCAGTAGTCGGTGCGCACGCCGATCTGTTCCGACACGAACGGGCCACCGCGCGTCGCGCGATAGTGCGCGAGCGCCTTATAGACGAGGCGTTGCCCGACCAGCACGATCGGCACGTTGAGCAACACCATCACGATGTTCATCAGGTCGGATAGCGCCCAGAGGTTGGGCAGTTCGAGTCCGGCCAGCACCGTCAGCGCGCCGAACGGCACGAACACGAGCGAACCCACCACACGAATGCCCGTGATGAAAGCGCGGCTGCGCGAAATGAAGTTCGCCGAGATCTCGGCGAACGAAATCATGCCGAGCAGCGTGGTAAAGGCGAACAGGCCGTAGCACACGCACATCACGATCTTCACGGCCTGCGCCACCGCTGCAGGCACGAGCGTTTGCACGGAAGCCAGATAAACCGTGATCTTCGACGCGCGCACCGATTCCCACGCCTGCCCGTCGACCGTGCCCGTCCACACATGCGCCATCACGACGATGAAGCCCGTCATCGTGCAGATCACCATCGTGTCGAAAAACACGCCGAGGCTTTGCACGAAGCCCTGCTCGCACGGGTGATCGTTATCGGCGATGGCGGCTGCCATCGTGATGGTCCCTTGTCCCGCTTCGTTCGACATCAGCCCGCGTTTGACGCCTTGCGCGAGCGCAGTGCCGATCGCGCCGCCGAAAAGCGCATGCGGCGCGAATGCCCCGACGATCACTTCGTGAAAGAAATACGGAATCAGCGGCAGGTTGATCAGAATGATGATCAGCGACATCAGGCAGAACAGTGCGGCCTTGATGGGGACGAGCACGTCGGTGTACGCGGTCACGCGGCGAATGCCGCCCATGATGATGAACGAGCACGCGACGATCAGACACGCCGCGATCGCGTAGTACACCGTCGACTGGCGCGCGAGGTGCGTGCCCGAGACGGTATCGGCGATCGTGCCGATCGCGGTGAACACGTTGAAGGTTTGCGGCGGCACGTTGAACAGCGCATACACGATGAACACCAGCGACAGAAACGTGCCCACCACGCGCCGGTCGCCGAGAACGCGCCGCCCATAGAACGGCAACCCGCCGACGAACTCGTCGTGTTTCCGTTCCTTGAAAAGCTGCGCGAGCGTGGATTCCATGAAGGCCGTCGCCATGCCGAAGAACGCGGCCACCCACATCCAGAACAACGCGCCAGGGCCGCCGACCGAAATCGCGCCCGTGATGCCGACGATATTGCCCGGCCCCGCGCGCATCGCCAGTCCGAGCATGAACGACGCGAGCGCGCTGACGCCCGTATTCGACGATTGCCGCCGCAACATGATGCGCACGATCTTGCCGACATTCATCGTCTGGACGAAGCGTGTGCGAATGGAAAAGTGGATGCCGACGCCGACTAGCAAAAGAATCGCGAACGGGAATTGCCCGAGCACGGGAATCTGCGCATAGCTTTTGAAATTGGTGGGAAAGTCCCAGAGGAAATCCGAGATGGGGGCAATGAAGGCAAAGAATGCGTTCACGGATTGGAAAAGATCTTCCACGGGACTTTCCTCTCAGGCGTCGACCTGTCTAGAGCAGGCGTTTGGTATTCGGGATGTGCAGGGACGGACGGCAGGCATCGAGTGCGTGATGCTGCCGTCGCGGGTCGCCATTATACGGACCCGGTGCACGCCTATCGACGCATAGGCGATGTTGCGGACCGGATGGCTAGAGCAGTTGCCTCAATAGCGTCAGCGGAGCCGCGTGCGGCATCCAGACATGCGACACGACGAACCACGCGCCTACCCAGGATGCGGCGACGACGATCAGATCGCAATGCCCGCTATTCCAGAGCTTCAACGAATGGCGTCCGACAATCCACGGCACGCCGAGCGGATTCGGCCAGTCGGCCAGCAGATGCATCACGCCGCCGCATGCAAAGCCAAATGCAACGGCGGCTGCGGGATGATGCGCCATCGCTTGCCATGAGAAGAAGAGCGCCGCGAGCCAGCCGATTCCCCAATGCGTCGCCGTGCGATGCGTGATCCACAGACGCTTGCTGCGCGACCACCACGCCACCTCGAGCCAGTCCGGCGCCGTCGCACCCGCGACGCCTGCCACGAGCGCAAGCCACGCCCACACGTGAAACGGACCTTGCAATCCATGACGCGCGGCCAGCGCCACGGAGATGACGCCGGCCGCCCAGCCTGTCGCGTGATGTGCCTTGCTCGATGCCATTGAAGTCGCGCGACGACGGAGGTCGCGGTAAAACGCGGGCGGCCATTCTTGCAGAAGCGCATGTAAAAAAATAGCCCGCGACATGCGCGGGCTATGACAACCGGTCGTGCCGTTACGAAGATTTACACATCAGGTCGTGCAACGCGCGATTGCAAAGCGCATTTCTTCTTCGGGCGGATCGTCGCCCGTGCCGCGCACGACCTTGATGACGGAGCCGCCATTCGAAGGCGTCAGCGTGATGAAGTACGAACCGTTCGACGATGAGCCAACGGTCAGATCGGTCACGCCGTTGTTCTTCGATACATGCACGCGCGACAGACGGCTGTCGAGGCAGCGCGCGATGTCCGACGCGGGCCGCGCTGACGAGACATACACCATCGGTTGGGAAGAAGCGCTGGCGTCGGGACCGCGCGACGAGCCACACGCGGCGAGCAAGGCGATAGGGGCAAGAAGGATGAGTCGTTTCATGGTTGTGTCGTCGGCGTCTCCGTGCTGCGGGGTACGTGGGCGCAAGCGAAGCGCAAGGCTTCGCGACGAAACCGCTTGCGCCGCCACGCTCATTCGATGGATGAACTTCGAACGAAATGTTATCGACTGCAAAAACGGCTCTGGCCGAAGTATACCGATGCAAGCCGGATGCGCATGCGCATCGTGTGAGAAATTAATTCGAAGCGGATCGCGGGGCGTGCTGTCTAGAAGCGACTCCTGTACGCGAGCCCGAGCGTCGTGCCCCGTGCCGTGCGCTGGTACATGATTGCCCAGTGCGTCAGCGCCGCGCCCGTCAGCGCGCCGAGCGCGTCGGCTGCAAGGTCTTTGTAGGAGAAGCCGTCGGTGCGGCAGGTGCCGTCGAACACTTCTTTCGCGAGGCCCGGCACGGTGCCGATCAGCGTCCCGTAGACGACGGGATGTTGCGTGTCGCGCGCGAGGTACGCGCCCAGCGCGCCGAACGGCGCGGATACCGCGAAGTGTGTGAGTTTGTCGCTGCCTGTCCAGCTATCCGAGGACTGCACTCGCCAGCCGCCACGCGAGCCGCTGCAATCGAGTCCCGCGTGTGCGGCCGAACTGGCCGCCAGCAACAGCGCGAGCGCGCCCGCCCGTCTGATCGTCGTCATATGCTCTCCGATTTTGTTATTGAATCGCGCGCGTTCTGTCAGATGTATCTGGCGCGTGTAAGCATTTAACGACAGACAGAATCAAATCATTAGTAAACCGAAAGAAAAGTGTCAACGAATGTTTCGGGGTATGCGTACGCCGGTTCGCGTCTTCGCATCGAGCATAAAAAAACGCGCGCGTCAGACAGCACGCGCGCGTTTTTACGGAAGACACCGGCAGCCCGGTGCGGATCGTCATCCGCTCCGGCCGCCTGTGGCGTCGTTCCTATAGAGCTTAGAAGCGGTGACGCAGGCCGACAGCGACAGCCGTCTGGTTTTGCGTCGACGACGGCGTCAGCGTGTTGATCGCTGCGACGTTCGCGCCGAAGTTGCCGAGTTCGCCCGAAGCATGCTGATACACGCCTTCCAGGTACACGTCGGTGCGCTTGCTCAGCGAGTAGTCGCCTTGCAGCGAAACCGTGTGCCACTTCGGCGAACCGTCGCCGTTCGAACCCGAGACCTTGCCGTCCGTGAACGTGTACGCAGCGGCCAGGCTCAGTGCCGGTGTCAGCGCGTAGCGACCGTTGACTTCATAGTTGTCCAAGTGCAGGTTCGTGCCCGAGATGCCGTTGATGAACGTGCCGCCGACATTCGCGCTCTGCAGGTTGTCCAGTTGCGAGTGCGTGTACACGAGGCCGACGGTTGCCGGGCCGTACGTATAGTTCGCGCCGACGCCGTACGTGCGTTGCGTTTGTGCAGCCAGTTGCGCTGCGCCGCCCGCGCCTGCCGAGATCGCGCCGTTCGTGTTGTTGCTGCCCGAGTTGTTCAGTTGCAGGTAAGCGGCTGCGACGTTCAGCGGACCGTTCTTGTACGAAGCGCCCGCGCTCCATGCCCGGTTGTCCGCGAAGCCGTTAGCTTCGTTCGAGAAGCCATACAGGCCGCCGAACTGCAGGCCTGCGAAGTTCGGGCTCGCGTACTTGACCGAGTTCTTGACCGAGAACGAGTTGTCGAGGTTGTCGTTGTCGAACGGGTGGCCGGCCAGGTTGTTGCCGAAGCCCGAGCCCGCTGCCGACAGCGGCGCGAGGTAGTCGACCATGGAGTCATACTGGCGGCCCAGGGTCACCGTGCCGTACTGGTTGCTTTGCAGACCGACGTACGCCTGACGGTTGAACAGCGTGTTGTTTTCCTTGAGGCTGCCGTTGTTCAGGTTGAAGCCGCTTTCCAACGTGAAGATGGCGTGCAGACCATTACCGAGGTCTTCGCTGCCGCGCAGGCCGAAGTACGTGTCCGAAACCGAGCCGCTGCCTTGTTGCCAGTTGCTGTGGCCAGCCTGGTTGTTCGTGTAGATGAGGCCTGCGTCCAGCGTGCCGTACAGGGTAACGCTGCTTTGCGCGTGGGCGGTGGCTGCGAAGGCGCCGAGAATGCCCGCGGCGATAAGGGTTTTTTTCATGCTTTATTACTCCGAGACTTTGCGTGGAGACCGTAATACGGAACACGCGCTGCAATGCGTGCCGTCGATCCGGAGCGAAGTGTATTACTGATAATCGCCGGGTTACTTTCGTCTCGCGCAACAATGCTTTCCAGAAAACGGAATAGACGGATTAACGTCGCTAAGTATTTTGGTTTTAAAGGGTTTTTTGAATTCGGCGTGCGCCGGAGGAGGTGTTGTCAATTGTCGCATTGTTGCAGTAGTGCGACGGTGACAGCCAGAAGTCAGCCGGGTTAACCCGTTGAAAACCGTTTACGTGGGCTTTTGCAAGCCTCGATTAGTGCGATTTTTGGAAAGGTACTCTTCCACTGGATGGGCTCGCGTCGGCGAGTGACTGCTTATAGAATTTGTCTCAACCCTCGACCAAGGGTTGTCTTTTTCATCTGTTTTCAGCGGCCTTCGGGCCGCTTTTTTTTGCCTTTAAACAAGGTGGAATCGTTCAGTTTAATAATCGTCAATGAATTGTTTCGTAGATCGATATCGAATTAAATTGAACTTTTCCATATTTGCACGATAAGGCGCCTTTTTTTTGTCCATTGGTTATAGGCGTGCGCGTGGCCGATTTTGCGGCGGCGCGCCTGGGTAAAATGGAGGTTTCGCGCCGCAGGTTCGATGCGGCGCCCGACGAACCCGAGCCCTCTCTCAATGACCGATACGCCTCTCACCGAACCCGACGCGGACAGCGCGTCCGAAGCGCTGCACGAAGACCGCCTGTGGCGCGACAACGGCTGGACCGCACGCGTCAAGAAGAATGAAGACGACGACGGCTGGGCTGTCGAGATGATCAAGGACGGCGAGGCCGAGCCCGCGCTGGTGGGCCCGTGGACGATGGGCCGCGACAAGAAGAATCCGAAGCCGCTGGACACGGGCGCATTCAACACGCTCGTGAAGACGGCTTCGGAAGTGCTGCGCCGGCATGAACAGCAACTGCACGCGCAGTTGCACAAACGGATGGCGGTGGAGTCCGGCGACGCTACCATCGAAGTCACGCTCGACATCGTCCCCGACGAGGACGATCCCTATGCGCTGCTCACCGCGTTCGATTCCTTCGGCGAGCAGCTCGCGCAAGTGAAGGTCGCGCCGAACTTCAAGTTCAGCAGGGCGAGCGCGGCGTCGTGGGTCGAGAACGAGTTTCGTCGGCCGGGCTGACGCCGCTTATCTCTACAGTTAGCGGCTCAGGCGGACGCGGACTTCTTCAGCTCCGTCTTGATGCGCTCGGCCAGCGCGCGCAGCTCGTCGAGATCGGCGCGTTCGGCTGCGTGGATCTTCAACGGAATGCCGTCGTGACGCGGAATCACGTGAAAGTGCACGTGCGGCACGGTCTGGCCGGACGCCGCGCCGTTCAGTTGCGCGATCATCATTCCCGGCGGGTTGAGCGCCGCTTTCACGGCAATCGCGACCTTACGCGCGGTGCGGATCGCGGCGGCCGCCGCGTCTTCCGACAGTTCGAACAGCTCGGCGGCGGGCTCTTTCGGCAGAACCAGCACGTGGCCTTCGGCCTGCGGCATGATGTCCATCATCGCAACGGTGTGCTCGTCTTCATAGATACGGATGGACGGCAATTCGTCACGCAGGATGCGGGCAAACGGGTTCTGCTGATCGTAGGGCATGAAAGGCTCCGGTGGTCAGGCGCATTGGCCTTGCGTCGAAGGCCGTGCATGAATGGTCCGGGGATTTTAGCCGACGCGCTTTCACGCAATGTGTGGGGCGCGCGCGAATGTCGGTGCATCGATCGGCAACGTAGGTCGAACTTCCTTTGGCGGCAAGCACTTGCGTGTGGTGTGCTCAGCTTGTCCACATCCTTGTGAACAAAATCTGTGGACAAGCCGGATGCGGTTCGCCGGGCTTGCGCGTTTGCCTGCTGGATGCAGCGCGTTTAAGTTCAGTCGCATCAAGCACTTGCCGATCTCGTGCGCAGGATACTCACAGGCTTGTGAACAAAATCTGTGGACAACCTTGGGGCGTGTCCGCACGCCGGAGAAGCGTCTGTGAGCGACGCGACGTAGATGCATCGAGTGCAATCCGTGTTGCGTCAATGACTTGCGTTGGTCTTGCTCAGGTTACTCACAGGCTTGTCACCAAAAACTGTGGACAAGAACGCAGGCTCGCGCGCGTCAAAAGCCGTCGATCAGCGAATGCATGCGCCCTCGCATGCACGACACACATTCCGAGCCACATCAATGACTTGGCGCGTCCGTGCGCAGGATACTCTCAGGCTTACCCACGAAAAGTGTTGATAACTCATGTGCCCGCGTCGCTGCCAGTGAACGTGCTCAACTACGCTTGCAGAAAATCGCCGTCACATGCGGCGCGACATGATGAACGATGGCCGTGCTGCCCGCGGCGGTGACGGCTGTCTGAACCTTCTCGTCGCTGCCCCAGACGACGGCGCCGTAAGCCGACTTCGCGAGCGGCTCGCCGCTGCCGACGCGAAAGATCGGATCGTCCTGCTCGTAGCCGACGACAGCGAACACGCTGAAGCCATACGCATCCAGATTCGCGCCGCGCACGGGTCGGAACGCGTTGATCGAATTGCTCTCGACGCGCATCGGTTTCGGATCGATCAGTTGTTGCGCGGCGAGATCGGCGATGAACTTGTGCGCCGATTGGTCGCATGCAAGGGCGGCATCGAGCGATGCGGCGTTCGCGGCGAGCGGCGACGCCGAAAGCAGCATGGCGATGAGGGCAGAGCGGACAAAAAGCTGTTTCATGTTTTTGAACGACATCCGCTGGGGCGCGGATGGACAGAGAGGCGAAAAAAGCGCGAAGTACCGCGACGATCGACGACAAACAGGCCGCGAAAGGGATCGAAAGACCCGGTAACATCGGCACGACCGGCGTGCACTCTACCTGCGTTCGGAAAAACATGCTGTCAGGTCGAGCACGAGTAGGTCTTTGAAAAGCAACAGAATTGTGCGCGACTAAGGCAAGAAAATGCGATCCCGTATATATTTCCGGGTTATGACTTCGCAATCACACCCTCCCCGGAACGTTCCGCCGCCCAGGATGTGGGACGCCCGGCTTGCCCGGCGGCTCATCATGCCGCTCGTGGACACGCCCGTTACGCCCAATCACCTGACGACGGTACGCCTGCTGATCGGTCTCGCAGGCGGTCTGGCACTGGCGCGCGGCGGTTTCGCGTGGACCAACGTCGGCGCGTTTCTGATCGTGCTGTCCAACTTCGTCGATCACACTGACGGCGAGCTCGCGCGCGTCAGCGGCAAGACGAGCCGCATCGGTCATTTTTACGACCTCGCATGTGACGCGCTCGTGACGGTGCTGCTGTTCGGCGGCATGGGCTATGGCATGACGTCGGCGCAGGTCGGCAATCTGATCGGGCTGGCCGTGCCGCCGTTCCTGCTTGGTACTATTGCGGGCATCGCGGTCGCGCTGATTTTCTTCCTGCGCATGCGCATCGAGGAAATGGCGGGCAAGACGGGTACGAAGCAGGCCTCCGTCGGCGGCTTCGAAACCGAGGATGTGCTTTACCTGCTGCCGCTCGTCACGCTGACGGGTGGCGTCGCACCGTTTCTCGTGGCTGCGTCGATCGGCGCGCCGTTATTTGCTGCGTACGTGGTGATCGATTACCGGCGCGTCGTGCGCCGTACTCGCCCGGCGCAAAAAGACAGTCAAGCGTTGGTGAGTTGATGAGTGTGCCCGCAGAAGAAAACGTGATTACAAGCAATTCGATGGAACCCGCTGCCGGCCTCGCGCCGGCTTCTGCCGTTTCTGGGGCCGCTGCTTCGAGCGGCGTGCCTGATGCGGATCGCGCTGTCGCGAGCCGCGTCCGCACCTTCGACAACGCGCAGTTGCGCAAGGACTTCGACGACCAGAGCGCGTTTCTGTACCTCGAAGATTTCCTTGCGCCCGAAGTGACTGCACAACTGGTCGCCGCGGCGCGCGGGCTGCTGCCTGATGTGAACCGCAACTATCTGCCGGGCCACAAGCAGGGCGGCAGCGTCAGCCGCCATACGATCGATCGCCTTGCGCCGTTTATCGCGCAGCTGTATCGCTCGAAGGAGCTGATCGGCTTTCTGGAGAACCTGACGGGCGACAAGCTGCTGCTGTCGCCGGCCGACGATCCGCATGCGTACGCGCTCTACTACTACACGAAGCCGGGCGACCATATCGGCTGGCACTACGACACGTCTTACTATGACGGCCGCCGCTATACGCTGCTGCTCGGCGTGATCGACGAATCGTCGTGCCGTCTCGACTACGAGCTGCACACGCGCGACCCGAACAAGGCGGACTTGCCGGGCTCGGTGCAGATTCCGCCGGGCGGTCTCGTGTTCTTCGACGGCGACAAGCTGCGCCACCGCATCACGCCCGCGCTCGAAAACGAAATGCGCGTCTCGCTGACGTTCGAATACGTCACGGATCCGAACATGCGCCCGTGGCGCCGCGTGATTTCGAACTTCAAGGACGCGATTGCGTACTTTGGCTTCCGTCAGGTGTTCAGCCAGTTTGCGCGCCGTAACGCCAAAGGAGAAGGCGCGTGACGCGTGCCGCCGTCATCCTGTTGACGATCGGCGGCGGACTGTTCGTCGCGTTACTCGCATGGCAGGGCTTCGGCTCGGTCGTCTCGACGTTAATGGCGGCCGGCTGGGGTCTCGCCGTCGTCGCCGCGTTCCATCTGTTGCCGCTCGTGCTCGATGCAGGCGCGATCTCCGTGATGTTCGACCGACGCCGCAAGGAAGTCACCGAACTCGACGCGGTGTTCGCGCGATGGATCGGCGAATCGGTGAACAGCCTGTTGCCGGCTGGTCAGATCGGCGGGCCCGTGATGATGGTGCGTCAGTTGTCGCAACGCGGCTTGCGCATGCGCGACGCCGCGGCTGCGATCACCGTCAGCACCACGTTGCAGGCGCTTGCGCAGATCGTCTTCGCGATGCTTGGCCTGCTGCTGTTCGGCGCGTCGGCCGCGCACGGCGCGATGCAAGACTTGCAGACGGCTGCGCTGATTGCAACGGGCGTGCTGGCGGCGATGATCGTCGGCTTCTATATGGCGCAGCGGCGCGGCCTGTTTGGCAAGGCACTGCGCGTCGTGTCGAAGGTGTTCGGCAAGCGCGACTGGTCGGCACTGACCACGCGTGCCGATGCCGTCGATGTCGCCGTGCGCGAACTGTATGACCAGCGCGGCAAGGTTGCGGCGAGCTTCGCACTGAGCCTCGCGGGCTGGATCATCGGCACGGTGGAAGTGTGGCTGGCGCTGCGCTTTCTTGGTCATCCCGTTGGCTGGGTCGATGCGTTGCTGCTCGAGAGTCTCGGCCAGGCGATACGCGGCGCGGCTTTCGCGATTCCCGGCTCGCTGGGCATCCAGGAAGGCGGCTATCTGCTGCTGGCGCCGTTGGTCGGCCTGCCGCCCGAGGCGGCGCTGGCGTTGTCGCTGGTGAAGCGCGCACGCGAGTTGCTGCTGGGTCTGCCCGGTCTGCTTTATCTGCATTTCAGCGAACGTAGCTGGCAGCGGCGGCGCGATTCGCGTCTGCCTGCTGTCGATTGATTTTTTTAGAAAGGACCGCGAATGCGCGCCATCATTCTTGCTGCAGGTCTTGGCCTGCGTCTCCAGCAACCTGTCGGAGAACAGTTTCCCAAATGCCTGCTGCGTTTCGACGGCGTGACCCTGCTCGAGCGTCATTTGCAGATGCTCGACGCAGCGGGCGTCACGGACGTCGTGCTGGCGCTCGGCTTTCAGCCGGAACTGGTCGAAGCTGAACTTGAGCGGATTCAGTGGCCGCACAAGGTCGAGATCAAGCTGAACCCGCGTTTTGACCTTGGCAGTGTGCTGACGGTGCATACCGTCGCGGATGCGGTGACGGGCGGCGGCGACGTGCTGGTGATGGATGCTGACGTGCTGTATGACGAGCGTATCTTGAGCGCGCTCGTCGCGGGCGAGCATGTGAACCGTTTGTTGATCGATCGTGACTTCGAGGCAGGCGATGAGCCTGTCAAGTTGTGTCTGAAGGATGGCGTGCCGGTTGAGTTGCGTAAGCAACTGGCTGTGGGGCTCGAGTACGACACGATTGGCGAGTCGGTTGGGTTCTTCCGGCTGCGGGAAGAGACGGCAAAGCGATTTGCCGAGATCGTGGCGGGGTATGTCGATAGCGGGCGCGCGAATATGCCTCATGAAGAGGCTGTGCGGGATTTGCTGCTCGAGCGGAGTCATGTGTTTGATACGGCGGATGTCACCGGCGCGCCGTGGATCGAGATTGATTTTCCGAATGATGTTAAGCGGGCGGCGGCTGAGATTCTTCCGATGTTGCAGCCGATGGTGGGTGCTGCGCGGTAAGGGTTTGGGTTTGTCTGGGTTTTTGCTGGCATCCGCGTGATGTTTTTGGTCTGCTAGCGTTGCCCCTGTGCGGGGCGGCACCTACTTTTCTTTGCCGCCGTGTACAGACTGGAGACATCGCTGACAGGTGTACAGGGACATGACTGACACTTTCGGGTAATCAAACGCCCGGATTCCAACCATGCCCTGGGATGTAAAAGACACCATGAATCGTCGCGAAGATTTCGTCTGCGAGGCCGCCACACAGGCGGTCCCGTTCAGCGAGCTATGCCGTAAATTCAAGATCACCCGCCAGACCGGCTACAAGTGGCTCGCCCGCCACAAGTCTGAGGGTAGCAAGGGGCTGGCCGACCGCTCCCGGCGCCCGCATCACAGCCCCACACGCTCACCGGAGCACATCGAGGCACTGGTGCTGGACCTGCGCCGCCAGCATGGCTGGGGCGGACGCAAGATCGCACGGCGCCTGCGCGATCTGGGCCAGATTGAGGTTCCCGCGCCCGCCACCATCACCGAGATCCTGCGACGCCACGGGCTCATTGATGAACAGGCGTCCCGCCAGCGCCAGCACTGGCAACGCTTCGAGCACGAGCATCCGAACTCGTTGTGGCAGATGGACTTCAAGGGCGACTTCCCGACCCTGGAGAGCGGGCGCTGCGCGCCGCTGACGGTCATCGATGACCACTCGCGCTACAACATCGTGCTGAGCGCCTGCGCGCGCACCACCACCGGGATCGTGCAGGCAGAGCTTGAGCGGGCGTTTCGCTGCTACGGACTGCCATCGCGCATCAACACCGACAACGGCGCGCCGTGGGGCTCGCCCAGTGCGCCGGGGCAGCTCACCGAGCTCGCGGTCTGGCTGATCCGGCTGGGCATCCAGGTGAGCTACAGCCGCCCATATCACCCGCAGACCAATGGCAAGGATGAACGGTTTCACCGCTCGCTGAAGGCTGAAGTGCTGGAGCGGCACACGTTCACCACGCACGCGCACGTGCAGCAGGCACTGGATCGCTGGCGGCAGGTGTACAACACCGAACGACCGCACGAGGCACTGGGGATGGCGGTGCCGGTCACCCGCTACGCGTGCAGCCTGCGCAGGATGCCGGAGCGGCTGCCCGAGCCCGAATACGGTTGCGGCGATGAAGTGCTACAGGTCAATGCAAGCGGCGTGGTGCGCGTGCGAGGCGAGAAAGTGAAGCTCTCGATTGCGCTCAAGGGGCTGCAGGTGGCAGCCCGCCCGAGCGAAGAAGACGACGGGGTGATCGAGATCTGGTTCGCCCATCAGCGAGTCGCAAAACTTGACCTGAAGACAGTAAAACCCTGACCATCATGTGTCAGCGATGTCTCTGTACATGTGTCAACCATGTCTCCAGTCTGTACACCGCCGCAAAGAAAAGTAGGCAAAAGAAAGCGGCTCACACCGCCAGTGCTACTTCCTGCCTGAGGGCCCCCAACCGGTCCTACACCTCACACTGCATCGCGCTGGCCGACGTCCGTTGCCAACGCTTCGAACGGATGCCTCAGCCGCTTCAGACACCCGCACAAGGGCGAGCGACAGCGAGCGGTTCGTGCCGCCCAGGTGGCAAACGATGTGTAGGCATTCGCGCCATAGGCGCATTACTCCGGACTGTGTAGCAGGATTGGTGTTTCTGGTAAGAGCGCTGATCTGTACGGTGCGACAACCTGCACACCGTTTGCCACCTGGGCGGCGGCGGGCTATCTGGCACGGCGTGCTGTGATGCGGGTGCGTGAAGTGGGTGAGGCGTACGGAGAGAACGTTGGCAACGAACGCGAAACAAGGTGCTGCCGTTTGAAGCGTAAGACCCGTTGGGGGCCCTCAGGCAAACACTAGAACTGGCGGTGTGAGCCGCTTTCTTTTGCCTACTTTTCTTTGCGGCGGCAAAGAAAAGTAGGTGCCGCCCCGCACAGGGGCAACGCTTGAAGCACGAAGGCAAAGCGCGGATGCCATCGCCAAGGCCAGAACAACCAACCCGCCCACGCACCACAAAAACCCAACCAACCCCCAACAGCGTCGCAGACAAAAAAACACCAAAACACCATGCCTCTGGCAATCGGCACCTTCATCGTGCCCCTCATCGTCGCCTGCGCGATGTTCATGGAGAACGTGGACTCGACAGTCCTCGTCACGTCACTACCCGTGCTGGCCCGGGACCTGGGTCACGACCCAATCACACTGAAACTCGCCATCACGGCCTACGTGATCGGCCTCGGTGTCTTCATCCCCGTCTGCGGTTGGGTAGCCGACCGCTACGGCCCACGCTCCGTATTTCGCACGGCAATCGGCATCTTCATGGCCGGCTCGCTGATGGCGGCTGCCTCGACGAATCTGCCGCTCTTCGTCGCCGCGCGTTTCGTGCAGGGCATCGGCGGCGCAATGATGGTGCCCGTCGGGCGCATCATCATCTTCAGGTCGGTGCCGAAGTCGGACTTCATCCGCGCCGTCAACTATCTGACCGTGCCCGCGCTGCTCGGGCCCGTCGTCGGGCCGCCGCTCGGCGGCTTCATCACGACCTATCTGCATTGGCGGCTGATCTTCATCGTCAACATTCCGATCGGCCTGTTCGGCATCTGGCTCACGAACCGACACATCGCCAACGTGCGCGAAGCGCATCCCGGACCGCTCGACTGGACCGGTTTCGTGCTGTCGGCCAGCGGCGCGTCGCTGTTCATGCTCGGCTTGTCGCTGGTCGGCGGCGAACTGGTATCGGACCGACTATCGACGGCGATGTGCGTGCTCGGCGCCGTGTTGCTGCTCGTCTACTGGCGCTACGCGAGCCGCGTCGAACGTCCGGTGCTCGATCTCAGGCTGCTGCGCATCCCGAGTTTTCACGCGAGCGTCGCAGGTGGCTCGCTGTTCCGGATCGGCCTGGGGGCCGTGCCGTTCCTGTTGCCGCTCGCGTTGCAGGAAGGGCTCGGCATGACGCCGTTCGCGGCGGGCACGATCACCTGCGCATCGGCGTTCGGCTCGATCTTCATGAAGACGATCGTGTCGCCGGTGCTTGCGCGCTTCGGCTTTCGACGCGTGCTGATGTTCAACGCGGTGCTGGCCGGTTGCGCGATCGCGAGTTATGGTCTGTTCGGTCCAGGAACGCCGCACGCTGTGATCTGGTTCGTCGTGCTGTTCGGCGGCGTGTTCCCGTCGTTGCAGTTCACGTCGCTGAACTCGCTCGCCTACGCTGACATTCCAGGCCGCGATGTGGGCCGCGCGACGAGCGTCGCGAGCGTGGTGCAACAGATTTCACTCGGTCTCGGCGTGACGATCGCGGGCATCGTGCTGCAGATCTCGCACAACGTGCAAGGGCACCCCACCATCGTGTGGAGTGACTTCTGGCCCGCGTTCCTGGTGGTCGGCCTGTTCTCGCTCGCGTCGATTCCCGTGACGGCAAAGCTGCCGCACAACAGCGGCGAAGAACTCGCGCGCGGCGGAAGAGGGAAAGCGTGACGCGCTCCTTTGCGAACGTCACGCGTCAGCGCAAAACGCTTTAGACCGCTTC
The DNA here is from genome assembly GCF_013426895.1 of Paraburkholderia largidicola. Taxonomy (NCBI): domain Bacteria; kingdom Pseudomonadati; phylum Pseudomonadota; class Betaproteobacteria; order Burkholderiales; family Burkholderiaceae; genus Paraburkholderia; species Paraburkholderia largidicola. The sequence continues at coordinate 1,335,572 of NZ_AP023175.1, read as the reverse complement.
GCGAACCGCGCGCAGGAACTGCTGCGTGCGTTCGTGCTGCGGCGATGTGAAGAATTGCTGCGGCGGTCCCTGCTCGATGATCTTGCCTTGCGAGAAGAAGCACACGCGGTCGGCAAATTCACGCGCGAAACCCATCTGGTGCGTCACCATCAGCATCGTCAGGTTGTGTTCTTCGCCGAGCCGGCGGATCACGTTCAGCACTTCGCCGCATAGCTCGGGATCGAGCGCGGACGTCACTTCGTCGAACAGCATCACCTTCGGGCGCATTGCCAATGCGCGCGCAATCGCTACGCGCTGCTGCTGACCGCCCGACAACTGCGACGGATAGTGATTGCACTTGTCCGCGAGACCCACCAGCGAAAGCAACTCGCGCGCACGTTCCGTTGCTTCCTTGCGCGACAGGCCGAGCACCTGCATCGGCGCTTCGATCGTATTGGCGAGGGCTGTCATGTGCGGGAACAGGTTGAAGCTCTGGAACACCATGCCGATCTTGCTGCGCACGCGGCGCAGATGCGCGAGCGAGGCAGGCACGAGCACGCCGTTCTTGCGCATGTGGGTGAGCGGTTCGCCGTCCACTTCGATCATGCCGCTCGTCAGCGGATCGAGCGTCATCAGCACGCGCAATAGCGTCGACTTGCCCGAGCCGCTGGGCCCGATGATCGCCACCTTCTCGTTCGGCGCGATTTCCAGATCGAGTTCGTCGAGCACGGTGAGCGCGCCGTAGCGCTTCGTCACGCCGGCGAACCGGACCATCGGCTGTTCGCCAATCGGGTTCGATGTTTCGCTCAACGCGGCAACGGGGTCTCGCTTCATCTCTTTCTCCATCACGGGGGACTCGGACTGCAAAGGGGTGTCGTGTGTTTTCATGGCAGCCTCAGGCGGAATTCCAGCTGCCGCACGAGTTGGGCGAACGTTACGCTGATGACGAGGAAGAACAAACCCGCGAGCGTGATCGGCTCCAGGTAGCGGAACGTTTCCGAGCCGACGTTCTTCGCCTGCTGCATGAGTTCGACCACGGTGATGGCCGATAGCACGGGCGTGTCCTTGAACATCGCGACGAGATAGTTGCCGAGCGCGGGAATGATGGGCCGCACGGCCTGCGGCAGAATCACACCGCTATACGTGCGCCACGGCGACAGCGACAACGCGCACGCCGCTTCCCACTGGCCACGCGCAACGCCGTTCAAACCCGCGCGATACACCTCCGACGTGTAGCACGCATAATGCAGCGCGATACCGATCGTGCCAGCCATAAGCGCCGACATCGTGATGCCGTATGCCGGCAGCACATAGAACAGCACGTAGACCTGGATCAGCAGCGGCGTGCTGCGGATGAATTCGACGATGAACCCGACCGTACGCGACACGGCTTTGATCGGACTGCGCCGCAGGATCGCGAGCACGAGGCCGAGTACCAGCGCAATCGCAAAGCCGACCAGCGTGATCAGGATCGTGTAGATAGACGCGCGCGCAAGGTCAGGCAGGATATGCGCGGCGTATTGCAGATCGAAGAAGTGATTCATTACGCCGCCTTTTGCGTGGTCTGACGCGAACTGTGCGCGATGATGCCGTGGCTCATGCGCCGCTCGAAATGACGCATCAGCGTGACGAGCAATTGCGCGAGCACGAAGTAGATGACGAGCGTGAGGCAGAAGATCTCCGCTGTCTTGAACGTTGCCTCGTCGAGCTGGCGCGCGCGGAACGTGAGATCCGACAGCGTGATCAGCGAGACGAGCGAGGTGCCCTTCAACAGCTCGATCATCAGGTTGGTCGCGGGCGGTAGCGCGTTGATCATCGCCTGCGGCAGGATGATGCGGCGCATGCGCGAGAAGGCCGACATGTTCAGCGCGACGGCTGCTTCGAACTGGCCCCCCGGCACCGAGCGCAGCGCGCCGCGCAGAATCTCCGAGCCGTACGCGCCGTAGTGCAGGCCAAGGCCTACGATAGCCACGGTGAAAGGCGTCAGTTCGATCCGGAACGGCGGCAGCGGCAGCACGAAGAAAAACCAGAACAACTGCACGAGCAGCGACGTGCCGCGAAAGACTTCGACATACACGTTCCCGACCCAGCGCAACGGCGCCCATGTCGCGAGCTTTGCAGCCGTGGCGACGAAGGCCATGGCGATGGCGAGCAGCGTGCCGAGCGCGGCAATCTCGATGGTCACGAGCGTGCCTTGCAGCAGCAGAGGAAATAGTTCACGCATGGCGGTTGCCTCGCTTGCATGATTGGCGCACGAATGCGCCCGGGTTTAGATGCAGGAAGCAATCTCGGTGCCTCCCTGGCGTGCGCGATCCGCATTGCACCGCAAGCAATGTCTGGCGTTTGCGGCGCGTGAGATTCGCGTGCCCCGCACTGGGTTACGCATTCACTTTACGTACCCGTCGCGACGCATCACTGGCCGCAGATTTGCGCGGCTGTCTTGCTGGTCAGATTCGTTTTGTCGAAGCCGAAGGGTCCGACGGTGGCGAGATGATCGGGTGTGCCGAGCCATTGATGCAGTTGCTTGTTCACGGCATCGCGCAGTTCGGTGTCTTCTGGACGGAACGCGAGCGCGCCGTAGCCCGTGTGGTTCGGATCGTCCTTGAAGAACGAGACGGTTTCGACCTGGCCTGCATCTTTCGATGCAAGCCCCTTCATCGTCAGCGCGGTACCGGCTGCAGCGTCGGCGCGGCGCGTGCGCACTGCCTGCAACTGCGCTGTGGTGTCGGGCACTTGCAGCAATTGCGCGTCCTTGACGCCCGCATCGCGCGAATTGGCGACTTCGACGGCGCCTGCCATCACCGCGAGCTTGAGGTCCGGCTGCTTCGCGAGATCGCCATAGCTGTGCAGATTCTTCGGATTGCCCTTCATCACGAGCAGCGTGTCCTGGATCTGGTATTGCGGATCGGCGAACGCAACCTGCTTGCATCGCTCGGGCGTGATGTACATGCCCGCAGCGATGACGTCGAAGCGCCCTGCGCGCAGGCCCGGAATCAGCGAACCCCATTCCGTCAGCACGGCATCCACTTTCTTTACACCGAGCTTTTCGAAGATCTTGCGCGAGATTTCAGGCGACTCGCCCGTCACCTTGCCGTCCGGCTGCGTGTACGCGAACGGCGCTTCGTTCGCGTAACCGATGCGCACCTCGCCGGTGCGCTGGATGCGCTGCAACGTCGTTTCAGCCGACGCGAACTGGGTGTGCATGGCGAGGCTCGCTGCCGCGAGGCAGAGGGCGCCGAGCATGACTGACGTGCGCTTCGATTTCATGGCGATTCCGTATGAGGACGAAAAGGAGAGTGATGAATGGCGCAGTGCGGCGTGCGCCATGAACCCGGGAAAACCCGATGTGGCATGCACTTCCGGGGCGTTCGAGATGTCCCGTGATGCGACCCATGAACGCAGCATACAAAGCCATTTTTTTGTTGCGATTGCTCTAGGACAATAATTTTTGCAGCCTCTTTTGTCGCACTATGCATGGTGTCGGGCGCGCTGCATGAGCGGCTTTGCATGAGACGGGAGTCAGCAGGTGATCGAGCAATGGCGGGAAGCGGTCGGCGCAGTACATGGCGTCGAATCGAAGTACAAGCGGCTGGTAAAGGCGATTGCGACGGATATCGAAAGCGAGTCGCTGCGCGCGGGCGCGCGCCTGCCGCCGCAGCGCGACGTCGCTTCCGAGCTGTCGATCAGCGTGCAGACCGTGACGAATGCATACAAGGAACTGGAGCGGCAGGGGTTGATTCGCTGCGAAGTGGGGCGGGGCAGCTTCGTCGCCGAACGCGTCACGGAGACGATGTCGAACTACATGCTCGATACGGCGGAGCGCTCTGTCATCGACTTTTCAATTGCACGCATCATCCATACGCCCGAGCACGACGCGATGTGGCGCAAGGTGTGCGCGACACTCTCGAAGATCGAAGACCAGCCGTGGATCCGCGCGTTCAGGCCGATTGCGGGTTTCGAGCATCACCGCCAGGCGGGCATTGCGTGGCTGCAGACAATGGGCATGCCCGCTTCGATGGATACGATGCTCGTCACCAATGGCGCCGCGCACGGCATCTTTCTCGCGCTCGCGTCGCTGGTCGGTCCCGGCGATACGGTGCTATGCGAAAGCCTGACCGATCACGGCGTGATCGGCTCCGCGAACGTGCTGGGATTTACGCTGAAAGGACTCGAGATCGACGAGTACGGCATACACCCCGAGCATTTCGAAGAAATGTGCGACAGCGAGCGCATTACGGCGCTCGTCTGCACACCCACGCTGAACAATCCCACGGTCGCGATGATGCCGGAGTCGCGACGCCGTTCGATTGCGCGGATCGCGGAACGCTACGGTGTGTTCGTGATCGAGGACGACGTCTATGGGCCGTTGCCCGTGTCACGCCCTGCGCCGATTTCGAGCCATATTCCGGACCTGTCGTTCTACTGCACGAGCATGTCGAAGTCGGTGTTGGCGGGCTTGCGCATCGGTTATTTGACGACGCCGCGCCGGCTCGCGCTGCGCGCCGAGAGCGTATTGCGCGTGAGCAGCTGGATGGCGACCTCGCCGATGGCGGAAGTGGCGACGCGCTGGATCAACGACGGCACGGCGGCGAGGCTCGTGGACATGCAGCGCGGGCGGCTGGCGATCCGTCAGGCGATCGCGCGAAAAATACTGGAGCCGTATGTGCTCGGCTCGCATCCGCAAGGGCTGTCGGTATGGCTGCGCGTGCCCGATCACTGGCAGGCGGATCGGCTCGTGCGCGAGCTGCGCAACCGCAATATCGCCGTGACGTCGCCTGATCCGTTTCTCGTGCGCGGCGCGGATCGGCCCAATGCGGTGCGCCTTTGCGTGGGCGCGGAAGTGAGCGACGAGGTCTATCAGGAAGCACTTGAAACGATGCGCGACGTGTTCGAGCAATACCCGCAGGTGCATGACTTTGGCTGAACGCGTCACCGCATGCGAACGGGCAAAACGAAATGTACCAGGACAATAGAAAACAATATTTAGAACATTAGACTGGCCGCACTGAGTCCGCTGCAGCCCGCGTCGAATCCCTGCGACGCGTGCCGCAGCGGTCGTGAACAGGTGCAAGGGCCGTCCATGTCCGAACTTTCGCTCGCCGATGTCTATGCCGCCCGACGGCGTATGGAGGGGCGCGTGCTGCGCACGCCGCTCGTCGAATCGCACGCCTTGTCGGCTGTTGCGAAGGCGCCCGTCTATCTGAAACTCGAAACCGTCCAGCCGACGGGCAGCTTCAAGCTGCGCGGCGCGACGAACGCGCTCGTGCGCCTTGCCGAAGCGGGATGCACACGGGTGGTCACGGCGTCGACGGGCAATCACGGGCGAGCCGTCGCACACGCGGCGCGCGCGCTCGGCATCGAGGCGGCCGTGTGCATGTCGTCGCTGGTGCCGTCGAACAAGGTCGAGGCCGTGCGCGCGCTGGGTGCCCAGGCGCACATCGTCGGCAAGAGTCAGGACGATGCGCAACATGAAGCGCAACGACTCGTACGCGAAGAAGGCTATGCGTACGTGCCGCCGTTCGATCATCTCGACGTGATCGCCGGGCAGGCGACCATTGGCATCGAGATCGCGGAAGACTTGCCCGACGTCGCGCATATCGCGGTGCCACTGTCGGGCGGCGGACTTTTCTCCGGTGTCGCGTTCGCCGCGAAGCAGATCGCGCCGAGCGTGCGCATGACGGGCGTGACGATGGAACGCGGCGCCGCGATGCACGCGAGTCTCGTGGCGGGCAAGCCCGTACTCGTCGATGAGCTGGTGACGCTCGCAGACTCGCTGGGCGGCGGCATCGGGCTCGACAACCGGCATACGTTTTCTCTATCGCGAGAACTGATCGACGAGGTCGTATTGCTCGACGAGGCGTCGATTGCGCGCGGCATCGTGCACGCATATGAAGCCGAACATCTGGTGCTCGAAGGCGCTGCCGCAGTGGGCATCGCTGCGCTGCTCGCGGGGCGTCTCGGCAATGGGGCGGTTGAACACGGCCCGATCGTGCTGATCGTGACGGGCGCCAATATCGACATGAACCAGCATCGCCGCATCGTCGGTGCAGCCTGATATGGAGTGACGGATGACAGCCATTACCTTGCTCGGCGAAGCGCAACTCAGAGCACTCGTGCCACTCGACCTCGCCGCCGTCGATCAGATCGAATCCGCGTTTCTGGCGCTCGCCACGGAAGCCGTTGCGATGCCGCCGATCCTGCGGCTCGATTTGCCCGAGCATCGCGGCGAAGTCGATGTGAAGACCGCGTATCTGCCGCGCTTCGACAGCTTCGCGATCAAGGTCAGCCCCGGATTCTTCGACAACCCGAAGCTTGGACTGCCGAGTCTCAATGGATTGATGCTCGTGCTGTCGGCGAAAACGGGACTCACGGAAGCGGTGCTGCTCGATAACGGTTATCTGACGGCCGTGCGTACAGCGGCCGCGGGCGCCGTCGCGGCGCGCTGGCTTGCGAAACAGCACACGCCAAACGTTGCGTTGATCGGCGCAGGCGAACAGGCACGTCTGCAATTGCAGGCGCTCGCGATGGTGAGAAAGGTCGAGCGCGTGAAAGTGTGGGCGCGCAATCGCGCGAACGCCGAACGATTCGCCGCCGACATGTCCGCGCAATTGCAGATCGCGTGCGAAGTGGCGCGCGACGTGCATCACGCGCTCGCCGAAGCGGACATCGCGATCACGACCACTCCCAGCACCGAGCCGCTGATTCACGCGGCCGACCTGCATCCGGGCCTGCACATCACGGCGATGGGTTCGGATGCGGAGCACAAGAACGAGATCGCGCCGCAAGCACTGGTGGCGGCGCGCTATGTGTGCGACCGCGTCGCGCAGACGCGCGTGCTCGGCGAGCTTCATCACGCCGTTGAAGCGGGCGTCGTCGACGCGAATGCACCGCATGCCGAACTCGGACAGATCATCGCAGGACAGGCCCAGGGCCGCACGAATGACAGCGACATCACGCTATGCGACCTCACGGGCACGGGCGCGCAAGACACGGCCATTGCGACGCTTGCCGTCGCGCGTGCACGCGCGGCCAATGCAGGCACCCTTTTCCGCAACGACATGAAGCGCTGAGAGGAGACCATGTCAGATACACCTCAACTGGAGCGGGACGATGTGAAGCTGGCGGCACCCGTAGTTCGCTTGCCGTTCGATCGCAGCGAGTACGATGCGCGCATCGCGAAGACACGCCGCGCGATGGAGAAGGCCCAGATCGATCTGCTGATCGTGACGGACCCGACCAACATGGGATGGCTCACCGGTTACGACGGCTGGTCGTTCTATGTGCATCAGTGCGTGCTGCTCGCACTGGACGGCGAGCCCGTCTGGTATGGCCGTGGACAGGACGCGAACGGCGCGCTGCGCACGGTGTTCATGAGGCGCGAGAACATCGTCGGCTATCCGGATCATTATGTGCAGTCCACCGAGCGTCATCCGATGGACTATCTCGCGCGTGAAGTGATCGCTGCGCGCGGCTGGCAGGCACGCCGTATCGGCGTCGAAATGGATAACTACTATTTCAGCGCGGCCGCATTTGCATCGTTGCAGCGCAATCTGCCCAATGTGGCGTGGCGCGACGCGACGGCGCTCGTCAACTGGCAGCGCGCCGTGAAGTCGCCGCGTGAGATCGAATACATGCGCATTGCTGCGCGCATCGTCGAGAAGATGCATGCGCAGATCGTCGAGCGGATCGAGCCTGGCATGCGCAAGAGCGATCTCGTCGCGCAGATCTTCTCGGCCGGGATTACGGGTGTCGACGGGTATGGCGGTGACTATCCGGCAATCGTGCCGCTGCTGCCTACAGGCGCCGATGCCGCCGCGCCGCATCTCACATGGGACGACTCGCCTTTTGAAAAGAACGCGGGCACGTTCTTCGAAATCGCCGGGTGCTTCAAGCGTTATCACTGCCCGCAGTCGCGCACCGTCTATCTCGGCAAGCCGCCGACGCATTTCATCGATGCCGAAAAGGCCGTGGTTGAAGGCATCGAAATGGGTCTTGCTGCGGCGAAGCCCGGCAATACCTGCGAAGACATCGCGAATGCGTTTTTTGCCGTGCTGCGCAAATCGGGCATCGAGAAGAATAGCCGGTGCGGTTATCCCATCGGCGCGAGTTATCCGCCCGATTGGGGCGAGCGCACGATGAGCCTGCGTCCGGGGGACAAGACTGTCCTCGAACCCGGCATGACGTTTCACTTCATGCCGGGGCTGTGGCTCGACGACTGGGGACTCGAAATCACGGAAAGCATTCTGATTACCGAGTCGGGCGTCGAGACGTTTTGCAATACGCCGCGCAAGCTGTTCGTCAAGGAGTAGGGCAATGCGGGCTTCACCCATTTCCGCCACGATCGATTTCGAGGCCGACGGCGAACAGCATGGCTTCCTTAAGCTGCCGCATTCGCATGATGCATCCGCGTGGGGCGCCGTGATGATTCCCATCACGGTGATCCGCAATGGCGATGGGCCGACCGCCTTGCTGACGGGCGGCAATCACGGCGACGAGTACGAAGGTCCCATCGTGCTGTCGAAGCTCGCATCGACACTGAAGACGAGCGATGTGACGGGGCGCGTGATCATCGTGCCGTTCATGAACTATCCGGCGTTTCGCGCGGGCAGCCGCACGTCGCCCATCGATCGCGGCAATCTCAACCGCAGCTTTCCGGGCAAGCCGGACGGCACCGTCACAGAGAAGATTGCCGACTACTTTCAGCGCTACTTGCTGCCGCTCGCGGACTATGTGCTAGACCTGCACGCGGGTGGCCGCACGCTCGACTTCGTGCCGTTCGCCGCCGTGCATGTGTTGAAGGATGCGAAGCAGCAGGCGCGTTGCGAAGCGGCGATGTGTGCATTCGGCGCACCGTATTCGATGCGGATGCTGGAGCTGGATAGCGTCGGCTTGTTCGACACGGCTGTCGAAGAAGCGGGCAAGGTATTCGTCTCGACGGAACTGGGCGGCGGCGGCACCGCGACGGTGGCGAGCGTCGCTGTCGCCGAACGCGGCGTACGCGGCTTTCTTGCGAATGTGGGTGTGTTGTCGTTGCATGATGGCGATGATGTGGCGCCGCGCACGACGACCTTGCTCGATATGCCGGACGGTACTTGCTATACGACGAGCGAGCACGACGGGCTACTCGAGATGTGCAAGGACCTTGGCGACAGTGTCGAAGCGGGCGAAGTGATCGCGCGGGTTCACGACATGACGCGTACGGGCACCAAGGCTGTCGAATACCGCGCGCGGCGCGGCGGGTTGCTTGCTGCGCGGCATTTTCCGGGGCTCGTGCGGATTGGCGATACGGTGGCCGTGGTGGCTGATGTCGTAGAACGCGGCATTCGGGTATGAAACTCGATCGCTATGATCTTGCGATTCTTCGCATTCTTGCGCGAGATGGACGTATTACGAAGTCGCGGCTCGCGGAGGAAGTGAATCTGTCGATCTCACCTGCGTGGGAGCGGGTGAGGCGGCTCGAAGAGAGTGGCCTGATTCGTGGTTATCGGACGGATATCGACTGGACGAAGGCTTTTAAGGGTAGCAGGATTGTTGTTGAGGTGACCCTTGCCCGGCATACGGCGCATGATATGCGGCGGTTCGAGGAACGTGTGGGTTCTTCGTCTGAGGTCGTGCAGTGTTATGCCACCGGCGGTGGTGTCGATTACGTTTTGCACGTGGTGGCGCGGGATATCGACCACTATCAGCGGTTTATTGATTCGCTGCTTATCGATGAGGTCGGGATTGAGCGGTATTTTACTTATGTCGTGACTAAGGTCGTTAAGGAGACGGGTGAGTCGGTGCCCGACTGGGCTGAGTTTGGGTGATGGTTCTCGTTTTTGACTTTGGTTTTGAGTTTTGTTTTTTTTTGCCGCTGTGCGGCTGGTTTGGTTTTTTGGGGGCTTGCGCTGGCGTCTGTGATTTGTGTTTTTGCTGGCATCCGCGTTTTGTTACTGGTGCTTCAAGCGTTGCCCCTGTGCGGGGCGGCACCTACTTTTCTTTGCCGCCGCAAAGAAAAGTAGGCAAAAGAAAGCGGCTCACACCGCCAGTTCTTATGTTTGCCTGAGGGCCCCCAAAGGTTCTTATCCTTCATACGGCAACCACGTGACCCACGTCCGCTGCCAGCGCTCTAAAAGAGTGCCTCACCCGCTTCACGCTCCCGCGCTACAGCACGCCGCGCCAGATGGTCCACCGCCGCCCAGGTGGCAAACTGTGTGTAGAGCGTAGTACCTCGCACGCCTCACTTCGGACCGATAGCACACGCGTTCCACCCTGTAAGAGCGCCAGGCTATACGACGCGACAACCTACACACAGTTTGCCACCTGGGCGGCATATACCATTCGCTGCCGCTGGTTCAAGTAGGGGTATTCGAAGCGGGTGAGGCGTTCATTCAAAGCGCTGGCAACAAGCACCGACCAGGGCACTGCCGTGTGAAGCGTGGGGACGTTGGGGCCCGTGGATAGGAACACGTGCTGGCGGTGTGAGCCGCTTTCTTTTGCCTACTTTTCTTTGCGGCGGCAAAGAAAAGTAGGTGCCGCCCCGCACAGGGGCAACGCTTGAAGTGGTAAGTCATATCGCGGATGCCAGCGTAGACACGAGCAATCCAAAACCAAAAAAACCACCCACCTACGATCAGAAAACAGAAAAAGCCAAAACCAAACCACCCCGAGAACAAAAAAACCGGAGCCCGCGCAGCCTTTAAAGTGACACACAGAGATATCAAGGAAAGCCAAAGAAAGGAGATCACCATGCTGCTTGGCCATCCCGTTCTATTCAAATCACTGTGTTACATCGACGGCCGCTGGGTCCACAGCGAAACAGCCTCCACGGTAGCGGTGCAGAACCCCGCAGATCAAAAAGTAATCGGCCACGTCCCGATGCTGGAAGCCCAACAGATCACTCAGGCAGTCGACGCCGCGCATCGCGCATTCGAAACCTGGCGCTGGGTCCCAGCCGCAAAACGCGCCACCCTACTGCTACGCTGGCACGAACTCATCCAACGCCACCAACAGGACCTGGCAGGCATCCTGGCACTGGAACAGGGCAAGCCACTCGCCGAGGCAACCGGCGAAATCATCTACGGCGCGAGCTTCATCGAATGGTTCGCGCACGAAGGAAAACGCCTGAACGGCCGCACGATCCCCACACATATCGACGGCGCACATCTCGGCACGATAGTAGAGCCCGTCGGCGTCGCCGCACTGATCACGCCGTGGAATTTCCCCAACGCGATGATCACCCGCAAGGCAGCGGCGGCGCTTGCAGCGGGCTGCACGGTCGTCGTGAAGCCCGCCCATGAGACGCCGTTTTCCGCGCTAGCGCTCGCGCAGCTCGCAGAAGAAGCCGGCTTCCCGCCGGGCGTGTTCAATGTCGTGCTCGGCGAGCCGCAAATGACGATGGAAACACTGGTGCGCGATCCGCGGGTACGCACCGTGAGCTTCACGGGCTCGACGCGCGTCGGGGGACTCGTCATGCAGGCCGTCGCGCAAAGCGGCATCAAGAAGACGGCGCTCGAACTCGGCGGCAACGCGCCCTTCATCGTCACGCAGGACGCCGACATCGATCAGGCGGTGCGAGTGGCCGTGGCGGCGAAGTTTCAGACGTCAGGGCAAGACTGTTGCGCGGCGAATCGCATACTCGTTGCGCGTCCCGTCTACGACGCATTCGTCGAGCGCTATGCGCAGGCGGTGCGCCAGCTGAAAGTCGGCCCGGCCTTCGAGCCGGGCGTCGAAGTCGGTCCACTGATGCATCAGGCCGCATTCGATGTGACCGTCCAACGCGTCGAGGACGCGCGCGCGAAAGGCGCGCGTGTTCTGGTCGGCGGCGCGCCGCACGAGCGCGGCGGCTGGTTCTTCGAGCCGACCGTGATCGCGGATGCAGAGAAGGGCATGCGTATTTACGACGAAGAGAACTTTGCGCCCATTTCGGCTGTATCGCCGTTCGATTCGCTCGAAGAAGCGATCGCGCGCGCGAACGACACCGAATACGGTCTCGCCGCCTATCTGTGCGCAAAAGACCTGAACACGGTCTTTCAGGTGATTCGCCAACTGGACTTCGCGATGGTCTCCGTGAACGGCGCGAAATTCACGGGCGCGCCGGTTCCATTCGGCGGCATGAAGGCATCGGGTCTGGGCCGTGAAGGCGGACTCGAAGGTTTCGAGCCATTCGTTGAAACGCATTACTTCTGCCTCGGTCAATTGGGCTTGCCGCTAACCGACGCCGCTGCTTCTGCTCGCCGGCCGCTTGCCGCGTGAGTCTCTCATTCAACTATCGACTAAAAATGGAGTGTCCCATGACCCAGTTCGATCACCTGTTCAGCGCGGACCGCGCGCATTTCATGCACCCGTCGACGCACGCTCACGATCACGCCAGCGGCGCGCTGCCGGGCCGTATCGTCACAGGCGCTAAAGGCATCCGCATCGAGGATCATCAAGGCAAGTCGTTCATCGATGCATTCGCAGGCCTCTATTGCGTGAATATCGGCTATGGGCGCACGGAAGTGGCCGACGCGATCTATGAGCAGGCAAAGAAGCTCGCTTACTACCACACCTATGTCGGACATTCGACCGACACGATCATCGAACTGTCGTCGCGCATCATCGACTGGTCGCCGAAGGGCATGAAGAAGGTGTACTACGGCATGTCCGGCTCAGACGCAAACGAAACGCAGATCAAGATCGTCTGGTACTACAACAATGTAAAGGGCCGACCGAACAAGAAGAAGATTATTTCGCGCCAGCGCGGCTACCACGGCTCCGGCATCGTCACAGGTAGCCTGACGGGCCTGCCGAGCTTCCATCAGCACTTTGATTTGCCGATCGATCGCGTCAAGCACACGGTATGTCCGCATTGGTATCGTCAGGCGCCCGCTGGCATGAGCGAAGCGCAGTTCGTCGACTATTGCGTCGAAGAACTGGAGAAGCTGATCGCAAAGGAAGGCGCGGATACGATCGCCGCGTTCATCGGCGAGCCGGTGATGGGTACGGGCGGCATCCTGCCGCCGCCCACGGGTTACTGGCCCGCAATCCAGAAAGTCCTGAAGAAGCACGACATTCTGTTGATCAGCGATGAAGTGGTGTGCGGCTTCGGGCGGCTCGGTTCGAAGATGGGTGCGCAGCATTTCGGCATCGAACCTGATCTGATCACGGTCGCGAAGGGTTTGACGAGCGCGTATGCTCCGCTGTCGGCCGTGATCGTCGGCGAGAAGGTCTGGGACGTGATCGCGCAGGGCTCGCAGGATCACGGTCCGATGGGTCACGGCTGGACCTATTCGGGACACCCGGTCTGCGCAGCCGCGGCGCTTGCGAATCTCGACATTCTAGAGCGCGAGAACCTCTCGCAGAATGCGGCGGAAGTTGGCGGCTATCTGCAGCAGCAGTTGCATGCAGCGTTCGATTCGCATCCGCTCGTCGGTGAAGTGCGCGGATGCGGCATGCTTGCCGCGATCGAATTCATGGCGCATAAAGAAGAGCGTCGCCCATTCGATAGCGCATTGAAAGTCGGCCCGCGCGTGTCAGCCGCTGCATTGCAACACGGACTCATTGCGCGCGCGATGCCGCATGGCGACATTCTCGGGTTTGCGCCGCCGCTCGTGACGACGCGTGCGGAAGTCGACGAGATCATCAAGCTGACCCAGGCAGCCGTGGATGAAGTGGCATCGCAGGTGCTGAAGGAATCTGCTGCTGCCTAGCAGCCTCGCAACCGTATTGCAATTGGAGTAATCGCGCGAAGCAACTCGATGCGCCTGCAACATAAGGGGTTGCTTCGCAAATGCACTCGTTGCGTGTTATAAGCCCAAAGACAAGCTTGTAGTTCCGTCACTGGATGATTGTCTTTGGAGGCACGCATTGAAACTAATCGATAAAGCGAAATTCTCCGCAACAACACTGGCCGTTGCAGGGCTCTTCACCACGTCCGCGGGCTTTCTTGAGTCCGCACCTGCATACGCGAAAGCGCCCCCGCCGCAACAACCTGTACTGACCGCATCGGCCGTTGCCGTCGCGGACAAGTACAGCGCCGATGCTGCCGAGCAGATCTTCAAGGAAGGCGGCAATGCCGTCGACGCCGCGGTCGCTATCGCGTTCACGCTGGCCGTCACGTACCCTGAAGCAGGCAATATCGGCGGCGGCGGCTTCATGACGCTATACGTGAATGGAAAGCCGTATTTCATCGACTATCGCGAGCGCGCGCCGCTGGCTGCGACGCGCAATATGTATCTCGACGATCAGGGTAATGTGATCAAGGGCAAGAGCCTTTTCGGCTATTACGCGGCAGGTGTGCCGGGAACCGTGGCGGGCATGTGGGAAGCACAGCATCGTTTCGGCAAGCTGAAATGGAAACAGGTTCTGGCGCCCGCCATCAAATATGCGCGTGACGGTTTCGTAGTCGACGAGCAGCTTGCCAGGCGCCGCGAAGCTGCCGAAAAGGACTTCGAGGGCAAAACGAATTTCGACACCTATTTCGGCAATCTGAAAGAGGGCGTCAATTTCAAGCAGCCGGATCTCGCGGCCGTGCTCACACGCATTGCGAATCAGGGCGCACGCGAGTTCTATAACGGCAAGACGGCTGATCTGATTGCAGCGTCGATGAAGGGGCATGGCCTCATCACGAAGCGCGATCTGCAAGACTATCGGGCCGTGTGGCGTCAACCCGTTCAGGCGGACTGGAATGGCTATCACGTGATCACGGCACCGCCCCCGAGTTCGGGCGGCATTGGCCTCGTGCAATTGCTGAAGATGAAGGCGGACTTGAAGAGCGACTTCACGAATGTCGATCTCAACTCGCCGCAGTACATTCACCTGATTTCGGAAATCGAAAAGCGGGTCTTTGCAGATCGCGCGCAATACCTGGGCGACCCGGACTTCTATAAGGTTCCCGTCGCGCAACTGACGGACGATGCCTACATCGCGAAACGCGCGGCCGAAGTCAATCCAAACACGCCGTCGGACACGAAGAGCGTGCAGCCTGGCCTCGGCACGTCGATGCCCGAGAAAGCGGAGACGACGCATTTCTCGGTGGTCGACAAGTGGGGCAATGCCGTGTCGAATACGTACACGATCAACGGCTATTTCGGTTCCGGCGTCGTCGCGGAAGGCACAGGCATCGTGCTGAACGACGAGATGGACGACTTTGCATCGAAGCCCGGCGTGCCGAACATGTTCGGCGTGGTAGGCAGCGACGCGAACTCGATCGAGCCGAAGAAGCGCCCGTTGTCGTCGATGTCGCCGACCATTCTGACGAAGGACGGCAAGGTGTCGCTGGTGATCGGCACGCCGGGTGGATCGCGGATTTTCACGTCGATCTTCCAGGTGGTCAACAACGTGTACGACTTCAACATGCCGCTGAAAGACGCAGTTAGCGCAATGCGTTTCCATCATCAGCTGTTGCCGCCGAATACGATCTTCTGGGAGCCGTATGCGCCTATCGAAGGCGATCTCGCGAAGCAGGTCGAAGCGAAGGGTTATACGCTGAAGGCGCAGGACTTCAACGGCGACATTCAGGCGATCAAGATCGACGGCGAGCGGCCGGATGCCGTATCCGATCCGCGCGGACGCGGCGTGTCGCGTGTGATACCGTAATCTCGCGGCATGCGTTGGCGTCGCAGTCAATCACGCGACGCCACGTCGATTCGCTTTGCAGCGGACCTCGCCCGTGGGCGGTGTCCGCTGTTTTCACTTTCTGGAGCGGGAGTCAGCGATGAATCAGCCGGAATCACAAAGCGATGCGCAAGCGCCGCGATTCGAAGCACTCAGTGCTGTCACGCTCGCCACGCATGACATGGAGCGCGCCGTTGCGTTTTACCTCGCGCTTGGCTTTCCGCTTTCGTACGGAGGCCCTTTCGAGGCGTTCACGTCGTTTGCGTTCGGCGGCACCTATCTGAACCTGATTCTCGACACGCGAGGCCCGGTACTATGGTGGGGGCGTGTGATTGTTCACGTGTCCGACGTGGACGCCGTTTATCAAAAGGCGCTGGCGGCGGGATACCAGCCCGACGCCGCACCCGCCGATGCTTCATGGGGCGAACGCTACTTTCATATCAGCGATCCCGACGGCCACGAGATCAGTATTGCGAAGAGGCTTTGAAGGCGCAGTGGACGCCTGCTTGAAGCGCAGCACGCCACGCGAAAAGAGTAATATGACTGACACCAAGAAAGCTGACAATCACACGAGCCCACGCGCCGCGTCCACCCTTTTCCGCGCAAGGGAAGCAACAGGAGCTACTGTGATGAAGGAATCCGAACAGGAACTTGACGCCGAGTCGCTCGCCGCACGGCAGCGCCGCTTCGAAGAGGACCTCGTCGATGCGTACGACGAAGAACTCGAAATGGAAGTCGACGATCGCATCCTCGACGGCGGCGAGGGCTTCACGCCCGAAGCGCGCGAATTGCGCAAGCAGTATTTCCGCGAGCTGTTCCGTCTGCAAGGCGAACTCGTCAAGCTGCAGGACTGGATCGTCAAGACAGGGCATCGCCTTGTCGTGATCTTCGAAGGCCGCGACGCGGCTGGCAAGGGCGGTGCGATCAAGCGCATCACGCAGCGGCTGAATCCGCGCGTATGCCGGGTCGCGGCGCTGCCCGCGCCGAACAACCGCGAACGCACGCAATGGTACTTCCAGCGCTATGTCAGCCACCTGCCCGCAGGCGGCGAAATGGTGCTGTTCGATCGCAGCTGGTACAACCGCGCGGGCGTCGAGCGCGTGATGGGCTTCTGCACCGACGACGAATACGACGAATTCTTCCGCTCAGTGCCCGAGTTCGAGAAGATGCTGGTGCGCAGCGGTATTCAGATCATCAAGTACTGGTTCTCGATCACCGACGAAGAGCAGGAAATCCGCTTTCAGGCGCGTATCCACGATCCGCTCAAGCAATGGAAGCTGAGCCCGATGGACCTCGAAAGCCGTCGCCGCTGGGAGCGTTATACGCAGGCGAAGGAAGTGATGCTGCAGCGCTCGCACATTCCCGAAGCGCCGTGGTGGGTCGTGCAGGCCGTCGACAAGAAGCGCGCGCGGCTGAACTGCATTCATCATCTGCTGAGCCAGGTGCCGTATCACGAGATCGAACACCCGTCCATCGTACTGCCGGAACGGGTCTTCCACGAGGACTACAGCCGGCATCCCGTGCCGGACACGATGATCGTTCCCGACGTGTTTTGATCCCTGTTTGAAGGGCTGAAATGAAAAGCGCGGCATGAAAATGCCGCGCTTTCTGTTTTGCCGCCGCCGGATCGAATCGGCGCGGCGGCAAGATACGCGTTGTCAGAACAGGTGACGGAACAACCAGTACAGTCCCGCGGACAGCGCGATCGATGCAGGCAGCGTCAGCACCCACGCGAGCACCAGACTGCGCACGGTGCTCCATTGCAGACCTGAGCCGTTGGCGGCCATCGTACCTGCCACACCCGAAGACAGCACGTGCGTGGTCGACACCGGCAGGCCGTACATGTCGGCGGCGCCGATCGTGACCATCGCGACGAGTTCGGCCGATGCGCCCTGTCCATAGGTCAGATGCTGCTTGCCGATCTTCTCGCCCACCGTCACGACGATGCGCTTCCAGCCGACCATCGTGCCGAGACCCAGCGCGATCGCCACGGCCACTTTCACCCATGTCGGGATGAACTTGGTTGCGTGGTCCATCTGCTTCTTGAAGTTGTCGATGGCCTTGGCGTCGTCAGTTGCGAACGCGGGCTGCTTGGCCTTTTCCATCAGACGGATTGCTTCCGACGCGACGTACATGTTGTTGCGCACGTTATCGACGTTGTCCTGCGGCACGTTCGCCATCGTGCCCGACGAGCTGACCTGCTGGCCGATCTGCTCCATCAGCTTCTGCAGCGCGGGCACCGTCGCGGGCGCGAGCTGCCGCGTGCGCACGTAGTTCTCCACTTCGTTGCGCGGCGCGACGACGGGCGGCACGCCTGGCGTCGCATACTTGCCGAGCGCGGCCGAAGCCTGCTGCGAAACCGCGAGGAAGGTTTGCGTTTCGCTTGCCGTGACTGCCTTATTCAGCGCGTAGGCCGTCGGCACGGTGCCGATCAGGATCAGCATGATGAGGCCCATGCCTTTCTGACCATCGTTGGAACCGTGCGCAAACGACACGCCCGTGCAGGTCAGAATCAGCAGCCCGCGAATCCAGAACGGCGGCGGCGCTTTGCCTTTCGGCTCGGCGTACAGCGCGGGCACGCGCACGAGCGCCTTGAGGACCAGCAGCAGAAGACCCGCGAGCAGGAAGCCGATGAGCGGCGAGAACAGCAGCGACTTGCCGACGCCGGCAGCTTGCCCCCAATCGACGCCGCTCGTGCCGTCCGCGCCATGCAGCAGCTGGTTCATCAGGCCGACGCCGATGATCGAGCCGATCAGCGTATGCGAGCTCGAAGACGGCAGGCCGAACCACCACGTGCCCAGATTCCAGATGATCGCGGCGATCAGCAGCGCGAACACCATCGCAAAGCCTGCGCTGCTGCCCACTTGCAGAATCAGTTCGACGGGCAGCAACTGGAGAATGCCGAATGCGACTGCGCCGCTCGAGGTCAGCACACCAAGGAAATTCCACGTGCCGGACCACACGACCGCGACGTTAGGCGAGAGCGAGTGCGTATAGATCACCGTCGCGACGGCGTTGGCCGTGTCGTGAAAGCCATTGACGAACTCGAAGCCGAGCGCGATCAAAAGGGCGACGCCTAGCAGCAGATAAGCGAGGACAGAACCGGTGCGAACGGATTCGAGGTCGCCGACCAACTGAAACGCGCAATAGATCGCGCCAGCGACCAGCGCAATCACAAAGACTGCGAGTCCTAAGTTGCGGTTTTTGGCACTTGAGGTGCCTGTCTGCGGATATGAGAGTTCCGGCATGGCCTGGGCCTCGGGGATGGTCGGGGGGATCTCCGATCCTGCAAGCCCAGCATGTCGATACGATGACAAACGCGTGACGGATATGCCCCTTAACATTTGTGCGCCGCGTCACGCGCTGTCAGATGCCGCGCATTGCCGGTACGTCGGAACAAGGCCCGCGCGGCCCAGACGCTAAAATGAGCGCGTGGCGCCAGCGCGCCGATCCGGAATCGAGACCTCCTTGAAAAGAAAAATGCCAGCGCTCAATGCGCTCAAAGCCTTCGAAGTTGCCGGGCGCACGGGCAGCTTCACGCGCGCGGCGGAATTGCTCAACGTCACGCAAAGCGCGGTGAGCCGCCAGGTGCGGCAACTCGAAGAGCAACTCGGCGAAACGCTATTGCAGCGCAGGCATCATCATCTGGATCTGACCGCATCGGGCCGCGTGCTGCTACAGGCCTTGCAGCATTCGTTCGACAAGATCGAATGGACCGTGCGCTCGATTCAGGAAAAGACGCATCTGAATCGCTTGCGGGTGAACGCGCCGCCGACTTTCGCGAGCCGCTGGTTTTTGCCGCGTCTCGGGCGCTTGCACTCCGAACATCCCGAACTGGAATTGAGCCTGTCGACGCGGCTGGAGGACAATCTGGCCGAGTCGAGCGTGCTCGATTGCGCGATCCGCTTCGGCAATGGCGAATGGGAAGGATTGGATAATCTGCTGCTGATGAACGAGCGGCATATCGCCGTGTGCTCGCCCGCGTTGCTCGCGCGCCAGGCGGGCAATGAAGTCATCGATCTCAATCAATTCACTTTGCTGCATGTTTTAGCGGGCGATAACCAGCGTTATCTGACCTGGCAGCATTGGCTGAAAGCGGCGGGCATCGAAGGCGTGGATACGTCGGGCGGTTTTGAATTCGATCTGCTCGATCACGCGATACGCGCTGCCATCGACGGCCTCGGTATCACGATCGCCGATCGTCATATGATTGCGCACGAACTCGCCAATGGACAACTCGTGCAAGTACTGAACGTGCATGTCGACGGACACCAGTCGTATTGGCTCGTGACGCGTCCCGAGCAGGGCGAGTTGCCTCACGTGACGGTGTTTCGCGACTGGCTGCAACAGGAAGTGTGGCTGACGCAGCGCAGCGTCGAAACATCCGCGGCTGCGCGGGTGCCGTTGATCAGTGGTCATTGATTCGGGCATCGCGTGCAGCGCTTTTGACTCACTTCATCTGATTCATTTGCTTCATGTTGTTCTGCTGGAGCAATTCAACCCGTTAGCACCATTGACGTCCATCACAGTGCGACGCAAACGTTAAACGTTCATCGCGGCTTGTGCGAGCACACCGAAAAACGACAGAAACGCTTCCACCGCGCAAATGGACTAATTGCCCACTGCGGATACTGGTATCATTTTTTTATACCAATCCATGACGTTGCGCCCGCATCGAAACGCGCAACGTTTCTACAAAGCTTGGTGCAAAACCGGGACTCTGCGGCACGCGGCGCATGAACGCGCGCGGCCCAATTCTCGCAGTCACTTGCTCGGGGATCGATAACGTTGGCAACGAAAAGCAGGGCCGGGCAAGGGAAGAGCTTTGTCGAGCGCATTTACCGCTTGCGCATTGCCGGGCTGGGGCTTGGCTTCTTCTGCGTCGCTTCCGTTTTCGCGCTACAGCATCGCGGCTTCGTGCTGTGGTCGCTACTGGTGTTTCATGGATTCGTCTGGCCGCATGTCGCGCGCCGCGCGGCGCTTGCCTGCGAGGTGCCGTTTCGCGGCGAACGCCTGAACCTGATGGCCGATTCGATGCTCGGCGGCTTCTGGGTCGTGGCGATGCAGTTCAACGTGCTTCCCAGCGTGCTGATTCTCGCGATGCTCAGCATGGACAACATCGGCGCGGGCGGCCTGCGGCTCTTTGCGCGCGGCGTGCTCGCGCATGTACTCGGTGTGCTGGCGGGGCTCGTGACGGTCGGCTTCGTGTTTTCGCCGATGTCGCAAATGCCGACTATCCTGGCGTGCCTGCCGTTCCTCATTATTTATCCGCTAGCGTTGGGCTTTACGAGTTACCGGTTGTCGCTCAAGCTCGCCCAGCGCACGCGCGAACTCGAGCATCTGAGCCGCACGGACGGCCTGACCCGTCTTTGGAATCGCCGGCATTGGGAAGGGATGCTTGCCGACGAATTCGAGCGCTGCCGCGCAAATCGCTACGCGTCGTGCCTGCTGCTGATCGACCTCGATCACTTCAAGCGGATCAACGACACACTCGGTCATCCCGCCGGCGACGCGGTGTTGCAGGCGTTCGCCGATCTGCTGCGCAGCCATTTCCGCGCGGGCGACAGCATTGGCCGTTATGGCGGCGAGGAGTTCGGCGTCGTGTTGCCGGGCGCGACACTGCGCGAGGCGCATACGGTCGCGAAGGTGCTGGTGCAGCGCGTGAGAGAGAAGACGAAAGAAGCGTCGGCGGAATGCCCGTGCACGATCAGCGTCGGCATTGCCCAATTGACCGACGACTTGCCCGACTATCACACGTGGCTGCAGGAAGTCGACCGCAGTCTTTATCAGGCGAAGGCGACGGGGCGCGACCGGATTGTCGTAGGCGGTCTGGCGCCCGTTCAGGAAGTGGCGCGAGGCTAGGCGTGCCAGAGCGCGCCGGAGCAGGCAGCGTCGCGCTTTACAGCGCGTAAATGATGCCGGCGAAGATCGAACCGAACAGCACCCATTTGACGAGATAGTAAGTCGGCCGATGCCATGCCTTAAGGCGCTTGCCGACGCGGCGAATCGCGTACACATATTTGAATGCGCGGTTCAGGAAGCCGGTTCGGTCGCCTGCGTCATTCGGCGAACTGGCCGCGCGCATCACGACATTCGAGAACATCCGGTTCAATGCGGCGGCCCAGCGGAAGTACATGGGCCGTTCGACATCGCAGAACAGCACGATGCGCGATACGTCGGTCTCGTTCTTCGCGTAGTGGATAAAGGTCTCGTCGAACATCACCGCTTCGCCGTCGCGCCAATAGTATTGCTGGCCGTCCACGTCGATATAGCATTTGGGGCTGGCCGGCGTGACGAGCCCGAGGTGATAGCGCACCGACCCCGCATAGGGATCGCGATGCCGCACGAGGCTTGCGCCGGGCGGTAATTGCGCGAACATC
Organism: Paraburkholderia largidicola; assembly: GCF_013426895.1. Classification (NCBI taxonomy): domain Bacteria; kingdom Pseudomonadati; phylum Pseudomonadota; class Betaproteobacteria; order Burkholderiales; family Burkholderiaceae; genus Paraburkholderia; species Paraburkholderia largidicola. The sequence goes on along the minus strand of NZ_AP023175.1, from coordinate 1,313,637 downwards.
GCGGCCTTGACGGTCGGAATGTCCTGAAGCAGACGCGTGGTCACGGGGCAAAGCGATTGCGCCGATGGATGCGGCGCGTCATACCATTTCAGATAGAAGCGACGCCAACCGGTCTTAAAGAATGAATTGAAGCCGATGTCGTTGTAATTGGTCGACGCGGATATTTTCTGCGCAGCGTCGACGGCAAGCGCTTCTTCACGGATGACTTCCCAGTTTGCCTTGAGGGGCGTCAATTCCGGAAAATGATTCTCGTCGATATAAGCCTTGGCCCTAAGCGGTGAGAACAGATAGCACAGGCAGTTAATTGGAGCCAGAAAGGTCGAATGATCTGAAAGTTGGCGTCCGAAGGTGAAGCGGGCATTGCCGCGCCTTGCTACATACGTGACGCTTAAGATAAACCAGACGATAAATAGCCAGCGCATACCGTTGATCTCCAGGATTTACCTGAACAATCGGTCTTTAAGTAACCGGATCCTAAAGAAAGAAGTTTAGCTAGAACCGCGCCAGCTTGCTTTCAAGGGGTATGCAATTGAATGCAGTCCGCCAATACGCTAAAGGCTTCGTCTTAGCGGCGCTTTAGCGCGACCGCTTTTCTTTAGCGTTGGGTGCTGCTTAATGGGGCAAACAGATGCGTGAGAACTCACGCGATTTAACCGGAGACGGCGCCTCTTGGTGCAATGCCGCGCAAGGTAATGCCACGTTCCTGCGGCAACGCATGGCTTTTCTCGCGCCTGGGCTGCGCAGTGGCATTGTCAGGTTCAGTCAAGGGCTCGACCGTATAGCCGCGCCGTTCCCACGCGTCCAGTCCGCCTCTTAGCGCGCGAATCCGCGTAAAGCCTGCGCTGCGCATCTGCTGCGACAGCGTTCTTGCCGTGACGCCGTCGGCGCAGACGCAATAGACAACGACATCGCGCGCCAGCAAGGCGGCGTCGATCGTGCCGGGTGAATGCACATCGAGCGGCAGCGCACCAGGAATGGGCTGCGGCGTCTGTTGTTTCATATGCTCGGGGCGGGCGTCGAGCACGATGGGCGGCTTGTCGGGACGCATCAACGCGTCGATCTGCTCCGGCGAGACAGCCGCAAGCGACAGCGGCCGCTGCAGGCGCCACCGCTGCACGAAGCGGAACGCCAGATAGCTCGCGGCGATAGCGGTCAGCACATCGATGATCGTCCAGCCATGTGCCCGCACTTCGTGAATCAGCAAGCTCAGCTGCCGTTCGAATATCGCGCCGCCGAGCAGCCAGAACGTTGCCCAAGCGACGATACCGACGGCGTCCCACGCGAAGAAGATGACCACGCCGACGCGCGTGGTGCCCATTAGCGGCGGCGTGATGATGGCAAGTCCCGGGACGAACTTCGAGACCGACACGATTGCCGGTCCAAAGCGCATGAAGAGGGCACGCGCCTTGCGCACGCGCGTTTCGACAGCGGCCGACAGCCGCGCTAGCGCATGGATCAGCCGGCGTCCGAGCATGCGGCCCGCCGTAAACCATATCCCGTCGCCAATCAGCGCGGCGGCAAGTGCTGCTGTCAGTACATGCCAGAAGGACAGATGGCCGTTGGCAATCGCCGTACCCGCGAGCAGCAGTACGGGGACGGCAGGCACGGGAATGCCGAGGCGCGTGAGCAGCACGTTCAGGAAGACGACGGCTGCGCCCCATGTAGAAATTGCCGACGGATTGAAATCGACCAATTGCAATCGCTCCTTGCGCACTGCATTGCTTCGACGCGCGCTGGCTGTTCATTGTTGCACGGCTGAAGGGGCCGCGTACTCCACAAGCGGCCACAGAACCGGTACAACCGATCTAAAGGCCTTAACGTTCCGTGGATGCAATCAGCGTGACGGGAATGTCGGTGCATCCCATGCTGCTCGACAATTCGAGCTCGCGCCATTCGCCGCTAACCGATTTTGGCGAAATGAGCGGATCGAGTTGCCTGTCGGTGCGCAGCACATTGAACGGCCACGACGGGCGTAGCAGACGCTCATGCACGAGCGAGCCGAGCCAGATCGGTGCGGGCGTCATGCCGTTGCGACGCGCAACGGCATAGCCCGTGCGCCAGAAGCGCAGCACGTCGCGTTCGTCGCTGCGGGCGCGCTGACGGCTGAAGACGAGAGTCGACGGTTCGCCGTCGTTGAGCTTGGGCAACACGGGCAGATCCATCACGGGCACATCGGGCGACACGAGCGAGAACAGGCTGCGCGCATTGAAACGCGTGCCCTCGAGCCAACCTCGGCTGCGCAGTTGCGCGACGATCTGCTGCCGGTCGGCCGTCCATTGCACGGTGATCGGTTCGCGCCGGTCGCCCTTCATGTCGGAGCGATAGCAGGGGAACTGCTTCCACAGCGAGTCTGTCCATTGCGCCTGCGTCACGACCACGGGCGGCCGCTGGCGCACCTGCGGTTCAGCATCCGGCTGACGCCCCAAGGCGATCTGCAAGCCGACGCTCGCGCACAACACGATCAGCAAAACGGCAGGCATGTACTCGCGAGCGGGCGGCGCTTCGGGATGCCGCCATACGGCCGTCAGCGCGACGACAGCGACCCACACGGCCGCGAATGCTGCGCCGCCTACGGCATCGGAGAATGCGAAACGCCCGGAATACAGGCCCGCGAACGCGACGGCGATCACGATCAGGCTCGCGAGCGCGGTGACGGCGATGCCCGTCAGCATGCCGACGCGGCGCGCCACGACGAACGCAAGAAAGCCATACACCGTGACGCTCGCGGCGACGTGATTGCTGGGAAACGCATAGAGGTCCGATGGCGCAGCGGCAGGCGGCGCATGCGGCACGATCACCTGAATCGCGAAGATCAGCACCTGCGAGAAGATCACTGCGATGAGCCAATAGATCAGCATGCGCCAGCGTTTCTCGAAGGCGATCATGATGGTCGACGCAATGACCAGCGCGGCGAGCGTCGGAACGCTGCCGAGCGTCGAGGCGCGCGCGAGCGCTTCGCCGATCCACGGCGCCTGCGCCGATTGCAGGAAGCGATAGAACGACATGTCGACCTGAACCAGCGGATCGCCCGACACGACGTCCTGCATGACGCCAAAGAAAATCCCTGCACACACCAGCACGAAAACCGAAATGCCAACCAGCAGGCCGATAGCTGCTCGCTCGGGATCGACGATCCGATAGACCAGCTTGCCATACGGCGCTTCGTGATCGCGCGCCCACTTCACGAGGCCGCTGCGCGATGCACCCGCCCATGCGCGGGCGTGCGAGACGACCACGCGCATCACCCAGAAGCACACCCATACGATGGCCGCGACGATCGCCAGCGCCGCGACGAGACGGAACGACACCGCGCCCGCCAGTTGGATGGACGCACCGAATACGACGCCGGGAAGAATATGCGCGGGCGCCCACAGCAACGCGGACAGCACGTTCATCGCGTAGAAGCGCATGGGCGGCATTTCGAGCATGCCAGCGACGACGGGGACGATTGCGCGAAGCGGTGCGGCGAAGCGCGCAAATACGACGCTCTTCGCGCCATGTTTGTCGAAATACTTCTGACCGCTTTCGAGCAGCCCCGGATGCGTGCTGAACGGCCAGAGTTTGCTGATCGTGTCTTTATAGCGACGGCCGAACCAGTAGCTCATGCCGTCGCCCGCCACGGCGCCCACGATCGCGCTCGCAAAGAGCCAGCCGAGATTCAGTGTGCCCGTGCCGACCAGCGCGCCGGCGATAAACATCGCTGTACTACCCGGCACGAAGGTGCCGATGATCGCGACGGCTTCGAGAAACGCAGCAAGAAAAACCACGACCAGCGTCCACGCAGTGTGGCCTGCAAGCAGGTGCAGAAGCTGGACGTACGCGTGCTCCATCAATATCTCCAGGTGTTGAAGCGGCCATCAAAGAGCACGGCGACGCGCATGCGAGCGCAAAGGAAAGGGACGCTGAAAGTTTATCAGTGTCCTCCCATTGGGCGCAGGCGTGCGGCCATGCAGCAATTGGCGGTCGAAGGAATTAACGTTTGAAGGCGGGTCGTTATTCTCGCGGCATGCAATGCAATCGCAAAAGCCGCTTCAGCAATTGCGTGTGACGAGTCTTATGCGAGGCTTAAGAGAAACAGCGTATCGATGGGCAACGGTTTTCTTACTCAAGCTTTAAAACCATAGCGCTTCTAAGCAATTCCGTGGCATAGTCCGCGTATGCAATTCAAAGGGAGGCAATAATGGCTACATTGGAAATCATCCAGGCACGTATAAAGAAACTGCAGACCCAGGCCGAAACGCTCATTGCTCAAGGCGCGCAAGGTGCGTTGGACCAGATCCGTGAACTGATGATCAAGCACGGTCTCACGACGGAAGACATCGAGCGTCGCGCAAAGGCACGGCGCGAACGCGAGCGCAAAGCGCGTCTTGGTGTCAGTAGCGGCAAGGCGGGTGTTGCATCGGCCGCAAAAGGCAAATTGCCGCCCAAGTATCGCGATCCCAAGACGGGGGCAACGTGGAGCGGTCATGCCCGGCCGCCGGCATGGATCAAGAACGTGAAAGACCGTACCAAGTTTTTGATCGATGCTGCTGCGGCTGCAGCAGAACCCGTGGTGACTGCAAAGGCTGCTACCAAGAAGGCGGCGGCGAAGAAAGCTGTAACAGTGAAGTCGGCGGCTCGCAAGGTTGCGAAAAAGGCATCGGCGGCAGGCGCAAAAGCCGCTGTGAAGAAAGTCGCGGCGAAGAAAGCCACCGCGAAATCCGCCGGCAAGAAGACGGCTGCTAAAAAGGTTGCTGCGAAAAAGGTTGCTGCGAAAAAGGTTGCTGCGAAGTCTGCCGCGCCGACTGCCGGCAAGCGCGTCATTGCGAAGAAAGCCGCTGCAAAGAAGCCGGGCGCGAGCAAGGCGCCTGCGAAAAAGGCCGCTGCAAAGAAGGCCGCCGCAAAGAAGGCCGCCGTGAAAAGCGTTGCGCCCGTCGTCGAAACGCCGGTGACAGTGCAGACGCCAGCGCCCGCGACGGGCGAGGCTTGATCCGCTTCGAAACGGCTTTCAAGTAATCCGGTTCGGCGACATGCTGCCGGACCGTTCCAACGCGCGGCGCTCAAGCCGCCGCGCCATTCGTTCGCAGCCGGTGCAATGCCGGCTCGCGCAAGGGCGAAATCGCTGCCCTGGCGCACTCCTCACGCTTCCCTGAAAAGACGCATTTCCACATATCCGCCGCAACCTCTGGCGAATCGTTCGCGTGCCTGTCATATCTCCCTACAAACATGAGTTTTACGAATGTTTGGCGGTCGAAATACTCGCTTGCGCGTCATTAGGCCGCAGAGAAGAATCCGGGTCATGCGCCGGCTGCATGTTTCGCCTTGCTCTAACTCGCCGCCGGTAATGTGCTTCGCGCACGCGTCACCAGGTAAACACCATGCGACTCGACCGGAATTTCGTTGGCGGCCAGTTCGTCGAACCCGCAACGGACGAACTCATCTCCGTCTATAACCCCGCTACCGAGGCGCAGATTGCCCAGGTATCGGGCGCGTCCCGCGAAGAGGCCGTAGCAGCAGTCGCTGCAGCCGCCGCCGCGCAGAAGAGCTGGCGCAAGCTGCCCGCTGCGGAGCGCGCTACTTATCTTCACAAGCTCGCTGACGCATTGACCGACTGCGCGCCCGCCATCGGCGCGGCCCTCGCGCTGGAGTCGGGCAAGAGCGTCGCCGACGCGACCAACGAAGCCATCTACGCCGGCCAGATCACGCGCTATCACGCCGAGTGGGCGCGCCGCATCGAAGGCGAAGTCATTCCCAGCGACACCCCCGACGAGAACCTCGTGATGCATCGCGAGCCGATCGGCGTCGTCGCGTGCCTGATTCCGTTCAATTACCCCGTGTATACGTTCATGCGCAAGATCGCGCCGGCGTTGATCGCGGGTAATACGGTGGTGGTGCGGCCGAGCAACAACACGCCCACTTCCGCATTCGAAATCGCCAAGGCGGTGATCCGCGCCGAATTGCCGGCGGGCGTGGTCAACATTCTCGCGATGAGCCACGCAACGGCGGAAGCCGTCTGCACGCATCCCGCCGTCGGCATGATTACGCTGACGGGCAGCGTCGGCGCCGGTCGCAAGGTGCTCGACTACTGCAAAGAGAACATTGCGAAGCCGTCGCTCGAACTGGGCGGCAAGACGCCTGCCATCATCGAGCCGGATGCGGATCTGGAAAAGGCCGCCCGCGAACTCGTCGGTTCGAAGACGACGCACTGCGGCCAACTTTGCACGGCAATCGAGCGCGTCTATGTCCACGAGAGCGTGCATGACCAGTTCGTCGCGCTGCTGAAAAAGCATATGAGCGCCGTGAAGAGCGGCGACCGCCGCACGGATGCTTCATTGATGGGTCCGCTCGTCAACGAAGTCTCGCGCCAGTCGATTCACGCAATGGTCCAGCGCGCGGTAGCCGATGGCGCAACGCTCGAAACGGGCGGCGTGACGCCTGAGGGCAAGGGCTTCTTCTATCCGGCCACGCTGCTGACGAATTGCCGTCAGGAGATGGAGATCATCCGGGAAGAAACGTTCGGCCCGATCATGCCCGTCGTGCGCTACAGCACGCTCGACGAAGCACTGCAGATGGCCAACGACCACCAGTTCGGTTTGTCGTCGGTGCTCTACACCGAGAACTACCGCACCACGATGAAGGTCGCGAACAACATCGAAGCGGGCGAACTCTACGTGAACCGCACGCCTGCCGATCCGTACCAGGGCTTCCACGCAGGCTGGAAACGCTCGGGTCTCGGCGGCGACGACGGCAAGCACGGCATGCTCGAATTCACGCAGACGCGTCTGGTCGTCATGAAGTACTGATCCTGTCAGGGCGCATGCCGCCTGCGAAAAGCAACGCGGAATGCGCTCTCTTTTTTAACCATAAAAAGCACACGCTGCATTCATAACAAAGTAACGGAGACACGACGGCCACGGCGCATGCCGTGCTCCTCGCGCGTCTCTTAGGAGCATTTCAGTGGCAAGCCAACCTCTTCAAACGGACGCTTCGACGCGCCGTTCCGCCAGCGCAACCGACCAGTCCGGCAACAAGGCACAGCGCTATGTGCAACTGTTGCTGCTCGTCATCGCCGCCGGCGCAATCTATCCGATTCTCTATCTGCGCCAGGTCTATCAGCCGACGATGCTGGAAGTTTTCCACATCAGCGAAAGCCAGCTCGGCTACCTGTATTCGATGCTCGGCACGATCTTTCTGCTGAGCTATCTGCCGAGCGGCTGGCTCGCGGACCGCATCGCGCCGCGCCTGCTGATCAGCTTCTCGCTCGTCGCCACGGGTCTGCTCGGCCTGGTGTATTCGACGGCGCCGTCGTTCAATCTGCTGCTGATGATCTTCGGCGGCTGGGGTCTCTCGACGGGTCTGACGTTCTGGGCGGCCGTCATCAAGCGCGTGTCGATGATCGCGGGTGCGGACGAACAGGGCCGCTTCTTCGGTTTTCTCGACGGCGGCCGCGGGCTGATCGAAGCGATGCTCGCGACGATCGCCATCACGCTGTTCGCATGGCTCACGCAGACGAAAGGCGAACCGGCGGCTGTCGGCTTCAAGGTCGTCGTTTATATGTACGCGTTCCTGTGCATCGGCCTGGGCGTGGTGCTCGCACTGGTGAAGGATCCGTCGTCGAAAGCGGAGCAATCGAGCCGCGCGAAAGCCGCCAAACGCAGCAACGTGATCGCCGATCTGATCACGCTCGCGAAGATTCCCGAACTGTGGCTCGTCGCGGCAATCGTGTTCTGCGGCTATCAGGTGTTCTGGGCGACCTACAGCTTCTCCGCGTATCTGCATGAAGGCGAGATTGGCTTGTCCGTGGTGATGGCGGGCATGATTACGACGCTCAAGCTGTGGATGCGTCCCATCGGCGGCATTGGCGGCGGCTTTCTCGGCGACCGCTTTTCGAAAGTGACCGTGCTGATCATCGCGCTCTTCCTCGCGTCGCTCTCGCTGATCGGCCTGGTCGCTGCGCCGCAGATCAGCAGCCATGTGATGCTGGTGTTTCTGGTGCTCTTCATCGGCGTGCTGACGTATGCAATTCGCGGTCTCTACTGGTCGCTGCTCGATCGCTGCAACGTGCCCGTCGAGACGATGGGTCTCGCGATTGGCCTGATTTCGGTACTCGGTTATTCGCCCGATGTTTTCCTGCCGCTCATCAACGGATATCTGACCCAGAACTATCCGGGCGTGCATGGTTATCAAATGTACTTCGGCTACGTGGCCGCCGTATCCGCCGTCGGCGGCTGCGCGGGCCTCGTGCTGCGCAATATGCTTAACAGGAAGGAAGCGTAAATGAAAGTCGTCTCGCTCGAAACGCATATCGTCGCCGTGCCGCCGCCGCATATCGGCGGCATGTACTGGATCTTCGTCAAGCTGAAGACGGATTGCGGGATTGAAGGCGTCGGCGAAATCTATTCGGCCACGTTTCATCCGAATGCGATGGCGCCCATCATCGACGACGTGTTCTCGCGGTATCTGCTCGACAAAGACCCGCACCACGTCGAACGTCTGTGGCGTGAAGCGTATTCGAGCGGCTTCACGCAGCGCCCCGACCTGACGATGATGGGCGTCGTCAGCGGCCTCGAAATGGCGTGCTGGGACATCATCGGCAAGGCGGCGAACAAGCCCGTGTACGAGCTGCTCGGCGGCCGCGTGCATGAACGCCTGCGTTCTTACACGTATCTGTACCCGAAGAACCGCCGCGGCGAATACGACTACGACGATCCCGATCTCGCAGCCGAATGCGCGGCGGAAAACGTCAAGCGCGGCTTTACCGCGGTGAAGTTCGATCCTGCTGGCCCTTATACGGCTTACTCGGGCCATCATCTGTCGCTCGAAGTGATGGACCGTTGCGAAACGTTCTGCCGCAAGGTGCGCGAAGCCGTGGGCAGCAAGGCTGACCTGCTGTTCGGCACGCATGGGCAAATGGTGCCGGCGTCGGCGATCCGTCTGGCGAAGCGCCTCGAAAAATACGACCCGTTGTGGTTCGAAGAGCCCGTGCCGCCGGGACAGCATGAGGCAATGGCCGAAGTCGCGCGGCACACGAGCATTCCGATTTCGGCTGGCGAGCGCCTCACCACGAAATACGAATTCCACAAGCTGCTGGAAGCGGGCGGCGCGTCGATCCTGCAACTGAACGTGGCGCGCGTCGGCGGCCTGCTCGAAGCGAAGAAGGTCGCCACCCTCGCCGAGGTGTATTACGCGCAGATCGCGCCGCACCTCTACAACGGTCCGGTCGGCGCCGCCGCGAGCATTCAGCTTGCAACCTGCACGCCGAACTTCCTGATTCAGGAAAGCATCGGCACGTGGGGCGGTTTCCATGCGGAAGTGCTGAAGACGCCGATCCGCTGGGAAGACGGCTACATCATTCCGTCGACGGAACCGGGCCTGGGTGTCGAGCTGAATATGGAAGTGGTCAATCAGCACACGCCGTACAAGGGCGAGCGCCTGCATCTACAGATGGCGTCGAAACCGGCCGACGTGAAGGATCTCGCGCCCGCCAAGGGCTAAACGCGAACACGTATTCCACGTATTGGACGCCTGCGGGCGAATAGAACATGAATTACGACTACATCATCGTCGGAGCGGGATCTGCGGGCTGCATTCTCGCCAACCGGCTGTCGGCGTCCGGCCAGTACTCGGTGCTGCTGCTCGAAGCGGGCAAAGCCGACGATTCGTTCTGGTTCAAAATTCCAGTCGGTTTCACGAAGACGTACTACAACGAAACCTACAACTGGATGTACTACAGCGAGCCGGAGAAGGAACTCGACAACCGCTCGTTGTATTGCCCGCGTGGCAAGGTGCAGGGCGGCTCCGGTTCGATCAACGCAATGATCTACGTGCGCGGCCAGGCGCAGGATTACGACGACTGGGCGGAGGCGGGCAACAAGGGCTGGTCGTATCGCGACGTACTGCCGTATTTCCGCAAGCTCGAAGCGCATCCGCTCGGCAACACGGAGTATCACGGCGCAAATGGCCCGATCGGCATTTCCCCGATGAAGGATGCGGCGCATCCCATCTGTCACGTGTTCATCAAGGGCTGCGAGCAGGCGGGCTACAAGCGCACTGACGACTTCAACGGTGCGCAGTTCGAAGGCGCGGGCATTTACGACGTGAACACGCGTAATGGCCAGCGTTCGTCGAGCAGCTTCGAATACCTGCACCCGGTGCTCAACCGGAAGAACCTGACGGTCGAGCGTGAAGTGCTCGTCACGCAGGTGCTGTTCGACGCGGACCGGCGCGCGACGGGCGTCGTCGTGAAGCAGAACGGCAGTGCGCGTCATTTCACCGCGAAGCGGGAAGTGATTCTTTCGGCGGGCGCCGTCGATACGCCGAAGCTGCTGCAACTGTCGGGTGTCGGCGATAGCGCGCTGCTCGCGGAGCATCGCGTTCCTCTCGTGCATCATTTGCCGGCAGTCGGGCAAAATCTGCAGGATCATCTTTGCGTGAGCTTCTACTATCGCTCGAACGTGAAGACGCTGAATGACGAAATGCGTCCGTTGCTGGGCAAGCTCAAGCTCGGCTTGCAATACCTGCTGACGCGCAAAGGCCCGCTTGCGATGAGCGTGAACCAGGCTGGCGGCTTCTTCAAAAGCAGCGAGAAAGAAGCGTTGCCTAACCTGCAGCTCTATTTCAACCCGTTGTCGTATCGCATTCCGAAGAGCAACAAGGCGAGCCTCGAACCCGAACCGTATTCGGGCTTCCTGCTGTGCTTCAATCCGTGCCGTCCGAGTAGCCGCGGCTCGATCCAGATCGCGTCCGACCGTGCGGAAGATGCCGCGAAGATTCGCATCAACGCGCTGACGACGCAAAAAGATATCGACGAAGCCATCGAAGGCTGCGAACTGGTGCGCAAGATCATGTCGACGGCGGCGCTCAAGGACATCACTGTCGAAGAGATATCGCCCGGCCCGCAAGTGAACGATCGCGAAGCTTTCCTGCAGTACTTCCGGGAACAGTCGGGTTCGATCTATCACCTGTGCGGTTCGTGCGCGATGGGGCCGGACGATGGCAACTCGGTCGTCGACGAGCGGCTGCGCGTGCATGGCATGTCGGGCTTGCGGATCGTCGATGCGTCGATCTTCCCGAACATCACGTCAGGCAATATCAACGCGCCGACGATGATGGTCGCGGAGAAGGGCGCCGAGATGATTCTCGAAGATGCGCTGGCAGCGGCGGGTGCGCAAGCGAAGCAATCGGCGAAGGTGTTTGCTGCGGCGCATTGAGCATCGACAAGTTACAGGCCTTCCAGAGCGGCCGCGTGCACGGTACTTTTCCGGCACGCGGCCGTTTTGTTCTGGTTCTGCTCAGAGGCTTTCGGGGAAAATTGCGCGGCCTTGCGTCATATCGCGCAAGGCTTCACGCGCGGCGTCGATGGCCGTGACGGGCATGCGTATCGTCAGTTGCACGTTCATGTCGTACGCGCTCGCTTCGAGCGCGTAGTTTTCCTGTTCGATCCAGCGTCGCACGCGGGCTTCGTCGGGATAGCCGATCTCGACCTGCAAGGACGCAAGCGCGATCCGCTCGACACGCGGCGCGTCCTGCAACGCGGTGGCGATCGCGTCGGTATAGGCGCGCACGAGGCCGCCCGCGCCGAGCTTCACGCCGCCGTAATAGCGCACGACAGCGGCCAGCACGCCGTCCAGATCGTGATGGCGCAGGACTTCGAGGATCGGGCGCCCTGCCGTGCCCGACGGCTCGCCATCGTCCGACATGCCCGATTGCCCGCCCGCCAGCAGGGCCCAGCACACATGCGTGGCCGTGGGATGCGCTTCACGCAGGCGGCGCAGTTCGTCCATCGCGGCGTCGCGGTCGGCGACGGGAATCGCGTAGGCGATGAAGCGGCTTTTGCGGATGTCGAGTTCCGCCTGCAGCGCTGAGGGGAGAGTGAAGGTGGGCAAGGCGGCGAGCGTCGGTTGGTTCGGGGGCGGTCAGGATCGTTATCTTAGCGGATGTGGCTGAGCGGTCTGGCGTGGCTCCGGCGCGCGGCGCGACTGGATGGCGCTATTTTGACGCATCTGGAAAGAGTCTCTTGTTAACTTGTGTGATGACGCGCCCGCTGTGCGAGCCGATAATGCAAGGCATGGCGGATCTAGCTCTGGCTGGGGCGATGCCGGACTCCTCATCCGGCGCGATCCGTCAACTTCTCATTTGGACTGAGCGCCAACTCATGTCGCTTTGGTCCGTCGCTGCGGTGTGGCCGCGTTGGCGCGCCGCCGGAGATGAACGGGCGCCAGGCGTGATGGCGCTCATGCGTGGACTTGTTGATCTCTCAACGCCCCACCAACAAGAAGGCCCGCCAGTGCGAACGGACTGGCGGGCCTGAAACCGTCAAGGGACAAGACCTGACGGCATTCCTCTCAGAAAGAACTTCTCTTAACGCTTACCCCGTATTGTGGTGCTGTCTTGAACTGTTCGACGGGCTCTGCGAACCCGACCAACGTTTTTACATGCGAACAGCCGTTTCATTCCCGGGACTTAAAACAGTCCCTTGAGAAACTGCAGGCCGCCGAAATTCTGCAGCGTCGGAATATCGATCTTCGTGTCGGTCTGGATGACGGGCGCGACCACGATAGCCGGGCTGGCAAACCCACCGCCGAACGCTGCGTTCACGTTACCGAAATTGAAGTTGCTACCGCCGCGCACTGCAGACAGCGCGTCGTTAGACAGTGTCTGGTGATGCGAGAGATCCGTGATCGTCAGCGAGGCCATGGTCAAGCTCCTGGTATGGCGTATTGCGGGACGGGAGAGCATGCACTGCCTGTGAGGCACAGACGCGGCGGGGCTCTCCCGTGTGTTGCCTTACTTGACCAGCTGCAGGCCGCCGAAGTTCTGGATCGTCGGGATGATGACCTGCGTGTCGGTCTGCGTGACGGGTGCCACCACGATCGACGGGCTGGCGAAACCGCCACCGAACGCGGCATTCGTGTTGAAGGCGTTGTAGTTGCTGCCGCCGCGCACGGCCGAGAGTGCCTTGACGGAAAGTTCTTCGTTATGCGAAAGGTCTTTGATGGTCAGTGAGCTCATGATCAATCTCCTGGATACGGTATGGGAAGTGGGAATGCGTTTTCGATTTACAGCACGGCCTGCAGGCCGCCGAAGTTCTGGATCGTCGGGATGACGACCTTCGTGTCGGTCTGCGTGACGGGGGCCACGACGACGCCCGGGCTGGCGAAGCCGCCACCGAATGCGGCGTTCACGTTACCGACGTTGTAGTTGCTGCCGCCGCGCACCGAGGCGAGTGCTTCGACAGAAAGGTCTGCGTGATGCGAAAGGTCTTTGATGGTCAGCGAGGCCATGGTCAATCTCCTGAAACGGGTAGGGAAAGCGGGTAATGTGTTTGCGATTTACAGCACGGCCTGCAGGCCACCGAAGTTCTGGATCGTCGGGATGACGACCTTCGTGTCGGTCTGCGTGACGGGAGCCACGACGACGCCCGGGCTGGCGAAGCCGCCACCGAATGCGGCGTTCACGTTGCCGACGTTGTAGTTGCTGCCGCCGCGCACCGAGGCGAGTGCTTCGACGGAAAGGTCTGCGTGATGCGAAAGGTCTTTGATGGTCAACGAGGCCATGATCAATCTCCTGAATGGGGTATGGAAAGCGGGTGATGTGTTTGCGATTTACAGCACAGCCTGCAGGCCGCCGAAGTTCTGGATCGTCGGGATGACGACCTTCGTATCGGTCTGCGTGACGGGCGCCACTACGATGGCCGGGCTGGCGAAGCCGCCACCGAATGCGGCATTCGTGTTGAAGGCGTTGTAGTTGCTGCCGCCGCGCACGGCCGACAGTGCTTTGACGGAAAGGTCTGCGTGATGCGAAAGGTCTTTGATGGTCAGCGAGCTCATGATCGATCTCCGGATAGGGTGTGGTAAGTGGAAGATGTGTTTGCGATTTACAGCACGGCCTGCAGGCCACCGAAGTTCTGGATCGTCGGGATGACGACCTTCGTATCGGTCTGCGTGACGGGCGCCACTACGATGGCCGGGCTGGCGAAGCCGCCACCGAATGCGGCATTCACGTTACCGGCGTTGTAGTTGCTGCCGCCGCGCACGGAGGCGAGGGCTTCTACGGAGAGTTCTGCGTTATGCGAGAGGTCTTTGATGGTCAGGGAAGCCATGGTCAATCTCCTTGGATCATTCGTTTCGGTTGGAAGAGCACGATTTGTTTGCGCTCGCTGCTACATACGCATAGGGTGTGCCAATCGTGCCCGGGACTCCGAAGTTTCTCCGCAACCATATGAAACTAAAGGGAATTCTATCTTTTTGAGTTTTCGAGGCCGGTTTTTCAAGCCGGAAGGCGATAAATGAAGGTCTGCCACCAGCAAACAGATAATCGCTTAGCTGTCGGCTTTAACCGAACAGCAGCAACTTGCAGACAAGCAGCGCCCGCCCGCCGACAATGATTTGCTCTTGCGCGCCGCAGAATTGGCTCGACGCGACGGAGGCGCGGCTGGTGCTCGACCGCATGGATGACCACGTCGACCGGCTTCACGGATCACGCGCTGATCGCGTCGATGATGTTCGTTCAGGCGGGTCGGTGCGGAGGGCGCGATGCGGGTCGAGATGCCGTATCACCATGCGCTTGGGGCAGACGTCGACGGGCACCTCGACGGCACTGTCATTGGCACGGACACGGAAGGGTCGCCGTTCTGCGAAATCGCCCGCGGCACCAGCCAACCCGGCGCGGTGCCGACGCAGCTGTATGACCGGTGTCATGCTGACATCGGCCTCGACGACGTCGAGCGGATTCACCACCAGACCGGGGCGCGGATCGGCATGTCGATCCCACCGGATCAGGTCGCGACGCACGCTGCACAAACAAGAAGGCCCGCCAGTGCGAACGGACTGGCGGGCCTGAAACCGTCAAGGGACAAGACCTGACGGCATTCCTCTCAGAAAGAACTTCTGGCGTACATCTTTCTCTTAACGCTTACCCCGTATTGTGGTGCTGTCTTGAACTGTTCGATGGGCTCTGCGAACCCGACCAACGTTTTTGTATGCGAACAGCCGTTTCATTCCCGGGACTTAAAACAGCCCCTTGAGAAACTGCAGGCCGCCGAAATTCTGCAGCGTCGGAATATCGATCTTCGTGTCGGTCTGGATGACGGGCGCGACCACGATAGCCGGGCTGGCAAACCCACCGCCGAACGCTGCGTTCACGTTACCGAAATTGAAGTTGCTACCGCCGCGCACTGCAGACAGCGCGTCGTTAGACAGTGTCTGGTGATGCGAAAGGTCTGTGATCGTCAGCGAGGCCATGGTCAAGCTCCTGGTATGGCGTATTGCGGGACGGGAGAGCATGCACTGCCTGTGAGGCACAGACGCGGCGGGGCTCTCCCGTGTGTTGCCTTACTTGACCAGCTGCAGGCCGCCGAAGTTCTGGATCGTCGGGATGATGACCTGCGTGTCGGTCTGCGTGACGGGTGCCACCACGATCGACGGGCTGGCGAAACCGCCGCCGAACGCGGCATTCGTGTTGAAGGCGTTGTAGTTGCTGCCGCCGCGCACGGCCGAGAGTGCCTTGACGGAAAGTTCTTCGTTATGCGAAAGGTCTTTGATGGTCAGCGAGCTCATGATCAATCTCCTGGATACGGTATGGGAAGTGGGAATGCGTTGGCGATTTACAGCACGGCCTGCAGGCCGCCGAAGTTCTGGATCGTCGGGATGACGACCTTCGTGTCGGTCTGCGTGACGGGCGCCACCACGATGGCCGGGCTGGCGAAGCCGCCACCGAATGCGGCGTTCACGTTACCGACGTTGTAGTTGCTGCCGCCGCGCACCGAGGCGAGTGCTTCGACGGAAAGGTCTGCGTGATGCGAAAGGTCTTTGATGGTCAGCGAAGCCATGATCAATCTCCTGAATGGGGTATGGAAAGCGGGTGATGTGTTTGCGATTTACAGCACAGCCTGCAGGCCGCCGAAATTCTGGATCGTCGGGATGACGACCTTCGTGTCGGTCTGCGTGACGGGCGCCACCACGATGGCCGGGCTGGCGAAGCCGCCACCGAACGCGGCGTTCACGTTGCCGACGTTGTAGTTGCTGCCGCCGCGCACCGAGGCGAGTGCTTCGACGGAGAGTTCTTCGTTATGCGAAAGGTCTTTGATGGTCAGCGAAGTCATGGTCAATCTCCTTGGATCGGTTGTTTCGGTTGGAAGAGCACGATTTGTTTGCGCTCGCTGCTACTTATGCACAGGGTGTGCCAGTCGTGCCAAGTGCGCCGAGGTCAAACGATAACCATATGAAACTAAAGGAGATTTAACCGTCGGAATTTTTTTGAAGGCAGCTTTTCGATCGATCAGTTGAGAAATGAAGGTCTGCGGCCAGCAAACAGATAGCCGCTAAGCTGTCGGCTTTAACCGGACAGCACGCAAAACGCGGCCTTCTCAATGAGTTCTGCGACTGGCGCCCCGAGGCGACACTTGAATTGATCAACTCAGCCGTTCGCGAGCGCCTCGCGAAAAGCTAACTGCGGTGTTCGCGCGGGGGAGTTTCCGCGACCGCCCCTCCGGCCCGGCACGCCCTGAACACACCGCTTGCTGAACATAAGGAATGAGGCCGACGCGTCGGGGGAGTGCGTTCGACTGTCATGACCACCGGCTGAACGCAGAAGCGTCAGCGAAGGACCATATCGTCAAGCGCGAAGATTTGGCGGAATAAAACAGACGGCCAGAACAACCGGTGAACAGATACGCGCACAAACGCGTGCCGCAAGCCATCCGGCAAGCGGCACGTCAGGGGAAAGAAGCGAATGGCGAATGCCTTGAAGGCTAGCGCTATTTGCGCAAAAGGCTCTGCGGCGGTATGCGTTCGTCGACGGGTTGACGCGCGGCTGTCGGGAATCCCACGGGAAAGTCGACGACGCGCGTCGCCGCCGGCAGCGCTTGCGCGGTGACGCCGAAGAAGCGTCCGCCCGCTCGCGCGCCGCCGACGATGGCGGTCATCGCTGCGCGATCGAGTTCGACGCTTTCGGAAAGATCTTTGATGAGGAGCTTGGACATGGCTGTTCCAGAAGAAATGTCGCGTGGCGCCGTCGCGATGCGTGTGCGCTTCGGTCGATGACGGCAACGCGTATGTCTCGAACAACCAGTATAGGTAATTCAGGCTCGATGCGGTGTGCGCTGGCGAGCATTGCGAACGCTGTGCGGAGGGGGCTGTTGTTGCTGGCCGTCATCGTTGGCCTGATCGTGGTCGGCGGATTCGAAACGAACGCGTTGTGATTGTTGCTCACGTTGCAGATATTCAGGCTTCGGTTTACAAGCTGCGGGTCATTGACCGTCTTGCTGTTGTCGAAGTCGCGCTCCGTAGAGGGACGCGAAGATTCACTAAAACGGTGTTTCGGTTCAGGCTCGAGCACGTCGTCTGCCAGGGCCTGACAACAAGACACAGCCTGCGCCGGTCGCCTGGGCGCAGCGGCAAAAAAAGCGCTGAGGCCTTAATGTACAGGGCTTCCCGCCAAATAAGGTGAACGGCGAGATGCTGTCATGCCAGACCGAGCCGCCAGGCGCCACACGCCCACCGCGTCGCGGGGCAATCCTGGTTTGCGAAAGACATACGTGCGGGCTACTATCGAACGAGCACATGTAATTGGTTACGACAGGGAAATCCTCAGACCATCGGGAGCTGCAGCGCTTTGAACACATGGCTAGCCTTGCGCACGTGATTCGGGACTTTCAGAGCGGCGCGCTGACGCAGGACGCGTTCGTCGCTCAACTCGACAGCACGCTCACAACGGAAGGCGTCGGTTCGGCTCGTCTGCTCGAAATACTCGGTGAAGCGCACGTCAGGAAGCCGCTGCCTCCTGCGCTCTACGCGGAAGTGCGCCGCCGCATCGAACAGATGCCCGTTTCGAACCTTGCCGCAGCGGGCGGCGAGGAAACGCGCATGCAAACGGTGACCGAGCCGCCAACTTCGCCGCCCCCTGCGCCCGCGCGTAGCAGCGAAGCAGTCGGGTCCGGACTCGATCAGGTCAAGGGTACGGGCGACACACTGAACAACCGCTTCGTGCTCGAAGAGTGTCTGGGCGTGGGCGGCATGGGCACCGTCTACAAGGCGCTCGATCTGCGCAAGCTCGAAGCATCGGACCGCAAGCCCTATCTCGCGATCAAGGTGCTCAACACGCAATTCCGCGGCAACCCGAAGTCGCTGATTGCGTTGCAGCGTGAAGCGCGCAAGGCACAGGTCCTCGCGCACCGCAATATCGTCACCGTTTACGATTTCGACCGCGATGGCGCCATCGTCTATCTGACGATGGAATACCTGTCCGGCAAGCCGCTCAGCCAAATTCTGCGCACGCAGGATTTCAAGGGCATGCCGGTCCAGTCCGCATTGCCGATCGTGCGCGGCATGTCGAGCGCGCTGGCGTACGCGCACGAGCGCGGCTTCGTGCATTGCGACTTCAAGCCCGCCAACGTGTTTCTGACCGATACGGGCGAAGTCAAGGTGATCGACTTCGGCATCGCGCGCGTCTTTCAGCGTCCCGAAGAAGAAAGCGACGCGACCGTGTTCGATCCCGGCAGCCTCGGCGCATTGACGCCCGCCTATGCGAGCCCGGAAATGCTCGAGCATCTCGAACCCGATCCGCGCGACGACATTTACGCGCTGGGCTGCATTACCTACGAGCTATTGACGGGGCGTCATCCGTTCGACCGTCAGTCGGCCACGCAGGCGCGTGCGTCGAACCGGCAACCGCAGCGGCCCGAGAACCTGAGCAACCGCCAATGGCGGGCATTGCGTGCGACGCTCGCCTTCGATCGCAAGTCGCGCACGCCGACGGTGTCGCGCTTCGTCGAAGAGTTCGGCGCGCAGGAGCGTCCATCGGCGTCGAAGTCGTCGGGGCGCAGTGTCGACCGCACTGGCATGCTGATGAAGTCGGGTGTCGCCGGCCTCGCGCTCGCTTGCGCGGCGGGCGGCGCGCTGTACTTCTATCGTGCTTCGCGGACGCTGGAGCAGGAGAATGCGGCGCTGCAGGTGAGCACCGCGTCCGATGCGGGCGGCGCGCAGTCTTCATCTAGCGCCACTTCGCCCGTTCAACCCATCACGCCCGCCACCCCGTCGGCGCCTGCCGTTGCATCCGCGCCGAGCACGCCGGCCCAACCGGCCCCGCCGACACTCGCCGCCGTCACCTCGGCGCTCGCGACATTGCCGTGCTCGGCGCTTGCGGCTTCGATTCAGGATCGCGCGGTACAGGTGCGCGGATTCGTACCGCAACACGGCGAGGCACAGGTCAACGAGCGCCTTGCAACATTGCCCGGCGTGGCGTCGACCAAGGTCGACGTGCAGCATGTGAGCAGCGACAAATGCGAGGTGCTGAAGGAGCTCGGCTCATACTGGACGCGCAACTGGCTGGCGGGGCATATCGCGTCGTTGACGGCGCGCATGCCGAACGGCGTGCTGACGGAAGGCGATCCTCTCGTCGTCGACGTACGGACGCCGGGCTACGACTCGTATGTGAACATCGACTATTACGTGCTAGACGGAAGTGTCGTGCACATGGTGCCGGGGCCGCGCGCGAAAGATAACCAGGCGCCGTCGCATTACTCGGCGACCATCGGCAGCGGCGGCGACTGGATCATCTCGAAGCCGTTCGGTCAGGAACTGGTCGTCCTGCTGATTACGCCTGCGCCGCTCTTCGATACGCCACGACCCGAAAGCGAGTCGCGCACGGATTATCTGCGCGCGCTCGATACGCGGCTCAAGCAGCTAGCCTCCAAATATGGGCAAGACCATATCGTCGCGGACTTCGCGCAGATCACGAGCAAGGCACGCGCGCGTTGAAGGTCGCGCACCTTGCTGCATGTCAGGTCACTTCAGTTCCTTCACCACGCGAAAGCCGTCCTGCGACTGACGCACGCTCTGGCTGTACTTGAAGCGCGTCGAACTCAGCATGTAGTCGTTGCCTTCCCGCCATGAGCCGCCGCGAATCACGCGCATGTTGCAAGCGGGGGCATCCCACGCGCGGCCGTCGTTCGGCGCGCCCTGGTACGAGTTATGCCAGCAGTCGCTGACCCACTCCCATACGCCGCCGTTCATGTCGTGCAAGCCATTCGGGTTTGCCGCGAACGCGCCGACGGGTTCGGGCGCTTCCTTGTGATACGGATCGCCGCAGTCTTTGCAGTTCGCCATGCCTTTGCGCATCTGGTCGCCCCACCAGTATTTCGTCGTGGTGCCCGCGCGGTCCGCATATTCCCATTCGGCTTCAGTCGGCAGCCGATACGCTTTGCCCGTCACCTTGCTCAGCCATTTCACATACGCCTGCGCATCGTCCCAACTGAGATCGCGTGCGGGCGCGTTCTTCACCGAATTGTTTTCGGGCGACAGCTTCGGGCATCCGTTGACATCCGCGCATGCATTCCATTGCTCGACCGTCACCTCGTATTTACCGATCGCAAACGGCGCGGAAATGGTCACGTGATGCGGCGGCTTTTCGGATGGGTCGGCATTGCTGCCCATCGTGAACGAGCCTGCTGGCAATGAAATCATCACCGGGCAAGCCGCGCAGTCCTTGCTCTCGCCGCCTGTCCCGGCGCTTGCCGGTGCGGGCGTGGGGGCGGGTGCAGCAGTGGCGGCCGCTTTCGGCGCAGGCGCAGGTGCTGGTGCCGGCGCAGGTTGTGGCGCAGGCGCGGCGGCTGCGGCAGGACGCGACGGCGCCGCGGGCGGCGCTGCATGTGTCGCGGCGGGCGCGGCGGTCTGTCCGGAAGCCTTGAGCCTGTCGATCCGGGCCTTCGCAAGCGCCGCAAAGCGGCCATTGGGATACGCCTTCAGATAGGCCTCGTAATCGCTCGCGTAATTGCTGTCCTTGATCGACTCCCAGAACGTCAGCTCGTATTGCTCGTTGCTATCTTTCGGCAGAATGCCGCGGCTGTTCAATGCGACGACGGCGTTCGGCTCCTCTTCCAGGTGCTCCGCCGCATGACGCGAAGCGAAAAGCCGTACCGGCTCCGTCATCGACGACGAGCGCCACGGTCTCTGCGCGCCATGCGTCGCTTCCGCGACCTGCCGTGAGACACGCGCGAACATCGAATCGACGGGCGCATCGGGCGCGCGCTGCATCTCACGCAGCCACGCGCCCGTGAAGATGCCGTGACGGGTCCCGTCGGCGGCTTGCGCGCCTTGCGTCGTCGCATAGGCGATCAATGTTTGCGCAGGCAACGGCATCGCGAGACGGGCCGCTTCGAATGGTTGCGTGAGGCATGCGTCCAGCACGACGAGATTGAGCGCGTTCTTGCGAGGCGCCGCGAGCGTGTCGAGCACGTTCGACAGATCGATGCTCGCCGTCATCAGCGTGGCGGGCGCACGCGGATCGGCACCGGCGGACGCGAGCAGCGTGGTGCGGCCCGCCTGCAAGCCGTGCCCTGCGAAATAGAACAGCGCCGTGCCGCCCGGTTGCAGACGTCGGCCGAATTCGGCAAGCGCCTCGCGCATCTGCGGCGCCGTTGCATCGGTACGCAGGACGACTTCGAAGCCTTGCGCACGCAACAACCCGGCGACGCTTTGCGCATCGCGCGCGGCATTCGGCAGCGCGCCGGCCGGATAGCTGGCGTTGCCGATCACGAGCGCGACCTTGCGGCTAGCCGCGTCGGCGGGAAGCGCAAAGAGACGATTCGCGGCAGCGTGAGACGTGGCATCGCTCGCGCCGGGCGGCATCGGTTGGGCGTCGGCTTCTCGCATCTGGAGTGCCCCGATCATGCATACCAGCAGGAGTTTTCGCCACATTTTCAGATCCTGGTTGTTCTGGAAGTTCTCATAGAACCTCGTCATCGGACGAACCGGCTCGAGCAGGACAGTCGCCGCCCGCCATGTCACCCGATACCCACGCAACGTATTTACCTGGACCACCCTTACAAACGATAGCACGCAGTTAGAACGTCAGAACGTTAACGAGCGTGGCGTTTCTTTTTAACAAGTTACGTCCTAAGCTAAAACGGAAGCAAGCAGCACTGACCCTCCCTGGGAGAATGCGCAATGCAAAGAAGAATAAGGCTCGCGGCTATCGGCGCGCTCTTTCTCGCTTCCGCGCAGGTGTTCGCAGGACCGACGCCTGCGCCGCCTGGCGCCGAGGTCTACATCATCTGGCCGTCGGACGGCACCGTGATCACTGGTGGCAAGCTCTGGGTGCGAATGGGCTTGCGCAACATGGGCGTCTGCCCCAAAGGCGTCAATGTTC
Source organism: Paraburkholderia largidicola (assembly GCF_013426895.1). Lineage (NCBI taxonomy): Bacteria > Pseudomonadati > Pseudomonadota > Betaproteobacteria > Burkholderiales > Burkholderiaceae > Paraburkholderia > Paraburkholderia largidicola. The sequence continues at coordinate 1,291,512 of NZ_AP023175.1, read as the reverse complement.
CGAACACAGGGCATCACCATCTGCTGATCGACACGGACTTGCCGCCGATGGATCAGGAAATTCCCTCTGACCGGAATCACCTGCATTTTGGCGCAGGCGAAACGGATGCGCGCATCGAGCTGCCGCCCGGCAAGCACACGCTGCAACTGCTGCTCGGCGACTACAACCATGTGCCGCACAATCCGCCCGTCTATTCGAAGAAGATCACCATCATCGTGAAGTGAGCACGCGCGAGCGTTGCGCCGGCGCAAGGGCGCACCAGACGCACGACGCAAGACGGAGAGCATCAGCCATGATCAGGATCGTTGTTGCCGCTGCGGCACTTGCCGCCCTCACCGCCCTCACTTCGATGAACGTGGCATTCGCCGGCCCGACACCCGCGCCCAAAGATGCCTATGCCTACATCGGCTATCCGAACGACGGACAGGTCGTGCCCGCCAACAAGCCGTTTCGCGTGTGGTTCGGCTTGCGCTACATGGGCGTCGCGCCCAAGGGCGTGAAGTATCCGAACACGGGCCATCATCATCTGCTGATCGACACCGACATGCCGCCGCCAGATCAGGAGATTCCTTCCGACCGCCAGCATCTGCATTTCGGCGCGGGAGAAACGGAAACGATGGTCACCTTGCCGCCCGGCAAGCACACGCTGCAACTGCTGATGGGCGACGAGAATCACATTCCGCACAATCCCCCCGTCTATTCGAAGAAGATCACGGTGATCGCGAAGTGAACGAACGAGTGTGCTCAACGTTCTTCTTCGGTGCTGTCTTTTTCGAACCAACAGTTTCTCGTCGAATGTTGGTCGCGCAGCGGCACCATCGAGCGCGATCGGTGAATGCTGAATGCCTGTGCGCAAAGGGTCTCTGACGCGCAACCTAATGGCAACAAGGTTTTGCAGGTTTTTCGCGGCGCGCGTAGTGCAGTTGGCACAGCCTATGCGTTGTCAGGTTCGAGCAGACAAGATGCTTGAACCAACCGGAACACCTTGGCGAAATCTTCGCTTCCCTCTTAGGAGAACTGTCATGAGCACACTGATGATCAAAGACCTGTCCATTGCCGAAGCACTCGACGGCAACGCCATGAAGGCCGTCCGCGGCGGCTTCGCTGGCTATCCGCACTTCCCGGGCCTCAAGTTCGACTTCGACAACAGCAAGCACATCGGTGATGTGCAGCAAATGATCCAGCAGCAAATGGACATCAGCAACGTGAGCGGCGGCAACGCGTTCGCGTCGGGCCTGACCACGACGATCACGCCGACGATGCTGGCCAACAACAGCGTCACCGTGCGCTAGGCACACGGCCATGCCCGCGGAGGCCCGGACCGGCCTCCGCGGGTTCCGGGAAAGTCCCGACAAAGGCCGCGAAGTTTGCTTCACCGCGCATCGTCAAAAAGATTCAGAAGCCAATCGTCCTGTCCACACGACCGCCGCGTTACCGCACGCACTCCACGCCTAACGAAATCCGCCGACATCGATAGAGATGCCGCGCTGGACGTGCTTTACTTGAAAGGCGCGCTCTGCACGTGCAGTACACCCGGGAATGATCGGAGAATATCGTGTCTGCGTTGCCTGATTCGTTCGTCGCCGTCGCTCGCGTCATCTCTGCCGCTGCTGTTTGCACAGCCATGCTGGCAGGTTGCGTCGACGTTCACATGGCCGACTACAAGCGCCCCGATACGCCCGCCAAGGCGTCATGGTCCGACAAGACAGGCGCGCTCGTTTCTCCCGCCGACACCATCGTGCCGGACTGGTGGAAAGGCTTCCAGGACCCGTATCTGAATACGCTGATCGCGAAAGCGATCGAAGGCAACTTCGACATCAAGGTGCTGGCCGCGCGCATCGACGTAGCGGGCGCGCAGATCGGCGAAGCGAAGTCGGCTGCGTTGCCGACGGCCGATCTCGGCGCAGGCGCGAATTTCCAGAAAACCACGGGGCAGCCGTTCACGCGGCAGTACAACGTAGCCGCGCAGGTGAACTGGGACATCGACATCTGGGGCAAGGTCGAGAAAGGCGTGCAGGCGCAGAAGGCCGAATTCCACGCAACGGAGGCCGATTGGCGCGCGGGTTATCTTGAACTCGTGTCGAACGTGGCGACTACGTATTTCCAGATTCTTCAGTTCGACGACCAGATCGACGCGCAACAGAGAATGGTCGACGAAAACAAGAAGATTCTCTCGATCTTCGAAGGCATGAGCCTTAATGGCCTCGTGCCAAAGACGCAGGTGATGCGTCAACAGGCCGAGGTCAATCGTCTAACGAAGAACCTGCTCGATCTGCGCCGTTCACGCAGCATTGCGAACAACGCACTGTGCACGCTGATCGGCGTGCCGGCGGGTGAGTTCACCGTGCCCGTCGGTCATCTGCAGCAGCGCGTTCAACAGCCGCCCGTGCCGGGCGGGCTGCCTTCGCAACTGCTGTCGCGCCGGCCCGATATCGTCGCATCGGAATTGCGCGTGCTCGAAGCGTATAACCTGGTCGGCGAAGCCAAGCTGGCGCAATTGCCGACCATCAGTCTGACGGGCCATGGCGGCACCGCGAGCTTCGCGCTGTCCGACCTTTTGAAGTCGTTCACGTTCGGTTTTATGCCGAGCATCAACATTCCGCTGCTCGATCCCGGCGTGCGCGCCCATGTCAAGACTACCGAGGCGCAAACCACCGTCGCCGAGCAGCAGTACCGGCAAACCGTGATGGGCGCATTCGAGGAAGTGGAGAACGCTCTCGTCAATCTGGATTCGCACAAGCAGCAGCGCGTCGAATTGCAACAGGAAGTGGAGCGTCTGAGCGTCGTCAACGTACAGATGCAATCGCAATTGCGCGAAGGTGTGGTGTCGCAACTGGACGTGTTCGAAACGGAGCGCACGCTTCTGCAGGCGCAACTCGATCTGCTGACGAATCACCAGCAAATACTGTCGGACACGGTACTGCTTTACAAGGCACTGGGCGGCGGCTGGCCGGCTGTGGATGTGCAGACGCAGGTGAAGCAATGAACCGGGCGTGCTGCGTGCGTGACGCGGGCGAATAGAGGAAAAGCTGGCACGGTTCTTAAAACGACGTCTGTGAGAACCGGAGCCTGAATATAGACCGCATTAGCCGTACCCATAATTGACTAACACCATGCGTGACTTAAAATTCCTGATTAGCCGCTCATATGGTCAGCATGACGGCTGCGTCGAATATGCCTTGATCGCCGCGTCTGTCGAACGCTCCGTTCGTGTCCACGCTTAGTGATGCAAAGAGATGAATCCCGGCGAAGCTCCGATTGCTGAGATGCGGGCGGCTCTGGACAAGGAGTTCGATGTCCTGCTGCTGCCCGTGTCGCATCCTTCTCTCGGCCCCATTCGCATCGTCGACGATCTGTTCGCGATCGGCCGCAGCGAGGCGCCGTTCGTCGACTATCCGCGCGATCGGACCACTAAACTATCGCGGCGTCATGCGCGCATCTTTAGTGAGCACGGCGCGGTCTACGTGGCGGATCTGGACAGCAAGAACGGCACGACGGTCAATGGCGTGGCCGTGCGGCTGACGCCGTCGCGCGTGCGGGCCGGCGACGAACTGTGCTTTGGCGGTGATCTGACGTATCGCGTCGCAATCGAACCGCGTCCATTCAGTTCGGCATCCGCGCGCGGTGTACAGCATCTGACTGTGACACTTAAGCCGGAGCGTGTGGATCTGGGGCTCGAACCCATCGACCTCATTGCGTTTCCGTTTCTCGTCAGCAAGACGGACGAACTGTTCTCGCGCTACAAGGACCGCTATCCGCATCAGGTGAATTACATTTCGCGGCGCCACGCTCATATCTTCATGAAGGGCGGCGAACCGTGGATCGAAGATCTCGGCAGCACGAACGGCACGTTCCTCAATCACAAGCGTCTCGGCGAATCGGCTGTCGCATTGCAAAACGGCGATATCGTTGGATTCGGCGGCGATCATTTCGTCTATCAGGTAGCGCTGGAAAAGTCGTTTGAAATCGAGCCTACCGTGACCCAGATGACGCCGCCTGCCGCAGCGATCGGCGTTCCCGCAGCGGGTGCGCCCGTGGCCGCTGCGCCAGCGGCGGCGATGCCTGCGGAAGATCCCGACAAGACTACCTTCGTCGGCGCGGCGCATTCGTTTCTCGACATCTTCTGCGTCGACCGCGCATTGCAGCGCGAAGACGAAGTGAATGAAAACGCTCCGCCCCTGACGCCGGACGAAGCAACCGAAACCCAGGCACGCCGTCCGCGCCGCCGCTGGCAACTGCTGATGCGCGAACTGACGCGCACGTTCGCGGCAGGCGATCGCACGACGATGCGGCGTGTCGGCTGGGGCGGTCTGGCGGTGCTGGTCGTCGTTGCGGGACTGGCCGTCACGCTGTACATGCGCGGCGCGGCGGAGCGCGATATCAAGAGCCTGCTCGCGGCGGGAGAATACGAATCGGCGGCGGATGTTGCCACGTCGTCGTTGCAGCGTCATCCAGCGAGCGACGCGATCCGGTCGCTAGCGAGCGAAGCGCTGATGAAAGCGCGCGTGCCTGGCTGGCTGTCGGCGTTGCATGCGAAACAGTTCGATCGTGCCGGAGCATTGATCGACGGCATGCGCGCAACGAGCCAGAACAATCCCGACGCGCTCGCGCTGATCAATCAGTTGAAATGGGTTGGAGACCTGGAACGGTTTGTCGTCGGTCGGGGCGGCCCGGATGCACCGATTCGTATCTATAGCGACGAAGGCCGTATCCAGAATCTGCTCAAGCAGTGGGAAGACGATGCAAAAGGGCATCAACGGATTCTGGACCGCATTGCGTCGTACGTGCCTGAATTCACCGAGCCGTATGCGCTCGCGATGAGCCATCTGCGCAAGCTGCAAAGCGACGACTCGGTGTACCTCGCGGCGATCGACCGGCTCAACTCGACCATCGCGACCGAACTAGGACGCGACAAGCCCGATGTGCTGCCCGCCGTGCTGGACGATTATGCGCAACGCTACCCGCGGCTCGCCGGACTGGATACGCTGCGTAGCGACTTGCGCCAGTACGCGGACATCTTCAACGAGATGACGGCACGGCACCTCGTTCCCCTGCTTGCATTGATGAAAAAGGCGAACTTCAGGACGCCGCCGTTCAAGTCGCAGTACGCGCAATTGAGCGCGAGCCGTCTGCCTTCGGCGGACGTCGTAGCGAAGCACGACGCGGCGAGCGCCGCGTGGCAAAGCGGAGATAGCCAGCAGGCGCTGGCCGGTTTGCAGGCGATGCCCGCTGGCCCGTGGTCCGATGTGATCACAGCGGAACTGGCGCACAAGAAGGCGCTGCTCGACCAGTTCGCCGATCTGCAGAAGAGCCGTGGTTCAGCGGATCGCGACGACAAACTGCTGTCGTTTTACGCCAGCCTCGACCCCGTCGAAGACGCGTACTACGTGCGCGCCGTTCAGGGCGACGTCAATGCGCTGCGCGACAAGGCGCTGGCGCGGGCGCAAGATCAGATCGATCGCGCACAGGGATTGTGGCGGCAATATCGCGCGAATGGTTCGATCGGCGGCACGCAGCGTCTGGAATCCGGCATCTCGGGCGGCTTCCGCAGTCAGGCGCTTCTGCTGTCGGGCGCGAATACGGCGGCGCAGCAGGGCATGCGCGTCTATACGCAACTGAAGGCGCCGCATCCGGCGGGCTCGGATCAATTGCTCGAAGACATCGAAGCGGAAACGCAATTGCAGCGCCGCTCGTTGCAGGAATTGCGGATGGTGCTCGAACCCGGCTTGCTGAAATCAAAGCTTGCGTTGATTGGAGGCAGTGACCAAAGTGAAGCGCGACAATCACCCTAAGCCGCTTTACGAAGCGCTGGAAGATCACAGCGCCGAAGGCGTGGCGATTCTCACGGCGGAGCCCGTGCGCATTGCGCAGGCGCTCGTGCTGACCATGGTCGCGCTCGTTGTCTCCGGCCTGATGTGGTCGTTCTTCGGACGCGCGGACGTGATCGTCACGGCGCAAGGCACGCTGGCGCCGGAGTCGGACGTGCGGCGCATTTATGCGCCTATCGACGGCGAACTCACGGATCTCTATATCGCGGAAGGACAACCCGTCTCGAAGGGTGACGTGCTCGCGCGGCTCAATGCGCGCGGCGCGATCGAAGCGGCCACCAACGCACTGCAGGCGCAGTTGAAGCTCGACGACGCCGAGCGCGAATGGAAAGAGTTTCCGCAGAAGAAGGAATTGATGGAGCGCAAGGCGACCGCGCTCAAGGATCAGCTCGAAGTGGAAGAGCGTCTGCACGAGAACCGCATTTCGGAAGGCACGTCCAAGCTGGCGGAAGGCCAGAAAGCGCAACTCGAAGAAGCGCGCAGCACGCTCGACAATGCACGCCGCGCGCGCGATGCGGCGCGTCAGGAAGCGGACAAATACGCGCGGCTGTTCGCGCAGCCCGGCGGCGGTGGCGTTGCGGAGTTGCAGGTCGACGCGAAACGCAACACCGCTCTGGAAGCGGAAAACGCCTACCGTGTCGCGCAATCGCGGCTCGCCGAACTCGACTTCAAGCTGAGTCACGAATACGCCGAGGCCAACGCGCAACTCGAAACGAGCGGCCAGCAGTCGACGAAGCTGCAGCTTGAATACGACGATCTGATCCGCGACATCACCAGCACCGAAGAGAAGCTGCGCCTGCAATTGCAGACGGCACGCCTCGTCGCCGACGCGGCTACGCGCATCCGCTTCGAGAACATCGACAAGGACAACTTTCTGCTGATACTCGCGCCGACTTCCGGTGTGATCACCGACGTGACGTCGACGCAAACGGGCGACAAGATCCAGGCGAATGCGCCGCTCGGCGGCATCGCGCCAAAGGACGCGCGCCCCGTGCTGAAGATCGAAATCGCGGAGCGCGACCGCGCGTTCCTGCACGAAGGCATGACCGTCAAGATGAAGTTCAATGCGTTCCCGTATCAGCGCTACGGGCTGATCAACGGCACGCTCGCGTACATCTCGCCGGCAACCAAGCCATCGGCGCAGGACAAGCAGCCTGTCTACGAAGGCCGCGTGCAGCTCGACAGGAATTATTACCAGATCGCGGAGAACCGCTACCCGCTGCGGTACGGCATGACAGCGAGCGCCGAAATCGTCGTTCGCGAGCGGCGGCTGATCGATCTTGGGCTGGACCCGTTCAGGCAACTGGCCGGATAGCTTCAGAACAACTCATTGCAACGCAAGCGTAGCCGAAAGTACAACCGCCAGCCCGCCTGTTCGTTCGGGCCGCCACTAGAGGAGCGGACAAGATGACCGCGATCGTACGAATCGATGATGAAGTCGTGGATGTCGGCGAATTCATACGCCTACTGAAACTCACGGGCCAGTTCGAAAGCCTGATCGAGCAGATGGTGCGCGACAAGCTGACCGTGCACGCCGCGAAGAAACACGGCGTGACAGTGAGCACCGACGAGATACAGGAGCGCGCCGACCAGTTCCGGCGCGTGCGCGGGCTGCATCGCGCGGCGGACATGAACCAGTATCTCGACACGCTGAAGGTCGGTCTCGACGAGTTCGAGACGTTCATCACCGACAGCCTGTATCAGGAAAAGATGCTCGACAAGGTGGGCAACGAAGGCGAGATCGAAGAGTACTTTTCGATGAATTCGCCGAAATTCGATGCTATCGAGGTCAGCCACATTCTGCTCGACGACGAAGGCAAGGCGAAGGAAATGATCTCGTACCTGAGCGACGATCCCGATGCGTTCGCGGAAATGGCCCGCGAGCATTCGATTGCCGATACGAAAGACTCGGGTGGCGTGATCGGAAAAGTACTGCGCGGTTCGCTGAAGCCTGATATCGAGGCGAAGATCTTCAATGCGGCAGTCGGCGATCTGCTGGGGCCGTTCGCGTCGCTGGACCGCTCGTGCTTCGAGATCTTTGCGGTGACGGCGAAATATCCGGCGCAACTCGACGAGGACGTCGCGTCGGAAATCAAGCGGCTGTTGCGCGAACAGTGGCTGATAACGCGTGCGCAGGAACACATCATCGAAGCGCTCTGATTGACGCGCGCTGCTGACGGGGACCCCAAGCATCATGGATGCACCGCAAACCACGCCTTCCATCGCCGACTTCCTGTCGACGGTCGAGATTCTGTCGCCGTTCACGCGCGAAGAACTCGAACGCCTCGCAGAGCATGTGCAATCGCGCTTCTATTCGTTTGGCGAAACGGTGTGCAACGCGGGCGATCCCGCCGAAGGCCTCTGTGTGATCAAGTCGGGCTCGGTGCGCATCTTCACCGAAGAGCACGGCAAAGAGATCAGCATGGGCGTGCGCAAGGCGGGCGAAGTATTTGCCGACATTGCGATGCTGCGCGCGTATGTGCATGAATCGTCGGTACGCTCTTCGGGAAAGACCGAACTGCTGTTCATTCCGCGCGCCGCGACGGAACCGATCATCGCCGGCAATCAGGCGGCGCTTGCATTTGTCGCGAGTTATGTCGCGATCAACTCGGCGGGCGGTTTCGTTGCGCAGTTATTCGACTTGCGCGGCAAGCTGAACAAGCAGGAACTCGAAGAGTACGTGCGCAGTGTCGGTGTCAAGAAGGTCAGCGCGGGCAAGGAGATTCTCAAGCAGGACGCGCGCGACGACCGGCGGCTGTATGTCGTGCGGCAAGGCGAAGTGCGCATCGTACGCAATGAGGATGGCACCGACTACACGCTCGCGACGCTGCGCGAAGGCGAAATTTTCGGCGAGAAGGCCTGCCTGATGCGGCAGGAGCAGACGGCATCGGCCGTTGCGACGACGGACACGCGGCTGCTGGTGATTCCAGAGCGCACGGTGCATTTCATCCTCGAACGCAATCCGAAACTGCGCGAGGTGCTCGACGAGCGCATCAAATACGCCGACCGCGAACTCGACCGGCAAAAACGCATCGAGCAGCGCCGCAAGCGGCCTTTGCGGCTCGACCTGCATTCGAAGCCCGAACTCGGCGAGCGCGTGATACGGCGCTTCGGACTCGTCGAGCAGGCCGAGGAAATGGATTGCGGTGCCGCCTGTCTTGCAATGATCTGCAAGCACTACGGCATTCCGATGACGCTCGGCAAGCTGCGCGAACTCGCGAACGTCACGACGCAGGGTGCGACGCTGGACAGTCTGGCGCGCGCGGGTGAATCGCTAGGCTTCACGGCGCGCGGCGTGCAGTGCACGTTCGACTCGCTGCGCGGCTTCGACCTGCCGTTCATCGTGCACTGGGAAGGCTATCACTACATCATCGTGTACGGCGTGTCGAAGAATCACGTATGGCTTGCCGATCCCGCTTTGGGATTCCGCAAGCTGAGTCTCGAAGACTTCGAGCGCGGCTGGAGCGGCACGTGTCTGCTGTTTACGCCGGGACCGAATCTCGTGCAGATCTCCGCGTCGCGCTCGCCGTGGCTGCGCTTCGTCGGCTATCTGACGCCGTATAAAAAGATTCTGCTGAACCTGTTCCTCGCGACCTTCGTGATTCAGGTGCTCGGTGTGATTCCGCCATTGATCATTCAGAACATCCTCGATGGCGTAATCGTGCATCAGAACGTCAGCCTGCTGCATCTGCTGATACTCGGTCTGATCATTTCGAATGTATTTTCGCAGTTGATGTCGATGGTTCGCGCGTATCTGTCGAACTTCATGGTACGCAACATGGACTTCGCAATGATGTCGCAGTTCTTCAGGCACACGATGTCGCTGCCGTTCTCGTTCTTTGCCAAACGCAAGACGGGTGACATTTTCGCGCGCTTCCAGGAAAACCAGACGATACGTGCGTTCCTCACGGAATCGACGGTAACGACGGCACTCAATCTGCTGATGGTGTTCATCTACTTCGCGATCATGTTCTTCTATAACGCGAAAATGACACTCGTGCTGATCGCGTTCGTCATTCCTATCATGGCGCTGACGCTGATCGCCACGCCGAAGATCAAGAGCTATGCACGCGAAACGTTTGCGGCCGGAACGGATTCGAAATCGTTTCTGATGGAAGCGTTGTCCGGCGTCGAAACCGTGAAGGGCATGGGCATCGAGCGACCCGTACGCTTGCGCTGGGAAAAGAAATACGCGAAGGCACTCGAAGTGCAATACCGCGCACACGCTTTCAACATCCTGATCGGCTTTATCAGCCAGTTGCTGAATGCGGCGACGACGATTGCGATTCTCTGGGTCGGTGCGAATCTCGTGCTCGCCCGCGAAATGACGATCGGGCAGTTGATCGCGTTCAACGCGTTCATGGGTAGCGTGCTGACGCCGTTGATGGGACTCGTCGGCTTGTGGAGCATGCTCAACGACGCAGGCGTCGCGATGGAGCGGCTGGGCGACGTGCTCGATATCGAACCGGAGCAGAAGCCTCAAGACCTGCCGTCGCGCGTGATGCTGCCTGACCTGCAAGGCGCGATCAGCCTGAACGGCGTGTACTTCCGCTATGGCGAGGACGAGAGCGCCTATGTGCTGGAGAACATCAGCTTTGACATCAAACCTGGCGAACTGGTGGCGATCGTCGGGCGCAGCGGGTCAGGCAAGACCACGCTCGCAAAACTGCTGGTCGGGTTCTATGCGCCGAGCGACGGCAAGATGACGGTCGACGGGTATGACATGAACGTGATCGACAAGGCTTTCTTCCGCGCGCAGATCGGCTACGTCATGCAATCGAACCTGCTGTTTTCCGGCACGATCGCCGAGAACATCGCGAGCGGCGACGACACGCCCGATCGCCGACGGATCGAAGAAGTGGCCAGAATGGCCGACGCGCACGCGTTCATCGCCAAGCTGCCGCTCGGTTACGAACAGATTGTGGGCGAGCGCGGCATTGGCTTGTCGGGCGGCCAGATTCAGCGGCTGTGCATTGCTCGCGCGCTGTATCACGATCCCCGTCTTCTCGTATTCGACGAGGCGACTTCCGCACTCGATACCCAATCGGAGAGCAATATCCTCGGCAACATGCAGGAGATCCTCAAAGGACGCACGGCCGTCATCATTGCGCACCGGCTGAGTACGATCATGCGCGCCGACAAGATCATCGTGCTCTATGAAGGCGCGATCGTCGAGCAGGGGCGTCACGAGGAACTGGTCAACCGGAAGGGCATGTACTACCAGCTCGTCCAGAAACAATTGAGCGCCTGATGAAAATACTTGACCAGCAGCCTGAAGAAGCCGGGTCCGCTATCTCGTACGCAGGGTTGATCGAGAAGATCGAGATCCTGCGCTCGACGCTGCGCTGGTCGTCGCGGCTCGAACGCGCGGATATCGAAAAACTCCTGAAACAGGCGAGTTCGCTGCGCGACGAAGTGATGCAGATGTCGCACAAGGAGCGCTTCGTGCAAGCGGCCGTGGTCGAGCCGATGCGCGGCGACCTGTCGCGCGGCGCGCGGCGCCAGGCTTTGCTCGCGCGCAGCTTCATTTTCGAAGGAACGTTCGGCGATAACCCGAAGCTGCTGGAATCGCTCGAAATCGCGGAGAAAGCGGCGCCGACGGATCTGCCCGTTCTGATCGACGGCGAAAGCGGTACCGGCAAGGAGCTGATGGCGAAGGTCATCCATGCCAACGGCAGCCGCTCGGACAAGCCGTTCATCTCCGTGAACTGCGGCGCGATACCGGACAACCTGCTGGAGTCGGAACTGTTCGGCCACAGAAAAGGCGCGTTCACGGGCGCAACGAACGACCGTAAAGGCAAATTCGAAAGCGCGCATACGGGGACGATCTTTCTCGACGAAATCGGCGAATTGCCTTTGACGGGGCAAGTGAAGCTGCTGCGCGTGCTGGAAGCGCATGAAATACAGCGCGTGGGTTCGGACGAGCCGATTGGCGTCGATACGCGGATCGTCGCCGCGACCAATCGCAACCTGCGCAAACTGAGCGAACAGGGCACGTTTCGCGAAGATCTCTTTTACCGGCTGAGCGTCATTCACGTGACCTTGCCGCCGCTGCGCGAAAGGCGCGATGAAATTCCGTTGCTTATCCAGTACTTCGGCGATGAAGCGGCGGGCGCGCTCAAGCGCCGCCCCGTGAGAATCACCCCTAAATTACGGGACTTTCTGCTGACCTATGCGTATCCGGGCAATATCCGCGAATTGCGCAACGTGATGTACCGCATCTCGTGTCTGGCAGGGGATATCGCGGACGTCGATCACTTGCCGGTGGATATGCGGCCCACGGCACCCGTGACGGCGCCCCTGTTCGGTGGGGCGAACGAGGCCGCCAACGGCGCGGCGAGCGTGACCAATCTGTTGTCGCTCAGCGATGCGAAGCGCGCCGCCAGCGACGAAGCCGAAAAGGCGTTCTTGCAGCGCGGCTTGCAGGAAGTGGGCGGCACGGTCGCCGAACTGGCGCGCCGCGTCGACATGAACCGTTCACACCTTCAGATGTTGCTGAAGAAGCACGGATTGCATTCGAAGGATTTTCGCCGCGCGCATGCGCAGGCGAATGCGCGCAAGGACGACACGGAAGAAGACGACGAAGCCGAGATGCATTGAGGCAACGGCGAGTGAAGCGTGTCAGGGCGACGGGTTCAACAAGGTCTTGTCTGAAGCGTGCGGGTCTTCTGCCTGCACGACCACGGCCGTGATGTTGTCACGGCCGCCGCGCGAGAGCGCGATATCGACGAGTTCATCGGGCGCATGCAGACAATCGACACTCGCGAGCGTCTGCTGGATTTCTTCATTGGTCAGTTCATTGCTGAGGCCGTCGCTGCACAGCAGGAACACGTCGCCGTCCGCGACTTCGATGGCGTCTTCGTCGAGTTCCAGTTGATCCGTCGCACCGACCGCGCGCGTGATGATGTTGTGCGCAGGATGATGGCGAGCTTCTTCCTCGGTCAGATAACCGGATTGCCGGAGCGCTTCCACCTGGCTGTGATCGCGCGTCAACTGCCGCAATTGCCCTTGCCGCAGCAGATAGATGCGGCTGTCGCCCGCCCAGAGATAGCCGCAGAAGCGGTCGCACGCGAGCAGCACGACGACGGTCGTGCCGATGCGCTGCACCTGCCGGCGGCTCGCTTCGTCGCGCAATTGTCGGTTCGCATCCTGCAGGCGCGTGCGCGCTTCGGCGATGCAATGCTTGATGCCCGCCTGTTCCGGCAACTGGCCGAGCGTTTCGACCACGAGCTGGCTCGCGAGATCGCCGACGTCGTGCCCGCCCATGCCGTCAGCCACGGCCCAGCGGCCGCGCTGCGGTTGATCGAGACAGGCGTCCTCATTGATCTCGCGAACCCGGCCCGTGTCGGTGCGCGCCGCCGATGCCCACCGGAATTGACTGGTACAGGTCACGGCATCTAAGCCAGGTTCGTGCTGCGCGCGTCAGGGGACACGTTGATGTTCGAGTTGTTGCCGGTGTTGTTCACATCGACCTTCTGGAACTGATTGATCATCTGGTCAGCATAGAAGTTGTTCGTGATGTCGTACAGGTTTACGACGGGTCCGACGCTCGGCGTGTCGTGCACATACGGCGTGATCCAGCCGAATACCCACGGCGCACCGCCGCCGCCGCTGATCGCGGACATCGCCTTGCGATCGAGAGCGAGGTTGTGCGAGAGGTCGCTGATGGTGATGGAAGCCATGGCGTGTCTCCAGAATGGCCGCCCGTTGCGCGGCCGGAAGTCAAGGGAAGTTGCGCTATGACGTGCAAGGGCTGTGCCAATCTGTCGTGAGTCGGTGCGCTTTCTCGTGCGTCCTTGCTGGGCTTGGAATAAAGCGGACACGCGCGTGCGTGCGTCGCGCGCGTACGCGTGTGGACGTTGGCAGTGATCCAACAGCGCGCCTTTGCAGAAGACGGGGCAACCAACACATTTTCAACGCGCGATGCGCGGGCTCAGGAAGCTGAAAGTGATGGTGGTCACGCAACACATCAGCCTGAAACTCTGTTGGGTGTGTCCCTACACAGCGCCACCGCAAACTACCTCTTTGGCGTGAAATATCGCGATAAATCAATGGCTTAAGAAGCCTGGTCCGGATGATGCAAAAGAGCTGGCAACAGTGTTGGCCTTTTGAACCGGATACCAGAGCAAAGCCATGAACCGCAACCTCCAACAATCTCGCAATGAACAAGGTGCAAACCGCGCGGCTGCTTACGCATCGGCTGATGTGGTGCTCGACGGTTCCAGCGACGAACCCGCCCTCGGTGCCCATCTGATCACCCAACGCCGCGGCTACGAACATCACGGCATTTACGTCGGTGGCGGCAAGGTCATTCACTACGCAGGTTTCGCGAAGTCCGCCCATCGCGGCCCCGTCGAAGAAGTGGCGCTCGAAGCCTTCGCCGATGGTCACGCCGTTGCCGTCCGCCCGCATCCGTTCCCGAAGTACACCGCCGAACAAACCGTGCTGCGCGCCCGCTCGCGCCTCGGCGAAAACCACTATCGCCTGCTGACGAACAACTGCGAGCACTTCTGCGCGTGGTGCCTGCTCGGCGAAAGCCGCAGCGAACAGGTCCATGCCTGCCTCACGCATCCGCGCACGGGTATGCATGCTCTGCTGTGCCTCGCCAGCGCTTTTGTCGGCAACCGGATGAAAATCGGCCGCTCCGTTGTTAACGCAGTATGAGCGTCGCAATTGAACAGCGGCGATTGAAGTTCGAAACGTCAAATGCCGTAAAAGCAGTCAGCAAAGCGAAGGAGACCACCATGAGCCCGACCGGAAAAACACTGCACTGGGCCGTCGACAAATGGCTCGCACCGACGCCCGCGATGCCCGCGCGCGTAGTGCGCTTCTGCCGCACGCAGATGCATCGCCGCTGCGTGTGTGTCGAGGCGGTGCGCCCCAACGGGTTGCTGTCGATTTTCTTTTTCCGTCACGACGACGGATCTTGGAATGTCTTTCCGCCCGCCGAGACACGGCCGGCGATGTCTGCCTGGAGGACTGCGTGATGAAAAACGGCAACCCGGCGTTCAACGCCCGCGGCACGCAGATCGAGCGGCTTGCGCTGTGCGGCGCGCAAGCTATCCGCCAGGCTGGCAGAAGCGCCGCCCCGGCACGTGCGACATCACGGCTTCGGCAATCTGACGAGGCGTGCTCTCGGCAGGCACGACGCGTCGGAAGGATTCAACGTCGTGCCTGAAGGTCCATTCGACGAGCCGGTACGAGCGGCCCCAAGGGTGCTGCATCGGCGGCGAGACGGTGCAACTGCGGATGGTCAGCGTCTGCGCGTTGCCGTGCAGCGCGCGTAAATGTTCGAACACCGTGTCTTCAACCATCGCGTGTCTCCTGTCGGGGAGGCCCCACCGGTGGATAAAAAAGCGCGCCGGTACGTAGCGGCTCAACAACCCTATCTGGAGGGCATGTTGGGCCGCATCTTCACAGGAAAGAATTAAACGAAGCTTAAGACGCGGGGCGCCATGCCACTGAACATCGGTGGGTGGGATCGTGTTGGACGGGGATGGGTGGAAGGGCTTTAAACGAAGCGCGATTGACCGCGCGCGGCGCAGGGATCAGACGCTATTGCGTCGGCACTTGACGATTCTTTACGACACGCCGCGCCCGTAGCCAGAAAATGTCCGGCTCGGCGCGCCAGGTGCGTATCGACGCAGCGCATCGTCAACTGTTCCCTTCGCCATCATGTCGCCGACCTTCGATCCATTCCTGATCTTCCTTCGCCGCGCCGTCGCCGCGCAGCATGAAGGCGATGTGCGCGCGCGTGCGTTGTGGCTCGAAGCGGCGTCCTGTCTGCACCCGACGGACAGCGTGTCGATCGACCGGCTGATGCTTGAACTGCTCGAACAGCAAGACATCGCACCGGCCATCGAGCTCGTCGACACCGTTGCGCAACTCGATCCGCACAACGCCGCGGCCAGCGTGCGTCTCGGGTACGCGCTGCAGATTGCGGACCGGCATCGCGATGCGCTCGCGCCATATCGCCACGCGCTTGCGATCGACCCCGCGTTTCCGCAATTGCGCAAGAACCTCGCCATCGCGCTGAACCGCACGGGCGGCGATCCCGCCGAAGAACGGCAATTGCTCGAAGCAGCCGTCGCAGCGGACCCATCGGACTTCGCACTGTGGATCAACCTGATGGGCGCGCGGCGCGCATGCCTCGATCTCGACGCTGCGCTAGCGGCCGCGCGGCGCGCCGTCGAACTCGACCCGAACAGCGCCGTGGCGCATAGCAATCTCGCGCAGGCGCTAAAGGAAGCGCAACGTTGGGATGACGCGCTCACGCATGCGGCTACAGCATCTGAACTCGCGCCCGATGACGCATCGCTGCGCACAGGGCTGGGCGTGCTGCATCTGCTGCGCGGCAACTATGCCGAAGGCTGGAAAGCGCACGAGGCGCGCTGGAACGATCCCGCCAGCATGTTGACGAACGGGCGTCCGCAGTTCGGCAAGCCGCAGTGGCGCGGCGAATCGCTGCAGGGCAAGACCTTGCTGGTGTGGGGCGAGCAGGGCATGGGCGACGTGCTGCAGTTTTGCCGATTCATGCCGCTGCTCGCGCAGCGCGTGCATCGTGAAGGCGGGCGCATCGTGTGGAACGCGTTTCCGCAAATGGGCGAGTTGTTGCCGCGCAGTTTCGGCGAACATATCGATGCGTTTTCTACCGCGCGTGAGGTCGAAGCACTGCCGCCGTTCGATTTCGAATTGCCGCTCGTCAGCGCGCCGCTGATGCTGGACACGCGCATCGAATCGATCCCGCCCGTAATGCCTTACCTGCGCGCGGACGCGGACTTGCGCGACGCCTGGCGTACGCGTCTTTCGGACGAAAAGCGACTGAAGGTCGGGCTTGCGTGGACGGGCAGTCTGAATCACGGACGCAACCGTTTCCGGCGCGTCGGCGCAGAGCGTTATGCGAAGGCGTTTCGCGAGATCGACGGCGTGGCGTTTTATTCACTGCAGCCCGGCGCAACGGCCGATGTCGAAGCGGCCCGCGCAGCGGGACTCCCGATGCACGACTTCACGCACGAATGGCACAGCTTCGACGACACGGCGGCGTTCGTCAGCGAACTCGATCTGGTGATCAGCGTATGCACGTCGGCGGCGCATCTGGCGGGCGCGCTCGGTCGGCGCACGTGGGTATTGCTCGACGTGAATCCGTACTGGACGTGGATGATCGACCGGCGCGACAGCCCGTGGTATCCGACTGCCACGCTCTACCGGCAGCGCCAGTTCGCGCAGTGGCAACCGGTGCTGGACGACGTCGCGCGCGACCTGAGCGCGCTGGCAAAGCGCCGCGCGTGAGTTGCCGCGCTATACGCCCGGCGCGTGTGCCACTTCCGAAGCGGGTGTCTTCACGGGCGCATCGGGCGGCACGCCGAGCAGTTGCAACGAGCCGCCCGTCACCGCGCTGAATACGGGACCCGCCACCGTGCCGCCGTAGAACGCGCGCCCCGCAGGATCGTCGATCATTACGGCAACGACCAGGCGCGGATCGCTCATCGGCGCCATGCCGACGAACAGCGACCGGTAGCGGCCCTTCGCATACCCCGCGCCAACCTGCTTGCGCGCCGTGCCCGTCTTGCCGCCAATGCGGTAGCCGTCGACATTTGCCGCGCGTCCCGTGCCGCCTTCGCTGGTCGCCATTTCGAGCATCGAGCGGATCGCGGCAGCCGTTGCGGGTGTCGTCACACGCTGGCCGTCCGACGCGGCGCGCGTGGGATCGATCAGCAGCGTGGCGGGGTGCAGCGTACCGTCGCCCGCGTACGCCGTGTAGACCTGCGCGATCTGCAGCAGCGATGCCGACAGGCCGTATCCGTAGGCCATCGTCGCCTGCTCGATGGGCCGCCAGCGCGCGAACGGACGCACGCGGCCCGCCGCGACGCCCGGAAACGTCAGCTCCGGTGCGCGGCCCAGTCCGTACTCCTGATACTTGTTCCAGATGGTTTCGGCGGGCAGGTTCAGCGCGAGCTTGGCGAGCGCGATATTGCTCGACTTCTGCAACGCTTCCGCAATCGTCATGCGTCCGTGATTCGACGTGTCGTGGATGACGCTCGGGCCGATCTTGTACCAGCCGGGCGCCGTGTCGATCATCGTGCCGGGCCGCACCAGCCCCCGGTCGAGCGACAGCGCGACTACCAGCGGCTTGATCGTCGAGCCGGGCTCGAACGTATCGACGACGGCGCGGTTGCGCAACTGGCGGCCCGTGAGCCGCGAGCGGTCGTTCGGATCGAAGCTCGGATAGTTCGCGAGCGCGAGAATCTCGCCGCTGCGCGCATCGAGCACGACGACGCTGCCCGCCTGCGCACTATGCTTTGCGACGGCCGCCTTGAGCTGCGCATACGCGAGTTGCTGGATGCGGCGGTCGACGGTCAGATGAACGGTCGCGCCGTGTTGCGCGGGCGTGAGCGGGCGCGTGTCCAACACCACGCGCCCGAGCCGATCGCGGATCACCTCGCGCTCGCCCGGTTCGCCCGTGAGCAGTTCATTGGCCGCGAGTTCGATGCCTTCCTGGCCGTTGTCCTCGATGTCGGTGAAGCCGACCACGTGCGCCGCCGATTCCCCCTCGGGATAAAAGCGCTTCGAATCCGCAGTGCGCGTGATGCCCGCGAGATTGAGTTTGTCGATATGCGTGGCCGTTTCCGCATCGACCTGGCGCTTGAGCAGCACGAAGCTCTTGTCGCCGGATACGCGGTGCGTGAACTCGGCAAGCGGCATGTCGAGGAGCTTTGCCAGCGGCGGCCAGGCGGCTTCGTCGAGCAGCTTTGGCGACGCCCAGATTTCATACGTGGCGAGACTGACGGCCAGCATCGCGCCGTTGCGGTCGACAATGCGCCCGCGCGTCGCGTCGAGCTCGATCGTGCGCTGATAGCGCTTTTGCCCCTGTTCGACGTAGAAGTCCTGATTGACGATCTGCACCCAGAACGCGCGGCCGATCAGCGCAGCGAACGCCGCGAACACGAGGATCACGATCAGCTTCGAGCGCCACATGGGCAGGCGCGCGACGAGGACGGGATTTTTCGCGACGGGCGCGTACGGATCGTGATTTTTCTTGCGGATCATGAGGGCGAAGCCGGCCGTTCTGACAACCGGTCCACAGTGAACGTGGATCAGATTGTAATAAGAACGTAATCTAGGTGCGAGCTTCGCGCAAGGTTTTTGCTTGACGGGCGGCGTTCAGAGGCCGTGCCGAATGTGATCCGGCGCACGCAGGCTGCAGGGCCGCGTTGAAAAAGCCGCGGCCGTCGCCCGTTCAACTGATGCGTCGTCTCCGACGCGGCGTGTTGACGAGGCGCTCGATGAGCGCCTTCTTTTTATTGTTTGCCGCGTGGGACCGTTCGATCAGGCGGGCAGCGAGAAGCTCGAAATCGCCTCGCGCAGGCCGCCGACCTGGTCTTTCAGCGAATGGGCGGCCGCTGCTGCCTCCTCGACGAGCGCCGCGTTCTGCTGCGTGACCTGATCCATTTCGCCGACGGCGCGGTTCACCTGCTCGATGCCCGCGCTCTGCTCGCGCGACGCATGGCTGATTTCCTCGAGAATCTCGTTCACGCGACGCACGGAGGCGACGATCTCGCCCATCGTCGAACCGGCGTTCGCGACGAGCGCCGCGCCTTCCTCGACGCTGCCCGTCGACGTTTCGATCAGCGCCTTGATTTCCTTCGCAGCCGTTGCCGAGCGCTGCGCGAGGCTGCGCACTTCCGCTGCGACGACCGCGAAGCCGCGGCCCTGTTCGCCTGCGCGCGCCGCTTCGACGGCGGCATTCAGCGCGAGGATGTTGGTCTGAAAAGCGATGCCGTCGATCACGCCGATGATGTCGCCGATCTGCTTCGAGCTGCTCGTGATGTCGCCCATCGTGCGGACCACGTCGTCGACCACGCGGCTGCCACGCTTCGCGATGTCGGCGGCTTCGCTCGCGAGCCCGGCGGCTGTCGCGGCGCTTTCGGCGTTCTGCTTCACGTTCGACGTCATCTGGTCCATGCTCGATGCCGTTTGCACCAGCGCGGCCGCCTGCTCTTCCGTGCGTTGCGAGAGATCGGTATTGCCTGCGGCGATTTCGCTTGCGCCGACGTTGATGTTCTCGGTGCCGGCGCGCACGCGCGAGACGGTGTCGACGAGACCCTTCTGCATCGTGTGCAGCGCATGCAGCAGGCTCGCGCGGTCGTTGTGCGCGAGCGGGACGGGCGTCGCAAGATCGCCGCGTGCAATCCGCTGGGTCGCTTCGACGGCCACTTCGAGGTCGCCGCCGAGCGTGCGCTTCACGCTGCGCAGCACCAGCACCATCACGAGCGTCGCGATGCCGCCGAGCACGAAAGTGATGACGAGCCAGCGTCCGAGATCGACGTAGAAGGCTTTCTGCACGTCGTCCATGTACATGCCCGTGACGAGCACCCAGTCCCACGGCGCGAAACGCATCGCGTAGCTGGTCTTCGGCACCGGCGTGTCGCTGCCCGGCTTCGACCACAGGTAGTCGACGAAGCCACCCTTGCCCTGGTTCGCCGCGTTGACGATATCGACGAACAGATGGTTGCCCGCCGGGTCCGTGAAGCCCGACAGGTTCTTGCCGACCAGCGCCGCCTTGAACGGATGCATCAGCATGACGGGCTGCGAATCGTTGACGGACAGATAGCCGTCGGTGCCGTAGCGCAGCGCGGACAGCGTGTCGAGCGCCTGCTTCTTCGCGTCGGCTTCGCTCATCGCGTGCTGCTGCGACAGCGTGTAGTAGCGGTTGACGATCGAATTGGCCTGCTCGACGAGCGTGGTCAGCTGGTCGCGGCGATCGGCGATCATCGACGCGCGGCTTTGCCACGCGCCGAACGCGCCGATGAGAACGAGGCCGATCCACAGGATGGCGATCATCGAGGCGAGTTTCTTGTTCAGAGTCATGGTGTGCTTTGCTTGCGGAGGCTGGGGTTGCGTGTGGCGGTCTTCGGGCTGTGTGTGGGGTCGATGGCGGCAGATACAGGCAATGCCTGACAGGGTTTACGACCGCCGCAAACGGTTGCAGGAGGCGGGGAAACCCGTAATTGGCATAACGCGTATTGGTATGACGAGAAGCTGGGCGCGAGCGCGCCCAGCCTGGGTGATGGCGTTGCGTGGAATCAGATGGGCTGGCGGCGCTTGAGCGCTTTCAACCAGGCTTTCGTTTTCCTGATGTCGTCGAACACGGGCAGATCGTGTTCGATCTCTTGCACCATGTGCACGCGCTGCGCGATCTCGTCGTCGAGATCTTCCATGGCGAATTCAGGCGCTGTGCGATGTCCACGGGGAAAGCCGAAAGCGCTTCTGAATTTTTGCTGAACGTCAGAGAGTTCGCGATCCAGTTCGCCGAGCTGCTCGCGCAATACCTGGTTATAGTGCGCGAGTTTTTCTTCGCTGATACCGTCGATTGTTTTCTGGTCGATATGTTCGAGTTCCAGTTGCAACTCCAGTAGCTGCAGAAGTTTGCGATTCGCGTATGCCTCGTTGACCCGTTGCATCAGCGCGGTCTTACGTGCGCGCTCCTCGGGATCGGACTCGCGATCGGGATGCAGCGCGCTCGCCAGCTTGCGATAGACATCACGCAGCGACTGGCTGATTTCCGCCTTCGCCGCTTCCTTGCGCGCTTCGGCGGCGAGCTGCTTTGGCGTCTTCTTGCGCTTCGCGCGACGCTCCTCGCGTGCCTGTGCTTTTTCAGCGGCTTCCGCGCGCAGTTCCGCGAACTTTTCGGACGCGCGCTTCAAGAACTCTTGTGGAGAAATCACGTCGTCTTCGAGTTCGACGCCGAGCATGTCTTCGATCTCCGCTTTCATGCTTTCGAAGTCGATTTCGGCTTGCTCGTCGTCGCGGGTTGGGGCATGCCGGTCGTAGATCGACTGCAACGTATCGTCGTTGTGAAGGCCAAGCAACGGCTGCACGAGGTCGACGATCAGTTCCGAGACCATTCGACGATCGATGGCGTTCAGGCCTTTATCGCCATGCACCGTGTCGAGCCGATGAAGGAGCTTCACCTGCGCGTCCCACGAAGTTCGCCGCAGCGGTAACAGCACGTCGACATATTTCTTCTGAAAGACGGGCGTGAAGGCTTCCCATTGCGCGAGCCGTCCACGCCGGTTCTCGATCTGCTTGACGAGCGAATTGAAATACCTCTGGCCTTTCGATCGATGCGCCTGATGCTTCTCCGGCGCAATGGTCACTGACCGGCCCGCTGCTTTGCTCATGAAACCCGTGCCTCCCATTTACTGAAAACGCAGCATACCGTTTCATCGGCTGAAACAGCCGGATCAGCGTCGATTTCAATCAAAATCACCACATTTTTCAAACTAATTCCATCAATTGCCAAAAGCGGCCCGGCTGGTCTGCAATCCGTTCTCAATTCCGATATAGTCGCCATTTTTGGCTCGCCGGGACGCCTTCGCGCGCCGCGCGCAAGCCACGTTGAATGCCCGAATAAAAGAGCCAATAAACCTTTAAATCTTTCCCTGGAAATCGAATGCGAGCGATCATTCTTGCCGCAGGCCTCGGCTTGCGACTCCAGCAACCGCCGGGGGAGCAGTTTCCAAAATGTCTGTTGCGCTTCGACGGGGTCACGCTGCTGGAGCGCCATCTGCAAATGCTCGAAGCCGTCGGTGTCGATGAAGTCGTGCTTGCGCTCGGCTTCCAGCCGGAACAGGTCGAAGCCGAACTGACGCGCGCCGGCCGCAAGGTGCCTGAGATCAAGCTGAATCCGCGTTTCGATCTGGGCAGCGTGCTGACCGTGCACACCGTCGCCGATGCCCTCACGCGCGGCGGCGACGTGCTGCTGATGGACGCCGACGTGCTGTACGACGAGCGCATGCTGGCCGCGCTCGTCGCCGGCGAACACGCGAACCGCCTGCTGATCGACCGCGACTTCGAAACCGGCGACGAACCCGTCAAGCTCTGCCTGAAACACGGCGTGCCCGTCGAATTGCGCAAGCAACTGGCCGTTGGCCTCGACTACGACACGATCGGCGAATCGGTCGGTTTCTTCCGTTTCACCGAGGCCGCTGCGCGGCGCTTTGCGGAGATCGTCACGGGCTATGTCGACAGCGGCCGCGCGAACCTGCCGCACGAAGAAGCCGTGCGCGACCTGCTGCTCGAGCGCAGCCACGCATTCGATACGGCCGATGTCACCGGCCTGCCCTGGATTGAAATCGATTTTCCCAACGACGTTGCGCGAGCAACCAGAGAAGTCCTGCCGCAATTGCAGCGGCCGGCTTTGCATGAAGCGCTGAAGCGCTAACTCGGGCCGACCTAGGAGCCACATAAATGAACGCACGCGAACCCTCTTTCGTTTCCACCCTGTCGCGCAGCGCACGCCTGCGCCAGATGCTCACCAGCAACGAACTCGAATTCCTGATGGAAGCGCACAACGGCATCTCTGCACGCATTGCGCGCGAAGCCGGCTTCAAGGGTATCTGGGGCTCGGGCCTTGCGATCTCCGCGCAATACGGCGTGCGCGACAACAACGAAGCAAGCTGGACGCAGGTTGTCGATACGCTCGAATTCATGGCCGACGCAAGCGACCTGCCCATTCTGCTCGACGGCGACACCGGCTACGGCAACTTCAACAACGTGCGCCGCCTCGTGCGCAAGCTGGAGCAGCGCGGCATTGCGGGCGTCTGCATCGAAGACAAGGTGTTCCCGAAGACGAACAGCTTCATCAAGGGCGAAGCGCAGCCGCTTGCCGATATCGACGAGTTCTGCGGCAAGATCAAGGCGGGCAAGGACTCGCAGACGGACGAGCATTTCTCGATCGTCGCGCGCGTCGAAGCGCTGATCGCCGGCTGGGGCATGGACGAAGCGTTGAAGCGTGCTGAAGCGTATCGCCAGGCAGGCGCGGACGCGATCCTGATTCACAGCAAGCTGTCGCGTCCCGACGAGATTCTCGAATTCGCACGTGAGTGGGCAGGGCGCGGTCCACTGGTGATCGTGCCGACCAAGTACTACAGCACGCCGACGGAAGTGTTCCGCAAGGCGGGCATCAGCACGGTGATCTGGGCGAACCATCAGATTCGCGCGGCGACCTCCGCGATGCAGGCTGTCGTCAAGGAAATCTACGAGAGCCAGACACTCGTCAACGTCGAAGACCGCATTGCGACCGTCAACGAAATCTTCCGCCTGCAGGATGCCGACGAGTACTCGGTGGCGGAAGAGCGTTATCTGTCGTCGTCGCGCGTGGCCGGTTCGGCTGTCGTGCTCGCCGCGAGCCGCGGCAAAGGCCTCGAAGCCGTGACGACGGACCGTCCGAAGGTCATGCTGCCCATCGCGGGCAAGCCGCTGCTGCGCTGGCTCGTCGACGCGTTCAAGAAGCAGGGTGTCAACGACATCACGGTGGTGGGCGGCTATCGTGCCGATGCGATCGACACGGCGGGCATCAAGCTCGTCGTCAACGAACGTCACGAGCAGACGGGCGAACTGGCGTCGCTCGCGTGCGCCGTCGACGGCTTGCAGAACGACACCGTGATCTCGTACGGCGACCTGCTGTTCCGCAGCTACATCGTGCGCGATCTGGTGGATAGCGAAGCGCTGTTCAGCGTGGTCGTCGATTCGACGACGGTTGCCGAAGCGGGCGCGACGAACCAGAGCGTGCGCGATTTCGCGTGGTGCTCGGCGGCCGACGATCGCGGTCTGTTCGGCAACAAGGTGCTGCTGCGTCGCGTCGCGAACAACGAAGCCGACGTGAAGGGTGAAGTGCCGAATGGCCGCTGGATCGGGTTGCTGAACGTGCGCGGCGCGGGCCGCGAGCGTCTGCAAGCCGTGATGAACACGCTGCGCGCGCGCCCGGATTTCGATTCGCTCGATATGCCTGCGCTGTTGAATGCGCTGATCGAAGCCGGTGAAGAAATCGAAGTGCAATACGTGCATGGCCACTGGCGCGGCGTGAACGACCTCGAAGACTTCCGTCGTGCTGGCGACTTCGCGCACGAAGCGACACCGCTCGCGAAGAGCGACGCAGCGGGAGGCGCGGCGCAATGATCGAGGCAGCACAGTTCGTCGAGGCGGCGCGCGAGCGCGGCTTCGACTGGTATGCGGGCGTGCCGTGCTCGTATCTGACGCCGTTCATCAACTACGTGTTGCAGGATCCGAAGCTGCATTACGTGTCGGCGGCGAACGAAGGCGATGCCGTTGCGTTCATCGCGGGCGTGACGTTGGGTGCGCAGAACGGTCGTCGCGGCGTGACGATGATGCAGAACTCGGGCCTCGGCAATGCGGTGAGCCCGCTCACGTCGCTGACGTGGACGTTCCGTCTGCCGCAGTTGCTGATCGTCACGTGGCGCGGCCAGCCCGGCGTCGCGGATGAGCCGCAGCATCAATTGATGGGCCCCATCACGCCGGCGATGCTCGACACGATGGAGATTCCGTGGGAGACGTTCCCGACGGAAGCGGAAGCGATCGGCCCCGCGCTGGACCGCGCGATCGCGCACATGGATGCGACGGGCCGGCCGTACGCGCTGGTGATGCAGAAGGGCAGCGTCGCGCCGTACGAACTGAAGGACTCGGGCCGCGTAACGAAACGCGAAGTGCGCGCCGCGCGTGATGTGTCGCGCGCAGTCGCAGCCGACGCATTGCCGACGCGTCATGAAGCGTTGCAGCGTGTGATCGCCCATACGCCGTTGAATTCGACAGTCGTGCTTGCATCGACGGGATTCTGCGGCCGCGAGCTTTACGCGATCGACGACCGGCCGAACCAGTTGTACATGGTCGGCTCGATGGGCTGTATTACGCCGTTCGCGCTGGGCCTCGCGCTGACGCGGCCGGACCTGCACGTGGTCGCGCTCGACGGCGACGGCGCGGCGCTGATGCGCATGGGCGTGTTCGCAACGTTGGGCGCGTATGGTCCGTCGAATCTCACGCACATTCTGCTCGACAACGGCGCGCACGATTCGACGGGCGGCCAGTCGACCGTGTCGCCGCAGGTGTCGTTCGCGGGCGTCGCGGCGGCGTGCGGCTATGCGTCCGCGGTCGAAGGCGATGACGTGGGCCTGATCGACGAACTGTTCGCATCGCCGCCTGCCGACGGCCCGCGCTTCGTGCGCATCGCGATCCGCCGCGGCACGCCGGACGGCCTGCCGCGCCCGACCATTACGCCGCCCGATGTGAAGACGCGCCTGATGCGCCACATCGCCACTTCCGGCTCGAACGAAGGAGCACGTTGATGCTGCTAATGAATCCAGGCCCCGTCACGCTGACGGAGCGCGTGCGTAATAGCCTGCTGCAAACGGACTTGTGTCATCGCGAAAGCGAGTTTTTCGACCTGCAGGACGAAGCGCGCGCGCGTCTCGTCAAGCTGTACGATCTCGATCCCGCGCAGTGGAGCGCTGTGTTGATGACGGGCTCGGGGACGGCGGCTGTCGAGAGCATGATCGCGGCGCTCGTGCCGGAGAACGGCAAGTTGCTGATCGTCGAGAACGGTGTGTATGGCGAGCGTATTTCGCAGATCGCGGCGCAGTATCGCATTGCGCATAGCATCGTCAAGCATGAGTGGATGCAGGCGCCTGATCTGGCGCGCGTTGCGGCTGCGCTGGATGCCGATGAGGCGATTACGCATGTTGCCGTGATTCATCATGAGACGACGACGGGGCGTCTGAACGATCTGAAGGCGCTGGCATCGGTTTGCCGCGAGCGCAACGTGAAGATGCTGGTCGACGGTGTGAGCAGCTTCGGTGCGGAAGAGATCGATTTTGCCGAAGGCACGATTGCGGCTGTTGCAGCGACCGCGAACAAGTGTTTGCATGGTGTGCCGGGGGCTGCTTTTGTTATCGTGCGGCGGGATGCGTTGGCGGCTGCTGCGAGCCGGACTTATTACCTCGGGCTTGTGCGTCTTGCCAGTTTGCAGGATCAGCGGAATACGCCGTTTACGCCTTCCGTGCATGCTTACTATGCGCTTGTCGAGGCGCTGCGCGAGCTCGATGAGGAAGGTGGATGGCGGGCGCGGCATGCGCGGTATCTGGCTCTGGCCGAGCAGGCTCGTGAGGGGCTTTTTGCGCGTGGTATTGGGAGCGCTTTGCCAGCCGCTGAGTCTTCTGTCGTGCTGCGGGCTTATAAGTTGCCTGACGGCGTTTCTTATGAGCGGTTGCATGATGCGCTGAAAGCGCGCGGCTTTGTTATTTATGCCGGGCAGGGTGGGCTGTCTAAGGAGCTTTTCCGCATTTCTACTATGGGGGATATTCATTCTCCGGATATCGAGCGGTTGCTCGTGAGTTTTGATGAGTTGATGCGGTAAGGGGGTGGGTTTTTTGCCTTTGCGGCGCGGGTGGGTTGGGGTGGCTTGCTTGTGTTTGCGCTGGCATCCGCGTGATGTTATTGGTTTGCAAGCGTTGCCCCTGTGCGGGGCGGCACCTACTTTTCTTTGCCGCCGCAAAGAAAAGTAGGCAAAAGAAAGCGGCTAACACCGCCAGTTCTAGTATTCGCCTGAGGGCCCCCAAAGGTTCTTATGCTTCATACGGCAATCACGTCATACATGCTCGTTGCCAGCGCTCTTGCGGTGCGCCTCACCTACTTCACGTTCCCCCACTACAGCATGCCGTGCCAGATAGTCCACGGCCGCCCAGGTGGCAAACAGTGTGTAGGCCAAAGTACTCCACACGCCTCACTCCGGACCGATAGCGCAAGTGTTCCACGCTGTAAGAGCGCTACCCTTTACGCCGCGACAACCTACACACAGTTTGCCACCTGGGGGGCGCATACCATTTGCTGACGCTTGCCTTGGTACGGGTATTTGAAGTGGGGGAGGCGCTCATTTGAAGCGTTGGCAACGCACGCGAACAGAAATGCTGCCGTGTGAAGTGTGGGGACGTTGGGGGCCCGTGGATAAGGACACGTGCTGGCGGTGTGAGCCGCTTTCTTTTGCCTACTTTTCTTTGCGGCGGCAAAGAAAAGTAGGTGCCGCCCCGCACAGGGGCGACGCGTGAAGGGGTACGTCATTACGCGGATGCCAGCGCAAACACAAGCAAACCAAACCAAACCAAACCGGCAACCCGCGAATGCCAGCGAAAAGGCTACCAAACCCCCCGCCGTCGCAGACAAAAAAAACTCAGAAGTTATGCTTCAGCCCAACAGTCACAGACACCTGCTTATCTGTAGTGGAATTCGGCAGATTAGGAATCTGCGCATAATTCACGCTCTGTCCGGTGACAGGATCCGTCCCAATCCCACTGCCAGCGGCTTTCTGAAAAATCCCAACCGCATACAACGTCGTCCGCTTCGACAAGCTATACGTCGCCCCAAGATTGACCTGATGAAATTTCGGCGACCCGCTAACATCGGTTTTCATCGAGTTATAGATATACGCCGCACCCAGCGTTAAAGCCGGCGACAACGCATAAGTCGCATTCACCTCGACGATATCGAACCGCACATCCGCGCCTTGCGGCAGTGTGGCGCTTGCAAAATACTGGCTATCGTCGAGCTTCGTGTGGGTATAAACGAGGCCGAAAGTCGCCGCTCCGAACGCGTACGAACCGCCAACACCCACTGCCTTCAACGAATGCGCATTCTGCAACTCGCAATACATCGCAGTCGGATTCGAACACGCGAAATCGCCGATATAACCCTGCTCACCACCCAACGCAGCATCGAGCGGATTGTTCAGATCGAGATAACCGACGCCGAACGAGAACGGCGCATTGTTATAGCTCGCTGAAACGGCCCAGCCACGCTTCTGCGAAAAATCACCCGCTACGCCGCCCAGCGAATACGTGCCGCTCACGGAAAAGCCCGCAATCGTAGGACTCACATACTGCACTGCATTGTTCAGATTAAGCGCGGCATTCAGATTATCGACATCGCCGATATGGGAGCCATACAACGTAGCCCACGCATTGCTCGAAGCGTACGGCGCCAACGCATTCGTGTACGAGTCGAACTGGCGGCCGAATGTCAGCGTGCCGTAATTCTCGTTGGTCAGGCCGACCCACGCATTCTGGTTGAACAGCGTGCCGCCCTGCACGAAACTACCGCTCCCCGTAAAGAAGCTGTTTTCGAGCTTGAAGGTCACCGACGTGCCGCCGCCAATGTCTTCACTGCCCGTCAGCCCGAAACGCGAAGGCGCGGAGTTGCCGCCCGTGAACTGAAAATTGTGTCCACCGCCGACACTGCCGTCCGCATGCGTGACCTGCTGATTGTTCGTGTACGTGATGCCCGCGTCGACATCGCCGTATAACGTCACGCTGCTCTCCGCGTGCGCAATGCCGGGCGTCGCGATCGTCGCCAGTGCGCCGGCGAGCGCGGCCACCGCCGCCGCGATGGTGCGCGGCGTCGTCCGATGTTTCATGTCTCTTCCCCTTTGTCTTGTGCGTCTGCTGTGCGCGCGTGCGATCCGGCTGCCTTGCCGATGGGCAATGCAGCGTGCGGCCGCTTACGCGTAATTGATCATCACGGACTTGCTTTCCGTGTACTGGTCGATGACCGCGCGTCCCAGCTCGCGGCCAAAGCCCGATTGCTTCATGCCGCCGAACGGCATCGCGTTGTCGAGCAGCGAATGGCAATTGACCCACACCGTGCCCGCTGCGATACGCGGAATCAGCTTGTGTACCGCCGACATGTCGTTCGACCAGATGCTCGCGCCGAGACCATACGGCGTGTCGTTGGCGAGTTGCACAGCGCTGTCGATATCGTCGAAGGGCATCGCGACCAGCACCGGCCCGAAAATCTCTTCGCGCACCACGCGCATCGTATGGTTCGTATCGACCATCACAGTCGGCTCGACGAAGAAGCCCGGCTTGTCGATGAGCTTGCCGCCCGCAGCGGCGCGCGCGCCTTCCGAGAAGCCCGAGTCGATATAGCCGCACACGCGCTCGCGCTGTTTCGCGGACACGAGCGGGCCGATCAGCGTCGACGGGTCCATGCCCGCGCCGACCTTCAGGCTCTTCGCAATCTGCGCGACACCGTCGATCACCTTGTCGAATACCTTGCTGTGGATATAGACGCGCGAGCCCGCCGTGCACACCTGGCCCGAGTTGAAGAAGATCGCGTTGGCGACGCCCTGCGCAGCCTTGTCGATATCGACGTCGGGCAGCACGATCACGGGCGACTTGCCACCCAGTTCGAGCGACATGCGCGTCATGTTGTCGAGCGCCGCGTGACCGATCAGCTTGCCCGTCTGCGTCGAACCCGTGAACGCGATCTTGTCGATGCGCGGATCGCGCGACAGCGCCGCGCCCGCCGTATGTCCATAACCCGTGACGATGTTGACGACGCCTTCCGGATAACCCGCCTCGCGGATCAGTTCGCCAAGGCGCAGCGCGGTGAGCGGCGTGTCTTCAGCGGGTTTCAGTACGACGGTGCAGCCGGTCGCGAGCGCAGGCGCGAGCTTCCAGGCGGCCATCAGCAGCGGGAAATTCCACGGAATGATCGCGCCGACTACGCCGACGGGTTCCTTGCGCGTGTAGGCAAACACTTCGCTGTCCGGCATGTACGGCATGCCCGCATCGATCACGCTGCCTTCGATCTTCGTCGCCCAGCCCGCCATGTAGCGGAAGCATTGCGCGGTCATCGACACATCGAGACCTTGCGCGACCATCACGGGTTTGCCGTTGTCGAGCGATTCGATTTCCGCGAGCTCGCGCGCATTCGCTTCGACGAGATCGGCAAGCTTGAGCAGCAGACGTTCGCGGTCGGTGGTCTTCATCGTGCGCCACGGGCCGGCGTCGAATGCGCGGCGTGCAGCGGCGGCGGCTTGCTGCACGTCGTGCTCGTTCGCTTCGGGCACGCGCGTGAGCACGCTGCCGTCGGCGGGATTCACGACGTCGATCGTGCGGCCCGACGATGCATCCGTCCACTCCGCGCCGATCAGCATCTTCTTCGTCTTCGCGATGAACGCTTGCGTTGCGGCGAGCAGCGGGAAGGTGTTGTTCGTCTCCATGTTCGATTCCTTTGATTGGGGATGTTCAGTAGCGGTCCGCGACGCCCTTGATGCCGCGCTCGTGCAGATCGCGGATCAGTCCGGCGCGTACGGTCGCGACATCGGAGTAAGCGGGGCGGCGGTGGGCGGAGACTTCAGCGGCTGTGTAGGGCTTGAAGTCTTTCGGCAACGCTTCGTGGTTCATCGTCGTCATCAGCCAGTTCAGCACGTCAGCGAGTTCCTGATCGGAGAGCGCCGAGTTCGATGCGCCCGGCACACGCATCACGTACTCGCGCCCGGCTGGCAGATGCTCGAAGTAGCCAAGCGAGTGCGCGAGCGGCGGCACCTTGCCGGGAATGCCGCCACCCGTTGCCGTGTGACAGCCCATGCAGTTGAGCACCCAGTGCTGCTGCGCGAGCGAAGCGTCGGCGCTGCTTTGCGCATTGGCAGGCGAGGGCGGCGCGACCGTCGCGGCGCACGCGATGAGCAGCATCGACATGCGCCGCGTTGCGTTGATCCACAGCGTGGCCGCTGAAGCCGCGCGCGCGCCGCGCGCGGGCTGATGCGTGGACACGCGGTCGCCGGCACGAGACACGCGGGCGGCGTTCATAGGCCGAGTCCTTTGATGACGACGGCGCGTTGCGAATGGACAGCTGAGCTGTCCGTGCTCTGCGCGCGGGCCGCCTTGATGTCGGCGGCGGTGAATGGCTTCGCATCGCCGTGCTGCGCGTTCAGATCGAATACGACGTAGTTCAACACCTGCGCCAGGTCTTCGTCGCTTGCGCTTGCGAAGCTCGGCATCTTGAAGTTGTAGCTCTTGTCGTGAACCTTGATCTCGCCGAACATGCCGTGCACCACGGTCGATGTCAGTTGCGCGCGGCCCGGCGCCGTGGTCGAGTACTTGCCCGGATACTCGGTCAGCGGCGGCGCGAGTCCGTCCTGGCCCTTGCCACCTGCCTGATGGCACACGGCGCACTGCGCGTCGAACATGCTCTTGCCGGCGGGGTAGTGCACGTTCTGCGCATGTGCGACGCCGGGCATCGCCAACGACGCAGCCGCCGCAAGGCAGGCGGCCGCGATTGTTTCAGCGTGATTCATTTTCATTGCTTTGCTGCTCCAAGCAGGACCGAAACCGAACAGTGATAGTTCGAATTGCCGTTCGCCATACACCAGTTGATGTCGTTGTCGAGCGACAGCTTGTAGAGCGGCTTCTCGCGTTCGTTGCGGTTGCAGAAGCACTTGCCGCACGAGGTTTTGCCGCAGCAGTCGTTGTACGAGACGATGTAGTCGGTGCCGTCGTGCGGATTGCGGCAGGTGCCGATCCACGTGATGGGCGAGGGCGTCGTGCCCGGCGGGCAGCTGCTCGACGTGCCGCCGCAGCAGCTGCAAAGCCAGCCGTCGATCGCGCAGTACTTCCAGTAATCGCAGCTCATCGGATCGTCGCTGGCGCCCGATGCCGCAGTGCCTGATGCGCCCGACGCAGCCGAAGCCGCATCGGCTGCATATGCCGTGCGATCGACGGGCAGCAGCGGCAACATTGCCGAGCCGACCAGCACCTTGCCGAGCTTCGCCATCGCGCTGCGCCGCGAACTGCGCTGCGCGACGCTGCGCGCCGACTTCTCGAACAATGAATCAAAAACGCCCATGTGATTGTTCTCCGCTCAGGTTGTTATCGGTTCGGCACTTATGCGTGTTGCTCGTGCTGCTCGTGGCGATGATCGCCGTGCACGAACTCCTGCAGCGACGCGACGCCGCGTTCCTTCGCTTCGAACAGGCTTTCCAGATGCTCGCGCGTGTTGACGAGACCCTTCGCGCGCACCTTGCCGCTGTCGTCGAGCAGCACGGCATACGGCAGCTTGCCGATCTGATACGCCATGCCCAGTTCCTGCGAGAGCACATACGGGAAGCGGTCGAGGTTCTGCTTCTGCGCGAAGCGCTGGTGTTCGGCGAGATCGCCGTCGCTGGCGAGCACGATGTTCACGGGCGTGGTTTCGCCGGGCGACGATTCGCTCGATTGCAGCGAAGGCAGCAGCGGCAGCAGCTTCTTGCAGACGGGGCACGTCGGCGACAGGAAGAACAGCAGCGTGGCCTTGCCTTGCGCGTCCATACCGCCAACCTTCACGTTCTGGCCGCGAATATCGGACAGTTCGAACGTCGGTGCGATTGCGCCGACAGCGGGGCCCTTGTCGATCATCAATGCGCCTGCGGGCATGATGCGTTCGTACAGAATGCCGACCTGGCGAACCAGCGCGAGACAGATCGCGCCGAGCGCGAGAACGGCGATCCACAGGAGCGCGGTGGAAACGGTGAGAGCGGTTTGCATCATGAATTCCTCAAGTGAGAGAGGCGCGGCACGTTGGCCAGCAGCACATCGAAAGTGAGCAGTGCGCAGACGATCAGCAGCACGGCGAAGAAGAGCGTCAGGTAGTCGAACCACACGATCGAACGGGTCGCGGGTTCGATGAATGCGGTGGCGGCGAGGGCGGCGAGCAACACGGCACGCGCGACATGGAACCAGCCGATACCGCGGGGTGCATTTGCTTGCGTTGCCGCTTGCGTCGCGGCAAAGCCCGAGCAGCCGCAGTCGATATCGGTGTGGCCACGCAGGATGTTGAACGCGAGCCCCGCCGCGAACGCGAGCAGCAACGCGACCAGCACGATTGCGCCGATCACGCGCGTATCGGGGAACAGCAGCGCGGCGGCGCCCACCGTTTCCGCTACCGTGATCGCGATGGCGGCGGGCGCCGTCAACGCGTCGGGCAACAGGCGGTAGTCGCCGAGCGCCTGACGGAACGCGGCAGGGCGCCGCCATTTGGCGACGGCGCCGAGCAGCACGACAATCGCCGTGCTGGCTTGCGCGCCCGTCGCGAGTACAGGATCGAGCATCATGTCGGCCTCACGGATTGACGAGCAGCGACGACGTATTGCCGACCTGCTTTTCGACGTGCTGCAGCTTGCCCGTGCGTGCATCCATCACGACGAGATCCGACGTGCCCGTGATGCCGTAGAACAGCGGCTTGTCGTCTTCGCTGACCTGGATCGATGCGATCGGGTCGATCTTCTGCTGCGACAGATCCCAGCGCGCGATGCGCTTTTTCGTCTGCAGGTCGTACACCCAGACTTCCGTGCCGGGGTCCTTGTGCGAACCGTCTTCGCCCTTGTGCATCGCGACGTAATAGCGATGCAGCTTCGCCTGCACGGCCGTCTGCTGCAAGCCGCCGGGACGCCAGCCTTCGGCGCGCTCGGCGTCCGTCAGCAGCGACCACGGCTTGCCGAACACCGGCTTGTCGCCGCGGAAGTCGGCGGTGCGCACCATGCCGTGGAAGGTCGTGAACAGATAGGCGCCCTGATACGGCGACGCATTGATGTACGCGGGGTCCTTGTCGACGTCGATGAACGCGTCGGACATGACGCGCTTCGTTTCCTTGCCGTTCGCGTCGAGCGTCACGGTGAGCGCCTTGCCGCTTTCGCACAGACCCGTGAAGCGGTCGTTACCCGACGGAAACGCGAGCACGCAGGCCGCCATGTCGATCTCCGACAGCACCTTCTTCGATGCGACGTCGATCACCGTCACCGATGCGGCGGGCGTGATGTTCGTCACGTACAGACGCTTGCCGTCCGCGCTGAATGTGGTGTTGTACGGCGACGGCACATGCTGGCCGTGCTTCGGCGGAATCACGATTTCGCCCGTGTGATCGAGCGTTGCGTTGTCGGTCAGTTCGACGACGTCGGTGCGCGTGCCGTGCGAGCCGCGCGCGAAGTACGTGGTCGAGACGAAGCTCGTCTTGTGATCCGGCGAGATCGCGAAGCCCGGCGCAAAGCCGGCGTCGATCTGGCCGAGCAGCTTCTTCGCATCGGCGTCGTACAGGTAGACGCGTGCGTCCGTCATCGACGGCATCGAAATATCGACGACGAACACTTCATGCGGATGCCACGCGGGCAGCTTCTGCACGGTCAGGTCTTCGGGCTTTTCGATTGCGTGCGCGCTGCCGATGCATGCAGCAGCAAATGACAGCGTCGCCGCGATGGACGCGGTTCGTCGCCTTATTCTCATGTCGCCTCCGGTTGAGATTCACGTTGTGTGGGGCGACTGTAGATCGACGAAAAATCGGGCCAACGCCGAAACCGGCAAGCCGTGCGTGCCGATTTGGGATATTGGTAGTCTTGCTGAAAGGGATGTAGGGCGGGTGTTGGGTTACGCGCGGTGCGGCTGTCGGGGGTTAGGGTTTGTTGCTAGGAGCAAAAATGGGGCTTGCTTTCGTGAAAACGTGGCATTTCGACAAGATTGTGCCCCCGTGATTCTCCACAGCATGAAAAGTCGGCCTGTTACCCGCGCCGTTGCTGGCGGACATCAACTGGAGCAAATTGACTTGCGTGTCGAACGTACTGCGACTTTCGATGGTTGGATGAGTCAATCAACCAGGAATGCAGAATGAATGTGCTTACTTTCTTTTCATAGGGCAGGAGTCGGCGATGTCTGCGCAGGAGGCATTTGTCCGGTCTCAGGGGCCATCAAAAGCTCTGAGTTGCGCGAAACGTGCATCCTCCGTCGGATGTTTGGAGCCCGAACAGATGGTCGAAGGGGACATTCACATCGCGGCCGCCAATTGTTGCGGTTGCCCATTGCACGGAACTGGCACGCAAATGGTTGGTCCGCGTGCGAATCCCGCTGCAGGTGCTATGCAAACATCTCGGCCATTGCCGACGTTCGGCGATGGGAGCCGTGCGTCGGCTCCAGGCTGGTTTGCTGCCATTCGTAACCTGGCGTCGGCGAACGACACTTTTCACTATCGATGAGTGAGTCTTGCCGACCCGAAGCGGCCTTTCGTGGCCGTATTTACTCAATGTTCCTTGTAGGAGTTTGAGCCGCCATACGCCGTGTCGAAACTGCCGTTGACGCCGATTTCGCTTCAACGGCGGCCTTCGAATCATCTCAAGCTGCTTTTCGAATTTGAGGCGGCTTCCACGTACCGTTGAGTATCTGCTCCTTGCCCCAATAGGACCGGATATAGAGCGAGAACGTACCAGCAGGCGCGGGCAGCCAGTTTGATTCCTTGTCCGCGCCCGGCGACTTCGCACCCGCATAGAGCGTGAGCGAGCCATCGGCGTTGCGCTTCAGATTCTTGCTCTTGGTGCCGAGCGAATAGCGCTTGAGGTCGTTCGCGTGAAAGAGATGCTTCTCGTTATAGAGCGTGAGCGACCAGAAGCCGTTGACGGGCGGCTCTTCGCCCTTCGCGAAAACGATCTCGTAGATGTTCGCGCCGTTCAGCTGTGTCCCGGACGCGTCGAGATCCGTGTAGAAGTACTGCGTTTCCGTGGGGCGATTGTCGAACATGTTTGACTTGGCCGTGCCCGTACGGTCAAAGTAGTCGAACCCGGTCTGCGCATTGTTCGTTGAGCGGCTCCAGTTGTTGCCGGCTGGCACACCGTTGCGCCGCCATTCGAAAAACGGCCCAATCACATCGCGTTCGGTGTCGGCCGCCGTCGAGACGAGCACCTTCTTGACGTCAGGGTCGCGGTTCGCTACTTCCATCAGCGAGCGGAATTGCGCGTAAAGCGCCTCTTCGCCTGCGAGCGGCGGTACGGTGTCAAGCACCTGGCTAAACTGATCGAAGAACTTCTCGGGAATGACCCACTTCGTTTCACCGCCGCCGCCGCTGTCGCCTCCAGTGTCCTGCGAAGGCGGTGTGATGACCGGGGCATGGAGCCAATCGATCGTCTTCATCCGCCCGTCGAACTGCTTTAACGGATAGAACACGACTTGATTAATCACCGGCTGGATGGCTTTCTTGTCCTCCGGCGTATCGTTCTGGAACACGCGAGGAATCGCGTTGGCGAGCGCGGTCGGGCAGCGAACGATGTCCGTGATGCCGGCAGGCTTGCTGCCTTTCCAGTTCGGACCCACGAGCAGGTAGAAGCCACGGCTTGTTTCATAGGGCTTGCCGAGATGGCCGAACTGATTGGTGCGGGCATCGTACAGGGCATAAACCCAGAAGCGGTCACCGAAATCGGGGACCTGCGCGACCACCGGCTCTTCGTCGAGCGAGAAGAAGCCGAGACCATAGACCACGTCCTGGTTCGGACAGGTCACGAAAGTTTCGGCCGGATCGATGTAGTCGTGCAGCATGGCCACTTGGCCGCGCGGCGCTGCGGGTAGCACGCCGTTGAGCAGGCCAGGATGCGGCGCCTGTGTGATGCGTGCGTTCCGGTTGAGCATGTTGACCATCGGCCAACCCCATACATAGGCCATCCGGGCGATGACTTGAGCATATTCCGGATGCATCGCGATTCCCGGGGGAGGCAGGATTTCCGACGCCGCTGGCGGCGCATTAGAACTTGAGCCCTTTGTTGGGTTGCCTTTCGAGTCTGCGGCGATAGCCATCTGAGGCACCGCAGCCACCGACGCATAGGCCACCGGCAACATCCCGCCGAGCACAGTGAGGAGCCTGCGGGTCGAATTCACATCGTCTTGATCTGCCATGCCTACCTCGCGAGTTAGGATCTCAGCATTCAAAAGATTGCAAACATCTTCCTTCACACGGCAACGCGGTACTTACCGTATCAGAAAATGGCAACGCAAACTTTCCATAAAGGAAGATGACGACCTGGAGCGACGTCGATCGCGCAGAGTGAATGAAACCGGGCGCATGTTTGGAAGTCGACAGGCGGGAAGCGGGTGATAGCAGACCTCTAATGTCAGCCTAGGTGAGCTGTCGAGTGACCGCACATGGCCGGTAGTACGCGTTCACATCAGATACCAGCGAGCAGCCATTGAGGATAACAACGAATGCTCTGCATAGCGTTCTCGAACGAGTGCTATCGGCATGGAGACATTCGACACTGCTGCCCAGATCATCCACAATCGACCGCCCGCCGTTTCGCTACCCGCGGATCGACAGCCCTACCCGATCCTTAAAGAACGCAAATTGCACCATGTACAGACCGTGGAAACCACTGGGACAGCTTTTAAGAGGC
The DNA here is from genome assembly GCF_013426895.1 of Paraburkholderia largidicola. Lineage (NCBI taxonomy): Bacteria > Pseudomonadati > Pseudomonadota > Betaproteobacteria > Burkholderiales > Burkholderiaceae > Paraburkholderia > Paraburkholderia largidicola. Next base: position 1,253,883 of record NZ_AP023175.1, on the reverse strand, counting down.
GACTGGCCGGGTTTTGAGTTGACCGCGAAGGGCCGTAGTTTGACGGTTGACCGTTACGTATGGCGCGATCGTGTTTGCGTCGGTGGACTGCGGATCCACTTCGAACAAAGCGTTGCCGGCCTTTACTTAGTCGACGAAAGTGTTGAAGTCACGACACATTACTCCGCTGTCCCGGCGGAATTCGACAACTCTGATCCCACATGGCGCGGATGCGAATTGTGGCTTGAGGAGAACAGTTCGCGAATCGAGTTGCACGGAGAGCTAGGGAAAGTGAACTATGAGCGCTTGAACAGCTACTACATGGTTGGACAGACTGTCGTGCTTGTCGTCGATGCGGAAGATGAGCCGATCGTGAGCGAGCTGGCAACCACATCATTGCCGAATTGGGAGTGACTGCTTTGGGGAAGGTTGAAGGTCCGTTACGGCTTGACGTCAAACTTCCGCCCCCGGCCGCCCGTTCGTTCGTTCGACATTACGCTTCAATGAGGTCGACAATCCGTCGATCTCCACGTACGCAAATCAGCCACGAAGCGGCGGTGACTCGGTAGATCGAACGTTGGCTTCAACGACGCTAACGGATTTTCCTCGCCGGCGGCGACGAGCGTAGCTTCATCTTCCTCCCCGCATCCGTCGAGAATGCCCGTCCGTGACACCCTAACGAACTCGCACCGGTTGCGAAGCATCGCTGCGGAGACACACAGTCTGTTTGTCTACCTGGGTGCACCGCGCGCCATCGTCGAGGATGATAGCGCCTCCCTCGCCTGGTGCTTCCTTTGGGCAGATTCCCGCTGCGCGCCGACCTGAATTCGGCCGGGATCAGGTTGGCCTGCGAGCAATCATTTCCGCCACCTCGTCACACCACGCGATATACGCCTGTTCCGCCAACACGCCGCGGCGCGTGACCAACAGCGGTCCCAGCTGATGCTCGGTCAGCACGGCCTGCCTTTCGAGAAAGAATTCAAGCTGGGCCTGATGATCCGCGCGCACCGCACGAATCTGCTGTAGCGCTGTCTCGCGCGGCAGTAAATCGAAACATAACACCCGCAGTATCTGTTCGTCCTTGATGGCCGGGCGCGGAGAACCATTGGCCACCCAGGCCGTCAGCTCCTCCCGTCCAGCGTCGGTCACGCTGTAGATCGAGCGTTCCGGTCCGCGCGTTCCCGGCGCGCGTTCCGATTTGATGAGTCCGTCCTTCTCCAGCTCGCGCAAAGCAGGGTACACGGAGCTGTGCTCAACCGACCAGCAATGCTGGCCCGCCATCTGCAGCCATTTGGTCATTTCATAGCCCGAACGCGGCTGGTTATATAGCCCGGCGAGGAGAACATTTTTCAGTGGTTTCGCCTTGCTTGCCTTGGCTTCCTTCAAATCACTCACTCGCATTCGCTCCTTGATTGCGTCGATGCGCACGCGGAATGACTATGTTTTTTTTGACATAGTCATAGGAACCGTGTCACTATGTATTTTTCAACATAGATGATTTTATCATGTATGCGGCCTCCGTTTTCCCTGTGCCCCTTGGCTGTGGCCGCGCGAGCCTTCTCAGCTTTCGCCGGACGCGGTCGCTGCGCCGCGTCGCTTCCTCCGGGCACCAAGGCTGTCTGAGTCGAGGCGGCGCCGACCGGTGCCGGGTTCGACGATTCCGGCCAGACCGTCCAGAAGGGCCGCTGCCGATGCGCACCGGCCCGGTCTGCTACGTCCTCGCTTCCAGTGCGGTGCGTGCGAACGTTGATGCCGCGCAGACGTGCCAGGCTGGCGATTCCTGAGGTCCGTTGCTCATGTCCTTCATCTTTCTCACGAACACAAGGAAGAGAATCTTGTCCCAAGAAACCATCCTCGTCACTGGTGCCGCCGGCAGCGTCGGCTCGACCGCGCGCGCAGCTATCGCCATCCTGCTGGAGCAAGGCCATCGCGTACGCGCCATGGTGCGCAAGCTGGACGCGCGCGCCGACACGTTGCGTGATCTGGGCGCCGAAGTCGTGGTCGCCGACATGCTCGACATCGTCGCGGTGCGTGCGGCCATGCAAGGCTGCTCAGTGGTGTATTTCACGATGTCGGTTTCGCCCAACTTCCTGGAAGCGACCACCAACGTCGCGGTCACAGCGAAAAGCCTGGGTGTGAAGGCCTTCGTCAATCTGTCGCAGATGACGCTGTCGCAAATGAGCGAGACAGAGACCACCGGCAGCCCGCAACAGAAGCAGCACTGGCTCGCAGAGCAGGTGCTGCGCTGGTCCGGCCTGCCGGTGGTTTACCTGCGTCCAACCGCTTTCTTCGAAGGCTTGTTCCTGCCGGCGGCCCAGGGGATCCGGGACGACAACGCTATCCGCCTGCCGTTCGCTGACGGCAAGACCTCTCCGATCGCCGCCGCCGACGTGGGTGCCGCCGTTGCTGCTGTGCTGGCCAACCCGGAGCCACACATCAGCAAGGTCTACGAACTGACCGGCCCCCAGTCGCTGACGATGGCCGCGCTCGCACAGGAGTTCAGCGGCGCACTGGGCCGCACCATCCGATACGTCAACGTGCCGCCGCAGATCTGGGAAGCCCGGCTCCAGGAGGCCAAACAGCCGGCTCATCTGGTCGCGCACCTGATCGTTATGGCTCAGTTGCATCGCGACAACCGCTACGACCGCATGACCCACACCTTCGAGCAGTTAGTCGGTCGCGCGCCGATTTCCGCCGCCGAGTTCGCTCGGCGCCATGCGGCCGCGTTCACGCCTGCCTGATCGGCCTTTCTAACCGCCCATATGGCGTCAGGCCGGCGGTAAGCGCCGAAGAACGCTCCGTCACTGACCAGACCGCTGCGCTGCCTGTTCGATCAGTGCGGCGACTTCCCTCGGATGGGATTCGAACACCGCATGGCTTGCACCATTGATCTCGACCGTATTCGCGTGCGCGCGCTCTGCGTACATGCGTTCGAGGTCGGGACTGATGATCTTGTCGGCCTTCGCGACCATATACCAGCTGGGCTTCGCTTTCCATGCCGGATCGGAAACCTGTGCGGAGAACTCGGATACCGCGAGCGGTATCTGCGCATGCGCTTCGAACTCGGCCTGCGCGCGAGGCAGGTCGGGTGCGAACTGGGACGGATAGTCGGTGGGCTTGAGGTAAACAAAATGATCCGGCGTTGCGACGATCGATAGCGGGCCGACGGGATACTTCTTGCCGTTGTCCCCGATGGTTTCACCCGCGTCGAGCGCGTGCGCGGCGATGTAGACCAGCGACGTCACGTGATCGTCGTTCCCGGCTTCACTGATGATCGCCCCAGCGTAGCTGTGGCCGACCAGCACGCACGGACCATCGAGGCTATCGAGCACGCGTTTCGTGGCAGTCACGTCGTCGTTGAACGATGTCAGAGGTTGCTGAACCAGTGTGACGTGGTAGCCATCCTTCGTCAGAATGTTGTACACAGGACGCCAGCCTGCGGCGTCGGCGAATGCGCCGTGGACTAATACGATATTCTTCACCGGTGCGGCAAAAGCGGGCGCAGCGGCAGTGGCGAGCAGGCAAAGTGCGGCGGCGGCCTGCGCCGTTGCTGATCGTAACGTGAGAAAACGCATCGTCAATCCTTGAGTCGGGAACATGTCAAAAGTAATTAGGATTATTGAATGGATGGAAACTGGAATCGCTGTATGATCGGGATGAAGCGTTGCTGTTAGAACTGCGGCGCGATGCCGTCCTTTTCAACGAAAAGCACATGCGCGTCGTAAACACCGCCAGTGCCTGGCGTCACTACGAGGAACACCTTCTTTCCTGCCGTCAGATCCGTTCTGCTCGCAGGAACCGGCGTCACGACGGGCACGTTCTCCGGCACCGTCACTGTGCTGGAACCGCCCTTGTATGAAAGATTCAATTCACGGCCGCTGGTGCCGGTGACAACCGACACCACGTTTGCATTAGTCATCGTGCTGTTGGGACCGAAGTCATACGCGAAATGCCCTTCTGCTGTACCACGCGCTGCCTCGGGAAAAACGATCATCGAAGTGGCCGTCAATTTTCCATCGCTGCCCGTCAGCGCCGGTGTTCCCACATACGAACCGATTTTGGCGTCGGAGAGCCTGGCGGGCTTGAGAGCCGAGACGCCGACGTCCGGTTTGACATCGATCGATACAGTGTCGCCGCTCTTCCGGTGTACGGTCAGCAATTCGCCTTTGAACGACACGATATCGCCGCGAATCCGTTCCGGTTTGACGTCGGGCGTCTGCGCGAAAGACGCGCTAGACAATGCAAGGGCAGCGAACAAAACGTATGGTTTGAAATGAATCGACACGAACTGCTCCATCTATATGAACGGGATTGAATCAGGACGCCATCCGGCACTCACGCCAGCAGGTTCTTCATGCCAAGAACGTCGATCGCTTCTATCGATGGAGGATTTGCCAGCATCTCGCCGGCGCAGGCCATCAGGGCACTGGCGATACTGCCGTTCAGGTGTGCCTGGCGATCCGCTTCACTCGCGAAAGCGTCGAATACGCCGAACGTCGTCGGCGACAGCTTGAGGGCGAACCAGATTGGCGTGGTCGACTCCCGATTGGCCATCTCGAGCCCGTCGACGAGGAAGTTCGCGACCGCCTGCTCCTTTCCCGGTTTGGCTTCGAGTCGGACAAACAAGGCGTGTTTGATCATCGTTGTTCTCCAGTGCTCCGCATGAGGGGGTCATGAGGTGATCGACACTGTACAAACGGAACGCGCGGGCGAATACGCCCGCGCTCGACAATTTTGGTATCAATGCTGCCATGCGAATTTTTGTCCTTGCGCTCGAAGGGGTGTTCGATACGGGGCTCACTACCGTGCTCGACAGCTTGACGATGGCCAACAGCCTCGCGCGCACGACGGGGGTGGCTACGGCGGGCTTCGACATCACCGTGGTGGGAATGCGCCCGCAGGTCCGTACCGAGTTGGGGTTGCAAGTTCCCGTGCGCGAAGTGCCCGACACCCCTGCGCCCGATTGGGTCGTCTTGCCCGCGCTCAACCGCACGACGCCCGACGCGCTCGTGCCTGCACTCGGGCGGGACGATGTGGTCGATGCGCTGGGGGCTTTGCGGTCGTGGAGAAGCAATGGCGCGCGCGTTGCAGCCGCATGCACGGGTACGTTCGTGCTGGCTGAAAGCGGCTTGCTCGACGGCTACGATGCCACGACGACCTGGTGGCTTTCACCGCTATTCCGGCAGCGCTACCCGAACGTGCACCTCGACGCGCACCGGATTGTCGTTCCCAGCGGCGGTGCGATAACGGCAGGGGCAGCCCTGAGCCACCTCGACCTCGCGCTATGGTTGATCCGCAACCACAGCCCTGAATTGGCGGCGCTCGTTGCAAGGTACCTCGTCTTCGACTCGCGACTATCGCAGTCTGCCTATGCGATCTCCGATCAGCTCTCACACTCGGATGTGCTCGTCGAGCGGTTCGACCGCTGGGTGCGCCAACACCTCGGTACGGCCATTTCACTCGACGTCGTGGTCGATGAACTGGCGACCAGCAAGCGGACGTTGACGCGGCGTCTGAACGCGGTTCTCGGTAAAACGCCCGTCGAGTACATTCAGGATCTGCGGATCGAGCGCGCCGTCCATCTGCTACAGACGAGCGAACTCACCGTCGAGCGCATTGCCGAGCAGGTCGGGTATGCGGACGGCCATACTTTGCGAACGTTGCTGCGGCGGCGGATAGGGAAGGGTGTACGTGAGTTGCGCGCGTCGTGAGTCGCGGTGGCGACGCTTCGGCTGCACGCGTTGCGTTCGCCCGGCGTCATCCCTTGTGCGCGAATGCAAGCACGATCGCGTTGCCTAGTTCGTCCGCGATGCTGGCCGATGCCCCCGGCATCGAGAACATCGTGAACTCGACATCGGGCAGTGCCGGCAGGCCGGCATCCGGCGCGATCGCGCGCAAGCCGTGCACGAGTTGGGTATGCACGACCGGCGTCACCGCAAAGCCGGCTTGCGCAGCCGCGCACAGGCCGGCGCCGCTCGAGCACACCAGTGCGATCCGGTAATCGAGGCCGGCGCGGGCGAGGGCGGAAAGGGCGGCCTCACGATACGGACAGGGTTCCGGGAACAGCGCGAGTGGCACCGGCGCGCCGGACGTCAACGAAGCCCACTCCGCGCCAGCCCACACGAGCGGCTCTCGCCATAACACGCGTCCGGGGCGTGAATCGTGGCAGCGTCCGCCGATCACCACATCGAATTCGCCCCGGTCCATCGCCTGCAGCAGTTCGCCAGGAATGCCGACCCTCACGCTGAAGGCAATGCGCGGATAGCGCACCGCGAACGCCTGCATGACATTCATCAGCCTGACGTTGGCGAGGTCTTCGGACAGGCCAACCCGGATCGCACCTTCGCTGGGCCCGCGAAGCAGTTGCGCATGGGCATCATGGTTGAGCGCGAGAATGGCGCGCGCGTAGCCCAGCAGAAGCTCACCGTCCGGCGTGAGCGTCACCGAGCGCGTGGTACGCACGAGCAGGTCCCGGCCGGTCTGTTTTTCCAGACGTCGCAGATGCGCGCTAACCGCGGACTGCGTCAGATTGAGGCGCGCCGCGGCGTGCGTGAACCCGCCTTCCTGGACGACGGCCACGAAGGAGCGCAGCAGAACGGTATCGAACATGGTCCTTCCAATACAGTGCGAATTGAACTGAATAAGGCTGTGATACTTCGTTTATATTTTAGATTGAAATATGTTGTGATGGCGGCAGTCACTCACCTGGAGTATTGCCATGCCGACCTTGCTGCATATCGAATCGTCACCACGCAAGACGCGATCTGCGTCTCTCGACGTTGCGCACGCCTATCTGGACGCTTATCGCGGCGCTCATCCGGATCATCCGATCGACGTGCTCGATCTGTGGTCGATTGACTTGCCGGAATTCGACGGCGATGCACTCGATGCGAAATACGCGGACCTGAGCGGCACGCCGCTCAGCGACGCCCAGCAGCAGGTGTGGGCGGACATCCGGCACCTCGCGCAGCGGCTGCACGACGCGGATACGTTGTTGCTCTCCGTGCCACTGTGGAATTTCTCTATTCCGTACAAGCTGAAGCATTTCATCGATGTCGTGTCGCAGCGAGACATCCTGTTTTCGTTCGATGAGCGCGGGCTCCAGGGCCTGCTGAAAAACAAGAAAGCGGTCGTGATCTATGCCAGAGGACTCGACTATTCGATCGACTCGAGCACACCGGCCCATTCGTTCGATTTCCAGCGGCCCTATATCGAAGCGTGGCTGAGATCCGTTGGCATCACTGACGTCGAATCGGTTGTCGTCGAGAAAACGCTGCTTGGGCCCGAAGTCGATCACGCGGCGAGACAGGCTGCACGCGAGCGGGCTGTGGCCTTGGTGGAAGCGGCTTCTGTTTCTGCTGGTAGATGAAGTGTCCGAAGCTTGCCAGACACGCATCAACCAATTTGGCGATGCTCATCTGGCAAGTTGCAAACAGCCGTCTGCGGCTCAGTCGGCCTTCACGCCTTCAACCTGAATCTGCAAGCGAGTGAGCGTCCTGAAACCGTAATGGGTGCCCCACGTCACGCCGTAATCGGCGCGGTCGAATTGCGCGCTGGCTTCCGCACCGCACACTTCGCGCTTGATCAGCGGGTTGATGAAACACTTGAACGAATCGATCTTCAACGTCAGTGGTTTGGTGACCCCGTGAAACGTGAAGTCGCCCGATGCTTCGACTGGCGTGTCGCCGTCGAAGCGCAGCACGCTACTTTTGAATGTCGCGGTCGGATACTTGCTGACATCGAAAAATTCATCCGATTTCACGCGCGTATCGAGTGGCGCATTACCGGTGTCAATCGACGCGGTGTCAATCGACACGTCGATCACGCCGGTCTTTGCGGAGCGATCGAGCGTCACGACGCCGCTGCTTTTTGTGAACTTGCCCCGCCACACCGAAATACCGCCAAAGTGATCAGCTTCGAAGCTTGGATAGGTGTGCCTCGGGTCAAGGTTATAAGTGGTCGTGGCCGCCATCGCTGATCCAGCGATCAATGCGAGAACACACGATGCAATCAGGTGCTTGCTCAAATCAGACTCCCAAAATGTCGATGATGGGCTGTGGCGCGACTGGACCCAGCCGCGCGGCGCCGCACTACGTGACGCTGGCTAACTCATGAACGGCGACGCAGGAAGTCGACGACGAGTCTTGTCGTCGCGGCAGGCTGTTCTTCCGTGATCCAGTGGCCGCAATCAGGGATGGTCACGTTTTCGACGTCGTCGGCGGCACATCCGATCACCGCGCCGATCATCGGGCCGAACGTAGCTTCGCCACCCAGGGCCAGGACCGGCATCTGAAGCTTGCCTTGCGCGAGAAACCGTCTGTTGTCGGCCGCATCCTGGCTGAACGCCAGGAACTGTGCAAAGCTCGCTCGCATTGCGCCGGGTTGCGTATAGAGCGCTGCGTAATGCTGGCGCTTCGCTTCATCGAACCGCTTCGGGTTCCGGGAAAGTTCGTTCCAGAAACGGTCGAGATAGATGCGCTCGCGGCCGGCGACGAGGCGCTCCATATCCTGACCACCGAAGCCGAAGTGCCACATGGCCGGGTCTTGCGTGATCTGATCCCAGGGGCCGACGCCGGGCAGCGGTGCATCGATCGCGACCCATCGGTTCACGCGCTCGGGGTGGGTGGCGGCAACTGCGAAGCCGACCATGATGCCGATGTCGTGCGTCACCAGCTCGGCCGTGTGCACGCCCAGGGCGTCGAGCACGCCCACTACGTCCGCCGCCTGGTTCTTCTTGTCGTAGCCGCCGTCGGGTTTCGACGAGAGCCCCAGGCCACGCAGGTCGGGCACGATGATCATGTGGTCCTCGATGAGTGCGCTCGCAAGATGCCCCCACATGTCGCCCGTTGTGCCGAAGCCGTGCAGCATGACGACGGCTGGACCCTGACCGCCGACCCGCACATGGATGGATGCACCGTTGGTTTCGATCGTTCGCGTCTGCATCGCAGCCGGGAAAGGATAAATCCCATCTACGTGGGCATGCTCGTTCATCTGTGGACTCCGGGTTTGCTGTTGGTTTGGGATTGGCGGTTAGCCTTTGTTCTGCAGGCCCGCGTGAGCGCTCATGCGGTGAGCGACACTGTACAAACCTGGCGCACCGGAAAATACGGTCTCCATCGACAATTTTGGTATCGATTCGGCCATGCGAGATGTCGTCGTCGCGGCGTCCCTGCTTCCGAACGCGGCGCGAGTTGCCGGACTTCGTGTCGTGCCGTCACGTATCAGGAAATCAGCGATTCCTCTGCTGTCTTTGCCGTTCGAGTCCGTTGCGCATCTGACCGGCAACGAATGCGCAGATCGTCACCACGAGGTAGATGGCGACGAGATCGTGACGCCAGGCATCCAGCGCGAGTTGATGGGCAACCAGCTTCGGATCGGCGGCCGGGAGAATGAAGTTCTTTGTCTCGACGGTTCGCATCATGCGGAAAAAACCCGCCGCAGACAGCAGCGGCAAGAGGATCGCGAACGTAAGCAATGCGGGTTTCAGGCGTTGCGCCGAAGGATGATGGCGCAAGCGGAACCACAACCCGAGGCATCCATGTACCCAGCCGGGGGCAAGCAGCGCAAGTTGCAGTCCCTGCGTGCCGCTCGAGAGCAGCGTGATGACGACGCGCTCATAGTTTGGCTCGAAGCCGTAGAGCGTGGAGGCAAGCCGGGTCGTCACCGCGTGGCGAATCAGCAGCAGCGGCAGGCTGAGCCCTGCCCAGAGGCGGATCCATTCTGCTGGCTGTAGCGTCCATTGGCGGCGCGTGTAAATCGTGTGCAACGCGAGCGAAAAGTGCAGTGTTGCCGCGCCGTACAGCACGAGGGTGCCAGGGATGCTGCGCCAGAGCCACAGCGCCGCCTGCAGACCGCGCCCGGCAAGGTCCAGTGACCAGATAGCGAGCGCGTGATTGATCAGATGGAGGAAGAGATAGGTCAGCAACACGATGCCCGACCCGAGCTGAAGACGGCGCAGAACGGATTGCACCCGAAACCTCAATTCGCCGATGTGCGGGACATGCCATCGACGCGACTCGTTTCTGACTGCAACGAGCGTTGCGCGGCACAGGGCGCGCAGTCATCCGGGTGCGCTGCGTATTGACATACCGATTCGGCGAATCGCGATAGCGCCGAAATCGAGCCGCATATGCTGTGATATTCCTCGCGGCCGATTCTGCCATCGAGGATGACTGTCAATCCCGATTCACGGGCCAGGTCGATGATGTCCATTTCAATTCCCCATTTCGTGTGTCCTGTCTGCTAGACCGAACGCACGCGCTGGATATTCCGCACTCGCATGCGACGTCGACGCAGCGCCGCGAAGGATGAGCGAACGACATGGCGCCATCAATGGGAATTCACGTGTTGGGAATAGAACGGAGGACACAGCAGTCTAGTGCTTGAACCCAGCCGGAGGAGGTCCACTGGGTGATTCGGCGGTCTATACCTTCTGAACCCCCAATCGAGAGCACATCATGTCATCTGATACGCCTTCCAATCCGTCGCGCCGTGGCGCATTGAAATGCCTTGCCTACGGCGGCGCTGGCACTCTGTTCATGCTGACCGGCGGCATTCTCACGCCCGTCGAGCTGGCGCTCGCCGCCGGTACGACTGGCAAGCCCGTATCCTCGGGCGTGCCGCTGTTCCTTCAGATCAGTGATTCGCATATCGGCTTCAACAAGGAAGCCAATCCGGATGTTGCCGGCACGCTCACGGAGACCATCAACTTCGTCAACGCGATGCCCGTCAAGCCGGCACTGACGATACACACGGGCGATATCACTCATCTCTCGAAAGCGTCGGAATTCGATCTCGCAGCTCAATTGATGTCAGGGCTGAATATCACGGAACTTCACACGGTACCCGGAGAACATGATGTGACCGACGGCCCCGGAACCGAATACTTCAAGCGCTTCGGCAAGGCTTCGGACAACAAGGGGTACTACAGCTTCGACCACAACGGCGTGCACTTCATCGGGCTCGTCAATGTGATGCACTTCAAGCCGAATGGTTTGGGAAGTCTCGGCGACGACCAGCTTGAATGGCTGGAAAACGATCTGAAGGGGCGCTCTTCCAGCACGCCGATCGTTGTCTTCGCACACATGCCGATGTGGACGATATACGAGCCGTGGGGATGGGGCACGGGCGACGCTGGCCGGGCGATGGACTATCTGAGGCGGTTCGGTTCGGTCACGGTACTGAATGGACATATCCATCAGATCGTGTCGAAGGTGGAGGGGAACATTACTTTCCACACCGCGCGTTCCACTGCCTATCCGCAACCGACGGCTGGCAATGGCCCTGGGCCCATGCCGCTCAAGGTGCCGGACGATCAGCTCGCCAGCATGCTTGGCGTGACCAGCATCAAGATCTCGCGCCATCCGCTCAAGGCGACGCTTTCCGACGCGACGCTCGTCTGATTGCAATCACCCTCCACTGATCAAGCAAGGAACAGGATCATGCTATCTGCCATCTTTCGTCGCTCGCTGGTTGTCTCCGTTGGAATCGGGATGATCGTCGCGGCATTGACTTCAGGAATGACTGCCGCGCAGGCGCAGGACGCCAACGCGGTGCTTATCAAGAACTTCATGTTTTCACCGATGTCCACCACGATCAAAGCGGGTACGACGGTGACCTGGAAAAATCTCGACGGCGAACCGCATACCGTAGTGAGCGACTCCGGCCTGTTTCGTTCCGCCGCGCTGGACCAGAACGACACCTATCAATTCAAGTTCGACAAGCCGGGTGTCTACAACGTGTTTTGCGGCATCCATCCGAACATGAAGGAAGTCATCACTGTGCAGTAAGGCTTGGCTTTCGATGGCGTCACGCGTTGCCAGAACGAACACTGGCGCGCGTACGCCGCGACGCCGATCGCTCTCTATGGCTGCTTCGTCGGAACACCCGCGAGCATTGCATCGGCAAGCTGGGATTCGCCACTCGACCTGAGAGCTTCGGCGGCGCCCTGGATATCCCGGGCCTCCTTGTTCTGACTGAGCTTGCTCTTGCCCACGAGGCGCGTGACCTCGATCTGAATACCGACGATCGCTTTCACCATCGTATCCACGTAGTCCTTCGGAGCGTCGCCCATCTTCCAGGGTTTCGGTTCCGATGCCTCATGGGTGCGCGTGAGTCGTCCCACTACGCCTCGCACGTAGCGCTCATCATCGAGAATCGTAATGCGGCCGTGCGCATGCACGACCATGTAATTCCACGTCGGCACCTGTTTGTGCAGTTCGTGCTTGCTCGGATACCAGTTTGGAGAAATATAGGCGTCGCCCGCATGGAAGACGACCAGCACCTCGTCGCCGTTCGCGACCTCCTGCCACACCGGGTTGGCCCGCGCCACATGCGCGCGCAGCACACCCAGTTCACCGTCCTCTGCTGCAAGTTCAAACGGGATGTGATTCGCGTCTAGTCCGCTGCTCCCGTGGGTGATCAACGTACCAAACGGGTGTTCGACAATGCGTGCATGTAAAACGTCCTTTCGGGTTTCGGCAAAGTGGGCTGGTACGTACATACGCTGTCTCTGGCTGCTAGGGGCGATGGGTTGGAGTCACTGCAATCCGTCCAGTTTGCTGTAAAAGTGGTTTATCCTAAAGGACCAGTTTATTTAATTTATAGTGAACCAGAATTATGGCGAGAACTGCGCGAGCCGCGGACATGCCCTCCCTCGGAGCGCTTGATCGCACGGCGGGCAATCTGAGCCGTCAAATTGCCGAGGCGCTGCGGGAGGCGGTGCGCAAGGGCCACATCCGGGCCGGAGACGCATTGCCGTCATCGCGTTCACTCGCTGCTTCGCTTCACGTTGCAAGAGGAACGGTGATCGAGGCCTACGAGCAATTGCTTGCCGAGGGCTTTCTGGAATCGAAAGCGGGAGCAGGAACCCATGTCGCGCAAGCGCTGACGGAGTCGCGGTCGGTCAGCGCGCCCGAGGCGATACCGGAGCCGGCAACGAAGTCCGGGCTGCCCGAGCGCGCCCAGGCGCTCGCCCGGATTGCACGCGAGTTCCGTCCGCTCGAGCCGATACCCTTCGCGATATCTGTCCCGGTCGGTTTGACCGCACCCGGCGATATCTGGCGTCGCCTGGGTAACCGCGTGCGCGCAAGAGGCCCGGGCGCGCCCACGGGATACGCCGATCCATCGGGCGCGTTACCCTTGCGCGAAGCGATCGCCGCCTATGTGCGAAGGTCTCGCTCCGTGCGATGTGAGTCGGACCAGGTCATCGTGACCAGCGGCACCCAACAGGGGCTTTTTCTCGCGAGTCAGGTCCTGCTTGGTCCGGGCGATCAGGTATGGGTGGAGAACCCCGCTTACCGCGGCGTCACCGCGATACTGGAAAACATAGGCTATCGCGAGAGCGTGATCCGCGTGCCTGTCGACGCCGAGGGTCTCGATGTCGAGGCTGGCATAAACATGGCCCCGCATGCACGCGCGGCATTCGTGACGCCGTCCCATCAGTATCCTTTGGGGATGCCCTTGAGCATGGCGCGGCGCACGGCCCTGCTCGCGTGGGCGCGCGGCAACAATGCCTGGGTCGTCGAGGACGATTACGATAGCGAGCTACGCTACGAGGGCTATCCGTTTCCAGCCCTTCAAGGATTGGCGCCTGACCGCGTGGTCTATCTGGGTACGTTCAGCAAGATTCTGTTTCCGTCCCTCAGACTGGGCTATCTGATCGTCCCGCGCAATCTCGTCGATGCGTTCTGCGGTGCGCGCGTGCTGATGGATCGCCACCCGCCCACTGCCGATCAGCACGTGCTCGCTGCCTTCATGGCGGAAGGACATCTGGAGCGCCACATACGCAAGGTTCGAAATGTCTACGCCGAACATCGGCGTCAACTGATCGATACGATCGAAGCGTTGCTCCCCGCTGATCTCGCGTGGATCGAGCCTGGCGATCAGGGGATGCACCTCGTACTCTGGCTCGCAGAAGGGCTGGACGACCGGGAGGTTGTCGAGCGCGCCGCCAGGGAGGGCGTCGCGGTACGTGCGGTGTCGCCGATGTTCGCACCGCAGACGGGACGTCCCGGCCTTGTCCTTGGCTTTGGCGGGTTCAGCAGCGAGCAGATGAGAGCCGCTGCTCGACGCCTGGCGGCGGTCATCGCGAGTACGCCGCGGCAAAGAAAAGCAGGCAAACGAAAGCCTCGTCACGCGGTGTCAGGTACCCGGTAGTCGCCCTGAATGCAAACCGCAGCTTCGATGCTCTGCGTCAGTTGGCGCGGTTCCCGCACCGGTCATCACTTCATTTGAGCCTGTTGGCATTCATCGTGATACCAGCGATCGACCTGGGCCTGTGCAGCCTGCAGATCTTCCGGATAGTACGGATCGAACCACCGTGACGGGTCGTAACCCGCCTGCCTGAGCGCGGCCAGTTCGCTGAGGTTGCGCTCGCGATTGAGGGGCGCATTGTTTCGAAGCTCGGTCAGGTCGCGGCACTGGTTGGCGCTCAGATGCGTTGCGCCTCCCGGCATGCCGCCTGCGGCACAGCCAGCGAGCAAAAGCGCCAACGCTGGCAGTGACGCACGGATCTGCAAATTCTTCATGTGATCTTCCAATGGGCGAATCGACGTAGCCCGCGTTACCCGGTCCTTTTCGGGTCAACGCTATCACACACCTATGCTTTTGGCCGCCGCGGGTTCCAGGAAGGCGCAACACATTGCGCTCACCCGGAATGTCAGGTCTTCGGCTTCATCAGAACCTTGATCGAATCGAGCGAATTCGCGACCTTGATCGCCTCGTCCCATTGCTCCAGCGAAAACCCATGCGTGACGATTCCTTTCGATGTGACGAGCCCACGCGCGAGCAGATCAATGGCAATCGGGTAGCAATACGGGCCGAGATGCGCGCCGCGCACGTCGAGTTCCTTGCGGTCGCCGATGATCGACCAGTCCGTCGTCGTGTCGCTGCCGAATACGGAGAATTCGACGAAGCGCCCGAGTTTGCGGATCAGATCCAGCCCTTGCGTGACGCCCGACGGCGAGCCCGTCGTTTCGATATACACATCGCAGCCATACTGATCGGTCAATGACCGGATAACACCGAGTGCATCGTCTGACTTCGGATTGATCGTCACGTCCGCGCCGTATTCGCGCGCGAGCGCGAGACGCTCGTCGACCAGATCGATCACCACCAGTTTCTTCGGGGTTTTCAGATGCGCGACCTGCACCATCATCAGGCCCAGCGGTCCCGCGCCCGCGATCACGACGACATCGTCGAGCTGGATGTCGCCGCGATTGACGGTGTGTATCGCGCAGGCGAGCGGTTCGATGATGGCCGCATCTTCCAGCGATACGCCAAGCGGGATCTTGTGCACGATGGCCGTCGGCGGAAAGCGCATGTACTGGGCCATGCCGCCGTCGGCGACTTCCCGCTGGAAGCCGAAGATGTTGTGCACCTCGCACATCCAGTACTGGCCCGATCTGCAATAGCGGCACTTCTCGCAGGGCACGATCTGTTCGGCGATCACGCGGTCGCCCAACTGCACATTGAAATGCTCCGCCGCGCCTTCACCGAGTTCCTCGACATAGCCGAAGAACTCGTGGCCCGGAATGACGGGCGCCTTGACCCACGGGTTCGGGCCGCCCCAGAACATCTTGGCGCCCGACCAGCATTTGCAGTCGCTCGCGCAAATGCCACACGCGGCAATGCGTATCACCAGTTCGTTACGCCCGGCGCGCGGGCGCGCCACCTGTTCGACGCGATAGTCCTTCGGCGCACGGCAAACGATCGCCGTCATGGTCGACGCTGCATCTTCGGTCGCGTTCATGCTGCACCTCACGCTGGTTTCGTTGGCAAACGCGCAAGCCGCATCGTTTGCACCATCACTCCATCACGATCTGCACCTTCACGTCGTTCGGATTGCCGCTTGCCGCTTCTTCGAATGCCTTGATGCCGTCTGCGAAAGCAAACGAGCGTGAAATGAACGGCTTGACGTCGATGCGTCCCGACGCGATCAGTTGAATCGCGCGCGGAAAGATATTCGCGTACCGGAACACGGACTCGACGCGCGCTTCCTTGATCTGCAACGCGACGATATCGATCGGCACGGGATGCTGCGGCATGCCGACCAGCACCAGGCAGCCGCCGGGGCACAGCAGATCGACGATGCCATCGAACGCCTTCTCGCTGCCGCTCGCTTCGAACACGATGTTCGCGCCCCAGTCGTCCGTCGCGCGCCGTACGACTTCCTTCACGGACGCTTCGCGGATATTGACGGCCGTCACACCCGGCGTGCCGCCTATCAACGCGAGCTTCTCCGGCACCATGTCGCAGACGATCACGCGGCTGCATCCGCCCGCCAGCGCCGCGAGCACGCACATCATGCCGATCGTGCCGGCGCCCAGCACGACAGCGACGTCGCCCGGCTTGATGGCCGCTTTCTTCGCGGCCTGCAGACCGATCGACAGCGGCTCGACAATCGCGCCTTCGGCAAAGCTCACGTTGTCGGGCAACTTGAAAGTGAACGCAGCGGGATGCACGACGAACGGTGCGAGACAGCCGTGCACGGGCGGCGTCGCCCAGAAGCGCACTTTCGGGTCGAGGTTGTAGAGCCCTTCACGCGATGCGCGCGAATCCATGTCGGGCACGCCGGGTTCCATGCAGACCCGATCACCCGGTTTCAGATGGGTCACTTCGTCGCCGACCTGCACGACAGTGCCCGCCGCCTCGTGCCCGAGCACCATCGGCTCGTTGACGACGAACGGACCGATGCGGCCGTGCTGATAGTAGTGGATGTCGCTGCCGCAAATGCCGACCGTATGGATGCGGATGCGCACGTCGCGCGGCCCGACTGTCTGCGGCAGGCTGAACGGGCGCAGGCTGATGCGTTGTGCGCCTTCGAGTACCAATGCTTCCATCGTCGTTCCTTTCGCAAGAGAGAGATTGATCTGCGCAACCTGCCCGGCGTGCTCAGCCCGCCTGAAAACCGCCGTCCACGGCGAGGCTCACGCCGTTCACCATGGCCGACTCGTCACTGAGCAGATAAGCGATCGTGCGCGCCACTTCGAGCGGCTGCACGAAGCGCTCGAGCGGAATGCGCGCGAGCATCGGCGCGGACTTCTGTGGGTCGCTCCATGCTTTCTCGGCCATCGGCGTCATCGTGACGACCGGGTTGACCGTGTTCACGCGAATGCCGCGCGGACCCAGTTCGACGGCCATCACGCGCGTGAGGCCGTCGAGCGCGGCTTTCGACGCGCAATAGGCCGCGTGCAGCGGCAAGCCGACAGTCGCCGACAGGCTCGACACATTGACGATCGAGCCGGCCACGCCGCGCCCGATCATGCTGCGCGCGCATTGCTGCGCGACGATCATCGCGGCGCGCACGTTGACGGCCATGATGGTGTCGAAGGCATCGACGGTCGTGTCGAGAAACGGTTGCAGTTCGACGACGCCCGCGCAGTTGACTAGCAGATCGACGGGTTGCGCCGCGTCCGCCGCGCTGCGTGCCGCACTTGCATCGGCGAGATCGGCGCATAGCGTCGTGCAGCCGATCTCGTCTTCGAGCGTTCGCAGGTCGTCGGCCGAGCGGCTCAGCGCAATCACGCGTGCGCCCCGCTGTGCCAGCAGTTGCGCCGTCGCGCGGCCAATGCCTTTGCCCGCGCCGGTGATGAGCACCGTCTTGCCGTCGAATTGCCGAGAGTCGTCGTGCGTGGACATGGCGGCTTCCTAAGGTTCGTCGCACAGACGGCGCGCCGTGTCTTCGTCCGTCACGAGCACCGACGCATAGCGGCCTCGCAAGGCGGCGCGCGTCACATGAAACTTCTTCGTGCCACCCGATACCAGCACCACGTCTTCGATCTTGCGCAGGTCGTCTAGCGAGATCGCGACCGTGCGGCGGTTGAGTGGATGATCGATGGGATCGCCGTTCGCATCCATGAAATGGCCAAGCATGTCGCCGATCGCGCCTGCCTTGCGCAAGGTTCGCAGATCGTCGGGCTTCGAGATGCCGTACGTGACGACGAGCGATTCCGTCAGGTCGCCGCAGGTCAGCAGCGCGAGATCGGCATTGCGCGCGAGCTCATAGGTGCTGCGCACGGTTTCTTCCTGGAGGATCAGATCGCGCGCCTTCTGACTGCCGACGTAAATGGGCGCCGCGAAGAGATAGCCGTCGGCGTGGCAGAGATTCGCGAAGTCCGAGACGATGTCGAACGTGTTGATGCTCGGGCAATGCGACAGACCGCCTTGCAGCGACACGGCGTTGAGGGCGCCGTACGCGCGCTGCGGCATGGCGCGCAGCACCGCGCGTATCGTGCGGCCCCAGCCGATGCCGACCGTCGCGGCTTCCGTGATGCGTTTGACGAGGCAACCCGCCGCGCCGATCCCGAGCGCGGCCATGTTCGCCTCGGGGTTGATGCCCGTCGGCACGACCACGGCGGATTCGAGTTCGAAGCGTTCGACCAGCTCTTGCTCCAGCGCAACGCACGGCGCGATCCGGCTATTGATCGTAATCTGCACGAGGCCCGATTCGCGCCCCGCGGCGAGCAGCCGGTTCACGCGCACGCGGTTACTGCCGATGCGATGCGCGATTTCCTGCTGCGTCATGTTGCCGATGTAGTAATGCCAGGCGACGCGCGCCTGCAATTCTTCTTCGGCGTCGACGGCAACATCGGCGTCCGGCATCGTGACGGGTGGGGCGGTCTTGGTCATGTATCGTTTTGTGTTCGAGTGAAAAGCAACACGCGGTTATACCAGAGCGTCACTTCACTGCGCCCATCGTCAGCCCTTGCACGAGTCGGCCCGAAACCAGCAACGCGAACACGACCATCGGCAGGACGATCAGCGTACCCGTCGCCATGATTTCGCCCCACGGCAACTCATAGCCGCTCATGTAGCTGGTGGCTGCGACGGGCGACGTGATCGCGTCGGTGCGCGTCAGCACCAGTGCGTAGAGCAGGTCGTTCCAGGAAAAGATGAAAGCGAAGATCGCCGACACGACGATACCCGGCATCGCCAGCGGCAGATTGATGCGCCAGAAAATCCGCCACGGCGAAGCGCCGTCGAGCCGCGCAGCTTCGTCGAGTTCGACGGGGATATTGCGAAACTGGTCCGTGCAGATCCAGATCACGATAGGCAGCGAAAACGTGATGTACAGCAGGATCAGCACGATGTGCGTATCGACGATATCGAGCTTGGTCGCGATCAGGAAGAAGGGCACGGCGAGGACGACAGGACTGACCATACGGTTCGAGATGAACCAGAACCACAGGTCTTCCTTGCCGCGGAATTCATAGCGCGCGAGCGCATACGCGGCGGGCGTGCCGAGCAGGATCGACAGCACCGTCGTGCTGCTGGCGATGATCAGCGAGTTGATCAGGCTGCCGCCCACTTCATGCGTGAACAGCGCTTCCACGTAATGCGCGAAGGTCGGCTTGAAGAGCCACACGGGCGGATAGGCGAGCGCCTCCGCCTGGCTCTTCAGGCTCGTCGTCACCATCCAGTAGAACGGAAACACGGACGACAGGAATACGACCAGCAGCCCCAGAAAATGCCAGCCGGTCGCCGTGCGCCGCGCCGCGCGAGCGCGGCGTGCGCGCGCCGTCAAGCCGGAGTTGCCGGGCAGCGCGGCGTCGCCGCTCGCGCGTTGCGTCGAAGGTGCGTTCACGCGGCCTCCCGATAAACGAAACGGATATAGAGCCGCGACAGCACGATGGTCAGGATCAGCAGCAGGATCGCCTGCGCGGACGCCATGCCTTGATCGAACAGGCGGAAACCGACGCGCTGGATATACACGCTGATGAACTCCGTCGCGGTGCCTGGGCCGCCGCGCGTCATGGTGAAGACGGCATCGAACATCTTCAGCATGTCGGCGGAACGCAGGATCAGGATTGCCGTGAGACCGGGCAGCAGATAGGGCCGTTGCAGATGCCACAGGATCTTGCTCCACCTGGGCGTTTCGAGGCGCGCGGCTTCTTCGGCTTCTTTGGGCACCATCGTCAGGCCGGCCAGCAGAATCAGCGCGCAGAACGGCGTCCATTGCCAGATGTCCATGATCATCACCGAGACGAACGCAAGCGTCGGATCGGCGAGCCAGTCCTGCGGTGGCATGCCGACCAGACCGCCGATATAGTTCGCGACGCCGAACTGCCGGTTGAAGATGAGCCGCCCGATCAGACCGACGACGGCATACGTCGTCGCCATCGGAATGACCAGGCTGACACGCGCGATGGCGCGCATCCACGGCAGCGTCGTGCGATGGAGCATCAGCGCGGCGAACAGGCCGAGCGCAACTTCAATCGGCAATGTCACGCACAGGAACAGCGCCGTGCGGCCGAGCGCGCCCCAGAACGACGGGTCGCTCAGCGTCGCGATGTAGTTGTCGAACCAGATGAACGGCGTGCCCGAGGCCAGATCCGCGAGCTTGTACTGGTGAAACGAGTTGTACAACGCGAGCAGCAGCGGATAGATGCCGATTGCCGCCAGCGTGAAGATCGCAGGAATCAGAAACCAGAACGCGGCCGAACCCGGCAAGCGGACCCGCGAGCGGGGTCTTGCCGGTGTCATGCCGTTACCGGGTCGAGCAGTGCTGTTCAACATCGATGCTCCCTTCGGTGCGTTGCCGTTACTTCAGCAAAGGCTTCTTGCCGCTGTAATAGCCCGCCTTGTTCAATATCTCTTCTGTCTTCGAGCCGATGGTTTGCGCACCGTCTTTCACCGACACCTGGCCCAGCATGATCTTGGTGCCCCATTCGCCGATCACTTCCGACACAGCCGGCCATTCCGGGAAGCGCGGACGATAGTCAGGCACGCCGCCTTGCCACGACTCGACCATCGGCTTCACGAACGGATACTTGTCCTGCACCGCCTTGTCCTGGTACACGGCTGTGCGCGCGGGGACGCCGCCCGCTTCCAGATAGGGCTTGGCCATTTCTTCGGACGTGATCCACTGGATGAAGAGCCAAGCGGCCGCCTGCTTCTTCGCATTCGACTTCGCGTTGACGGCCAGCGAGAAACCGCCGAGCGCGGGCTTCAGACCGGCGGGACCCTTCGGTTCCGTGGTGATCGCAAGGCAGTTGCCGATCTTCGATTTGGCGGGATCGGTGAGTGTCGGATAGAACGCGGACCATTCGGTGATCATCGCGACCTGGCCTTGCGCGAGCGCGTTGACGGCTTCGGCGTGATCGAAATCCACGATGCCGGGCGGCATGTACTTCATCAGCTTCTGCCGGTATTCGAGGCCCGCCTGCGATTGCGGCGACATCAGGTTCGACTTGAATTTGGCGTCGAGCAGCGAGCCGCCGTTCGGCCACAGCACGCGCATGAAACTGTCCGCGGACTGCGTTTCGCCGCGCCGCGATTGCAGCGCGAACGCGAACTGGTTCTTGCTGGCCTGCGTCAGCTTTGGCGCATAGGTGTTGAGCAGTTCATCCCAGGTCTTCGGCGGCTCGTTGAAGCCGGCGTCCTTCAACATGCATTTGTTGTAGAACATCAGGCCCGAGTAGTTATCGAACGGCAAGCCGTACGTCACCTTGTCCCATGAGCCGAACGAGTCGAGCAGAATCGGGAAGAAGCCGGGCAGGTTCAGCTTCGGATCGGCGAGCTTCGGGTTGTCGGTGAAGGTCTTGATGGGCACGAGCCACTTGTTGCTTGCAAATTCACCGATCCACACGACGTCGACGAGCACCACGTCCTGATCGCCGCCGCCGACGAAGTTGAGCACTTCCTTCTCGCGCGTGTTCTCGTACGGGATCACTTCCCACTTCACGTTGATGCCCGTTTCCTTTTCGAACTGCGGAATGAGTTTCTGCGCGGCCTTGTAGCCGGGGCGATCGAGAAAGATCGCCTTGATGGTGGTGCCCGAGTACGGCTGCGCGGCCTCTTTCAGTGTCCATGCACCCGCGTTGGCAGCGCTGAGCAGCGATACCGTGGCAAGCGACAAGGCTATGGCAGCAGGCTGCAGAAAGCGCTTCTTCATCGTTCGTCTCCTTGATTGTTCTTGAACCATCGGCAAATGCCGCGGCGTTCATCGTCATTGCGGCGACGCGTATCAACGCGTCGCAAAACGTACGGCGTGCCCTCGTCGTTTCACTTGTAATTTGCGTTTTACAAATGTATATTTTGACGCGCACCTGTTGTCAAGAAGAAAATCGTCAAGTGCTGCATGGTGCGCCGCGGCATGTGCGATTCGAGTTCGCCGCAGATTCGCCGCGCGACGTTGTGCACCCGTCACGACGCAGCCACTGCTTTGCATGAGACCAGCGCAAGACGCCGTACGACCTTGCATGGGACAGGAGACACGCATGAGCGCCGTACATTTGCAGCAGATTCGCAAAGCGTTTGCAGGCACCGACGTGCTGAAGGGCGTCGATATCGATGTGAAGGAACACGAATTTCTCGTGTTCGTCGGTCCATCCGGATGTGGCAAGTCGACGTTGTTGCGCAGCATCGCGGGGCTCGAGCGGATCGATTCGGGCCGCGTCGTGATCGAAGGCGAAGACGTGACGGAACTCGAACCATCTGAGCGCGGTGTGGCGATGGTGTTTCAGTCGTACGCGCTGTATCCGCATATGTCCGTGTACGAGAACATCGCGTTCGGGCTGCGCATGATCAAGCTGCCTGAGGCGCAGATCAAGGAGCGCGTGCATCGTGCAGCGGACATCCTGCAGATCGGGCAACTGCTGGAGCGCCGGCCGCGCGCATTGTCGGGCGGCCAGCGTCAACGGGTGGCGATCGGACGGTCGATCGTGCGCGAGCCCAAGGTGTTTCTGTTCGACGAACCGCTGTCGAACCTCGACGCCGCCTTGCGCGTGCAGATGCGCCTCGAACTGATCAAACTGCACAAGCAGCTCAACGCCACGATGATCTACGTCACGCACGACCAGACGGAAGCGATGACGATGGCCGACCGGATCGTCGTGCTCAATCACGGCGAAGTCGAGCAGATCGGCTCGCCGCTCGAGCTGTACCGCACGCCGCGCAATCGTTTCGTGGCGGGCTTCATCGGTTCGCCGAAGATGAATTTTCTCGATGTCCGCGTGCAGAAGCGGGACGAGACGGGCGTCACGATCGAACTGCCCGGCGGCGCGCCGCTCGATGTGCCGTGCAATGGCGACGCCGTCGAGCCGGGTCAGAAGCTCGTGCTCGGTGTGCGACCCGAGCATCTGAACGAGTCGGCGAATAGCGACTGCGATAGCGCGCTGGCGGGCGAGGTGATGGTCATCGAACATCTCGGCAGCGAGACACTTCTGCACGTGCGTCTTGCCGATGAACGGGTCATCCAGGTGAAGGGCTCGGGAGAATCCTCGGCGGTGGAAGGGCAGTCGATCAAGGCGGGATTCTCGAAGCGTCACGTGCACCTGTTCCGTCAGGACGGCATGGCGCTCGAACGCAAGCAGCCCGTTGCCGATGCGATGCGCGTGAACTGAACGCGAACTCGGGTAGTTGACTGATCTGGTCTTCTCGACGGGAGGCGCAGCGCAATGAACAAACTAGGCGTCCACGCGTTGGTATGGGCGGGAGATCTGTCGCGGGAGTCGACGCGTAAGGTCATCACCCAGACGAAAGCGGCGGGTTTCGACCTGATCGAACTCTCCTTGCACGGTCCTAAGGTCATGGACCTTTCGCTGACGCGTGACTTGCTGCAGGAGCACAACCTTGATATTGGCTGCTCGCGCGGCCTGACTTTCGACGCCGACATTTCCAGCGAAGACCCCGCAGTGGTTGCGCGCGGCATGGTATTGCTGGAGGAGGGCGTCAGGATTACCGCGGAACTCGGCGGGGCTTACTTTGGCGGTATTTTGTACAGTGCGATGGGCAAATACCAGGCGCCCATTACCGCAAAGGGGCGTCGAAACGCAGTGGAATCGCTAAAGCGGATTGCAGAGCTTGCGTTGAAGAAGAAGGTGACGCTCGGTCTGGAAGTGGTCAATCGCTACGAAAGCAATCTGCTCAATACGGCGTCGCAAGCGCTTGGCATGCTGGACGAGATCGGGGCGCCAAACGTGGTGGTGCATCTGGATACCTACCACATGAACATCGAAGAGTGCGACTTCATGCAGCCGGTGCTGCAGTGCGGCGCGCGTCTCGGCTATGTCCATATCGGCGAGAGCAACCGTGGATACCTTGGCTCCGGCACGATCGATTTCGCACAGTTCTTCCATGCACTGGCGATGATCGACTACAAAGGCGTGATCACCTTCGAGAGCTTTTCATCTGCCGTCGTCAACGAACAGTTGTCCAATGCGCTGGCCATCTGGCGAAATTTGTGGGACGACAGCATGGACCTTGCGACACACGCTCGCGGGTTCATCGCTGGCGGACTCAATGCTGCTGCAAAAGCGAAGCAGCACAGGTAACCGGTTCTATCGGTCCCAACCAAGGGCCACCCTCTCCGCGCGGGTAAACACCGATAAAAACATCAGACGTCTGATCTATATTTCATCTACTTTCAATACTGGGTTCGCGCATGCGCCTGAGTGTCGAACGTTCGATGAGTGACAAGATCCAGGAGTCGTTGACGTCGATGATCCGGGAGCGCGCGCTCAAGCCAGGTGATCAGATCCCCACGGAAATAGAGCTATGTGAGCTGCTGGGCGTAGGACGTTCCAGTCTGCGCGAGGCGGTTGCGCAGATGATTTCACATGGCTTGCTGTCTCGCGTGCAGGGACGCGGTACCTTCATCAGACAAATTTCACTGAAGCTCGAAGGCGGGCTCGATGATCTGATGTCTGTGACGGACATGATCCGGAGTGTCGGTGCGGTTCCAACCACGTGCCGGCTGCGGATCGATCAGATCAAGGCGTCGGAGAACCTCGCCGCGAAACTGCGGTTAGGCGTCGGCGCCGATTGTGTACGCATCGAACGGGTGCGATGCGCTGACGATGCAATCGCCGCGTATTGCATCGACACGGTGCCGAAGCATGTATTCGATGCGGCAAATGGCGAACTCGGCGAGTCGCTATTCGCGATGTTCGCGCGCACGGGTCGCCGGCTGTCACATACACACACATCGATCCAGCCGACCATTCTGACGCCGCGCGATCTGCCGGAACTCGGCGACGGATTCGGTCTGTTTCTGTTGCTCGACGAAGTCGATTTCGATCAAAGCGGCGAGCCGATCTGTTACAGCAACGACTACTACAACACGAGCATCTTCAAGTTCGATCTGGTTCGCAAGAAACGCTGATACCGGATCGATCGCGGAGGAGACGTTGATGGAATTCGAAGCATTGAGTTCTTCGGAGCTGGCCGCTTATCTGCGAGGCGTGCCATCCGTGTATGCGTTGCTCAATCAACCGGGCGAACTCGACATCGCGGAAGTGGGTGACGGCAATCTCAACTACGTCTACTTCGTCAGCAACGCGCGGACGCCGGAAAAAAGTGTCGTCGTCAAACAGGCCCCGCCGTTTCTGCGGCTCGTGGGCAAGACGTGGCCGTTGACGCGGCACCGGATGATCCGGGAAGTGGCGGCGCTGCGCCGCTTCGGCGAACTGTGTCCGCAACACGTGCCGCGCGTGTATCACGCCGATACCGAGTTGTATCTGATGGTGATGCAGCGGCTGTCGTCGCACGCGATCCTGCGGCAGAAGCTGATGGAGGGTCATGTCTATCCGAAGCTCATCGACCATCTGTCGACCTATCTTGCGCATACGCTGTTCTACGGCTCCGATCTCTTTCTTGCACCCGAAGTCAAAAAGCAGGCGGTGGGCGCGGCAATCAACACCGAGCTCTGCAAGATCACCGAAGACCTCGTGTTCACCTTCCCGTTCGAAGATCACCCATCCAACGTCTACAGCAACGCGTTCCCGAAACAGATGATCGAGCGCATCCGGCGAACGCCCGCGCTGCGCGTGGCTGTGGCCGAGATGAAATGGTCGTTCATGAACGATACGGAGACCCTGGTGCATGGTGACCTGCATACGGGGTCGATCATGGTGAACGAGGACGAAACCTACGTCATCGATCCCGAGTTCGCGTTCTACGGACCCATGGGATTCGATGTCGGCGCGGTGCTGGCGAATCTGTTGCTCGCCTATTTCTCGCGCGACTGGCATGACCGTCGCACAGGACAACGGTCCGACGACTATCGCGAGTGGCTGCTCGGTCAGATCACGGGCATCTGGACGGAGTTCGCGAATAAATTCACGCTGCTGTGGCGCGAGCATGAGAGCCGCCGGAAAAGTCACTTTATCGGCGGCGATCCGGGCGGACACTGCGCGGAAGCCTATCGCGCGCGTTTCATGCAGCGCTTGCTGGCGAATTCGCTGGGCTTTGCGGGATGCAAGATGATTCGCCGGATAGTCGGCATGGCGAAGGTCGCGGACATCACCAGCATTTCAGACGATGCGATTCGCGCGTCCGTCGAAGTGAAATGCGTGCAGTGTGCCGAGCGTCTGCTGATCGAGCGTCATGCGTTTGGATCGATCGAGGAGGTCGTGGAACTGGCGCGCGATGTGCAGGACCGCGAGCATCGGTTGCACTGAACGGGACGCAGTCGGGCACACATCAAATTGCCGTGGAGTGACTATGGTTTTGCCAATCTTCGAAAGTCTGCCGGCGACGCTCACGTGGGAAGACGACAGTCTGCGAATCATCGATCAGACACGCTTGCCGCGCGAAACCGTGATCGAAGCGCTAACGACGGCTTTCGAAGTGTGGCGGGCCATTCACGAACTTCGGATACGCGGCGCACCCGCAATCGGCGTCGCGGCCGCCTATGGGTTGTGTGTGTCGATGCAGGCTTCGCGTGACCTGCCGCTCGATGGCTTCCGCGCCGCCTTGATCGAGCAGGCCGCGTATCTCGACAGCGCGCGGCCAACGGCGGTGAATCTCAACTGGAGCCTCAAGCGCATGTTGCGCGCCGCCGATCGTTCGGGCGCGAGCGATTCCGCATCGCTGTATCGCGCGCTGGTCGAAGAGGCGATGCAGATTCATCGCGAAGACCAGTTGTTGTGCGAACAGATCGGCTTGCACGGCATGCCGCTCATTACCGCGGGCTGTGGTGTCCTGACGCATTGCAACGCCGGCGCACTGGCGACGACCGGACTCGGCACCGCGACCGCACCGATCTATATGGCGCATCAGGAAGGCATCGCGTTTCGCGTGTATGCGGATGAAACGCGACCACTGCTGCAAGGCGCGCGGTTGACGGCGTATGAATTGCGTCAGGCCAATGTCGACGTCACGTTGATCACCGATGGCACAGCGGCGTCGCTGATGGCGCGGCGCAAGGTGGATGTCGTGATCGTCGGCGCGGACCGCGTGGCGGCGAATGGCGACTTTGCGAACAAGATCGGCACGCTGAGTCTCGCCATTGCATCGCGTCATTTCGGCGTACCGTTTTATGTTGCGTGCCCGTCGTCCACACTCGATCTGCAGACACCCGATGGCAGCACGATCGTCATCGAAGAGCGGCACGGCGACGAAGTGACCCATCTCGGTGGCCAGCAGATCGCGCCTGCTGGTATCAAGGTGTTGAATCCCGCATTCGACGTCACGCCGCACGATCTCGTGACGGGTTACATCACGGAACGAGGCATCATCGCCAAACCGTTCGAAGCCAACCTCGCCGCCTTGTTTCAGGCCGAAGCGCCCGCTGCGAGTACGGCATCGTGAGCGTGAGCAACCAGCCAGCGACGGAAGACGCATTGCGTGCCGACATCGTGAACACGATGCAGGAGATGGTGCGGTTGGGCATCAATCAGGGCACGTCGGGCAACGTGAGCACGCGCTGGCGCGACGGCTTTCTGATTACGCCGAGCGGCGTGCCGGCGGCGCAACTGGATACGGACACGATCGTCTGGTTGCCGCTCGATATCGAAGCGACTGCGCCCGTGTTCGACGAAAAGCGGCCGTCGACGGAATGGCGCTTTCATCGCGACATTCTCCACGCACGGCCCGAAATCGGCGCGGTGGTCCACACCCATTCGAACGCGGCCACGGCGATGTCGATTCACGGCCGCGATATTCCCGCGCATCACTACATGGTCGCCGCTGCGGGCGGCAATTCGATTCGTTGCGCGCCTTATGCGACCTTCGGCAGTCAGGCGCTATCGGATCACGCGCTGGCTGCGCTGCAAGACCGCACAGCATGTTTGCTTGCGCATCATGGCGTGATCGCGCTTGGACCCGATCTCGCGCGGGCCTTGTGGCTCGCGAATGAAGTCGAAGTACTGGCACAGCAGTATCTGCTCGCGGCGACGCTCGGCGCGCCGCCCGTGCTGTCGGACGAGCAGATGGCCGAGGTGGTGGACAGGTTTAGTCAATATGGCGTGCGACGCAAACGCCCGTAGTGTGCAGTGTGTCGAGTCTGACCCGTCGGTGCGCATCCGCGTACATCGACTCCCGGTATCTGATAACTGACTATTTGAATAACGGAGACGCTCATGGCCTGGAATTCAGCACGGTTTAACGGATGGAGTTCACTCGCCGCGCCGGCGGGTGCTGGACTGTTGTGCGTCGCCGCTGCGTTGAGCGGCTGCTCGAAGAGCGAGTCGCCGTCGACGGGAACCGCGGCGAGCGATGCCAGCGCAAGCGGCGCCGCAGTCGCGAGCGCTGCGCCGGCGTCGGCTCCCGCAGGCAAGACCAAGATCGGCTTCTCCATTGCGACGTTGAACAATGCGTTCTTCGTTGGCTTGAAGCTCGGCGTCGAGAAGGGCTCGAAAGCCGAGTCGTTCGAACTGGTACAGACCAATGCGAACGGCGATGCGCAGCAACAGGTCAACGACGCCAACAATCTGCTGAGCCAAGGCATCACCGCGCTCGTTCTGAACCCGATCGATTCGAAGGCGATCATCCCCGTGGTGCAGAAAGCGAATCAGATGAACATCCCCGTCTTTACGCTCGATCGCGGATCGGACGGCGGCAAGGTCACGTCGTTCGTCGCGTCGGATAACGTTGCGCTCGGCGCAACAGGCGCGAAATGGATTGCCGATCAGTTGACCAAACGCTACGGCTCGGCGAAAGGCAATGTCGTCGACCTGATCGGCCTGGTCGGCACGACAGCCGCCACCGATCGTGAAAAGGGCTTTAGCGACGAGATCGCCAAGTACCCGGACATCAAGGTCGTAGCGCGTCAGGAAGGAGCTTTCGATCAGGAGAAGTCGCTGAACGCGATGACCAACATCCTGCAGAAATTCCCGCAGATCGACGCGGTGTTCGGAGCCAACGACGACAACACGGTGGGCGCGGAAAAAGCCATCGACAACGCGGGCCGCTACAAGCCGCTCGACGACAAGGCACACATTCTCGTGATCGGCGCGGATGGCACGGCGCAGGCCTTGTCGGCGATCCGCGCAGGCAAGCAGGACGCGACGATCTCGCAGAACCCGATCGAAATGGCGGCGAAGTCGCTCAACTTCATCGCCGACAACGCGGCGGGCAAGTCCGTGCCCGCCACCTACGCATGGCCGACGTTCCTGATCGACAAGTCGAATATCGATTCGGACGAAACGAAAAAATACGGTCTGTGGTCGCTGCAGGTGAGCCAGTAACGTATCGATGTCACTTCGACGGGCACCGTGTGCGAGGCGCGGACCCGTCATCGAATGCGGAATCAGCACATGAGCGCCGGGACGAGTTCGCAGTCGCAAGACAACGTGCAATCACACCCGCAAGCGGGTGCCGACAGCCATGTGCCGCCGTTGCTGCGCATGGCGGGCATCGTCAAGAGCTTTCCGGGTGTGAAGGCGCTGCGCGGCGTCAGTCTGACGCTGGAGGCGGGCCGGGTGCTGGCCATCGTCGGCGAAAACGGCGCGGGGAAGTCGTCGCTGATCAAGACATTGTCGGGCGCTTACGAACCGGACGAAGGCACGATCGAGATCAACGGCGTGCCGCTTGGCCGCGGTACGCACGCGGCAATCGATGCGGGCGTCGCGGTGATTTATCAGGAGCTGTCGCTCGTCAACGACATGACGGTGGCGGAAAACCTGTTTCTTGGTCGCATGCCGGCACGAAACGGCTTCGTCCAGCGGCGCGAGGCCGATCAGAATGCGCGACAGGCGCTCGCGCAAGTGGGCCTCGACGGCGTGTCGCCCTCCATGCGGCTCGGCGATCTGCCGCTCAACAAGCGGCAACTGATCGAAGTCGCAAAAGCCGTTGCACGCGACGCACGCATTCTGGTGATGGACGAACCGACGGCCGCTTTGCAGCGCGACGACATCTCGCATCTGTATGCGGTCGTGAAACGGTTGCGCGCAGCGGGCATGGGCATCATTTTCATTTCGCACCATCTGGAAGAAGTGTTCGAGCTGGCCGATTCGGCCGTCGTGATGCGCGATGGCGCGACGGTCAGCGAGCGCCCGATGTCGGCGTGGACCGAACAGGATCTGGTGCAGGCGATGGTCGCGCGAAATCTCGATTCCTTCTACCCGTGGGAGCCGCGCGATTACGGACCGGTCGTGCTCGAAGTGCGCGATCTTGCGAGTCCGCCCATCGTGCGGCACGCGAGCTTCAAGGTGCGCGCGGGCGAGATCGTAGGGATTGCGGGTATTGCGGGCGCGGGCCGCACGGAGTTGCTGAAGGCGATCTTCGGTGCACAGAAGGTGACCGAAGGCGACATCTTCATTCGCGGCAACAAGACCGTGGTCCGCTCGCCCGCCGATGGCGTGCGCCAGGGTCTCGTCTACACCGCCGAAGATCGCAAGCTCGAAGGACTCGTGCTCGAAGCGAGTATCGAAGAAAACATCGTGCTGTCGAGCCTCAAGGCAATCGCGACGGGCGGCTTCGTGCGTAGTGCGCGAAAGCGTGCGCTCGCGCAGAAGGCGAGTGCGCGCTTCGGCGTGCGGGCGTCGAGCGTCGTGCAGATCACGGGCAATCTGTCGGGCGGCAATCAGCAGAAGGTCATTCTCGGGCGCGCGACGGCCACGCAGCCCGCCGTGATCATGCTCGACGAACCGACGCGCGGCATCGATGTCGGCGCGAAGACGGAAATCTACGCGCATATGGTGGCGATGGCACGCGCGGGCGCAGCCGTGGTGATGGTCAGTTCGGAGTTGCCGGAACTGCTCGGCATGTCCGACCGGGTGCTGGTGATGTATCGCGGCAGGATCGTTGCGGAACTGCCCCGCGACGAAGCCGATTCGGAGACGGTGATTCAATGGGCGACAACAGGAGCACGAGCATGACTTCGACGGCAGCGAAACAGACTGACCCGGAAGCGCTTTCGAGTCGCGTGATCCGGCAATTGCGCAGCGGTGTCGGTCCCTTGCTGGCCGCGCTGATCGTCATCTGCGTCGTGCTGTCGATCGCGTCGCCGGAGTTTCTCACCACGAGCACGCTGACCAACATCCTCGTGCAGACGTCGGTGGTCGGGATCGCGGCGGTGGGCGGCACATTCGTGATCATCACGTCGGGCATCGATCTGTCGGTCGGCTCGCTGGTCGCGTTGAGCGGGATGGTTGCCGCGACCTTCATGGCGGGCTCGACACCCGACGCCGTCGGAGTCGGCATTGCCGGTCTCGCGATAGCGCTCGCGGTCGGCGCGCTCGTCGGTGCGCTGAACGGCTTGTCGGTGACATGGCTGCGACTTGTGCCGTTCATCGTGACACTCGCGATGATGGCGATGGGCCGTGGCCTCACGCTCGCCATTTCCGATGGCCGCACCAAGTTCGATTTTCCGAACGCGTTCACGCTGTTCGGCGCGAAGACGTTCGCCGGCTTGCCCGCGCCAATGATCGTGATGCTGATCGTGTTCGTGATCGGCCACGTGCTGCTGCGCAAGACGACGTTCGGACATCAGGTGTTCGCGGTCGGCGGCAATCAGGAAGCGGCGCGGCTGGCGGGTATTCCTGTGCGTCGCGTGATCTTTCTGACCTATACGCTCGCGGGCGTGACGGCGGCGATTGCGGGGATCGTGCTCGCGGGACGGCTCAATTCGGCGTTGCCTTCGGCCGCCAACGGGCTCGAATTGCAGGTGATCGCGGGCGTCGTGATCGGCGGGACATCGCTGGCGGGCGGGCGCGGCTCGATCATCGGCACGTTTATCGGCGTGGTGCTGATCGGCGTCATCAACGTCGGTCTGTCGCTGCTCGGCGTCAATCCATTCTGGACCCAGTTCATTCAGGGCGGCGTCATCTTCGCCGCCGTCATGCTCGACGCGCTCAGCCAACGGCGCAAGAACTGATCATCACAAGGAGAATCACGTGAAAAAGATCATCAACCAGCCAGATGATTTCGTCGACGAAGTGATTGATGCGCTGTTGATCGCGCACCCAGGCTGGATCAAGGCCGCGACAGCCGACCGTCGCGCGCTCGTGCGTGCCGATGCGCCGAAAGCAGGGCATGTCGGCATCGTCACGGGTGGCGGCTCGGGGCACATGCCGGGATTTCTCGGCTATGTCGGCGAAGGGCTGTGCAGCGGCGTCGCGGTAGGCAACGTGTTCTCGTCGCCGTCGGCAGAACAGATTTTCGAGGCCACGAAAGCCGTGAACGGCGGAGCGGGCGTGCTGTACGTGTACGGCAACTACGGCGGCGACGTCTTCAACTTCGATCTCGCCGCCGATCTCGCGGAACCCGAAGGCATCGACATCAAAACGGTACTGCTGACCGACGATGTCGCGTCGGCGCCAGCGGAGCGCGCGAGCGAGCGGCGCGGCGTGGCCGGCATGGCGTTCGTTTTCAAGTGCACGGGCGCCGCGGCGGAGCGCGGCGATTCGCTCGACGAAGTCGCGCGCATCTGCGCGAAGGCGAACGATCATTGCCGCACCATGGGTGTCGGGCTGTCGCCGACCATTCTGCCCGCTGCGGGCAAACCCACGTTCACGCTGCCCGATGGCGAGATGGAGATCGGCATCGGAATTCATGGCGAACCCGGCACGCATCGTGGCAAGCTGGAATCCGCCGATGCGATTGCGGATCGTCTGATGGGTCAGATTCTTGGCGATCTGCAGGCACCGAAGGGGGCGCGGCTCGCCGTGCTGATCAACGGACTCGGCGCGACGCCGCTCGAAGAACTGTATCTGCTGTTCAGGCGCGCGGCGAAAGTGATTGGGGATCACGGCTTGTCGATTGCACGCTCGTATGTCGGCGAATACGTGACGAGCCTCGAAATGGCGGGGGCGTCGATCACCGTGATGCTGCTCGACGACGAACTCGAAACGCTGCTCGCCGCGCCCGCGCGTTCGCCGCTATACCGCGACTGGCTGCTGGTCTGATGGAGCGCACATCATGAGCCTGTCATCCAATGAAGTCCGTGCGCTGCTGATACGCACGCTGGATGCGCTGCCCGCGCACACCGACGAATTGCGCGACCTCGATGCGGCGCTCGGCGACGGCGATCTCGGCATCACGGTGAAGGCGGGATCGGCAGCTGTCGTGAAAGCGCTCGCCGCTTTACCCGATGACCCAGCGATGAGCGACATGTTGCGTGCCGCCGGTCAGGCCTTTTCGGCGGCCAATCCGTCGACGTTCGCGGCGTTGACGGGCGGCGGCCTGTTGGCGGCGGCGAAGACGATGGTGGATAAACATGAAGTCGGCAAGGACGACGTGCTCACGATTGGGCGCGCGATAGCGGCGCGCATCGTCGAACGCGGCAAGAGCAAGGTCGGCGACAAGACCGTGCTCGATGCGCTGGTGCCGAGCCTCGATGTGCTCGAGGCGTCGACCGGGAGCGCGCGTGAGATTCTCGCTGAGATGATTGCGACCGCGCGGCGGCAGGTGGAAACGACGGCCGCGCTGCAATCGCAGAAGGGGCGTGCGGCGTGGGTGCAAGAGCGCAGCATCGGTCACGCCGATCCGGGGGCAACGGCGTATGTGCGGTTTCTGGAAGCGCTGATGGCAGCGCTTGGTTGAGAAACGACGAATCACAGGATCGGGCAGGCCGGCGGGCGTCTGACCCGAGGTAACTGACTCTCCAGCGCAGCACCGGCGAAGTCCTGCGTGCTGGCATCAGACCGCCGCCACATCGCGCGTGCGTCTACCCGGAGTAGCCCTGGGGTGCGCCAAAAGCGCGGTGTCGGCGCCTTTGTTTTCAGCCCAAATCCTTGTCCGGCGCGCCTCGCGGGGCGTGTCGCAGACATTGTTTGCATTTCGCGAATGACGTATTCGGTCGTCGTCGCATTCTTTCGCCATAGCACCTGGATCATCCTTCTCTCATCGGCGCTGTGTACGCCGTGGGCTGCTTGCACTGCGTGCGGTCGCCGTCGAATCTGCTACAGGAGACAAGGATGAGATCGAACCAGTGGGACGTGTCCTACGAATGGAAAGCGGTGACGCTGCTTGCGCTCGGATTCGGGCTGGTGGGCCTCGACCGATGGCTGATCGCGCCGCTCTTTCCGTCCATCATGAAGGACCTGCATCTGACGGCCCAGGACGTCGGCAACTGTATCGGCATCCTCGGTCTTTCATGGGGTATCTTCGCGGCGCTGATGGGCGGCATTTCCGACCGGTTCGGACGCCGCAAGGTCCTGATTCCCGCGATCATCGTGTTCTCGTTGTTGTCGGGATTCTCGGGTGTGGCGGGCGGACTGGCGAGTCTGATGGCCGTGCGGGCCCTGATGGGCGTCGCCGAAGGCTCGTTCTGCCCGACGAGTTTCGCCGCGACCGCCGACGCCTCGCATCCGAAACGCCGTGGCTTCAATCTTGGACTCCAGCAAAGCGGATTCGCGCTGTTCGGACTGGCGCTCTCGCCGATCATCGCCACGCAGTTGCTGAACGTGATGTCGTGGCGCTGGGTGTTCGCGTTGGTCTCCATTCCCGGGCTGATCCTCGGCTTGCTGATGTTCCGCGTGATTCGCGAGCCCAAGACCACGCCCGTATCGACGGTGTCCGAGTCGTCGACGTCGGCGGTGGCGCAAGCCGGACGCGGCAACTGGCGCGACGTGCTGAAGAGCGGGAACATCCGTGTCGCGATGGTCGCGCTGTTCTGCGCGATGACGGGCGTCTTCGTGCTGGGGGCGATGTTGCCTCTCTATCTCACCGAGTACCTGGCGCTCGACACACAGCGCATGGGCATCGTGGTCTCGGCGATCGGCTTCGGTGGATTCGTCGGCCAGTTCGGCTTGCCGGGGCTTTCTGATCTGGTGGGTCGGCGCTTTGCGAGCGTCGTCGGTTTCGCGGGGACGGCGGTGATGCTGTACGTGTTTCGCGGACTCGGCGCGCAGCCGGTCGCCTTGTTCGCGGTGCTGTTCGTGGTGGCGTTTTTCACGCTGGGTCTCGTTTCGCTGCTCTCCGGCCCGGTCGCGACGGAGGCGGCGCCTGTCGGCATGGTCTCGACGGCAATCGGGATCGTGGTTGGCGCGGGCGAGATCTTCGGCGGCGGGGTGGCGCCTGCGCTTGCTGGCTTCGTCGCGACTCGCTTTGGCATTCAGAATATCCTGTGGCTGCCGATCTGCGCAGTGGTGCTCGGCGTCGGCGTGAGCTTGCTGCTCAAGGAGACGGCGCCTGCTAAATTGCGCCGGAGCAATGCATCGACGGGTGAATTTCCCGCGGCCGAACAATTCGAATAACGCCGCCGATACTGGCGTCTATGCGCACGGCGTGCTGCTTCGAGAAGAAACGGCACGCCGTGCGCGCTTTCATGCGTACCCGGGCCGACGGTCACGCATGCCACTGTCACCGGCGTCAGCGCGTATAAACTGACGTGCTGTACACGATGACAGGGAAGCGGCATGGATCGTTTTCTGAGTATCGAGGCTTTCGTGCGGGTTGCCGAAACGAGCAGCTTCGCCGAGGCAGCACGACAACTCGGCGTGACGAGTTCGGTCGTGACGAACCGCATCCAGCAACTGGAGCGCTTCGTCAACGCGCCGTTGTTCCACCGCAGCACGCGGCATGTGCGCCTCTCCGAAGTCGGCGAGGCGTTCTATCGTGAATGTGCGGAGGTGGTGGGACGCGTCAATGACCTCACCGACCAGATGCGCGAATTGCGCGCTACGCCTACCGGGCGGCTGCGTATCCAGATGCTGCCTGGTTTCGCGCTGGGTCATTTCGGCGCGGTGTTAGGGGAATTCAATCGACGCTATCCCGGCATCCAGCTCGACATCATCGTGAACGACCGGGTCGTCGATCCCATCGAAGAAGGCTTCGATGTCGCATTCCAGATCTTTCCGGCCATCTCGGAGTCGTTGATCGAGCGGCGGCTCTTTACCGTGAGGCGGCTCTTTTGCGCGGCGCCGTCGTACCTCGAAAAGCACGGTACGCCGCAGCACCCTCGCGAGTTGCTGCAGCACACGACGGCGCTCTATTCGGGCTACCCGTCGCGCAATCACTGGACGATGACGCGCGGCGACGAGGTCTTCGAAATGGAACTGCCCGGCATGATCCGTTCGAACTCCGTGCATCTGTTGCGCGACTATGCGCTGACGGGCGGCGGTGTCGTGTGTTTGCCCACGCTGGTGGCGAGCGCGCCGCTGCTCGACGGCTCGCTGGTGCCCGTTCTGGCCGACTATGCGCTATCGCCTTTGAACTTCGCGGCCGTGTACCCGGCCACGCAGCGCCAGGCGCTCAAGGTGAAGGCGCTGGTCGAGTTTCTGGCGGATTGGCTCGGCACGGAGCCCGGATGGGACGTGCCGTTGATCGAGCGGGGGTGGGTGCGCTAGCGCAATGTATGTCTCAAGACGGTTTGCTTCAGGTGCCTGGAGAGGCTGCGCGCCTACACCGTCGGCACCGTTCCCCCATCGATCACATACTCGGTTCCGCTGATCGCCGACGCAAGCGGCGAAGCCAGAAACGCGATCAGATCCGCGACTTCCGCAGGCTTCGCCGGACGACCGAGCGGAATACCGCCGAGCGACTTCATGATGATCGACTTGCCGCCTTCATAGTCGGTGCCTGCTTCCGCGGCGAGACGTTCCGCGAATGCGACGGCCGCTTCTGTTTCGACCCAGCCAGGCGACACGCGTACGACGCGGATGCCTTTGGGCGTCACTTCCTTCGACAGCGATTTGCTATACGCCGATAGCGCAGCCTTCGCGGCCGCATAAGCCGTTGTCGATTCGGGCAACGGCAGACGGTTCTGAATCGACGTCACATGAATCACGACGCCTGTTCCCTGCGCAATCATGGCCGGCAACAGCGCACGATCGAGCCGCACTGCGGGAAAGAGATTGAGGTCGAGTTCCTTCTGCCATTCGTCGTCGCCTAGCGCGGCAAAGCCTCCGGCGGGCGCGGATGAACCGCCGAGCACGTGCACGATCGCATCGAGACCGCCAAGTTTTTCCTGAACCGCACGCGCGACGCTTGCGCAACCTTCTTCGTTGCTCAGATCCGCGGCCACGAAGTGTCGTGCGTCGATATCTGGAGCGTGCGTGCGCGCCGTGGTCAACACCGTTGCGCCCAGTTCGACGAAGCGCTCGACGACCGCTTTGCCGATCCCTTTGGTGCCTGCCGTGACGAGCGTTCGCATGCCTGCGAGATTCAATGCGTTCAATGCCATATCCGATATGAAGTCGTGAATTGCGATACATTCATTCTCGCTATCCACAACCTGTTCCACAAGAACGCACGAAAAAGTAAGTGACTTACCTATGAGGAAGGTTTATACGGCCGCAACGGCCGCCGCCGATGTCGAAGCCGTTTTTCGTTTGCTCGAAGGACGCTGGAAACTCGTGATTCTTTTTCATCTCTTTGGCGGCCAGGTGCAGCGCTTCTCGGACCTCGAAAAGCTGATCCCCGGTATTTCGCAAAAGATGCTCGCTCAACAGTTGCGGCAACTGGAGGCGGACGGCATCGTCGAGCGAAAGCAATATCCACAGGTGCCGCCCAAGGTCGAGTACCGGATGACCGAGTGGGGACAGGCACTGTGTCCCGCGCTCGATTCGTTGCTCAAATGGTCCGAAGAAAAGAACATGAATAAAGAGGACGCGATTCAAAAGAACATGAATCGCGTCGGAGAATCGTGAGGGAAGCTTAAGGGTTATTTGTTGCTGCCCGCGCCTGTGCCATACAGACCGTTGTCGAAACCGCCTGCGCCTTCAGGCTTGTGGCCAGGCTTGCCTTTTGACGCGCTGCGTTGCGCAGGCTTGGCTTCGGCTGCTTGCGGCGTGTTTGATTCGTGCATCTGCGCCGGCGGCGGATCGGCCTTCGTCCCCATTGGCGCGCTGCGGTTTTCCTGCGAGCCCGAGCCGCTTGGCGCAGGGATCTGCGCGTCGGCTAATGCGGATAGCGACATCGCTGCGCAGAATAGGCCCGTTGACGAAAGCAGGCGGCGAGAGACGGATGAAATAAGAGTCGAGTGCATGGCCGGTTGTCCTTACGAAGTGATGACAAAGGAGCAGTCGGCGTGCCTGGCGTGTTTCTTTAAGCGCGTGCCGGGTAATCGTACGCGCGGCGCGATGAAGTCACTGCAACGATTCAGCGGTAGCGGACGTACTGTGTGAAGCACTGCGTGCGCGAGTCGTGGTGATTGATGTGCTGGCGAGTTTGTCCGCTTGTGCGATCCGTCGTGCCGGCAGAAAACGCCATACGAGCAACACCAGCGCGAGCAGCGCGGGCGCCCAGCGGATATCGGTCGCAACGGGTATCGGGTGCGCGTAACGTGCATCCATCAGCGGCGCGCGCAGTGAAGTCGGGCCGACGAGCCGCCTGTAGCCGAAGCCGAGATGGCCGGCCAGAGCTTCCAGATACGTCTCTCTGAGTTGCGACAGTTCTTCGTGACTCTCGGCGACTGCGGGTGCACCGGGCTCGGGCCGCACCTGCCTCACTTCATCCGCTTGCCAGAAACCGGTGCGCACACCGTCGGCGTTGGTCTTCGGGATCGGCGCCGGCTGATCGCCGCCGACACCGATCAGCCAGCCATGCACGAGCCCTTGCGGAATGTCGCGCACCGTCGTTTCGTTCGGCGCGACGGGCGGCGCTTCCTGGCCGTCGGTGATGAATACGACGTCGGTGTTGTGACCCAGATCGGTGGCCGCGCGGACAGCCGAATAGATGCCGCCTTGCGCGATCACGCTGCTGTTGACCCAGCGCATTTTCCCGCTGATCTGATCGAGCGACGAAAGCAGCGCATCGTAGTTGCTGCACACCTCGACGGGTGCGACCAGTAGCAGCGAGCGCTGATTCGTGAACACACTCCAGCCGATTTCCGACCCGCATGGCAGATGCTGCAACACGTCGCTCATGGCGGCCTTCGCCAAGTCGATCCGGCTCACGGGCTTGCCGCCGATTGCAACGTCCTCGACGTCCATGCTTTGCGTGATATCGAACGTGACGACATAGCGGAACACGGGGCGTTTGAATTCGATGGGCGGCATCAGGATGGCCGCCGCGAGCAGCAGCGCCGCAAGCGGAAGCTGCCACCAGCGTCCGCGAACATAGCGCATCCATGGCCGCGCGTCGCGCTTCACGGCAGTTCCTCCGGCGCCGCGCCGCGCACGTTGATGTTGTGCTGCTCTTTCACATCGTTGATGTCGTCGGCGGTGTCTTGCGCTTCGGGTGCGAGGCGCAGCGCGCGCTCGAGGTTGTAGCGCGCATCCCAGTTGCCGGGTTCGAGCCGCAACAGGTCCCGATAGCGCGCCTTCGCGGTTTCGAGCATCGGCGGCGAGCGCACGGGGCCTTGTGCGCTATCGCCCGCAGCTTCGCGCAGATACATGTTGGCGAGATCGTAGAGCGCGAGCCGGCCCGTTTCGCTCGAAGGCGCGAGCCGCGACAGGTCGTAGTAGAGCTTGCCCGCCTCCGCATGCTGCCCGGCGCGCGCGAGCGCGACGGCTTGCGCGAGCCGCACGGCAGGTGCGTTGCTGTTCGTCGCGGACGGGCTCCATTGTTCGCGTTTTTGCGTGTCGATTGCGGCGATCTCGGCGTTCGCCTGCACGACATGCTGAAGACGCACCGCATAGTAACCGGCGACGCCGATACAGCACAGCGTCGCTGCGCCGAACATCAGATGGATGGGCAGCCGCTTCATCGCAGGCTCCGCTTTTGCATGAACCACACGCCGATCAGCAGCGCGCAGCAGATGAGCGCCGTCGCGTAACACCAGGCGCTGCGATCCTGTCTCGGCAGACGCTCGATGAACGACACAGGCGCGTTTTCATTGCGCGCGATATCGCTCATCGCGCGCGCAACCTGTTGCGGACTGTCGGCCTGATAGAGACGATAGGGCGTCGGCAGCGACAGGAAGAAGCGGTGCAGTTCGGCTTCGGGCGAATGGTCTGTATCGGCGGGGCGCACGTGCAGATCAGGACTGTAAATGCCGCTGCGCAGATAGACGAAGTAGAACGCGACGCCGTTACGCGACAGCCCCGCGCGGATGTGCTCGCGCGCCACGTCGTCGAGTCGCGCGCCGCCGTCCGAGACCAGCACGATCGCGCGGCTGCTCATGCGCGCGCGGCCATCGAACAGTTCGACGGCATACTGGATGCCGCGGTCGAGCAAGGTGTCCGGCGTGCCGCGTCCGATGCCCGTCGCGGCAATCGCGGCGTCGATCACGGTGCGGTCGCGCGTGAAGGGCACGGCCAGCATCGGATGCGTGCCGAACAGCATGAACGCGAAGCGATCGTTCACGCGCTGCGCGACGAACGCGGTGATTGCATCGCGCGCCATCTGGTTTTTGGTTTCGCCGGCCGTGGGCGCATCGGCGACATTCATCGAGCCGCTGCTGATCGGCTGGTTCATACTGCCGCTGCCGTCCATCAGAATCAGGATCTCCGCGCCCGTTCCCGTGATGCGCGTCTGCTCGCCGGACCAGCCCGGCCCCGCAAGCCCGACGATTACCGCCGCGAGCGCGACCATCGCGGCGGCGCGCCAGATGAACGCGACGACGCGGCCCGCGCGGTCGCGCGGCAGCCATGCGACCCACGAATACGGCAGCGTATCGATGCTCCGACGCAGCAGCGGCAACGCGGCGAGCGGCAGCAGAACGAGTGCCCACGGATAGAGGAAGTCGGGCGGCGTGCTCATCGGTGATGGCGCTTTTCCGCGCGATACAGCGCGCGATACAACTCGCGCAATGAAAACGGCGAGGCCACTGGCAACGGACTGAAAAACCGGTTCGACGAACGCTGGAAGAACTGTTCGAGCTGCGGCTGAAGTTCGCGCAGATGAGGCGCTTTCTCGGTCAGGTCGGGCACCGATCCGGCCAGCACGACGCGTCCCGCCGCTTCGTCGAGCGCGCGATGCAGACCGCGCCACGCATCGGGATTGGCGTCGAGCGCGGCGTCGTCCTGCCGGCCGAAGCGCGACCACGCCTTCGCGAACGGAAGCTGATGCGCATCGCGCTGGTTACGCCATAGCCACCAGCCGAGCCACGCGATCATCACCGCCACGGCGAGCACGATCCACACGGTCAGCGCGCGCCGCAGCGGCGCTGTCGATTCGGGCGCGAGCAGCCGGTCGGGCTGAAGCCCCGCGAGGCGTCCGGCATCGGCGAGACCCAAGGGCGCGAGCGGACCGATCGACAGCGGGCTGGCCGCAACATCGAGTGTCTTGCCCGACGCGAGCCGCAATTGCAGCGGCGGCGTCGACGTCACGGCCGGCGCGCGCGGCGAGTTCATCACCTGATAGTCGAGCACGAGCCAGCGGCGGCCGTCGGCATCCGTGCTGATGGACGGCGGCCGGCGTTCGAGCCATGCGTTGACGCGGCCCGTCGATGGCATCGCGGATAGCTCGGCGGCGCGATCGTCCGGGCCGAGCAGCACCTGTTGCGTCACGATGTCGCCGAGCACATGACCGAAGGCGCGCGGTTGCTGCACGATCGCCTGTTCTGCATTCGCGACAGTGCTCGCGGTCATCAAGGCGCATGCGAGCGCTGTCGCACAGGTGCCGGTGCGCATCATGCCGTCATCTCGAGAAAGTAGCGGCTGAGCGCTTCGGGCTCGAACGTGCCTTGATTGAAGAACGGACGGATGCCGTGTCGCGCGAACAGCGCGTTGATCTGCGCGCGACGTTCCGTGACGGCGCTGCGCCAGCGCTCGCGGACGGAATCGCGCATCCACATCGAACGCATTTCGCCCGATTCGATATCGACGAGCGACATCCAGCCGTTGTGCGACGGCGGCTCGACTTCCGCGCGATCCCACAGCACGACGGGCACGATCCACGCGTGAGTCAGCGTGTCGAGCAGTCCCGGCAGCGCGGCGAGCGGCCAATGAAAATCAGACACGAGAAAGACGAGACAGGCGCGGCCAGCAAGGCGCGTGGCGATATCGCGCAGGCCGCGCTCACGCGACGGCGCGCGCGTTTGCCGCGGCGTGCAGTCGCGCAACAGCTCTGCCATCAGCGGGCCCATGCCGCGCGCGTGTCGCGTGGGCACGAACAGATCCTCGCGCGCTTCGTCGTCGAAGGCCAGCATGCCGACCGGGTCGCCGATGCGAAACGCGCTATGCCCGAGCGCTTCGACGAAGGCCGCGGCCACATCCAGCTTCGTGTTCGCGGCGCCGAAGCGCATCGACGCGGATACATCGACGACGGCATGCACGGGCACGGCCACGCGCTGCCGGTGCACGCGCACGAGCCATTCGCGCTGCACGCTGCGAATGCTTGCGCGTACATCGATCCGGCGCGGATCGGGATGATTGAACAGCCGCGTGTGCGCGGCGAACTCCTGGCCGATGCCGACGCTCGACCCGCGATGCCCGCCGGGCCGCGCCCCCGACACCCGCACGGGCAGCCGGTACTGGAACTCCGCAAACGTGTTCACGGCGCCGCGATCCTCGAAACGATCTGCGTCATCAGCGCATCGGAGAGTTCCTGGCGGCGCAACTCGTAGATGGGTGTGAAGTACACGCGATGCCCGAGCGTCGGCAGCAGCACGCGGTGGATGTCCTCGGGCATCAGGTACGTGCGCCCGTCGAGCCACGCGACCACACGCGCGGCGCGCAGCAGCGCGCTCATGCCGCGCGGGCTCGCGCCGGCGAGAATCAGGCGCTGCATGTCCACGTCGTCGAGCGTGATGTCGAATTGCAGCGGGTTTTCGGTGGCGCGCCAGATGTCGAGCGCGTAGCGTTCGATCGCTTCGCTCGCGTGGATCGTCCGTTGAATGCTCGCGCCGATCGCGTTCAGTCGTTGCCACGGCAGCACGTCGGTCGTCACGCGCGCGAGCAGCGCTTCCGTGTCGTGAAAGTCGGGATCGAAGACGAGCGCGCGCCGTGCGGTCGCGTCGTCCGGCGTCGACATATTCAATTCGAACATGAAACGATCGCGTGCCGCTGCCGCGAGTTCGAACGTTTCTTCCTTCTCGACCTTGTTGCGGTCGGCGAACACGGTCATATAAGGAAAGCGGTATTCGCGATCGAAGGCGAACACCGAGCGCTCGGCCATCGCGCGCAACAGCAGCGATTGCACCTGCGGCCGCGCGCGGTTGATCTCGTTGAAAAAGAAGGTGGCGAGCCGTTCGCCGTGTTTGATGAGCGGCCCGGGCTCGATGCGCGGCTTGCCCTCGGCATCGACATACGTGTGATAGACGAGATCGCCCGGCATCAGGTCGATCGTGCCTTCGACACGCTCGAAATCCCCGCCGATCGCCCGTGCGAACGCGCGCAGGACCGTCGTCTTGCCGACGCCGACACCGCCTTCGAGCAGCACGTGGCCGCGCGCGAACAGCGCGACGTTGATCAGCCGGATGGTCTCGGGCTGCCCGATGACGGCGTTTTCCACCTGATGCTCGATATCGAGCGCGAGCGTGCGCCAGTCTTCGAGTAGCTCTTCGCGGTCCATCGGATTCGCCTCTGCAGTCGGCCAGTGTCGGAAGGGCGACACGTACGCCCGCGGAGTCGACGGATGGCGGCGGCGAAGCGTTGCTGGAGCGGCGTGCGTATCGGCGACTGCGTAGCGCGCACGGTTCGTGCCAGATTGGTGCAGGGTTGGGCGAGCGGCGCGGGAAGTGGACAGCTGGCGGCGGGATGAGGGCAGTCTGTCACGCCCGCTGCTACAGAGTGCGCCAGGAATGGCGTGCGAGAGCGGTAAGTTCAAACGCTTCCGGAACGACGGATGCCCGTCGCGCGCTGGCAGACGGGCATCCTGACAACCTCAGGACACGTGCTGCCGATCAGCCTCCTTCAGCCGAAATACGCGCCGAGTCGCTGATGCGGGTCGACGAACCGTATGGCGTGTCCAGCGCCGCTTCCGAATGCTGGAGCGTATAAGCGCGGCGCATCGGCTTGAGCACGAAGAGCGCCAGAAACGCTGCGACGGCGGCCATGCCCGACGCGAGCATGAACACGGCGTGCCAGCTGCCCGTCGCCGCCGTGACGATGCTCGTGAACGGCACCAGCAGCGCTGCCGTGCCTTTCGCGGTGTACAGCAGGCCGGCGTTGGTGGCCGCGAACTTCGGTCCGAACGTGTCGCCGCAGGTGGCGGGGAACAGGCTGTAGATTTCGCCCCATGCGAAGAACACGATGCCCGTCAGCACGACGAACGCCACCGGGCTCTGGCCGAACTTCGACAGCGCGAGAATGCCGACTGCCTCGATCGCGAACGCGATGAACATCGTGTTTTCGCGACCGA
Organism: Paraburkholderia largidicola; assembly: GCF_013426895.1. Classification (NCBI taxonomy): domain Bacteria; kingdom Pseudomonadati; phylum Pseudomonadota; class Betaproteobacteria; order Burkholderiales; family Burkholderiaceae; genus Paraburkholderia; species Paraburkholderia largidicola. The sequence continues at coordinate 1,209,609 of NZ_AP023175.1, read as the reverse complement.
TGCGATCCGAGATCCAGCCGAAGAACGGACGCGTCAGGCCGTTGAGCACACGGTCGATCGTCAGTGCAAAGGTCAGCGCGGGCAAGGTCAGGCCGAGCAGCGAAACGGGCGAGTCGTGCAAGCCGAAGTCCTTTGCGATCGGACCGAGCTGCGCCGTCGCCATCAGGCCGCCGGCCGCCATCATCACGAACATCAGGTACATGACCCAGAAGACGGGCGCGGAAATCACTTCGCGCGGCGTCGCGTTGTGCACGAGGCGCCTGGCACTGGACAGCGCGCTCTTCGCGGACGCCAGCACGCTGGCGGACGGCGCGAGCAGGAACATGCCCAGCAGGAACACGACGATGCCCTGGCCGAGGCCGAACCACAGGAAGGTCGCCTCGTAACCGCTGCTCTTGATCATGTTGGCGATCGGCACGACGGTCGCCGCGGAACCCGCGCCGAAGCCGGCTGCCGTGATCCCGGCGGCGAGCCCGCGGCGAGTCGGAAACCACTTCAGCGCATTGCCGACGCACGTGCCGTAGACAGCGCCTGCGCCGATCCCGCCGATAGCGGCCGCGAGGTACAGCAGCGGCAGCGACGATGCCATCGAGTTGATCACCCAGGCGACGGCGCACAGCAGGCCGCCGCCGACCACCACAGGCTTGGGCCCGTACTTGTCGACGAGGTAGCCTTCAATCGGCACGAGCCATGTTTCCGTCACGACGAAGATTGTGAACGCAACCTGAATGGCCGCGCGGCCCCAGTGATACTTCTCGTCGATCGGGTTGACGAACAGGGTCCAGCCGTACTGCATGTTGGCGATCATCGCCATGCAGACCACGCCGAATACGAGCTGCACCCACGGTGATGCGTACCACGACGACGGGCCTTCCTGATGCTCTGTCTTCATCGCTGTCTCCTTTGACGACGGGAGTCGGCGCCTGGGCGCCGCTCACGTCGCGTGCACGATAGTTGCGAAACTTGCCTGTTGAGTTTTGCGGGGGCCTGAGCGGCTCTTCCGATCATCGGCGCTAAAAATGCGACGCTGATAGATTCCATACGATATGTGATATATCAAGTAAGTCAAGTGAAAGAGAGAGGGGGTTTTCACCGAGGTGTATGGACTGATGAAAGGAATTTGTATGTAGCCTGCGATTAAGCGAATACACCAAAAAAAAGCCCACCGGCTAGCACGGGTGGGCTGAGGACATGTGCGAGACAGGCGTGTTCGCGACATGCCCTGCTGTTATATATGAAAGTAAAAAGTAAGGAAAGTTTTTTGTTTGTAAGTAATAGGCGGGGTGGAACGTGTCGATTTGGAGTCGAAAACGGTCAACGACCGAGCTCCACCCTCGAAGGTTCGGCTTGCGGCGAGATCTTCTGCCGTGGCATGTGAAGGTGATTTTTCGGTCCATTTTGGTGACGTGAAAACATATTTGATAAGTCATCCGAATCTGTTGTCGTTTCGGTTTTTGCCTTGTTTTCCAGCCTGAAATGTCACAGATCGTGTTTAAGGCGAACGCGAAGTCAATCGAAGCTCCTGCATGGCCGTAACGTGTCGGACATGCCGCATCTGCCATCCGGATACTGATCCATCAGTAATAACCCTTCATTGACGCTCGCCGATGCAAAACGCTAAAGTGTTCGCAATCTGAAAGATTGTGCGATATACGAACAACGTCGCGTGGCGTCTTCGTCATGTCGCGCAGCGTGTTCGTCATGAGCATGGGTATCGCGCCTCGTTTCTGAGGCAATATGGAATCAAAGGCGCAACACTGCGTCGTGCGTAGCAGGAGACAGGCGATGAACCGCACTTCCGTCGTGAACGTCCAGACGTTCATCAACGAGCAGCCATTCGGCCGCTTTCAATGGCTCGTGTTTTTCATGTGCTTCGTGATCGTCCTGCTGGACGGTTTCGACACGGCGGCGATCGGCTTCATCGCGCCATCATTGCTGACCGAGTGGGGCCTGTCGCGGCCCGATCTGGCGCCCGTGCTGAGCGCCGCGCTGTTCGGCCTCGCGTGCGGCGCGCTCGTCTCGGGCCCGCTGTCCGACCGGCTCGGACGCCGCTCGCTGCTGCTCACATCCGTCTTCCTGTTCGGCATTGCGTGTCTCGCGTCGGCGTTTTCGTCGAGCATCGGGCAATTGACCGTGCTGCGCTTCATCACGGGCGTCGGCCTCGGCGCCGCGATGCCCAACGCCGTCACGATGATGGGCGAGTTCTGCCCGGACCGCCGGCGCGCGACGGTGATCAACCTGATGTTCTGCGGCTTTCCGCTGGGTGCGGCATTCGGCGGCTTTCTCGCCGCGTGGATGATCCCGCATTTCGGCTGGCGCAGCGTGCTGATGCTCGGCGGCATCACGCCGTTGCTGCTCGGCGTCGTGCTGCTGATCAAGATGCCCGAGTCGGTGCGCTTCATGGTGGCGAGCAGTCAGCCCGTCGAACGGATTCGGGCGACGCTCGCGCGCATCTCGTCGCAGGCCATGAACGCCGGTTCGTTCGTGATGACGGAAACGGCGCCGCAAACGGGCAGTAAGGGCCTCGGCGTCGTGCTGTCGCGCTCGTATATCGTCGGCTCGGTGATGCTGTGGCTCACGTATTTCATGGGCCTCGTGATCTTCTATGCGTCGATCAACTGGATGCCGATTCTGCTGAAAGACGCGGGCCTCACGCCGAAGAGCGCGACGCTGATCTCGGCGCTGTTCCCGCTCGGCGGCGTCGGCGCGGTGCTGGCGGGCGTGCTGATGGATCGCTTCAACGCGAATCGCGTGATCGCCGTGTGCTACGCGCTGACGGCCGTCACCGTGTACTGCATCGGGCAGGCGGCGGGCAATGTCGGCGCGCTCGTGGCGATCGTGTTCATCGCCGGCGTGCTGATGAACACCGCGCAATCGTCGATGCCCGCGCTCGCGGCTGCGTTCTATCCGACGGAAGGGCGCGGCACGGGTGTCGCGTGGATGCTCGGCGTTGGGCGCTTTGGCGGCATTGCCGGCTCGTTCCTCGTCGCTGAACTGACGCGCCGGCATTTCACGTTTTCCGGTGTGTTCGCGACGATCGCGATTGCCGGTCTGGTTGCGTGCGTCGCACTGCTGATCAAGCAGATGGCGAGGCCGCAGGTCAGCGAAGTGGCGGGCGCGAAGCTGGAGTCGCTGGGCCACTGATCACGCGGAATTCCTTCTTTCAAAGCGGTATCGGGATTCGTTTCGCGCCCACGATCATCGAGATCGTGGGCGCGTCGCTTTTGAGTTTTTGCATTCGAATTGTCAAATGCCTCGTCAACCGATAACCCCGTTCTCGCACGACTAAAGTTTCGTGACTCATTGCCGTAAGCATGTTCGAGCGACATGCCGTTTTTGCGCGTGATGGCTAGCGCCACGCATCGCCAGACGGATCCTGCGAGACAAGAGTCATGTACAACTATCTGAGAGCCGCCGGGACGCCACGGTCCTGGCTTATTTCGTTTCTGTTCGCGGCCGCGTGTGGGGGCGCATCGGCGTTCGCCAATCTATCGGGTGCGATATCGCCCGGCATGCCCAGTCAGCCGGCCTGGATGTTCGATCTGCACGTCGGCTCGGCCGTGTTCGGCGCGTTGCTGATCGCGCGCTTCGTCGCGAGTGCGCTTTCAGCGCTGTTTCGTCTGCCCGGCAATACGGTCTACGCGACAGGCAATCTGGCGAACGGCTCGGCGATCCGTTATCGCGTCGATGTCAACGCGAGCTTCTTTTCTCTCGCCCGATTCATGCAAGTGCTTGGCTTCGTGCTGTGCCTGATGCTGCAAGGCGTGACCGTGTCGTCGGGCGCGTCCGAGGGCGGCCCAACGAAGCTGGCGCCTCGCCCTGCACATAGTCACTCAGGCGTGCTGTCGACCTAGGCGCCACATTCACCGCGTGACCTGAACATGATGTCGATCAAAAAGCACTTGCCGATGCGCTTCGCAAACCCGAATGGCACGCGCGAAGAGTTGAAACGTTCGTATGTCACGCTCCATACCGTCGAGACTGGCCGTCATTGCACGATCAACGACAATGCAGCAGCACTGTCCGCAGTCGACGTGAAGTGCCAATGACCGGGTGCGTACGCCGTTAGCGAAATGAAATTTGCAGGCAGACGAATCTGCGTTGTCGAGCCGTTCAGTTATCCTCGCAAGCGCGAGGCAAAACACCAGACAAACCCCAGGTCAAGTCAGCTGTCTTTTTGCCGTTAACCCGAATGGTCCGTTTTCGCGTAGGCTCGCCATCGTCCAGCGAGCGTCCATCCAGTCACCACTGAACAACGGGGAGCATCAGCGTGATTCACCGCGGACTCATAGGCTTGCTAGTCGTGCTCGCGACACTGGGCGCCACCAGCACGCCTGCACTGGCGGGCGGCCCCGATTGCACGCGGCCATTCACACTCGCGCTGCACGACCATGGCCTGCTGTATTCGCAGGACACCAACGCGGGCATCGACAAGGATTTCGCCGACGAACTGACCCGCCGCAGCGGCTGCGACATTCGTGTGAGCCTGATGTCGCGGGCGCGCATCTGGAAGCTGATCGAGTCCGGCGCGCTCGACTTCAGCCTGTCCGGCATCACCAACGACGAGCGCGACGGCTACGCGCAATTCGCGTGGTACTTCAGCGACAAGTTCTATCTGCTCGTGCGCAAGGACGCCGGCATCCGGCAGTTGTCCGATTTCGAACACAACGACCAGTTTCAACTCGGCGTCATAAGAAGCTTCCGGTATAGTCAGTCGGCCAACGAACTGGTCGATACGCTCGCCGCAGCCAATCGCGTCAGTCAGGCAGGCGGCCTGGAGCCGCTCTACCAGGCGCTGATGCGCGGCACCATTCAGGGGATGATCATCGAGCCGTTCGACTATCCGGCGCTGGATGAGAAGCGCATCCGCGACATCACCACCATCATCGAATTCAACGACGCCTCCGTGCCGCACGGTCTCATCATGTCGAAGCGGGCGCTGTCGCCGCAGGAGCGGGAGAAATGGCGCGCCCTCGTCGAGGAGATGCGCACGGACGGCACGGTGCGCCGCATTTTCAGGAAGTACTTCAAACCTGAACTCGCGGACTCGATGGTCGACGTCACGCTACCGCGATGAACCGCGCGCGCCTCGTCCTGTTGCCGCTGCTGATTCTCCTGACCGGGTTGAGCATCACCTGGTCAGTGTGGGATCACGAGCGCCAGGCCGCGCGGCGCGAGTTGCTTTCCGAGTTCAATTTCGCACTGGGCGACGCCGTCAGCCGCATCGAGCAGCGCATGGCCACCTACGAGCAGATGCTGCGCGGCGTGCAGGGCATGTTCGCGGCGCGCGGCGCGCTCGATCTCGACGCGTTTCACGGCTACCTCGGCGCGATCAACGCGGACGCGAACTTCGCGGGCGTCCAGGCGATCGGCGTCGTGCAATGGGTGCCCGCAGACCGGCGGGACGCACACATGGCCGACATGCGTATTCGCACGGGCCGCCGCTACGCGATCGATCCGCCCGGCGAGCGCAACGGCTACGCGCCGTTGATCGCGCGCGAGCCGATCAACGGCGCAGGCAATGCGCTGCTCGGCTTCGACTCGTGGGCAAGTCCCGTGCGCCGGTTGGCGATGGAAAAATCGCGCGATTCCGGCCTTGCCGTCGTATCGGGCAAGGTGCAACTGGCGTCGGATGCGGGGGCGCCGCCCGTCGCCGGCTTCGTGATGTATCTGCCCATCTACGCGCGTGGCGAGCCGCAGGACAACGTCGAGGACCGCCGCGCGCATCTGCTCGGCTGGGTGTACGCGGCGTTCCGCATGCGCGACGTGCTGGCGACCCTCTACGGCGAGCAGCCGCCCGGCCTCTATCTGTCGATCTTCGACGGCACGCAGCCGTCGTCCGAAGCGCTGCTGTACCGCTCGTCGGAGCCGAAGAATCGCGAGGTGATCTCCGCGAACGAATACCTGGTGGTGGGCGGACACGACTGGACGCTGTCGATGACGGCACAGCCCGACTTCAAGGCGCGCTTCGGCCGCAACGCGAAGCTGCTGATCGCCTTCACGGGCGCGGGCCTGAGCTTGCTGCTCGCGCTGCTCGCATGGAGCCTCGCGAGCGGGCGCAGCCGCGCGATGCGGCTCGCGTCGAAGATGACGGCCGAAGTGCGCGAGAGCGAGGCCGAACTGCGCATCGCCGCCGTTGCGTTCGATTCGCTCGAAGGCATGATGGTGACAGACGCCGACGGCACGATCCTGCGCGTCAACTCGGCGTTCACCAAATGCACCGGCTACACGGCCGAAGACGTGATCGGCAGGAACCCGCGCATCCTCAGCTCGGGCCGTCACGATGCCGCGTTCTTTCGCGATATGTGGGAGACGATCCGGCGCGTGGGCGGCTGGCAGGGCGAAATCTGGGACCGCCGCAAGAACGGCGAGATCTATCCGAAGTGGCTGACCATCACGGCCGTGAAGGCGGACGACGGGCGCGTCACGCACTATGTCGGCACGCACTACGACATTACCGAGCGCAAGCTCGCGGAAGAGCAGATCAAGGAACTGGCGTTCTTCGACGCGCTCACGCATCTGCCGAACCGCACGCTGCTGCGCGACCGGCTCAGGCAGGTGATCGCGTTGAGCGCGCAGAACCATACGCACGGCGCGCTGCTGTTCGTCGATCTCGACAACTTCAAGACGCTCAACGACACGCTCGGTCACGACAAGGGCGATCTGCTCCTGAGCCAGGTCGCGCGACGCCTGCTCGCGAGCGTGCGCGAGGGCGACACGGTGGCGCGCATGGGCGGCGACGAGTTCGTGGTCGTGCTGGGCGACCTGAGCCGTATCCGCGAAGAAGCGGCCAGCGAGACCGAGGGCGCCGCCGAAAAAGTGCTGGCCGCGCTGTCGAGCCCTTACTACCTCGAAGGCACGGATTTCCGCACGACCGCGAGCATCGGCGCGACGCTGTTCACGGGCCACGAGACGTCGATCGACGAGTTGCTGAAGCAGTCGGATCTGGCGATGTACAAGTCGAAGGAAAGCGGGCGCAACGCGATCTGCTTCTTCGATCCGGCGATGCAGACGGTGGTGATGGAGCGCGCAGCGCTGGAAGCGGCGCTGCGCCGCGCGATCGATGAAGACCAGTTGCTCGTGCATTACCAGGCGCAGGTGTTCAACGGCAACCGCGTGACGGGCGCCGAGGCGCTGGTGCGATGGCAGCATCCCGAGCATGGCCTCGTGCCGCCTGCCGAATTCATTCCGCTGGCCGAAGAGACGGGACTGATTCTCTCCGTTGGCGACAAGGTGCTCGATACGGCCTGCCGGCAGCTCGCGCAGTGGGCACAGCGCGCCGACCGGGCGCATCTGTCGATCGCCGTCAACGTGAGCGCGCAGCAGCTACGCGAGGAAAATTTCGTCGCCACCGTGCTCGACGCGCTCGCGCGCACGGGCGCCGAACCGAGCCGTCTGAAGCTCGAACTGACGGAGAGCGTGCTGGTCGACAATGTCGAGGACATCATCGGCAAGATGATGTTGCTGCGCACGAAAGGCGTCGTGTTTTCGCTCGATGATTTCGGCGTCGGGTATTCGTCGCTGTCGTATCTGAAGCGGCTGCCGCTGGGGCAACTGAAGATCGACAGGTCGTTCGTGCGCGACGTGCTCGACGATCCGAACGATGCCGTGATCGCGCGCGCGATCGTTACGCTCGCACAGAGTCTCGGTCTGGGCGTGATCGCGGAAGGCGTGGAGACGGAAGCGCAGTGGCAGTTCCTGGCCGACGCGGGGTGTCAGGCGTATCAGGGCTATCTGTTCTGCCGGCCGTTGCCGATCGAGGACTTCGAGGTGTTCGCGGATACCTTCGATTCGAAGGAGTGGGCGCTGGAGACGCCTTGAGACGGAGTTGTTAAACTTGCGGATTCAATCGCGCGCTTCACGCGTCGTGCCGTTGTACGTGGGGCGCCCCGTCATCCTCAAGGAAAAGCACATGATCGATTTGCGCAGCGATACCGTGACCCGTCCGACCAAGAACATGCTCGCGGCAATGACAGCCGCCGAAGTCGGCGACGACGTCTGGGGCGACGATCCGACGGTCCTGCGGCTGCAAGCCACCGTCGCCGAGCGCGCGGGCAAGGAGGCCGGGCTGTTCTTCCCGAGCGGCACGCAGAGCAATCTCGCCGCGCTGATGGCACACTGCGCGCGCGGCGACGAGTACATCGTCGGCCAGGCGGCGCACACGTACAAATACGAAGGCGGCGGCGCGGCCGTGCTGGGCAGCATCCAGCCGCAGCCCATCGAGAATGCGCTCGACGGCTCGATTCCCCTCGACAAGATCGCCGCCGCGATCAAACCCATCGACAATCACTTCGCGCGCACGCGCCTGCTTGCGCTGGAAAACACGATCGGCGGCAAGGTGCTGCTGGCGGGCTATGTCGCCGAGGCCACGCAGCTGGCGCGCGATCGCGGGCTGTCGACACACCTCGACGGCGCGCGTGTATGCAATGCGGCCGTCGCGTCGAAGCAGCCTGTCGAAGCGTTGTGTGCGCCTTTCGATACAGTTTCGATCTGCTTTTCGAAAGGGCTCGGCGCGCCTGTGGGATCGGTGCTGGTGGGTAGCAAGGCGCTAGTCGACGTTGCGCACCGCTGGCGCAAGGTGCTCGGCGGCGGCATGCGCCAGGCGGGCGTGCTGGCGGCTGCGTGTCTGTATGCGCTCGATCACAACGTCGAACGGCTTGCTGAAGATCACGACAATGCCGCGCATCTCGCGGCGGGACTTGCGCAGATCGATCAGGTAAAGGTGCAGTCGCAGGCCACCAATATGGTGTTCGCGCAGTTCCCGCAAGAGCATTGCGCGCCGCTTGAGACGTGGCTCAAGGAGCGGGGTATCCTGACGCAGATGTTGTACGCGTCGCGGTTCGTTACGCACATGGATGTGTCGCGTGCGGATATCGATACGTTTGTGACGGCGGTGAAGGAGTATTTTGCGCGGTAAGTGAGGGGCCGCACTTCACGCTTCTCGCGTGAAGTGCGGTGGCGGCGAGCGCAATACTCGCCCTTGCTAGCTACTGCTCTTCTGCCGCAACCGTCGTAACCGTCACGCTTGCCTGCCCCCGATGCGACGGCGCAAACAGCCGCAACCCGCTGGCAATACTCGCGGCCCCCGCGAACACCGCGCCCGTCGCCAGCGAAAGCGTCGGGCCATGACGTCCGGCAATGCTGAAGCTCAACGCAACCAGCGCTGCGCCCGTCGTTTGCCCGATCAGCCGCGACGTCGCGATGATCCCACTCGCGCCGCCACTACGATTGGGCGGCGCGCTCGCCATCAGCGCCTTCAGATTCGGTGACTGGAAAAATCCGAAGCCTGCGCCGCAGATCGCCATACGGATCGAGATGTCGATCACGCTCGGATGCGGCGGCAGCATCGCGAGCGCCGCCATGCCGGCGCACAGAATCGCAAGGCCGATTGCGCCGAGTAGTCCAGGCGGATAGCGATCCGACAACCGTCCCGCGAACGGCGCCGCCAGCGCGACGATCACAGGCCAAGGCGTCATCAGGAAACCCGTTTCGACCTGGCTGCGATGCAAGACGTCCTCGAAATAGAACGGCAGCGACACGAACGCGAGCCCTTGCGCAGCGAACGAGCACACGGCCGTTACCGCCGACAACGCGAACACCGGCAGCTTGAACAGATCGACGGGCAGCATCGGTGCGGGGTGACCGGACTCGCGGCGCATCAGCAGCGCGCCGAATACGATCGCGACAGCCGCGGCACCGAGCACGACGGCAGCCGACGCGCGCTGCGCCGCTTCGCCGAGCGCGAACACCAGCGCGGCGAACGTGATCACGTTGAGCAACGCCGCAACCCGGTCGAAGTGATGCGTGCCGCGCGGCGTGCGCGGCAGTCCCGGCAACGCGAACGACAGCGCCAGCACGCCGAGCGGCACATTGACGGCAAACAGCCACGGCCAGCTTGCCACCGACAGGATCAGCGACGCCACCGTCGGCCCCACGGCAAACGACACGCCCACCACCAACGCATTCAGCCCGACGCCCGCGCCCAGCCGATGTGGCGGATACAGGTGCTTGATGAGCGCGGTGTTCACGCTCATGATCGCCGCCGCGCCGAGGCCCTGCACGACGCGCGCGCCAGCCAGCCATGGCAGCGTCGGTGATAGCGCGCAGGCCAGCGAGGCCGCCGTGAACACGATGATCCCGCTGATGTAAATGCGCCGATGCCCGACGATATCGCCGAGTGCCGCGAGCGGTAGCAGCGTCGCGACCATCGCCAGCTGATAGGCGTTGATGATCCATACCGACGCGGCGGGCCGCGCGTGCAGATCCGCGGCCATTGCGGGCAGCGCAGTGTTGGCGATGGCGGTATCGAGTGAGGCGAGGGCGACCGACAGCATGATCGCCGCCATCGCGAAACGGTGACCGGCGGACATCGGCACGTCGGCGACGCGGGCCGGATTGGGTGTGTTCTCGGACAAGGACAGGCTCTGCAGAGGACTGAGCGGGGCGCATATCGGCATCGGCCACATCATGGGGCGACGCGCGTGCTCGAAGCGAATGAAGCGATTGTTACAGAGCGGCGCGGATCGTGCTGGGAGCCGCCCAAAAATGGGCCTTCTGAAAGCTGCCTGGAAGCTCAGCCCCCCACGCCGTCGTCGCAACTAACTGTCGACACCCGAGCGCGCCAACAGGACAAAATGCGCCGACGGCGACACGACGTCAGTTACACGACGCCAGCAGAATCGACAGCTTGCGGATATGCGCCTTGAATGCGTCGGTCATTTCTCGGTCGTGACCGGCGCTCAGATGCGGAGCCTCGGCCAGTTCGACCTGATCCTGGAACTCGTCGGACACTTTGCGCCGTTCGCCGGGCGGAAGCGCGCGGATCAGCGACACAATGAGCAGTTCCTGCGCATGGATGATACCGAGCACGGATTGTGCGTTCATTTCGACCTCCGTCGGAGCACGACGACGCTAGCGGCTTTTACAGCAGGACCCGGCGGGACGCGGCACGGCGATACTGTCTCCGATCCGCCTTGTTACTCATCCATACTAGTGCAAGGAACAGAGCCGTCTGCACCGGCATCGTGCTAGTCGCAAGGACTTCAGCGTTAAGCCAGGCAAAATCCAACCCGGCAGTCACGGAACTGCGCGGCGGTAGGTGTTGTCTGCTTGGATTAGCGGGTTTTCGATAACGCAATGGCCGCAGACGCGGGATTACGCAAAATGTCCTACTCTGCTTATTTATCCACCAGACCGGCTCGCGCCGCCCGCACCCGATACGCAAGCCATTCAGCGCGCGCCGCGTCGTTCTACCGGAGGCTTCGATGACAGCGGTGGATCTGGAATTCGACCAGCTCAACAGTACCGTCGATGCGCTGCGGCGCTCGATTTCCAACCGCATGATGTACGGCGTCGGCAAGGACGCTGTGACGGCGCGTCCGCAGGACTGGCTGCACGCCGCGGCGCTCGCCGTGCGCGACCGGCTCGTCGCGCGCTGGATGAAGACCACGCGCCTGCAGTACGAGCAGGATGTGAAGCGCGTGTATTACCTGTCGATGGAATTCCTGATCGGGCGCACGTTCACCAACGCGCTGCTCGCGCTCGGCATCTACGATCAGATGAAGGAGGCGCTGTCGGGCCTCGGCGTCGATATGGAAGCGCTCACCGATCTCGAGCCCGATGCCGCGCTCGGCAACGGCGGCCTCGGGCGCCTTGCCGCATGTTTTCTGGATTCGATGGCGACGCTCGGCATTCCGGGCTTCGGCTACGGCATCCGCTATGAGTACGGGATGTTCAGGCAGCAGATCGTCGACGGCGAGCAACTCGAAACGCCCGACTACTGGCTGCGTGCCGGCAACCCATGGGAATTTCCGCGTCCTGAAGTGCAATACATCGTGCATTTCGGCGGGCGCACGGTACAGCGTGACGGTCATGTCGAATGGATCGAAACGCAGCACGTGAACGCGATGGCGTACGACACCGTGATTCCCGGCTTCGCGACGAGCGCGACGAATACGCTGCGTCTGTGGTCCGCGCGCGCGACGGAAGAACTCGACCTGTCTGCGTTCAATAAGGGCGACTATCGTCGTGCCGTCGATGCGAAGAACATGTCGGAGAATGTCTCGCGTCTGCTGTATCCCGACGATTCGACGCCTGCCGGCCGCGAACTGCGTCTGCGCCAGGAGTACTTCTTCGTGTCGGCGACGATGCAGGACCTGATCCGCCGCTATCAGCGCACGCACAGCACGTTCGGCCGCTTTGCGGAGAAGGTCGCGGTGCACCTGAACGACACGCACCCGGTGCTCGCGATTCCCGAGCTGATGCGTCTACTCGTCGATGTGCATCATGTGCCGTGGGCGAAAGCGTGGAAAGACATCCAGCAGATGTTCTCGTACACGAACCACACGCTGATGCCCGAGGCGCTCGAGACATGGGACGTCGAAACGCTCGCGCGCCTGTTGCCGCGCCACCTCGAAATCATCTTCGAGATCAACGCCGAGTTTCTGAAGCACGTCAGCGAGCATTCGGGCCATGACGTCGACATGATCCGGCGCATTTCGCTCGTCGACGAGTATGGACAGCGCCGCGTGCGCATGGCGCATCTGGCGATCGTCGCGAGCCAGAAGGTCAACGGCGTGTCGAAGCTGCACTCGCAACTGATGACGCGCGACATCTTCTCGGACTTCGCAAAGATCTGGCCCGAGCGCTTCACTAATGTCACGAACGGCGTGACGCCAAGGCGCTGGCTTGCGCAGTCGAGCACATCGATGTCGCATCTGATCGACGAGCAGATCGGCACGCACTGGCGGCGCGATCTGTTCGAGCTTGGCAAGCTACGCGATCTGCGCGACGACCCGTCGTTCATCCACGCGTTTCATGAAGCGAAGCGGCAGAACAAGCTGCGTCTGATCCAGCGCCTGCAGCAGCACACGAAGATGACGTTCGATCCCGATGCGCTGTTCGATCTGCAGGTCAAGCGCATTCATGAATACAAGCGGCAATTGCTGAACGTGCTGCATGTGATCGTGCGCTACAACCAGATTCGTGCGAACCCGGAGCGTGAGTGGGTGCCGCGCGTCGTGATGTTCGCGGGCAAGGCGGCGTCCGCGTACCGGATGGCGAAGACGATCATCAAGCTGATCGGCGACGTCAGCAAGGCGGTGAATGAAGATCCCATCATCGGCGACAAACTGAAGGTCGTGTTCGTGCCGAACTACGGCGTGAGCGTGGCCGAGCTGATCATTCCTGCCGCCGATCTGTCGGAGCAGATTTCGATGGCGGGCACGGAAGCGTCGGGCACGGGCAACATGAAGCTCGCGCTGAACGGCGCGCTGACCATCGGCACGATGGACGGCGCGAACATCGAGATCTGCGATGCAGTGGGGCGCGAGAACATTTTCATCTTCGGGCACACGGCGGATCAGGTCGATGAGTTGCGCGCGACGGGGTATCGTCCGCGCGAAATCTACGAGCACAATCCGGAACTGAAGGTCGCGCTCGACCAGATTCGCACGGGCTTCTTCTCGCCGGACGATCCACTGCGCTTCTCTGACATCTTCCATACGCTGGTCGATTGGGGCGATCACTACATGGTGCTCGCCGATTTCGCGGCGTTCGCGAAGGCGCAGGACGAAGTCGACAAGCGCTATCTCGACCGGCGCAGTTGGACCAAGAGCGCGATCGAGAATGTCGCGGGCATGGGGCAGTTTTCGTCGGACCGCACCATCGCCGAGTACGCACGCGATATCTGGAAGGTGAAGCCGCTCGAACTCGAATGACGCGACGTGATGTGTGCATGATAAAAAGCCGCCGCGCGATTGAGCATCGCGCGGCGGCTTTCTGTTTGCAGTCTGAGTGGAACTTGCGTCAGTTGCCCATGCGCTCGATGTTGCGCGGCGCGCGCAGTCCGAGCTGGCCATGCGCGAAGTCGAAGTACAAGTCGATGTTCTGCAGCGCCATCAGCCCGATCACGATGCGGTTCCCGCCGCGCGCGGCCTTCGCGATGATGGTTTGCGCGTCGTTGAAGCGGTGTGCCCAGTCGCCTACGCCCAGCACCACGTCGTAGTTGCCTTGCGCGAACGGCTTGTGTTCGTCGACGTCGTCGGCCCAGTCGGGTGCCTTGTCGGTTTCGACTCGGATCATGTCGGTGCCGCCCGTCGAAAACACCACGGGCGCGCAGAAGCGCATCTTGCTGCCGACCTGCACGCAGCCGACCGGCCATTGCGCGGAGCCGTCCTTGCCCATCGTGAGCGGGACGAGCGTGAAGTCTTTCGTCAGCGCATTCGATGGACTCAACACGAGCAACGGACGATCGAGATTGGCGCGCACCAGATAGCGCTGGCCGATGTTCGCAGGCAGCGCGCGCAGCGGCTGCGTGCAGCAGGCATCGCGCGGATCGTCGGCGCCGATACCGAGAATGCCCGAGAACGCCCAGCCGAACTCGCCCGTGTATCCATCCTGCGCAACGCAGCGCTTGTTGATCTTCAGACAGCTGACTTCGTCGACGGCTTGCACGGCGAGATCGACGGGCTTCGTGCCGGCGATGCTGAACGGCACGGTGACGGTTGCGCCGGAAACCTGCGCGTCCGTGGCGAACGTGTACGAGGTCCGCGTGCCCGCAACGGGATAGCTCGAACGCGGCAAGACCTTCGACAGCACGCGCACGCCCGTCGTGCCCGTATCGAGCATCAGATAGACAGCCTTGCCGTCCATCTGCACGGGCAAGCCGATCGACGCGCGGCCGCGCGTGTCGCTGCGTTCCGCGGACAGCAGCACGAGCAGGCCGTCGCGTCCTTCGTTGATGAGGCTTGCTTTCGTCGCGGGCGGGACGGGCGTGGAAATCGGCGTTGAACAGGCCGAGAGCGAGGCCGCGAGCGCGAGCACGATCGACGCGCCCGCAAAGCCGGCGAGGCGCCGGAAGAAATGGACAGACATCGCACACACCTTGCAGAAGTGCGTGACCTCCGATGCCAGCCGTGCGAGCCGTTCAGGCGTCGGCGGGTGCAGTCGATCCGGCCCGACGGTGTGCGCGGGCCTGGCGCGAGGACACGCGAGATGACAGGAGCGCCGACTCTACGCGCGCGAGCATCGCGACCTGCAAAAATGTGTGAAGGTGTGGCCTTGCTTCAGTGCTGCGGCACGACCTGATGCGCGAGCGCGATCGAGCGCACGCGGCCAATCGTCGCGCGGCGCAGCACGCCCGCGAGTGCGCCGACCACATCGCCGACACTGCGCGCCATCACATCGACGCGAAACGTGATGGCGTCGTTGCGTTTGTCGACCGTCATCACGAACAGACGCGAGCCTTCGCCGAGCGCCGCGAGCAGCGCGCGGCGGCCCGCTGCCGACGAAGTGCCGGGCACGGTCACGTCGAGCGTCACGAGCGACAGGGCGGGTTGTGTGGAGCGGTCGATGGCGGGCGCGCGGCGCGGCAGCGTGCGCGATGAAGCGAAAGCGGTATGCATCGTCGATGCGCCGCCTCGAAGTGGGCGGCGCGGCTGTGGAGACGCATTCACTGTAGCGGGCTGCATCTCAACCCGATGCAAAAAAAGACTACGTGCGCCGTCAATTTTGTGTAAAGACGGCGAGGCGGCGCGCGAGTTTTATTGGTTCTTCGGCGCGGCGGCAGCGGCGCCGGCCGAGGCGAGCGCGTCACGGACCGTTTGCGCGACGCGTTCGACGAACGACAGATCGATGCTCGACAGGGCTTCGCGTTCGCTGCCCGCTGTCTGGACCATCAGGCGATGCGTGACGTCCTGCGTAATCCACGTGAGCCAGCCGACGACGATCAGCATCACGCCAACCACCACACCCGCCGGCGACGCAAACACGCCGCCGACTACCGCGGCCACGGCGCCGACCAGCGAAATCGCCCAGGGCACGAGCCTGTTCTTCTGCACGGTAACGACGCGCACGTCTTTGATCTCGCGCAACGGAAAGACCTGGCCGGCCGCCGACAGCGCATTGCGCGTGACCGACACGCCGCGTTCGTTGAAAGGGGTATCCATCTATACGGGTTCAAGCTGGGAGAAAGGGCGCAGGGTAACAGAATATTCAATCGCCCTGTCAGATGCACATCAACCCGCCCGTCAACCCGCCGATCAGGGGAAAAACGCCAGCGCGCCCGTGCTCAGGTTGTACATCGCGCCGACGATCTTGATCGCGCCTTGCTGCTCCATGTCGGCCAGCACAGGGCTATCGCGGCGTATGTTGCCGATCGTCAGTTCGACGTTCTTGCGCGCCACGGCATTCACGAACTCATAGTTGGTCGCGGAGCGCTCGCCGGTGTACTCGGTCGCCTGGACAGCGGGTTTGATCTTGTCGAGCAATGCGGTGAGATTGCCCAGCTCGGCGTTCGCAATGGCGCCCTTGATCGCGCCGCAGGCCGTGTGGCCCATCACGACGACGACCTTCGCGCCCGACAGCTTGCACGCAAACTCCATGCTGCCGAGGATGTCGGTGTTCTCGACGTTGCCCGCAACGCGGCAGTTGAAGATGTCGCCAATACCGAGGTCCATGATGACCTCGGCGGGTGCGCGCGAATCGATGCAGCTCAGCAGCACGGCGGCCGGATATTGCCCCGCTGCGCTTGCGCGTTGCTCGCGCAGATAGTTGCGTGGTTTTCGCTCGCCTTTCTGGAAGCGCGCGTTGCCCTTTTTCATGTCGTCGATGATGTCTTGCGGCGACATCCGGTCGCGCTGCGCCCGGGTCAGCGCATCGGCGCGTGCCACGCCGGACAGGAACGTGATCTGGGCAAAGCCCGCGACGGCCGCAGCACTCGTCAACCTGAGAAATTGCCGGCGGCCCGAGCCTTTGTACTGCCGTGGATATTCATACGTATTGCACATGAGCGGCCTCACTCGTTTAGCAACGTCGTTACGACTCGAGGCGCTGCGTTCGATGCGGCATGCATGAGTCGAAATATAGGCGATGCCGGATCGCGTTCAAGAGAAATGAAACCGCACGACACTTCGGTTCGCTACGGATGCGACCGCAATTGACTGTACAATATGAGTAATATTAGATGAAACGTCTATCATGAAAAAAAGCGCGTTGGCGCGGGAGCACGAGTCGCTTCTCGATCAGGTGAAGCAGATCGCCGACGGTCTGGGGCAGACGTTCGCCCCATTTTGCGAAGTCGTCGTCCACGATCTGCGCGACCCGGGGCATGCGATTCTCGCGATACACAACAACCTGTCTGGGCGCGCTGTCGGCGACCCGGCAACGGAACTCGGACTCGCGCGGATCGCGGACGAAGACTACCCGCAGTTGCTGACCAACTATCCGAACCAGTTCGGCGACGGCCGCCGCGCGAAGAGCACGTCGGTCGGGATCAAGGATTCGTCGGGACGCTATGTCGCCGCGTTGTGTCTGAACGTCGATCTGAATCTGTTTCGCGGTATCCAGAATGTGCTGGAGCAGTTTTGTACGGCTTCGGGCGCAGGCGTAAAGGAATCGCTCGATCCGGCAAATGCCGAGGCGATCAGGGAGCGCATCGACCAGTACGCGATGTCGCTGTCCACCACGCCGCAGGCGCTGAAGACGGAGCATCGGCGCGCGTTGATGCAGGAGTTGAAGCAGGCGGGTTTTCTGGAGGTGCGCAAGTCGATGGAAATCATTGCGGCGCACCTGGGCGTATCGCGAGCGACGGTGTACAACGATGCGAAGTGACGCGGCGTTGTTATTCCCGCCCGCTCACCAGCCATAAAATCGCGGCCACGCCGACACACTGCCGTCGCGTGACAGCGCGTGATACTCGGGATGTTGAGCGCCCGTCGCACATGCGTGGTTGGGCAAAATACGCAATCGCGTGCCAACCGGGAAACGCTGCGCGATCGACGTGTCCGGTACGCCGGCTTGCGAGACGATGCCATGCTCCTGATTCGCGGCGCTCATCACGAAGCCTTCGACAGGCACGCCGTCTTCGGTGCAGACGAGCCCGTAGCCGAAGTCCTGCTTCTGGCGCTGCGTGCCGCGGTCGCGGCTCATCGCCATCCAGCCCGCGTCGACGATTGCCCAGCCTTTGCTCTCCTGATGACCGATCACCGTGGTCAGCACGCTGAGCGCGATTTCGTCGATGCCGCACACGGTCACGTTGTGCATCACGAGATCAAAGAATACGTAGACGCCCGCGCGCACTTCCGTCACGCCGTCTGGATGCCGCGCGGCGAGCGCGGTGGGTGTCGAGCCGATGCTGACCGTGTCGCAAGGTAGACCCGCCGCGCGCAGCCGTTCGGCCGCATGCGCGCAGCCGGCGCGCTCCTGTTCCGCAATCCGCTCGAGCTCTGCCGACGTGCTGTAGTCGTAGCTCGAGCCCGCGTGCGCGAGCACGCCGCCCAGCTTCATTTTTCCTTCGTGCAGAATGCGCCCGACTTCGAGCAGCAGATCGTCATCCGGCGCGATGCCCGAGCGATGTCCGTCGACGTCGACTTCGATCCACACCTCGAAGGTCGCCGCATGAGCATTGCCGAACGCCACGATGGCCTGCGCCGAATGGACGCTGTCCGTGATGATCTTCAGGCGACAGCCACGGCGGAGCAGTTGTAGTGCCTGTTCGAGTTTGCCGGGCGCCATGGCCACGGCATAGACGATATCGTCTATGCCTGCAGCGAAGAATTGTTCCGCCTCCTTCAGCGTCGAAACGGTGATGCCTTGCGCGCCGGCGGCAAGCTGCGCGCGCACGACCTGCTCGCACTTGGTCGTCTTGACGTGCGGTCGGAACCTGACGCCGAGTGCGTCCATCCGCGTTTGCATGCGCTGGATGTTGCGCGTCATGACGTCGACATCGACGATGGCAGCGGGCGTATTGAGCGAGGCGAGACTCACGGTGCTTTCCTTGTGGCAAGTGTGCGCGCATTGACTGTAGAGCCGTTGGGCTATAGTGTGGTTAATGATCCATCAACCTTCCATTTAATTGAGTTTAATGATCGATCTCGACGACATGCGCATGTTCAGGGCGCTCGGCACGACGCATTCGCTTGCGGGTGCCGCACGACTGCTCGACGTCACGCCGCCCGCGCTCACCGTGCGGCTGCAGAAGCTCGAAGAGCGCCTCGGCGTGCATCTCGCCGTGCGCGAGGCGCGCGGCATCTCGCTCACGGACGAAGGCACGCGTCTGATGCTCGAAGCAATCGATCTGCTCGAACGTCTCGAAACGCTGCCTGAGCGGATCGCCGCGGAACATCAGTCGGTATCGGGGAGCTTGCGCATCGTCGCGCCGCTGGGTTTCGGACGCGTTCACGTGGCGCCCGTTCTCAGGGACTTTCACCTGATGTACCCGAACGTGAAGGCAAGCCTGACTCTCTCTGATAACCCGCTTGCTGACAGCGCGGGCGCGGATATCGTGATCCATATCGGCGAAATGAAGGATTCATCGTGGGTCGCGCATGTGCTCGCGCCGAACGAGCGTTATCTGTGCGCGAGCCCGCGACTGGCGGCCAGTCTTGCCGCGCTCGAACATCCTCATGAACTCACGCATCTGCCTTGTCTGTGCCTGCGCGAGAACGACGAGGATGTATCGCGCTGGCGTTTCGAGCAGGCGTCAGGCAAACAGGCGAAACAGGGCAAGGCGGTGACGGTGCGCGTGACGGGCGCGCTGTCGTCGAACGATGGCGGTGTGATCGGTGATTGGGCAATGCGCGGGCTCGGCATCATGATGCGATCCGAATGGGACGCGGGCGCGCTGATCGCAAGCGGAAAGCTCAAGCGTTTGCTGCCCCAATGGCGGCTGGCGCCAGCGCCCATCGTCGCGCTCGTGCCGACGCGAAAGGGCGTGCCTGCCCGCGTGCGGCTCTTTCTCGACGCGGCGCGGGCCGCGATGGATCCGCCTCCATGGCGCAAATAGCACTGCACGGCGGCGTCGATTTACAAAATGTATTGACATAGACAATATGTCTAATCACAATTCGATCAATCCAGCGGGATAATTGCGCGTCGCTGTAGCTCGCGCGTTCCACGCCCGCGTCGCTCAACACCCTGTCTCCCGGACCACCATGCTCACTCTGCCCACTTATGACGACGTCGTTGCCGCATCCAGGCGGCTCGAAGGCGTCGCGCACCGCACGCCCGTTCTGACTTCGCGGACCGTCAACGACATGTTCGGCGCCGAAGTGTTCTTCAAATGCGAAAACTTCCAGCGCATGGGCGCGTTCAAGTTTCGCGGCGCGTTCAACGCGTTGTCGAAGTTCGATGAGCAGCAGCGCCGTCAGGGCGTGGTCGCGTTTTCGTCGGGTAATCACGCGCAGGCCGTGGCGCTGTCCGCGCGTCTGCTCGGCATGCCCGCAACGATCGTGATGCCGCACGACGCGCCGCACATGAAAGTCGAGGCGACCAAAGGCTACGGCGGCAACGTCGTCATTTACGACCGCTACAAGGAAGACCGCGAGCAGATTGGCCGCGACCTCGCGCAGAAGCACGGCCTGACACTGATTCCGCCCTACGATCACCCCGATGTGATGGCCGGGCAGGGTACGGCGGCGAAAGAACTGTTCGACGAAGTCGGGCCGCTCGACGCGTTCTTCGTGCCGCTCGGCGGCGGCGGATTGCTGTCGGGCTCGGCGCTGTCGACGCGCGCGCTGTCGCCGGACTGCGCGCTCTACGCGGTAGAACCGGAAGCGGGCAACGATGGGCAGCAGTCTTTCCGCTCAGGCAAGATCGTTCACATCGAGACGCCGAAGACGATCGCCGACGGCGCGCAAACGCAGCATCTCGGCCAGTACACGTTCCCGATCATCCAGCGCGATGTCACCGATGTGCTCACGGCGAGCGACGCGGAACTCATCGATTGCATGCGTTTCCTTGCGGCCCGGATGAAGATCGTCGTGGAGCCGACCGGTTGTCTGGGCTTCGCCGCCGCACGCCAGATGAAGGACAAGCTCAAGGGCAAGCGGATCGGCGTGTTGATCAGCGGCGGCAATGTCGATGTGCAAAAGTTCGCGGAGCTGGTCTCGGCGAGTTGAAGTCGATCGGCGCTCTGGCGACGGGACTAGCAGTACACGCCGAGATGCGCTGACATCGACGGTCCGCCTGCTTGAGGCGGAAAGACGCACCAGCCGCCGTCGTGATGACGAAAGAAGAAGATTGCCCGCGCGCCGCGCGTCGTCGATGCCTCGACGTGCGCGTATCTCGTTCCGTCCCTGCGCCGATGACCGAACCGCACGACCCGAATCTGCCCCAGTGGTCCGGGGGCGAGCCACTTTTCGACCTGAGAGTGCAGCGATTGGGCGGCGGTGTTCATGATCCACTCCTGTTGCTCATCCCGGTGTTTCGCATCGCTGCTTGCGCACGATGCCGTGGGATGAACTGAAGAGTAGGATCATCGATTCATTTATGATAGTTAATGTTTTTTATATTTATCATAAGCAATGATTGATTGATATTGCCCGAACGGGGACGGCGAGGTGCATGTCAACGGCGCGGCAAGAATTTGCGCAAGCTCATAGAATCGTCGCGCGCCCGGCTACGCGGGCGCCACTTTTTGACGAACATAGCTGGCGCGGCATGCGAAATGACGCTTTCCATGTGGCCGCAGCGGGAAGGAAGTACCCGACATGGAAGAGGTTTTCACATCGAGATCGAGCGCAGTCGCGCGCATCATGGCCGCGCGTATGGCGCTGATGAAGGATTCGGACACGCTATCGTTGAACGCCGGCGAAAAGGCGGCACGGCTCGAGCGCCTGGAACGCCTGCTCTTCGACGTCCGCGCGGACCGCATCAATGACTTCACGATGCCGACGGCGGACGGGGAAGTGCGGATTTTTGTGTCGCCGGATTAGTGTAGATCTGTTACCCGTACATCACGGCCGCGCCGACCGAATGGTGCCATTAATGGTACCATTCGTGCATGACAGAAAAAATCCTTGAACAAATGCGTCGTGAACCCGCGAACGTCCGTTACACGGCATTGTTCAAGGTCTGCGAGGAGTATTTCGGAAAGCCGCGTCAATCGGGTTCGAGTCACGCAGTTTTCCGCATGCCCTGGATGGGCGATCCACGCGTCAATATTCAAAACGAAAAAGGAAAGGCCAAGGCATACCAGGTTCGCCAGGTGCTGCAGGCCATCGATAAGCTGAAGGAGAGTCAACGTGCCCGCTGATCACTACACCTACCGCGTCACCTGGTCGCCGGAAGACGGCGAACATGTGGGGCTGTGCGCGGAGTTTCCATCCCTTTCGTGGCTTGCCCGTTCGCCCGACGCCGCGCTCAAGGGAATACGCGCTGCTGTCGCGGAAGCCATCGCCGACATGATCGAACAAGGTGAAGCCGTACCTGAGCCGCTCGCGGAGAAGCGCTATAGCGGCGAGTTCAGAGTACGCATTCCACCTGAGCAACATCGCGCGCTGGCGATGCAGGCGGCCGAGCAGGGCGTGAGCCTGAACCGGCTCGTCAGCATGAAGCTGGCAGCCTGAGTTTCACTTTTCACCTATCACCACCAACAAAAACGCCCCACAAAAGCGGGGCGTTTCCAGTCCATCTGCAAGCGTTCAGGCAAAGCGCCCGCAAGCGCTTCGCCCGACAACACAGCTTAGAACTTGTGACGCATGCCGACGCGGAACGCGAGCTGGTTCTGCGAGCCCGAACCCGACGTGTTGAAGTACGACGTCGACGAACCGATCTGAGCCTGGATCGGTGCGCCCGAAGCCGTCTTGCCCGACGCGTCCTGATAGATCACCAGGCCGTAGACGTCGGTACGCTTCGACAGCGCGTAGTCGACGCTTGCGTCCACCTGGTTGAAGTGGCCCGTCGTCGCGCCCGTCAGACGCGAGTACGTGTAGCCGAGGCCCGTCGTCAGCGCCGGCGTGAACGCATACTTCGCGCCGCCTTCGAAGTTGTTGAACGTCGTCGACGCGCCCGTGATCGGCTCGAAGTGCGTGTTCGTCCACAGCGCGTACAGCGTTGCCGGTCCGATGATGTAACGGCCGCCCAGACCGAACGTACGCAGGTCGCGCACGGTGGTGGTCGTGGCGCTCGTGTTCACGTTGGCGATCGACGTCGAGAATGCCGGCGTTGCCAGGCTCGGGAAACGGATGTCCGTGTACGCTGCGCCCAGGCCGATCGGGCCGTTCGCGTAGTTCACGCCGAAGCTGTAAGCGCGCGACGAGCCCGTCGCCGTGCCGACGGTCGGTGCGCCGCCGAATGCGCCAGCCTGGTTCGAGAAGCCATACATCGCACCGAACGTGAGACCTGCGTAGTTCGCGCTGCTGAACTTGACCGCATTGTTGATACGGCTCGACGTGAGCTGGTCGACGTCGTTGATGTGGTAAGCGTAGTTACCAGCGACCGTCAGGCCACCCGTCGAATAGTTGCTGCCCAGATAGTCGGTCGTGAACGCGTATTGACGACCGAACGTCAGCGAGCCGATGCCGTCCTTCGACAGACCCACGAACGCCTGACGGCCGAACAGTGCGCCGCCCTGGCCCGACGTGCCGTTGCCGCTGTTGAAGCCGCTTTCGAGCACGAACAGTGCCTTCAGGCCGCCGCCCAGGTCTTCCGTGCCGCGCAGGCCCCAACGGCTGCCTTGCGCCACGCCGTCGTCATACTTGAACAGCTTGTCGCTGCCGCCTGCTGCGTTCTTCGAGTGGTTTGCGTAGCTGATACCTGCATCGATGATGCCGTACAGCGTGACGCTGCTTTGTGCGTGCGCGGTCCCTGCAAATGCCGAGGCGAGTAGAGCGGTGGTAAGTACTTTCTTGTTCAAAGCTTTCTCCGAATTGAAAAATGGCGATCGCGAGCCAGACTCTGCGGCAGGTCGCGCGACGGGCGCAAATGTAACGAGGAGAAAGGAAAGGAATATGACAGCAAATGTTTTTGCTAAATATGTAGTACAAATACGACAGCGATTGCTTTGCGCGCAAAAGGCTCGTGCGCAAATCTGTGCATATGCTTCATATTTGCCGCGTCGCCACGCGAGTCACGAGCAGGTTTGTTTAGTGCCCGTCACGAAACAAATGTCGTTATGCATGAATTCAGAGCCAAAGAAAACGCCCGCATAAAGCGGGCGTTTTTCATTCGATGCGACGCAGTGTGCACGCCGCGAATGTCGTCAGGCCGACAGCAACTGCCCTGTGCGGAACGCCTTCGCGCCCGCAATCCGCACGATCTCCATGCCCGCCTGCGCGAAGCGCGACAGATGGCGCGCATACATCACGCCCGCCACCGTCGACTTCAACGTAATGACCTGATCGGTCAGCGGATCGATGATATCGGCGATGGGCTCGCCGGCATCGATCCACTTGCCCACTTCCTGGCGATACACGACGATACCGCTCACGGGCGTCACGATCGGCTCGGTGCCGGCGAGCGGCGTCGCGGCGAATTCGAGCGGCGGCATCGGCGCGGCTTCGCCGGCAATCACGCCGCGATGCGTCAGATATTCGATGATGCCCTGCGCGTCGTGCTCCGCGAACTCATACGACACGTCGCGCTGGCTGCGCAACTCGACGGTCACCGAGATCGAGCCGTTCGGGATCGGGAAACGGTCGCCGACGCGCGTGCGCAATTCCGACCAGCAGAAGCTGTGAATCTCGTCGAACGGATTGCCGACGGAATCCACCGCGAGCAGCGAAGCCTTCGAATCCAGATAGCGCGCAAGCGGCTCGACATCGGGCCACAGGTCCGGGTTCGTATACAGATGCAGGGCCGCTTCCCAGTCGCAATGCAGATCGAGCACGACGTCCGCGTCGTACGACAGCTGTTGCAGCGCGAGGCGTTGCGATTCGATCTCGGTGCGCGGCTTTTGCGCGTCGAGCGCTTCGCCCATGGCCTGACGGATGATCGTGCGGTTCTGGTCGGCGTCCGTCGTCAGACGCGCTTCGATCACGGGCTCGATCAGGTCGAACAGGTTGTAGAAGTTGCGGTTGAAGTTCTGCGCGGTGTTCGTTTCGAAGCGGCCAGCGAGCAGGCCGAGCACATGCTGGTTCAGGCCGATGGGGTTCGCGACGGGCACGATCACGACTTCGCCGCGCAGCTTGCCGGCAGCTTCGAGCGCTTCGAGCTTGCGGCGCAGCGCCCACGACACCAGCATGCCGGGCAGTTCGTCAGCGTGCAGCGATGACTGGATATAGACCTTCTGTCCACCGCTCGGACCGTAGTGGAAGCTCGTCAGGCTGCGAGCGGTGCCGAGGGTCGGGGAAATCAGCGGATGATTGAGGGTTTGCATGATTGGTGTGGCGCCGCCAGCAATGCGCGGGCGCCCTATAGTTGCAGAGGTATGACTTCGGATTGACTGCTGAAAACGGTGGCGCGCGCAACGGCTGCGCCGTGAATCGTTCGATCTTAGCCCATTTGCGCAGCGCGGGCGACGCTGTGCCGCTGCATGGACTCGCCTCCTGTCTCGGCGTCAAAAGCAAAACGGGCTCCGAATGGAGCCCGTCTGCATACCGGCGCGTCGCGCGGGTGAACCGCGCTACGCACTGCCGTGTCGATCAGCCGCCGTACACGTCGAACGTGAAGTACTTCTTCTCGATCTTCTTGTACGTGCCGTCCTTGATGATCTCGGCGATCGCCTTGTCGACGGCCGCCTTCAGGTCCGTATCTTCCTTGCGCATGCCGATGCCTGCGCCTTCGCCGAGGATCTTCTTGTCTTCGAGATCCTTGCCGACGAACTGGAAGCCCGCGCCGCGCGGCGTCTTCAGGAAGCCGATGTCAGCCTGCACAGCGTCTTGCAGTGCTGCGTCCAGACGGCCCGAGATCAGGTCGGCATAGACCTGGTCCTGGTTCTGGTAAGGCACGACCTTCGCGCCCTTCGGTTCCCAGTAGGTCTTCGCGTAGGTTTCCTGGATCGTGCCCTGTTCGACGCCGACCGACTTGCCCGACAGCGATTCCGCCGTCGGCAGGATGTTCGAGCCCTTCTTGGCGACGAGGCGCGTCGGCGTGTTGAACAGCTTCGACGAGAAAGCGATCTGTTCAGCGCGTTGCGGCGTCATCGACATCGACGACAGCACGCCGTCGAACTTCTTCGCCTTCAGTGCCGGGATCATGCCGTCGAAGTCGTTTTCGACCCACACGCACTTCGCTTTCAGGCGCGTGCAGATTTCATTGCCGAGGTCGATATCGAAGCCGACCAGCTTGCCGTCAGAACCCTTCGATTCGAACGGCGGGTAGCTGGCGTCGACGCCGAAGCGGATGGTGGTCCAATCTTTGGCGTGTGCGCCGATCGATACGGTGGCGAGCAGGGCAACCGTCAAAGCCGCAAGCAGTTTCTTCACTGATGTACTCCCGGGAGTGGTTCAAAGTGTCCCGCATGCGGTTGTGCCGCTGCGCGACGTTGCCCGGCCGTTGTGCCGGGCTTGTCTCTATGTGGTTGCCGGCTGGCCCAGCCAGCAACGCGCGCCAAGCTTAACAAATCAAAATATTTGCGGTGCTAGTGAAACACCGGATGGCACAGGAGTATTGCCTCTAACGGGCGGTTTTGTGATATGGGGCAGGAAGGTCGTTCTGAAAGCAAAACGAAGGCGAACAGAAGGCGAAACAGGCGTTTGCCGCCCATGCGGCAGTGCGGCAAACGCTTTTCGTTCAAGCGCTTAGGTCGTCGACGAGGTGAAGGCGGCGATCAGACGATCCGCTCGCCGCCGCGATAGGTCGCGCGCGGCACCGGCAATGCGTCGAGCATGGTGACGCGCACGAAATCCGCGCGCAGCCCGGCTTCGATCGCGCCGCGGTCGTGCAGCCCAGCTGTGCGCGCCGGTTCCGCCGACACGGTCGCCATCGCGCGAGGCAGGCTCCAGCCGGCTTTTTCGACGAGTTCGAACGCGGCCGTCAGCAGACTGGACGGCACATAGTCCGACGACAGGATGTCGAGCAGATCCGCCTTGGCCAGTTCCAGCGCCGACACGTTGCCCGAATGCGAGCCGCCGCGCACGATGTTCGGCGCACCCATGATGGTCGCGATGCCGTGGCGATGCGCGGCTTCGGCGGCGATGCGCGTGGTCGGGAATTCGGCGAGCACGATGCCTTCTTCGGCGGCCTGCTGCACGTGCTCGACGAGCGTATCGTCGTGGCTCGCGACGGGCACGCCCAGCGCCTTGCAGCGCTCGACGATCTCGCGGCGGTGCGCATCCGCGAAACGCTGCTGTTCGTCTTCGAGTTCGACGAGCGTCGCGGCCATGTGCTCGTCCGTCATCTTGCCGTGGCGCTCCTGGAAGCGGCGCCACTGCTCGCGGTCATGCCACTGGCGCTGTCCGGGCGTGTGATCCATCACCGACGCGAGACGCAGCAGCGGATGGCCCTTGAGCGCATCGAACAGTTCGACGACATCGGCCGTTGCGATTTCGCAGCGCAGATGCAGAAAGTGCTCGGCGCGCAGCAGCTTGCGCTCGGAGAAACGCTGCAGCGCTTCGGCGCAGCGCGTTTGCGTATCGGCGCGGCGCAAGCCGACGTTCGAGCGCGAGCCGATTGCGAGCGCGTCGAACACGGTCGTGATGCCTGCAGCGGCGACCTGTGCGTCGTGAATCACGAACGCGGCATCCGTATTCCATTCGACGCCCGGCCGCGGCAACAGATGCTTCTCCAGATTGTCCGTGTGCAGTTCGATCAGGCCCGGCAGCAGATAGTCGCCCTCCCAGTCCTGCGCGTCCGCAGCCGACGTCGTGCCGCGCGCGACGTCGCGAATCACGCCGTCCTCGACGCGCACGACGCCTGTGAATACTTCGTCCCGCGTAACGACGCGGGCGTTCTTGATCAACATGTCGATGCTCCGTAGCGGATCGATATCAGTGTAATGCCGTTGCGTGACGCAGCGGTGGCGTCAATTCCAGCCTGCGTGTGGCGACCTTCGCGCGCGTGTCTTCATCGTGGAAGATGCCGACGATCGCCGCGCCGCGCCCGCGCGCCTCGACGATCAGATCGGCGACGATGTCGCGGTTTTCCGCATCGAGCGAAGCGGTCGGCTCATCGAGCAGCAACACGGGATGCCCGGCGATCAGCCCGCGCGCAATGTTCACGCGCTGTTGCTCGCCGCCCGAAAACGTTGCGGGCGCAAGCGGCCACAACCGTTCGGGCACGTTGAGCCGCGCGAGCAAGGCGGCGGCGCGCGCATGTGCTTCGTCTTCATCGACGCCGCGCGAAACCAAAGGCTCGGCGACGAGATCGAGCGTGCTCACGCGAGGAATCACGCGCAGAAACTGGCTCACGTAGCCGACCACGCCGCGCCGCAAATGCAGCACGTCGCGCGGTTCGGCGCCCGTGATCCGCAAATGTTTAGCTTGCTGCGCGTCGTCGCGAATCGCGATCGTGCCCGCACTCGCCAGATAGTTGCCGTACAGGCAGCGCAAGAACGTGCTCTTGCCCGCGCCCGACGGCCCGACCAGCACGACGCACTCGCCGCGTTCGACGTCGAGCGACACGCCCGCGAGCGCGTCGATCTGCACGCCACCCTGGCCGTGTAGCGTGAAGGTCTTGCCGATACCGACGGCGCGCAGCATCAGCGCGTCGTTGTCGATGAACGATGTTTCGATGGACGTTGTCATCGCGTGAGACCTCAAACGGGGAGAACGGAGGAAACCAGCGTCTGCGTGTACGGATGCTGCGGGTCGTCGAGCACCTGATCGGTGAGACCGGCCTCGACCACTTCGCCGCCTTGCATCACCATCAGCCGGTGCGCGAGCAGGCGCGCGACGCCGATATCGTGCGTGACGATCAGCACGGACAGATGCAGCGTCGATGTCAACGTGCGCAGCAGATCGAGCAGACGCGCCTGCACGGACACATCGAGACCCGCGGTGGGTTCGTCCATGAACACGAGACGCGGCCCCGTGACGAGATTGCGGGCGATCTGCAGACGCTGCTGCATGCCGCCCGAAAACGCGGAAGGCAATTCGTCGATACGCGATGCATCGAGTTCGACGCGCGCCATCCATTGCGTGGCCGTGTCACGAATCTTGCCGTAATGGCGCGCGCCGACAGCCATCAACGGCTCGCCGATATTCGCGCCCGCCGACACGCCGTTGCGCAGCCCGTCGCGCGGATTCTGCTGCACGAAACCCCACTCGGTGCGCATCAGAAGACGCTTGCGCGGCTCGGACAAGGCAAGCAGATCGAGCGTCTCGCCGTGCGCGCTCGCATAGTGCAGCGTGCCGGAATCGGCGGTATTACGGAGCGCGAGCGTGTTAAGCAGCGTCGTTTTGCCCGAACCCGATTCGCCGACGATGCACAGCACTTCGCCCGGATACAGATCGAAGCTGACATTGCGGCAACCGTTGCGGCCGCCGTACTGTTTGGTGAGCGCGCGTGCGCTCAGAAGCGGCGTCATGCGCTCTCTCCTTCGCTGTTTTCAGTGCCTTGCTGTTCGCGGCGGTCGTGGCAATAGTCGCTGTCGGAGCAGACGAACATGCGCTTGCCCGCATCGTCGACGATCATTTCGTCGAGGAAGCTTTCCGTCGATCCGCACAACGCGCAGGCATGATCCCAGCGCTGCACTTCGAACGGATGGTCGTCGAAATCGAGGCTTTTTACCGGCGTAAAAGGCGGAATCGCGTGGATGCGCTGCTCGCGTCCCGCGCCGAACAGTTGCAGTGCGGGGTTCATATGCATCTTCGGGTTGTCGTACTTCGGAATCGGCGACGGCGACGCGAGGTAGCGCCCGTTGACGATCACCGGGTAGTCGTACGTCGTCGCGATGCTGCCGTGATGCACGATGTCTTCATACAACTTCACGCTGATGAGGCCATAGTCAGCAAGCGCGTGCAGCTTCTTGCATTCGGCCGTGCGCGGCTCCAGCCGATACAGCGGCTCGGGCATCGGCACCTGATAGACGAGAATCTGCTTGTCGGTGAGCGGCGTTTCGGGGATGCGGTGACGCGTCTGCACGATGGTCGCTTCGCTCGTCTTGCGCGTGGTGTTGACGCCTGTCGTACGCGCGAAGAAGCGGCGAATGTTGACCGCGTTGGTCGTTTCGTCGGAGCCCTGGTCTATCACCTTGAGCGTGTCGTCGCGCCCGATGATCGACGCCGTCACCTGAATGCCGCCCGTTCCCCAACCATACGGCAACGGCATTTCGCGCGACGCGAACGGCACCTGATAGCCAGGCACGGCCACGGCTTTCAACAGCGCGCGGCGGATCATGCGCTTGGTCTGTTCGTCGAGGTAGGCGAAGTTGTAGCCTTCGGCGGCGCTGTCGTGCGCGGCCGTTTGCATCGTCGTGTCGGGCGCGTTCATGCCGCTTGCTCCTGTTGATCGTTGTCGTCGTCGCGTGCAGCATGCTTGGCGCGCAAGCGTCGCACGAGTTCGAGTTCGGACTGGAAGTCGACGTAATGCGGCAGTTTCAGATGCTGCACGAAGCCCGACGCTTCGACGTTGTCGCTATGCGACAGCATGAATTCGACGTCCTGCGTCGGCGAGCCGATCGTTTCGCCGAGTTCTTCCGCACGCAAGGCGCGATCGACGAGTGCCATCGCCATTGCCTTGCGCTCGGAATGACCGAACGCGAGACCATAGCCTTGCGTGAAGGTCGGCGGCACTTCGCTGCTGCCCGCGAACTGGTTGATCATCTGGCATTCGGTGACGTCGATTTCGCCGATCTCGACGGCAACGCCCAGTTCGTCGGGTTCCATTTCGACCGCGACCGTGCCGAAGCGGATTTCGCCCGCGAACGGATGCGAGTGCGCGTAACCGCGTTGCGTCGCGTAGCCCATTGCGAGCAGGAAGCCTTCATCGCCGCGCGCGAGGTTTTGCAGGCGCGTCGCGCGGCTGGCAGGAAACGACAACGGCTCGCGCGACAGGTCGCCGGGTTCGGGCGCGTCTTCCGATACGCGCTCCTGTTCGATCAGGCCTTCCTTGTCGAGCAGCGAGACGACGCGTGGCATGGCGTCCTGCGCGGCGGGTTCGGTGCGCTTGACGTTCAGCGCGCTTTCGCCGTCACCTTCGGCCAGCAGCGTGAAGTCGAGCAGACGCTGTGTGTAGTCGTAGGTCGCGCCGAGCATCTGTCCGCCGGGCACATCCTTGAAGGTCGCGGAGATGCGCCGTTCGATCCGCATGTCTTCCGTATCGACGGGCTGCGTGTAGCCGAAGCGCGGCAGCGTCGTGCGATACGCGCGCAACAGGAAGATCGCCTCGACGAGATCGCCCGCGGCCTGCTTGATCGCCAGCGCCGCAAGCTCTTCGTCGTAGACGGAGCCTTCCGTCATCACGCGCGCGACGGCGAGCCGCAGCTGCGTACGAATCTGCGCAACGCTCAATTCGGCGAACTGCGTGTCGCCGCGGCGTGCCTTGTCGAGCAGGCGCCACGATGCTTCGATCGCGCGCTCTCCACCTTTGACGGCAACGTACATTAGTTGAGCTCCACGTGGGTTGTGCGCGGCAAGCCGATCAACGTGTCGCCGCAGACGAGATAACAGTCGATGCCGCACGGAAAGAGCGGCGCGAGTTCGGCGCGTTCGCGCCAGAAGCGCTCGGGCAGTCCGGCGGGCGCGATCGTGTGCGTGTGTTCGATGCCGGGACCGCGCAACACGACAGGCGAACCTTGCGTCAAGGAATCGACGCGCACGATCAGCGTCACCGATTGTTCCGGCGTTTCCGGCTCGCCGAGCGCGAAGCACGACAGCGGCGGCAACGTGCTCGCGTCGTGGACATAGGCGAAGGCGGCGTCTTGCGGTTCGTCGACGAGCGGCGCGCCCGTGTGAAAGCGCAACGCGGAGCCGAGCACGGCGTCGGGCTGCGCGAGCCAGACGGGCGTCGAGTAGTCGCACAGCGCGAGCAGCGCGGCAAACGCGGCGAGATCGGCGCGCGCGTGCGGCAGCGTGTTGCGCGCGTCGCTGCGGGATGCAGGCAAGACATTGTCGATCGTGCCGATCTTGCCCGGACGCGACAGCGTATCGAGCAGCGTGCGGAACACGGATTGGGTGTCGTGCACAGGGTCAGTGAAGCCCGGCGTCAGCGTCGACAGCGCGATCTGCGGAGATTGAGCGGAAGTGTTCATCAGTCGCCTCGGACCATCGTGAAGAATTCGACGCGCGTCGATGCAGCGTCCTGCTGGCGTTGCGCCTGTTTCGCCGCGAGCTGCGAAGCGAGCGGCGCAATCAGTTGCGCCTGCAATCGTGCGTGATGCTGCGGCGTTTGCAGCAGCGCGTCTGCAATAGCAGCGAGTTCGGCGCGGCGGCGGTCGCGGCCCAGATGACAGGCAACGCCAACGGTGGTGCCTTCATCCGATTCGTCGCGCAGACGCAGCGTCGCGCGCGTCACGGTCGCTTCGCCGAGATTGAACGCGTCGCCCGTGCCGCCGACCCGCCCGCGCACCATCGCCAGCCCGATTTCGGGCGGACGCAGCCAGTCGAATGCGGGAAGCGGCAGGCCTTCCATTGCGCGGTTCAATGCGGCTTCGAGATCGGTGCGTGCGGAGCGGGCCATGACTGCCATCCACGCGCGGCGGGCAGGGTTGGCGGAAGCGGGGGAGTCAGCTAAAGGAGGAGAGGCGGCGGCACTCATCGGGTTTCCTGGAAGTTTCCTGGAGAAGGGATACTCGGTGGCGAGTCCAGACATTTGAGCATCTATTCGTCTAAACGTCTAGACGTTTAGAGCTAAACTGTCGCTTGCTCGTGACAGAAGGCGCAGTTTCATATTTCCGCCACGGCACGCGGACTACAATGCACAGAACGCTTATTGGAACCGAAGGGAATGACAGCACCATGACATCGAACGACGACGCGGCGCCGGGCACGATGCTAGAGCGGGGAGCGGGCGTCGCCGTGTGGCGGCAGATCGAGCAGATACTCGCGAAAGAGATTGCGGCAAGCGGTTTCGGCGACGACGGGCGTCTGCCGAGCGAAGGCGAACTGGCCAAACGCTTCGACGTGAACCGCCATACCATCCGCCGCGCAATGCTGGGTCTTGCGGCCCAAGGGCTCGTCAGCGTCGAACAGGGACGCGGCACGTTCGTGCAGCCGGGCGCGATCGATTACACGATCGGCCGTCGCACGCGCTTCACCGAAAACTTGCGTCAGCAACATCATTCGCCGGCGGACGCGATGTTGCTATCGGCGGCGCGCGTGAAGGCGGATCCGACTGTCGCGAAGGCGTTGGGTCTGCGAGCGGGGGCGTTCGTCTACCGCATCGAGTCGGTGCATGCAGCGGACGGCGTACCTCTCACCTACTCGCGCAGCTTCTATCCGGCTGCACGGTTCGTCGATCTGCCCGATGTGCTCGAACGCAAAGGTGGTATGACCAGGGCGATGGCCGAGTATGGCGTGACCGACTATCTGCGCAAGTGGAGCCGTATCGGCAGCGTGCTGCCCGAGCCGGAAGTCGCGCGGCGTCTTGGCATCAACCGGCAACAGCCGGTGCTGTGGGTCGAGAACGTCGATGTCGATACGGAAGGCATGCCGATCAAATACGGCTTCACGCATTTCGCCGCCGACCGCGTGCAATTGATGGTGGAGCACGACGTATGAGCGCGGCCATGCAGAACGCGTGGAGCGCGCAGGCGCGCTTCGCGATCTACTACGCGCCTGCGCGCGCGTCGGGCTGGTGGGATGCCGGCTCGATATGGCTCGCACGTGATGCCGAAAGCGATACATCACTCGATCCGCATGATGCGCCCGCGCTGTCGCAACCGCTCGCGCAACTGACGACCTCGCCGCGCCGTTACGGCTGGCACGGCACGCTGGTCGCGCCGTTTCATCTCGCGGAGCATGTGACGGTCGCCGATCTGCTCGACGTATCGGAAAGCTGGGCGCAAACGCAGATGCCGTTTGCATTGCCCGTCGAAGCGGCGACGCTGGGCGGCTTCGTTGCGCTGCGTCCGGCTACGCCATCCGGTGAAGAACAGATGCGCGCGCTCGCCGCCGATGCGCTGCGCACCTTCACGCCACTGCGCGTCGCGCCATCCAGAGCGGATATTGCGAAACGCATGGAAGCGCCGCTCACGGAACGTCAGCGCGAATTGCTCGTCGAATGGGGATATCCGTATGTGCTCGACGAATTCCGCTTCCATATGACGGTGTCCAATTCGCTCGACAACGCCGCCGATCGCGCCGCGATAGTCGAATGGTGGCATCGCGAGGCGCAGCGTCTCGGGCCGTTGACGATCGACGGTGCGGCGATCTTCGTCGAGCCGGCGCCGGGCGAGCCGTTCATGTTGTGGCAACGGCTCGCGTTCACGGCGAAAGAAGGACAGGAGAACGCATGAAAGGCCGCTTGATCTATGTGGTCGGCCCGTCGGGCGCGGGCAAGGATTCGCTGCTGCATTTCGCGCGCGAGCATGTCGCGGGCACGTCCGTCGTGTTCGCGCATCGCTACATCACACGCGAGACGGGGCACAACGAAAACCACATCGCGCTGACCCGCGAAGAGTTCGACGCACGCTCGGCGCGAGGTCTCTTTGCGCTCGAATGGTCGAGTCACGAATTGCACTACGGCATTGGCATCGAGATCGATGCGTGGCTCGAGCGGGGCTGCACGGTCGTCGTCAATGGCTCGCGCGCGTATCTGTCGCGTGCGTTGAAGCGCTATCAGCATCTCGAAGTCGTGCATGTTCACGCGGCGCCCGATATTCTCGCGGCGCGTCTGTCGGCGCGTGGCCGTGAAACGCGGGAGCAGGTCGAGGCGCGCCTCGCGCGTCAGGCGCCGTTTGCGCTGCCCGACGGCGCGCATCTGACGCATATCGACAATTCCGGTTCGATCGAAGAAGCGGGCCTCGCGTTCGTCAACGTGCTAAAGGGCTTCGCGCGCACACAAGATCGGGCGCATGCCGCCGAGTCGGCGTCCAGTGAAAGCGTCAAGTAAGCTGAAGGTGTCGTCGTCTTACGGGAAAAGTCGCGCGTTGCTATAGTCTGCGGTTTAACGCTGCGCGCAAGACGCAGTACGTGAACCCCGGAGTACACCTGATGACCGACGCCACCCGCCTGACCGAAATCGCCGACCTCGAACCTGCCGCCGCCGCGCTGCGCGACATTCGCCATCACATTCACCACCATCCGGAACTCGCGTACGAAGAGGTCGCAACGGCGGCGCTCGTCGCGGAAAAGCTGGAAGCGTGGGGTTGGCAGGTGACGCGCGGGGTTGGCAAGACGGGCGTGGTCGGCACGTTGAAGGTGGGCGACGGCGCGCGCAGCATCGGCTTGCGCGCGGATATGGATGCGCTGCCCATCATCGAGCAGACGGGGTTGCCGTACGCGAGCGGCACGCACGGCAAGATGCACGCATGCGGCCACGACGGCCACACGACGATGCTGCTCGGCGCCGCGCAGCATCTGGCCAAGACGCGCCGTTTTTCGGGCACTGTGCATCTGTATTTTCAGCCGGCCGAGGAAAGCGGCATCGACAGCGGTGCGAAGAAGATGATCGAAGACGGCCTGTTCGAGCGGTTTCCGTGCGACGCCGTGTTCGGCGTGCACAACCATCCGGGCGCGGAGCCGGGCAAGTTCCTGTTCCGCAAGGGCGCGTTCATGGCGGCGGGCGACAAGGCGACGATTACGATCGAAGGCGTCGGTGGTCACGCGGCGCGCCCGCATCTGACCGTCGATCCCATCGTGATCGCGTCGAGCATCGTAATGGCGCTGCAGACCATCGTCGCGCGTAACGTGAACCCTTCGCAGCCTGCCGTGGTGACGGTCGGCACGATGCATTCGGGCGTGGCGAACAACGTGATTCCGTCGAGCGCGAAGCTCGAATTGAGCGTGCGCTCGTTCAGTCCGGAAGTGCGCGCGCTGTTGAAAGAGCGCATCAAGGAACTCGCGGAAAGCCAGGCCGCGAGTTATGGCGGCAAGGCGCACGTCGAGTATGTGGAAGGGTATCCCGTCGTCGTGAACACGGACGCGGAAACCGAGTTCGCGATCGAGGTGGCGCGCGAACTGGTCGGCGCGGAAAACGTCGAGCCGAACGCCGACATCCTGATGGGCAGCGAGGACTTCGCGTTCATGCTCGAACAGCGGCCGGGTTCGTTCCTGCGCCTGGGCAACGGCGTCGGCGAAGACGGCTGCATGGTGCACAACCCGCACTACGATTTCAACGACCGCAATCTGCCTGTCGGCGCGGCGTACTGGGCGCGTCTGGTGGAGCGTTATCTGGGCCGTTGATCGGGTGCGTTGCGCGCAGGCGTCGAGCGACGTCAGCCGCGCAACGCGACCATGTCCGACACCGATTGCGCGGCTTTCTGCAGCGGTTCGAGAAACGCCTTCACCATCTGCTTCGCGGAATTGCGCTGCGCATTACCGCTGATGTTCATCGCGGCGATGACCTGTCCGCGCCGGTTACGGATCGGCGCGGACAGCGAGATCAACCCGCCTTCCAGTTCCTGATCGACAACGGACCAGCCCTGGCTGCGCACCTGCGCGATCACCTTCTTCAGTTCATCCTTGTCGGTGATCGTGCGCGGCGTGTGCGCGACGATGGGCGACGCGTCGAGGGTCGCGTCGAGCGTCGCCGGGTCGAGCGCCGACAGCAGCACCCGGCCCATCGACGTGCAGTACGCCGGCAAGCGGCTACCGATCGACAGATTGATCGTCATGATCTTGTGCGTCGGCACGCGCAGCACATAGACGATCTCCGTGCGGTCGAGCACGGCGGCCGAACAGCTTTCGTGAACTTCCGCCGACAGTTCTTCCATGAACGGCTCGGCGAGATTCCAGAACGGCATCGAGGTCAGATAGGCGAAGCCGAGGTCGAGAATCTTCGGTGTCAGTCGAAACAGGCGGCCTTCCGCCTCGACATAGCCGAGCGTCTGCAGCGTCAGCAGAATGCGGCGCGCGCCCGCGCGCGTGAGGCCGGTCGCCGATGCGACGTCCGTCAGCGTCTGCTCGGGGCGCTCGGCGTTGAACGCGCGAATCACTGCGAGGCCGCGCGCGAACGACTGCACATACGAGTCGCCTGGTTTGTCCGGGGCGTCCGTCTCGTTGGCGGGGACGGCTTGTGACGCGGCAGGTACTTTGCTCATGGGACTATGTGAAATCGATGCGAAACGTCCGGACGTCGGGACGGGCGTTCGTTAGTCTGCAGAAAGCCGTGACGATAGCGCAAGCGCCAGGATTCGCCAACTTTACGGCTGAGGGCATGTGGCGGGGCGTGCCGGCCGTTCAGAAGCCCGGTGGGGCACGCATTCCTGCCGTTTCCGCCGCACTTTATTGCCGTTTTCGACGACCCACCCACCCGCCGGCGCGCTTGACAGTCTTTCCGCGCCCCGCCTATTATCGAACCTGAAATGTTCGATAGATGATCGTTTGTTCGAGTATAGAACAAATCTTGCTTTGTCGACACGTTTTTTGTGGCGCTGCCCAAGGCGCCGACGCTGGCGCCTTCACCGATACGCCGGCTAGCCATTACTGGAGACATCTCATGACGGAAGCTTTCCTGTGCGACGCGATTCGCACGCCGATTGGCCGCTACGCGGGTTCGCTGTCGTCGGTGCGCGCCGACGATCTGGGCGCCGTGCCGCTCAGGGCGCTGATGGAGCGCAACAAGGAAGTCGACTGGAGCGCGGTCGCCGACGTGATCTACGGCTGCGCGAACCAGGCGGGCGAAGATAACCGCAACGTCGCGCGCATGTCGCTGTTGCTGGCGGGCCTGCCGAAAGACGTGCCGGGTTCGACCGTGAACCGCCTGTGCGGCTCGGGCATGGATGCCGTTGGCATCGCGGCGCGCGCGATCAAATCGGGCGAGGCGGGGTTGATGATTGCGGGCGGCGTCGAAAGCATGAGCCGCGCGCCGTTCGTGATGGGCAAGGCGACGAGCGCGTTCTCGCGTCAGGCCGACATCTACGACACGACGATCGGCTGGCGCTTCGTCAACCCGCTGATGAAGCAACTGTACGGCGTCGATTCGATGCCGGAAACCGGCGAAAACGTCGCGACGGACTACAACATCAGCCGCGCCGACCAGGACGCGTTCGCGGTGCGCAGCCAGTTGAAGGCGGCACGCGCGCAGCAGGACGGCACGCTCGCGCAGGAAATCGTCTCCGTGACGATCCCGCAGAAGAAGGGCGATGCGATCGTCGTATCGAAGGACGAGCATCCGCGCGAAACGAGCATCGAGGCGCTCGCGAAGCTGAAGGGCGTCGTGCGTCCGGATGGCACGGTGACGGCGGGCAATGCATCGGGCGTCAACGATGGCGCGGCGGCATTGCTGCTGGCGAACGCCGAGACCGCGAAGCGTTTCGGCCTGACGCCGCGCGCACGCGTGCTCGGTATCGCGACGGCGGGTGTTGATCCGCGGGTGATGGGCATTGGTCCTGCGCCTGCGACGCAGAAGCTGTTGGCGCGTCTGAACATGAACATTGGGCAGTTTGATGTGATCGAGCTGAACGAGGCGTTCGCGTCGCAAGGTCTTGCTGTGCTGCGCGCGCTTGGTGTTGCTGATGATGATGCGCGCGTTAATCCGAACGGTGGTGCGATTGCGCTGGGGCATCCGCTTGGGATGAGCGGGGCTCGGCTCGTGACCACGGCGATGTATCAGTTGCAACGTACGCAAGGCCGGTTTGCGTTGTGCACGATGTGCATTGGGGTGGGGCAGGGGATTGCTATCGCGATTGAACGCGTCTGATCGATACGCGGTTGAATCGTTTGTCACGCGGCGCGTGAAGGCTCGTACTGGGTGCGGGCCTTTTTTTATGGGTTTGCTGGTTGTTGCGCTGGCATTCGCGTGATGTTATTGGTGCGTCAAGCGTTGCCCCTGTGCGGGGCGGCACCTACTTTTCTTTGCCGCCGCAAAGAAAAGTAGGCAAAAGAAAGCGGCTAACACCGCCAGTTCTTGTTCCTGCCTGAGGGCCCCCAAAGGTTCTTACACTTCACACGGCAACCATGTGACCCACGATAGTTGCCAGCGCTCTAGCGGTGCGCCTCACCCGCTTCACGCGCCCGCACTACAGCGCGCCGCGCCAGACAGTCCACGGCTGCCCAGGTGGCAAACTGTGTGTAGGCCGTAGCACCTCACACGCCTCACTTCGGACCGATAGCGCATGCGCCCCACCATGTAAGAGCGCCGGGTTATATGACGCGACAACCTACACACAGTTTGCCACCTAGGCGGCGCATACCATTCGCGATCGTTAGCCGTTGTACGGGCGTGCGAAGCGGGTGAGGCGTTCATTCGAAGCGTTGGCAACGGGTAGCAGCCTGGGCACTGCCGTGTGAAGCGTGGGGACGTTGGGGGCCCGTGGATAGGAACATGGGCAGGCGGTGTTAGCCGCTTTCTTTTGCCTACTTTTCTTTGCGGCGGTGTACAGACTGGAGACATGGTTGACACATGTACAGGGACATCGCTGACACATGATGGTCAGGGTTTTACTGTCTTCAGGTCAAGTTTTGCGACTCGCTGATGGGCAAACCAGAGCTCGATCACTCCGTCTTCGTTTTCGCTCGGGCGGGCTGCCACCTGCAGCCCCTTGAGCGCAATCGAGAGCTTCACTTTCTCGCCTCGCACGCGCACCACGCCGCTTGCATTGACCTGTAGCACTTCATCGCCGCAACCGTATTCGGGCTCGGGCAGCCGCTCCGGCATCCTGCGCAGGCTGCACGCGTAGCGGGTGACCGGCACCGCCATGTCCAGTGCCTCATGCGGACGCTCGGTGTTGTACACCTGCCGCCAGCGATCCAGTACCTGCTGCACGTGCGCGTGCGTGGTGAACGTGTGCCGCTCCAGCACTTCGGCCTTCAGCGAGCGGTGAAACCGTTCATCCTTGCCATTGGTCTGCGGGTGATACGGGCGGCTATAGCTCACCTGGATGCCCAGCCGGATCAGCCAGACCGCGAGCTCGGTGAGCTGCCCCGGCGCACTGGGCGAGCCCCACGGCGCGCCGTTGTCGGTGTTGATGCGCGATGGCAGCCCGTAGCAGCGAAACGCCCGCTCAAGCTCTGCCTGCACGATCCCGGTGGTGGTGCGCGCGCAGGCGCTCAGCACGATGTTGTAGCGCGAGTGGTCATCGATGACCGTCAGCGGCGCGCAGCGCCCGCTCTCCAGCGTCGGGAAGTCGCCCTTGAAGTCCATCTGCCACAACGAGTTCGGATGCTCGTGCTCGAAGCGTTGCCAGTGCTGGCGCTGGCGGGACGCCTGCTCGTCAATGAGCCCGTGGCGTCGCAGGATCTCGGTGATGGTGGCGGGCGCGGGAACCTCAATCTGGCCCAGATCGCGCAGGCGCCGTGCGATCTTGCGTCCGCCCCAGCCATGCTCGCGGCGCAGGTCCAGCACCAGTGCCTCGATGTGCTCCGGTGAGCGTGTGGGGCTGTGATGCGGGCGCCGGGAGCGGTCGGCCAGCCCCTTGCTACCCTCAGACTTGTGGCGGGCGAGCCACTTGTAGCCGGTCTGGCGGGTGATCTTGAATTTACGGCATAGCTCGCTGAACGGGAGCGCCTGTGTGGCGGCCTCGCAGACGAAGTCTTCGCGACGATTCATGGTGTCTTTTACATCCCAGGGCATGGTTGGAATCCGGGCGTTTGATTACCCGAAAGTGTCAGTCATGTCCCTGTACACCTGTCAGCGATGTCTCCAGTCTGTACACGGCGGCAAAGAAAAGTAGGTGCCGCCCCGCACAGGGGCAACGCTAGCGAACCAATAACAAAACGCGGATGCCAGCGAAAAGGCTAGCAACCCCGAACGCCAACGCCCCCGTGCAGGCATAACGCGGACGCCAGCGAAACACCAAGCAATCCAACGCAAAAATCAAAACCACCCCAGCCCCGCTTGCGCAGCAAAAAAAACCACTCACCGCGACCGAGGCGCAAAAATATCCGCCCCCAGCGAAGAACAGCGCTCGAGCAGGCGCGCAAGCCTGCCCTGCACCCTCACCGGATGCGTGGTCAACGAAAGACGTGCCGCCACATTGCCATCCGCGCTAATCCACACGCGCTCGCCGCGATGCAACCGAAACGTCTCTCCAATCTGCAACCAGTGGTCGTATGGCGACGCCGCGCGCGTCAACCACACCCGCGCGCCTTGCACGAGAAGTTCCGTGTTCGCGTCGACGCGCCACGACATCGTCGCGCCGGGTTGCACTTCAAAGTGGATGACGACTCTCGGCAACCGCTCTTCGTGCGAGCGCGGAAAGCAGAGTGATTCGTCATCGGTGAACTGCTGGCAAGCCTTGTCCATCATGCACTCCGTCAATTGAGCCAGAGACCGGAAGGCTTACCCAAAACAAAAGGCCCCTTCCGTTTCCGGCGGGGCCTTGGGATCGTTTTGCTGACTGCTGCAGATGCTAACGCACGCACGCTCCCATAGGCCCGCCGCGATGGCGTGCCATACGGTTTTTAATGACGTAGGCGTTGGTGATGAGTGTCAGCATGCGTTCGAGTTTGTCTTGACGTCGATGTGTTGTCAACCAGTTTTGTCGTACGTGTTGCCTCGTCATGGCATTGCCCTCTCACGGGAAACGAACGTTCGCGTGCTCATGCGCGCGCCTCGGCCAGTTCTTCGGCGTGGCCCGATTGCAGCGATTCAGGCGTCGCATCGCGCCGGTCTGCGCGCACCGTGTGCCATTGCGTCACTTCGCGCGGCCGCACGAGCAGATCGGCGAGCGCCTCGTGATATCTGCGACGGTAAGGCCTGTGAACCTGTTCATCGCTCGCGTCCTCACGGCTCTCCCACGTCTCATAGAGCATCAGCCGACACGGCGAATCAGGATCGCGATGCAGTACGGCCTCACGGAAATCGTGCTCGTCGCGCATTGCGTCGAGCACGCCGTCCAGCAGCGTCAGAAAGCGCTCGAGCTTGTCGGGTAACACCTGAAAACGGACTACGTAGGTCACGTGCATGCCGCACACTCCGGATGATCTTGGTCTATAACTACCTTTATACTCGTCAATAACTGACAACCCATGTCATGAATTAAAAGGAGCGCAAAAATTGGCGACGAGCCGACTCGTTTCGATGCTGTTGATGCTCCAGGTGAAAGGCCGTGTGACCGCGCAGGCGCTCGCCGACGAATTCAACGTGTCGATCCGCACCGTGTATCGCGATATCGACCAGCTGAGCGCGGCGGGCGTGCCCGTTTACGCGGATCGCGGGCCGGGCGGCGGCTTCGCCTTGCTCGATGGATATCGCGCGAAGTTGACAGGGATCACGCGGGCCGAAGCGGAAACGCTGTCGATCGCCGGGCTGACAGGCGCGGCGTCCGATCTCGGTCTGTCCGAGCAACTACGTGCCGCGCAGCTCAAGCTCGTGACCGCGCTGCCCGACGCCGCGCCCGATACGTCGCGCATTGGCTCGCGGCTGCATATCGATCCTGTCGGCTGGTATCAGCGGCCCTCGCCCACACCGTGGCTAACGATGCTTGCGGGCGCCGTGTGGGAACAGAAGCGTATCTCGATGCAATACCGCGCGTGGAACGCCAGCGGCGAAAACGAAGGCGTGCGCGTGCGCGATCCGCTCGGGCTGGTGCTAAAGGGCGGCGAATGGTATCTGGTCACGCGCGTGCGCACGCAGTTGCGCACCTACCGCGTGTCGAGCATCGCGCAGCTCACGGTGCACGACGAAACGTTTGAACGTCCGGAAGGTTTCGATCTGCGCGACGAATGGACGGCGGCCGTCGAGTCGTTCGAGACGAGCCTGCTCAAGCACACCGCGCGTTTGCGGCTGTCGCCGGAAGGGATGACGCGGCTTCACAGGCTCGGCGCGGCCGCCGTCGAACAGGCACAGATCTCGCCGCCTTCGGAGCAGGACGGCTGGCAGGAAGTGACCTTGCCCGTCGAGCAGCTCAGCTACGCGGCCGAGCAATTGCTCGGTTTAGCCGGTCATGTCGAAGTGCTCGATCCGCCGCAGTTGCGCGAGGGCCTGCGCAAGCTGGGCGAGCAGATTGCGACGCTCAACGCAGGTTGACTGTTACCGTTGAAACGCATCAACTCCGATGCGGTCCGACGATCCCCAGTTTCGCAATCCGTCGATACAGCGTCGCGCGCGACATGCCGAGCGCTTCGGCTGCCGCGTTCGGTCGCCAGTGGTGCTGCGTCAGCGCCTCGACAATGCGCGCCCGCTCATCGTCGAGGCTAGTGAGCGCAGGGCGCGGCGCGGCTTCGTCGGGCGCGAGTAACGCCGCCACATCGGGCGACACATGTCGCAATTCGACGCGCGTCGCATCGCACACCGCGCATGCGTAGCGCAGCACGTTGCGCAGTTGCCGGATATTGCCAGGCCACGAGAAACGCGACAGGCGTTCGGCGAGCCGCGCATCCAGAGTGAGCACGTGTCCCGCGCTTTGCGCTTCTTCATCGAACACCGCGTGCACGACGTCCAGCACATCGGCGCGCTCTCGCAGTGGCGGCATGTGCAGCGTCGCGCCGCTCAGCCGGTAAAACAGATCCTCTCGAAACGTGCCTTCATCGACCATGCGGGCGAGATCGCGGTGCGTCGCGCAGATCACGTCGATATCGACGCGCACGGGCGCATCGCCGCCCAGCGGCAGCACTTCGCCTTCGGCGAGCACACGCAACAGGCGCGTTTGCAGATTGAGCGGCATGTCGCCGATCTCATCGAGGAACAGCGTGCCGCCGTTCGCCTGCGCGATCTTGCCACGCGCGCCGCGGCTGCGCGCGCCCGTGAACGCGCCCGGCGCATAACCGAACAGCTCGCTTTCGATCAGCGAATCGGGGATCGCGCCGCAATTCACGGCGACGAACGGCTTGGTGCGCCGCGCGCCCGACGCGTGCAATGCCTGCGCGAACACTTCCTTGCCGACGCCCGTTTCGCCGAGAATCAGAATCGGCAGATGCTTGCCCGCGATGCGTAGCGCGACTTCCGCATTGCGCGCGATGCGCGAGTCGCGGCTGTGCAGGAAGCGGCTGATGGCGTCGAGGCTCGTATCGGCATGCACATCGAGCGACGCATGGACGGCGCTCGCGGAAGACACGACGGGCGCAACGCGCGAAGTGCGCTTCAACGGCGCGCGAATCCGCGCATAGAGCACGGCACCCGTGGCGCGCAGACGCAGCGGCACGATCGTATCGGTGCGCGCCACGTCGTGCAGATGCACGGCGGACGTATCGAAGATTTCGTCGACGTGACGCGGACCGCTCAGGCCCGCGATGCACTCCTGCGCCTTGCGGTTCGATGCTGCGATGTTGCCGCATTCGTCGAATGCGATCAGTACTTCCGGTTGCGCCTCGACGAAATTGCGGCTCTGGTGCCCGAAGATCACCCAATGCTGCGCCGTCTGATTGAGGAAGTAGCCGTCTTCGATCAGTGCCGCGCTCTGGCGCACCAGCTGAAACACGAGCCGCTGGCTGTCGCGGTTGTCGGGCGATTGCACGGCTGACGCATCGAGCACGCCGATGAGTTCGCCCGTCAGTGAGAAGATCGGCGATGCGCTGCAGGTGAGCGTCGTGAAGGCCGCGCGAAAGTGATCGGTCTTGTGCACGGTGATGGGCGCGAGATCCGTCAGCACGTTCGCGACTCCGCACGTGCCTTCCTCGCGTTCCGACCAGCACGAGCCGATGTAAAGACCTGCATGCTTGAAGTCGCCGCGCCGGTCGCGGTCGATGCG
Source organism: Paraburkholderia largidicola (assembly GCF_013426895.1). Taxonomy (NCBI): domain Bacteria; kingdom Pseudomonadati; phylum Pseudomonadota; class Betaproteobacteria; order Burkholderiales; family Burkholderiaceae; genus Paraburkholderia; species Paraburkholderia largidicola. The sequence continues at coordinate 1,165,280 of NZ_AP023175.1, read as the reverse complement.
GTAGTCGATCGTGACGCCGTGCGCGTCGGTGAGCATCACGCAGTAGTCGGCCACGCGGATCATGTCGTGCAGACGCGTGAGGCACTGGCCCGACGCACGCAAAAAGGCTTCTTCCTTGCCTTGCACCTCGCGCAGTTCGGACGAGGTCAGCACGCGAGGCCCGATCACCGAACTAGGATCGAGCTGGTATTGCTCATACGAACGCTGCCACGACGACACGAGACGCGACGAATTGGCGGGCGCGGGCAGGCGTCCTTCGATGGCGCCGCGCACGCGGTCGACATGCTGGGTTTGAGAGACGTAAGGCATGGTCGGCTCCCGTCGATAACGGACGATACCGGTGGATGAATCGCGTTGATCCCGAGGGTGATGCCTTCTGCGGACCTTCTTGTAGCACATCCCGCCCGCGCAATCACACTGCATTGCAGCACGCGAGACGCCTGAGACGATCGTCTCACCCATGCGTGAGACACCAGTGAGACGTGCATCGTTCGATGCCGCAACGCATGCGCGCTACGTCACCGCGATCGCAACGCGGCGAAAGGCGCGATGTGCGTCATGTGCGCTGCGTCATGCGACGCCCGAGGCGCCTGCGACACGCACTGTCGATAGCCCGAAACCCTTTACGTATATGGCCTTGCGCGTGCTTCGCGGGTTTGTCGAACGATTGGCATAGCTGTTGCAGTAATGCCAATCACACGAAACGGCTTCGTGCGCGACACGCAAGCCGCTCTCGATAAACACAACGGAGACAACCCAGTGGCATCGCCCATCACCGTCGGCGTGATCGCGAACCCCGCGTCGGGTCGCGACATTCGCCGCCTCACGACGCACGCGTCCGTGTTCCCGACCGCCGAGAAAGCCAACATGGTCGTGCGTCTGATCGCGGGACTCGGCGCGCTCGGCGTCGATCGCGTGCTGACGTTGCGCGATCGCACGGGCGTCGCCGCGTTGCTGCTGCGCGCAATCGACACACACGCGGCGACGGGCACGGCAGAGCGCTGGCCTGAAGTCGAATTCATCGATCTGCCCATCACCGATAGCGTCGCCGATACGCACACGGGCACCGCGCATATGGTGCTCGAAGGCGTCGAGCTGATTGCCGTGCTCGGCGGCGACGGCACGCATCGCGCGGTGGCTGCGCATTGCGGCGGCGTGCCGCTGCTGACACTGTCGACGGGCACCAACAACGCGTTTCCCGACATGCGCGAAGCGACCGTCGCGGGCATGGCGGGTGCCCTGGTTGCGTCGGGCGTCGTACCGCCCAATGTCGCGTTGACGCGCAACAAACGGCTCGTCGTGCGATGTGTCGCGGGGCCGAATCGCGGACGCGAAGAGATCGCACTCGTCGATGTGTGCGTGAGCCGCCAGCGCTTCGTCGGCGCGCGGGCCGTGTCGGAGCCGTCGGATATCGAGTCCTTGTTTCTCACGTTCGCCGCGCCCGATGGCATCGGGCTGTCGTCGATAGGCGGCGCATGGGCGCCCGTCGAACGCACGGCGCCGCATGGCTTGCATCTCACGTTCGCGCTGCGCGACGAACATGGCGTTGCAAATGGCGACGGAGTTCCTATCTTTGCGCCCATCGCGCCTGGCCGCATCGATCACGTGACGATGCGCACCTGCGAGCGCTTCGAACTCGGCGACTGGCTGCCCATCGACGCACGCCACGGCACGCTCGCCTTCGACGGCGAGCGCGAGATCGAAATAGAGCGCGACGACCGTTACGAAATCTCGCTCGACTGGAGCGGCCCGTTGACCGTCGACGTGAGCCGCACGCTGCGTTTCTCGGCGTCGCGTCAGTTGATGCGCGAAATGGCGGGCGCTTCGATGCGAACGCTTATGCAAACACAGGCACACGCGAAGTAAAGGAAGTGTATTCAACCACGCGGAGCCCATCCGCACCCGTTGCTGTAACGATCGACATCACCAAGGAGACACACCATGTCAAATCAGTTGAGCAGGGAGAAACTGCTGGAAGCGTACCGGCTGATGCGCACCATTCGCGAGTTCGAAGAGCGCCTGCACGTCGAGTTCGCCACAGGCGAGATCCCCGGCTTCGTGCATCTGTATGCAGGCGAGGAAGCATCGGCCGTCGGCACGATGCTGCATCTGAACGACCGCGATTATGTAGCGACCACGCACCGTGGCCACGGCCACTGCATCGCGAAGGGCGTCGACGTGCACGGGATGATGGCCGAGATCTACGGCCGGCAGACGGGCGTGTGCAAGGGCAAGGGCGGCTCGATGCACATCGCCGATCTGTCGAAGGGCATGCTGGGTGCGAATGGGATCGTCGGCGCGGGCGGTCCGCTCGTGTGCGGCGCGGCGCTCGCGGCCAAGCTGAAGAAAACGGGCGGCGTGGGCGTGTGCTTCTTCGGCGACGGCGCGTCGAATCAGGGGACGATCTTCGAATCGATGAATCTCGCGAGCGTGTGGCGCTTGCCGGCCATCTTCGTCGCGGAGAACAACGGCTATGCGGAGGCGACGTCGTCGACGTGGTCCGTTGCGTCCGACAACATCGCGGACCGCGCGAGCGGCTTCGGCATGCCGGGCGTGATCGTCGACGGCTTCGATTTCTTTGCGGTCCATGAAGCGCTAGGCGAAGCGATCGATCGCGCGCGCGGCGGCGGTGGGCCGACGCTCGTCGAAGTGAAGCTGTCGCGTTACTTTGGTCACTTCGAAGGCGATGCGCAGACGTATCGCGCGCCGGGTGAAGTGCAGAAGCTGCGCGACGAGAAGGATTGCCTGAAGCGCTTCGCAGAGCGTGTGGTGCGCGCGGAGATGCTGACGTCCAACGATCTGAGCAAGATCGATGCGGATGTGAAAACGCTGATCGACGATTCTGTCCTGAAGGCGAAAGCCGCGCCGCTGCCGACGGAAGCGGATCTGCTGACTGACGTCTACGTGTCGTATCCGTAATTCAACCAGTTTTATTCCAGGCAACCGCAGCTTCGCTGCATGGGACGAGAGTAAGGCGCTAAAGCGCCAACTCGCGTCGACCGCAGCTTCGCTGCATGGGATCGGAGTAAGGCGCTAAAGCGCCAACTCCGATCGACAGGAGACAAGACATGGCACGCAAGATCACATACTCTCAGGCAATCAACGAAGCACTGAGTCAGGAAATGGCACGCGACGAAAGCGTCATCGTGATGGGTGAAGACAACGCGGGCGGCGCGGGCTCGCCGGGCGAACAGGACGCATGGGGCGGTGTGCTCGGCGTCACGAAAGGGCTCTTTCACAAGTATCCGGGCCGCGTGCTCGACACGCCGATTTCGGAAGGCGGCTTCATCGGCGCAGCGGTCGGCGCGGCGGCAGCGGGCATGCGCCCTGTCGCGGAACTGATGTTCATCGACTTCATGGGCGTGTGCTTCGATCAGATCTTCAATCAGGCCGCGAAATTCCGCTACATGTTCGGCGGCAATGCCGTCACACCCGTCGTGATTCGCACGATGCAGGGCGCGGGCTTGCGCGCCGCCGCGCAGCACTCGCAGATGTTGACCTCGCTGTTTACGCATGTACCGGGGCTGAAGGTGGTGTGCCCCTCGACGCCGTACGACGCGAAGGGCCTGATGATCCAGGCGATCCGCGAAAACGATCCCGTCATCTTCTGCGAGCACAAGCTGCTGTACACCCGCGAAGGCGACGTGCCCGAAGAGCTGTACGCGATTCCGTTCGGCGAAGCGAACGTAGTGCGCGAAGGCGATGACGTGACCATCGTCACGTATGGCCGCATGGTGCACTACGCCACGGACGCCGCCGACCGGCTCGCGAAAGAAGGCATCAAGGCCGAAGTGATCGATCTGCGCACCACGTCGCCGCTCGATGAAGAGACGATTCTGGAAAGCCTGGAGCGCACGGGCCGTCTGGTCGTCGTCGACGAAGCGAATCCGCGCTGCTCGGTCGCCACCGATATCGCCGCGCTCGCCGCGCAGAAGGCCTTCCATTCGCTGAAGGCGCCGGTGGAAATCGTCACCGCGCCGCATACGCCCGCGCCTTTCTCGGGCGTGCTGGAGGACCTGTATATCCCGTCGGCGGACAAGATTGCCGCAGCCGTCAAAGCAACGCGACACTGAGCGAGGAACTGAGCAATGTCGATTCACATGATCACGATGCCCAAGTGGGGCCTGTCGATGCAGCAGGGGCAGGTCAACGGCTGGTTGAAGTCGATTGGCGACACGGTGGCGAAGGGCGACGAAGTGCTCGACGTCGAAAGCGACAAGATTGCTTCGGGTGTGGAGTGCGCGTTCAACGGCACGTTGCGTCGCCAGGTCGCGCAGGAGGGCGACACGCTGCCCGTCGGCGCGCTGCTCGGCGTGGTCGCGGATGAGCAGGAGGCGGATGCCGACATCGATGCAGCCGTCGAAGCGTTCCAGCGCGATTTCGTGCCGCTCGCCGAAGACTCCGCCGATGCAGGCCCGCAGCCGGAGAAAGCGCAGATCGGCGGGCGCACCATTCGGTATCTGAAGATCGGCGACGGCGGCACGCCCGCCGTGCTGATCCACGGTTTCGGCGGCGATCTGAACAACTGGCTGTTCAATCACGCCGACCTCGCCGCGCATCGCACGGTGTATGCGCTGGACCTGCCGGGGCATGGCGAATCGACGAAAGCGGTGGAGTCGGGCAGCGCCGATGAGCTGGCCGATAGCGTGATCGCGTTTCTTGACGATCGCGGTATCGAACGTGCGCATTTCGTCGGGCATTCGATGGGCAGTCTCGTCGCGATGACGGTCGCAGCGAAAGCGCCGCAGCGTGTGGCGTCGCTTTCGCTGATCGCGGGGGCGGGTCTTGGCAATGAGATCAACCGCGAGTACATCGACGGATTCGTGTCGGGCAACAGCCGCAATACGCTGAAGCCGCATCTGACGAAACTGTTCGCCGACGGTTCTCTCGTCACGCGGCAACTGGTCGAGGATATCGTCAAGTACAAGCGGCTCGAAGGGGTGGGCGAGACCTTGCAGAAGATCGCGGCGTCGGCGTTCAAGGATGGCGCGCAGCAGCGTAGCTATCGCGATCGTCTCGACAGGCTCGCGCCGCGCACGCTGGTGATCTGGGGCGAGCTCGACCAGATCATTCCTGCGAGCCACGCGCAAGGGCTGCCCGGCGATATCCGCGTGCATGTGCTGCCGGGCAAGGGGCATATGGTGCAGATGGAGTCGGCATCGGAGGTGAACCGCCTGCTCAACGACTTCTTCGGAGCCTGACGATGGCAGCCGCGCCGCAGATGTCTACCCACGACAGCGTTACCGCGCTGGGGCAGCACGGCTTGAGGAGCCGTGACAAACTCGCGCGCATTCCCGTGAAGGTCGTGCCACCGGAGCCGGGCGGCGCGCTGCCGAAGCCTGCATGGCTGCGCGCAAGGCCGATGATGAGCGAGACGGTGGCGGGCATGGCGTCGATACTGCGCGAGCATCGTCTGCATTCGGTGTGCGAGGAAGCGATGTGCCCGAATATCGGCGAATGCTTCGCGCAGCGCACGGCGACGTTCATGATCATGGGCGGCATCTGCACGCGGCGTTGTGCGTTTTGCGATGTCGCGCATGGAAGGCCGCTGCCGCTCGACGATGAAGAACCGGCGCGGCTGGCTGACGCCGTCGCTGCGTTGGGGCTGCGGTATGTGGTGATTACATCGGTGGATCGCGATGATCTGCGCGACGGTGGCGCGGCGCATTTTGCGCGTTGTGTTGCGTTGCTGCGTGAGCGCGTGCCGGGGATACGCGTCGAGGTGTTGACGCCGGATTTCCGGGGGCGTGTCGAGCGGGCGCTCGATGCGTTGTCGGCGGCGTGGCCGGATGTGTTCAATCACAACGTCGAAACGGTGCCTTCGCTGTATCGCGCGGCACGGGCGGGCGCGGATTATCGTGGGTCTTTGATGTTGCTTCGGCGGGTGAAGGAGGCGAATGCTTCAGTGGTCACTAAATCCGGCTTGATGGTGGGGCTCGGGGAAAGTGATGATGAACTTCTGGAGACGATGCGGGATATTCGTGCGCATGGCGTTGATGTGCTCACGATCGGGCAGTATCTCGCGCCTTCCAGGTTTCATATGGCTGTTAAGCGCTATGTCGTGCCGGAGACTTTTTCTGCTTTCAGAGAGGAGGGGTTGAAGATGGGGTTTCGTGAGGTGGTGTCGGGGCCGCTGGTGCGGTCTTCTTATCATGCGGGGGATACTGTTCTTGCTTGATTCTGTGGCTGGCATCCGCGTGATGTTATTGTTTTGGGTTCTTATGTCTGCGACGCTGGTTTGGTTGTTTTGGCGTTTGTGCTGGCATCCGCTTGATGTTATTGGTTCGCTAGCGTTGCCCCTGTGCGGGGCGGCACCTACTTTTCTTTGCCGCCGCAAAGAAAAGTAGGCAAAAGAAAGCGGCTCACACCGCCAGCCCATGTTCCTATCCACGGGCCCCCAACGTCCCCATGCTTCATTCGGCAGAGCCCTTGGCTGGTACCCGTTGCCAACGCTTCGAATGAACGCCTCACCCGCTTCGAATACCCTACTTGGGCCAGCGGCAGCGAATGGTATGCGCCGCCCAGGTGGCAAACGGTGTGTAGGTTGTCGCGTCGTATAACCTGGCGCTCTTACAGGGTGGAACGTGTGTGCTATTGGTCCGGAGTGAGGCGTGTGGAGTACCTGTGCCGACACACAGTTTGCCACCTGGGCGGCCGTGGACTATCTGGCACCGCGTGCTGTAGTGCGGGAGCGTGAAGCGGGTGAGGCGCGCCGCAAGAGCGCTGGCAACGGACGTGGGTCACGTGGTTGCCGTGTGAAGCGTAGGAACCTTTGGGGGCCCTCAGGCAAGAAGAAATGTTGGCGGTGTGAGCCGCTTTCTTTTGCCTACTTTTCTTTGCGGCGGCAAAGAAAAGTAGGTGCCGCCCCGCACAGGGGCGACGCTAGCAGACCAATAACATCACGCGGATGCCAGCGACACTGGCCGAAGACCAAAAACCAAAAAGCGTCGCAGACGAAAAAAATCAAACCCCGCCAATACACATGTACTTGATCACGACATACTCATCAATGCCGTAATGCGAGCCTTCACGCCCAAGCCCTGACTGCTTGACCCCACCAAACGGCGCCACTTCATTCGAGATCGCACCGGTGTTGATCCCAACCATACCGAACTCGAGCGCTTCGGCAACGCGCCAGATACGACCGATATCGCGGCTATAGAAATACGACGCCAGCCCGAATTCCGTGCTGTTCGCCATCTCGACCACTTCCGCATCCGACGAGAAGCGGAACAGCGGCGCGAGCGGACCGAAGGTTTCGTCGCGCGCGACCTTCATGTCCGGCGTGACATCGGCGAGCACGGTCGGCTCGAAGAAGCCGTGACCGAGCGCATGACGCTTGCCACCCGTGACGACGCGCGCGCCCTTGCCGAGTGCATCCTCGATATGCGACTCGACCTTGAGCACGGCCGCCTCGTTGATGAGCGGGCCTTGCTGCACGCCTTGTTCGGTGCCGAAGCCGACCTTGAGCTTCGTCACGGCTGCGGCGAGTTTTTCGGCGAACGCATCGTAGACGCTGTCATGCACGTAGAAGCGGTTGGTGCAGACGCAGGTCTGACCGCTGTTGCGGTACTTCGAAGCAATGGCGCCTTCGACGGCCGCGTCGAGATCGGCGTCATCGAACACGATGAACGGCGCGTTGCCGCCCAGTTCCAGCGACACCTTCTTGACGGTCGGCGCGCACTGCGCCATCAGCAGACGTCCCACTGCCGTTGAGCCCGTGAACGACAGTTTGCGCACGGTTGCGTTGCTGGTCATTTCGCCGCCGATCGGTTTCGGATCGCCGGTGACGACGCTGAAGATGCCGGCGGGCACGCCAGCGCGCTCGGCGAGTACGGCGAGCGCGAGCGCGGAGAGCGGCGTCGCTTCAGCGGGCTTGACGACGATCGGGCAGCCTGCGGCGAGGGCGGGTCCGACCTTGCGGGTGATCATCGCAGCGGGGAAGTTCCACGGTGTGATGGCGGCGCAGACGCCGACCGGTTCCTTCGTGACGACGATGCGTTTGTCGTTCGCGACGGTGGGGATCGTATCGCCGTAGACGCGCTTGGCTTCTTCGCCGAACCATTCGAGGAAGGAGGCGGCGTAGCCGATTTCGCCTTTTGCTTCGGCGAGCGGTTTGCCTTGTTCCGTGGTCAGGATTAACGCCAGGTCATCGGCGTTCGCGAGCATCAAGTCGTTCCACTTGCGGAGGATTTCTGCGCGTTGTTTGCCGGTTTTTGCCTTCCAGGCGGGCCATGCCTTGTTTGCCGCTTCGATGGCGCGGCGGGTTTCTTGTGTGCCCATTCGCGGCACTTGTGCGATCAGTTCGCCTGTTGCCGGGTTCAGGATCTCGAAGGTTTCTTTGTTTTCGGCATCCTGCCACTCGCCATTGATGTATGCATTGCTTTGCAGCAGGGAAGGGTCTTTTAGTTTGCTACGCAAGTCAGTCATTTTCACTCGTCCTTTTGGGTTCTTATGTCTGCGACGCTGGTTTGGTTGTTCTGGCGTTTGTGCTGGCATCCGCATTTTGTTACTGGTGCTTCAAACGTTGCCCCTGTGCGGGGCGGCACCTACTTTTCTTTGCCGCCGCAAAGAAAAGTAGGCAAAAGAAAGCGGCTAACACCGCCAACATTTCTTCCCGCCTGAGGGCCCCCAAAGGGTCTTACACTTCACACGGCAACCACGTGACCCACGCTCGTTGCCAGCGCTCTTGCAGTGCGCCTCACCCGCTTCATGCCCCAGCGTCGCGGCACACCGTGCCAGACAGTCCACCGCCGCCCAGGTGGCAAACTGTGTGCAGGCCGTAGTACCTCACACGCCTCACTTCGGACCGATAGCGCATGCGCCCCACCATGTAAGAGCGCCGGGTTATATGACGCGACAACCTACACACCGTTTGCCACCTGGGCGGCGCATACCATTCGCGGCCGTTAGCCGTTGTACGGGCGTGCGAAGCGGGTGAGGCTAACACTCAGAACGTTGGCAACCAACGTTAGATCAGCGCGATGCCGTGCGAAGCGTAAGACCCTGTGGGGGCCCTCAGGCGAATACAAGAACTGGCGGTGTGAGCCGCTTTCTTTTGCCTACTTTTCTTTGCGGCGGCAAAGAAAAGTAGGTGCCGCCCCGCACAGGGGCAACGCTAGCGAACCAACAACAAAACGCGGATGCCAGCGCAAACACAAAAACACCGCACAGCGTCGCAGACAAACAAAACACAAACAAACCCGGCGACTTCAAAAAAAGCCGCCGCAGGCAAAAAAAAGATCAGGCCGTCACGCCCACAGTCTCCTTCAGCACTTCTTCGAGAATCGAAAGCGCCTCATCAAAGACAGAATCCTGAACAGTCAGCGGGAACAAGAACCGAACAACGTTCGAATAAACACCACACACGAGCAGCAACAACCCACGCTCCAGAGCCCGCGTCTGCACGCGCTTGGTGAAATCAGCATCCGCATCGGAAGTACCGGGCTTGCAGAACTCGACGGCGACCATGCCGCCAGGACCCCGCACATCGGCGATCTGCGGCACTTCCGACTGCAGCGCAGTCAAGCGCGACTTCAGCTTGTCGCCAAGCAGAACAGCTCGCTCGCAGAGCTTCTCTTCATCGATGATATCGAGCACGGCAAGCGCCGAAGCCACCGCCAACGGATTACCCGCATACGTGCCACCCAGCCCGCCGGGCGCAGCGGCATCCATCACATCCGCGCGACCAACGACGCCCGACAGCGGCATGCCACCCGCCAGGCTCTTGGCCATCGTCATCAGATCAGGCACGACGTCGTAGTGATGCATCGCGAACAGCTTGCCCGTACGCGCAAACCCCGTTTGCACTTCATCGGCGATCAGCAGGATGCCGTGCTCGTTGCACAGCTTGCGCAGCGCGCGCACGAATTCGGCAGGCGCCGGATAGAAACCGCCTTCGCCTTGCACCGGCTCGAAAATGATCGCCGCGACGCGCTTCGGATCGATGTCGGCCTTGAACAGAAACTCGATCGCCTTCAACGAGTCCGCCGTCGTCACACCGTGCAGCGGATTCGGGAACGGTGCGTGGAACACGTCAGCCGGGAACGGGCCGAAGTTCAGCTTGTACGGCGCAACCTTGCCCGTCAGCGCCATGCCCATCATCGTGCGGCCATGGAAGCCGCCCGTGAACGCGATCACGCCCGGACGGCCCGTCGCGGCACGCGCGATCTTGATCGCGTTTTCAACAGCCTCGGCGCCCGTCGTGAAGAACGCCGTCTTCTTCGGATAGTCGCCCGGCGCACGCTGGTTGATCTTCTCGGCCAGCTCGACATACGACGCGTACGGCACGATCTGATAAGCCGTGTGCGTGAAGTTGTCCAGTTGCGCGCGCACAGCCTCGACGATCTTCGGATGACGATGACCCGTGTTGCACACCGCGATGCCCGCCGCGAAATCGATGTAGCGGCGGCCCTCGACGTCCCACAACTCCGCATTCTCGGCGCGCGCAGCGTAGAAATCGCACATCACGCCCACGCCGCGCGGGGTGGCGGCGTCCTTGCGGCTCTTCAGTTCAGCATTCTTCACGGAGATCTCCTGTTCGGGTTTGTTCAGGCGCTCGCGTCCTTCGCGGCACATGCTGCGACTATAATCAGATTTGGCTCTAAATTTCAGAGCCATTTTGGTAAAAAATCAGGAGCCAATTCATGCGCGCGAGTGTTTTGTCCGACTGGCTGGCCCAGCGTCTGGACCGCGGCAGCGGCCAGCCTATCTATCGCCAGCTGCATCGGCTGCTGCAACAGGCCATCCTGACGCGTGAACTGCCCGCTGGCAGCAAGGTGCCGTCGTCACGCCTGCTCGCCAACGAGCTCGGCATCGCGCGCAACACCGTCACCCAGGTCTACGAGCAGCTCGCGCTGGAGGGCTACGTGACATCTGCGACGGGGCGCGGCACGTTCGTCGCCGATACGTCGCCGGATGAAATCGTCGGATCGCCAGACGGACAGACTGCGCCTGTTTCGGCGTCCGTGCAGCAGTTGCAGCAGGCGTTGCCGTTGCCGCATTCGAAATCCGCTCTGCACGCGCAACAGCCCGCCGCGCGCGCGCTGTCGCAGCGCGGCGCGCGGCTGATTGCGGGCGCGGGCGTGTCGAAGCGGCAGTGGGGCGCGTTCATGCCGGGCGTGCCGGACGTCACGCGCTTTCCGGCGCGCGCCTGGAGCCGCTTGCACAACAAGTACTGGCGGCGTCTGCGGCCCGATCTGCTGACCTACGCGCCTGGCGGCGGCCTGTCATTGCTGCGCCACGCGCTGGCGGACTATCTGCGCACGTCGCGCTCGGTGCGCTGCACGCCCGAGCAGATCATCATCACGACGGGCATCCATCAATCCGTCGATCTGGCCGTGCGCCTGCTGTCCGATCCCGGCGACGTCATCTGGACGGAAGACCCGTGCTATTGGGGCGTGCGCAGCGTGATGCACGTGTCGGGCCTCAAATCGCGCCCGATCGCCGTCGACGACGAAGGCATCAACCCGTCACCCGACGATCTCGCGCATCCGCCGAAGCTGATTCTCGTCACGCCGTCGCATCAGTACCCGCTCGGGATGGTGATGAGCCTCGCGCGCCGGCGGATGCTGCTCGAATACGCGCGGCAGAACCAGTGCTGGATCATTGAGGACGACTACGACAGCGAGTACCGCTACGGCAGCCGGCCGCTCGCGTCGCTGCAAGGGCTCGATACGGCGGGGCAGGTGATCTATGTCGGCAGCTTTGGCAAGACGCTGTTTCCGGGGCTGCGGATCGGCTATCTGGTCGTGCCCGAGGCGCTGGCCGAGAGCTTCGCGACGGCCAGCGCCGAGCTGTATCGGGAAGGTCAGTTGCTGCAGCAGGCGATGCTCGCGGAGTTCATCGCCGAAGGGCATTTCACGTCGCACATCCGCAAGATGCGCACGCTGTATGGTCAGCGCCGCTCGACCTTGCTCGATGCCGCGGCACGGCGTTATGGCGATGCGTTGCCGGCTGTCGGCGGCGATGCGGGCCTGCATCTCGTGATGCAGCTACCCGAAGGCACGGACGATCGCGCCGTGGCGGCGGCTGCGCTCGAACGCAATATCGTCGTGCGTCCGTTGTCGGGGTATTACGCGCAACCGTCGCGCGCGCAGTCGGGGTTGCTGATCGGCTATGCGTGCGTGCCCGACGAGGAGATCGCGCCCGCGTTCGACACACTCGCCGATGCGATCGACGCGACGTTACCGCTGTTCGCGTGATCGACGCGCACTGACGTTAGAAGCGTATCAGCACGGCGCCGAGCGTGACGAGCGTGCAGGCGAACACGCGGCGCGCGGTCAGCTTTTCGTGCATGAACGAGAAGCCGATCAGCACCGCGAAAATCGAGCTGAGTTCGCGCAGCGCGGACACCATGGCGATGGGCAGAAAGCGATACGCCTCGATGATGAGGCAATACGCGACCAACGCGATCACGCCTGACAGCATGCCTTTCAACACCGTTTCGCGCGACGTGAAGAGTCCTTTTGCGCCGCCGCGCCAATGCCACACGAGCAGGAACTGCGGCACGTTCCACAGCAGATAGACCCACATGATGTAGCTGAGACCATTGCCCGCGACGCGCGCGCCGATTCCGTCGACGACGGAGTATGCCGAGATGAAAAGACCCGTGAGCAAAGCGTAGGGCACGCTTTCGCCGGAGAAGCGCATGTTGCGGCGAAACGCGAGCGAGACGATGCCGAGCGACACCAGCGCGACGCCTGTTGCTGCGAGTGGTTTGAGGGTTTCGTGCGCGAACACGAGCGCGCCGGCGAACACCAGCATGGGCGAGAGCCCGCGCGCGATCGGATAGATCTGCCCGAAGTCACCGCTGCGGTAGGCACGCACGAGCGCGAGGCAATAGCCGAATTCCAGCACGACCGATGCAGCTATGTAGGGCCATGCGGCGGGCGCGGGAATGGGCAGGACGATGACGCCGATGGCGCTCACGGCGAGGTAGGGGATCGACATCATGCCGAGGAGCCAGATGCGGTCTTCGGCGAGACGCAGGAAGGCGTTCCAGCTCGCGTGGAGCATGGCGGATGCTAGAACTAGCAGGACGATGAAGGATTCCATCCAGGGTTTTGTTTCAGGCTAAAGCCGGTATTATTCCGTAGATGTGGTTTTTTGTGTTGATGTGAGGGGGTTTGTGTGGTTTTTGTCTGCGACGCCAGGTGGTTTGCTTGGGTTTGCGCGGGCATCCGCGTTCTGCCTTCGTGCTTCAAGCGTTGCCCCTGTGCGGGGCGGCACCTACTTTTCTTTGCCGCCGCAAAGAAAAGTAGGCAAAAGAAAGCGGCTAACACCGCCAGCCCGTGTTCCTGTCCACGGGCCCCCAACGTCCCCATCCTTCACGCGGCAGTGCACTTGTTCGCGTTCGTTGCCAACGCTCTCAACGTGCGCCTCACCCGCTTCGAATACCCACGCAAAGGCCAGCGGCAGCGAATGGTCTATGCCGCCCAGGTGGCAAACTGTGTGTAGGTTATCGCGTCGTATAGGGCAGCGCTTTTACAGGGTGGAACGCGTGCGCTATTGGTCCGGAGTGAGGCGGGTGGAGTACCTTGGCCTACACACAGTTTGCCACCTGGGCGGGTGTGGACTGTCTGGCACGGCGTGCTGTAGTGCGGGAGCGTGCAGCGGGTGAGGCGCACCTCAAGAGCGCTGGCAACGGACGTGGGTCACGTGGTTGCCGTGTGAAGCGTAAGACCCTGTGGGGGCCCTCAGGCAAATACAAGAACTGGCGGTGTGAGCCGCTTTCTTTTGCCTACTTTTCTTTGCGGCGGCAAAGAAAAGTAGGTGCCGCCCCGCACAGGGGCAACGCTAGCAAACCAATAACATCACGCGGATGCCAGCGAACAAGAAAGCCAACCACCCAAGCATAGCAAGACAATAAAACCTAAATCACCCGCTCCCGCAATCTAGCCGACAGCAAGTCAATAACAGTAACCACAACGATGACCATCAACATAACAGCCGCCGTCTGCGAATAGTTGAACGACCGAATCGACTCATAAAGCACGACCCCGATGCCGCCGGCACCAACCATCCCTACGACCATCGCCGACCGCACATTCGATTCAAACCGATACAACGCATAAGAAATCCACAACGGCAAAACCTGCGGCAGCACGCCATAAATGATCTCATCGAGACTGGTAGCGCCCGTCGCCCGCACACCCTCGGCGGGACGAGGATCGATCGCCTCGACGGCTTCGGCGAACAGCTTCGCCAGCACGCCCGTGGTATGCACCCACAACGCAAGCACACCCGCAAACGGCCCGAGCCCAACCGCCACGATGAACAGCATCGCGAACACCATCTCGTTGATCGCGCGACACGCATCCATCAAGCGCCGCACCGGCTGCACAACCCACGCCGGCGCCATGTTATGCGCCGACATCAGCCCGAAAGGAATCGCGCACACGATCGACAGCGCCGTGCCCCACACCGCGACCGCGAGCGTGACGCCCATTTCGTGCAGATAGGTGCGCCATTCCGTGAAGTCGGGCGGGAAGAAGTCCTTGGCGAACTGCCCCATGTTGCCCGAATCGGTGAGCAGATCGAGCGGGCGCATGTCGGCGGCGTGCCACGACAAGCCCAGCACGCCGATCACGACGATCCAGCCGAGCAGCGAAGTCCAGCTCCGCTTACCCGCCGCCGCGGCCAGCACCTCGCGCGAAGGCGTGGCCGGCGACGGCGGCGTCGAGCGTCCAGCGCTCAGGTCGGCTAAGTTCATTGCTTTTGCGCGTTCAGTGCGGACAGCTTCGCATCGATCGCCGCCATCTGCGTCTTGCGATCCGAATCCGACAGCGACGCATCTGCTTCGATCTTCTGCTTCTGCTCGAACAGCTTGATCTGGCGAATCGGCTGCAGCTGCGCATCCGTCGACGGCGCAAAGCCGCCATAGCTGAAGATGTTCGCCATCACGGTTTTTTCACGCGGATCGGTCTTCGCGTAGTTGTAGAAGAACTTGCGCAGCTTGTCCTTCGTCGCGTCGGGCAGATCCTTGCGCCATACCAGCGGGTCCGACGGAATCAGCGGCGATTGCCACAGCACGCGCACCTGCGCGAAGCGGTCGGGATGCTGCTTCTTCAGCGTTTCGAGCATCTCGGTGTTGTTCGTCGCGATGTCGATCTTGTTGTTCACGACGGCGAGCAGGTTCGCTTCGTGGCTCGACGGCAGCACCGTCTTGAACGATGTGCGCACGGGCGCGTTGTGCTGCGCGAACAGGTAGTAGCCGGGGACCAGCGTGCCCGATGTCGAGTTCGGGTCGCCGAAGCCGAGCGTCACGTCCTTCGTGTTCTTGAACACGTCGTCGAGCGTCTTGAAGCGGCTGTTGACGTTGGTGATCAGCACCGAGTAGTAGCCGGCGTCGCCGTTCGCGTAGGTCGTCTTGCCGAATACTTCGCCATTCGAACGATCGACGGCTTCGATCGCCGACGCATTGCCGAGATACGCGACCTGCACCTTGTTGAAGCGCATGCCTTCGATGATGCCCGCATAATCGGTCGCGAAGAACGCCTTGATGTTCAGCCCCGTCTGCTTGTTCATGTCATCGATCAGCGGCTGCCAGCGCTGCTTGAGCACAGCCGACGAATCGGTCGAGATGATGCCGAGATTCAGGTCTTCGGCGTGGGCGGCGAAGCTCGCGAATGCCGACACGGCGGCGACGCCGGCGAGCAGTGAGCGCAGAAATTTCATGAGTTCTGTTCCAGGTGAGTGAATCGGGTACTGCGTTTCTTTCCGGAAAGGGGATCAGGCCGAGCGCGCCGTGTTGAGCGGCAGCACGCGCGCGCGAGGCGCGGCGCTCGCGGCACTGTCAGCGTTGTCGGGTTGCTGACTGTCGTCGAGCAGCTCGCGCGCATCGTCGCCATAAAGGTTCTGCAGAAGCGCGGGCGTCAGCGCCGAAGACGGTCCGTCGTACACGACCTTGCCGCGCCGCATCGCGATCGTGCGCGTGCAGTACTGCATCGCGATATCGACCTGATGCAGCGAGACCAGCACCGTCAAACGATGCTCGATGTTCAGCGTGCTCAGCATGTCCATCACGCGGCGCGACGATTCGGGGTCGAGCGACGCAATCGGCTCGTCGGCGAGGATGATGCGTGCCTGCTGCACGAGCGCGCGCGCCAGCGCGGCGCGCTGCTGCTGACCGCCCGACAGGTTCGAGGCGCGTTCGAACGCATGCTCGCCGATGCCGACTTCGTTCAATGCCGACATCGACAGCGCGCGCTCGTTGCGCGGAAAGCAGCCCGTTAGACGGCGCCACAGCGGCAGGCGCGCGAGCGCGCCGATCAGCACGTTCGCTTCAACCGTCAGCCGGTTCACGAGATTGAACTGCTGGAACACGAAGCCGATGTCGCGGCGAATGCTGCGCACCTCGCGCACGATGCGACCGTTCTGCTGGATCGGACGCCCAAGTATCGCAATCTGCGAAGGCTGCGCATCCGACACCATGAAGCCCGCAATATGGCGCAGCAGCGTCGACTTGCCCGAGCCCGACGCGCCGATCAGCGCGACCATTTCGCCCTGCTCGACGCGCAGGGCGATTTCGTCGAGCGCCTTGCGGCCGTTGCCGAATGTCTTGCTCAGGCGTTCGATGCGGATTGCTTCCATGTATGTCCTGTCGATGGCTCCGGTGCGTGCCGGAAGTTGTGGGACATTCTAGAAAGCGTCTGTGACGGTTGAGTGAAGGCGTCGCAACATCTAGACGACTATATCTTTGCGATGATTTGCCCGGCAGCGTGCGGCGCGCCGCAGTGCCGGATCGCGCCGTGTGTCATCGATATGACAAACGCAACGACGCGACCCACTGTCATCCATTGGCAAGCACGAAACGCTATAGTTGGAAACGTCACGCGTGAGCCGTCTCCAATAACCGCACACCACAACCGGCGCAGCCCATGCAGGCTCTGAGTTTTTTGCCCGATACGTTTACGGAGTACGAAGAACTGCAGGCGATACTCGACGTCGGCAGCGGCAGCTTCGAAATTCATTCCGTGTGCGAAGCGCAGGTGCGCGGCAGGACGTTCGCCGTGCAGACGGCGAGCATCGGCTCGCGCGATCCGCGGGCGCCCGCGATCGGCTTCTTCGGCGGCATACACGGGCTCGAGCGGATCGGCACGCAACTCGTGCTCGACTACATGCGCGCGTTGCTCGGGCGGCTCGAATGGGACGAACTGCTGGTGCGCCAGCTTCAGTCGATCCGCTTGATCTTCGTACCCATCGTCAATCCAGGTGGAATGTGGGCCGCGACGCGCGCCAATCCGAACGGCGTCGATCTGATGCGTAACGCGCCGCAGGACGCCGAAGAGCGCGTGCCTTTACTCGCGGGCGGACAGCGCGTCGGCTCATGGCTGCCGTGGTATCGCGGACGGCGCGGTGCACCGATGGAAGCGGAGGCGGAGGCGCTGTTACGCGTGGTCGCGCAGGAACTGGCGGCGCGGCCGCTGTCGTTCGCGTTGGATTGTCATTCGGGCTACGGCTGGAGCGACAGCATCTGGTTCCCGTACGCGAAGACACGTCGCCCGATGCCGCATCTGCCGGAAATGTACGCGCTGAAGACGATGTTCGAGCGCGCGCATCCGCATCACGGCTACATGTTCGAGCCGCAGAGCCATCAGTATCTGCTGCACGGCGACCTGTGGGACTGGGCATACGATCACGCGCCTGCGCCCAACATCTTTCTGCCGATGACGCTCGAACTCGGCTCGTGGCTGTGGATCAAGAAAAATCCCCGGCAGATCTTTTCGCGCCAGGGCATGTTCAACCCGCTGAAAGCGCACCGCACCGCGCGCGTGTTGCGGCGTCACGCGAACCTGCTCGACTTCCTGACGCGCGCCGCCTATGCGTCGCAACGCTGGCTGCCGCAGGGCAGCCGCCGCGAGCAGTTGCTCGATAGCGCGACGGAACTCTGGTACAAGCCAGGCAAATCATGAGCACGTGGATTCTGCTGCGCGGCCTGACGCGTGAGGCACGGCACTGGGGCGCATTGCCCGACATGTTGCGCGCGGCGCTCGACGGCGCGAACCACGGCGCGCCTGCCGCGGACACTGCGGCCACGCGCGTGCTGACTATCGACCTGCCCGGCAACGGCGAATATGCGGGCCTGCGCGCGCCGCCGGACGTCGCCGGAATGGTCGACTTCGTGCGCGCGGCGGCGCGCGCCAGCGGCGCGCCGGGACCGTATTACGTGCTGGCGATGTCGCTGGGCGGCATGGTCGCGACCTGTTGGGCGCAACGTCATCCGGCCGACATCGCCCGGCTCGTACTGATCAACACCAGCATGCAGCCGTTCAGCCGCTTCGACGAACGGTTGCGCCCTCAGGCATGGCCGGGGCTGGCGCGCATTGCTTCGCATTGGAGCGACGCGCGGGCTGCGGAAGAGGCGATCCATCGCCTGACCTGCAATCACCGGGACACGGTCGAGGCCGACCTGAACGAATGGATCGCGATCCGCGAGAGCGCGCCCGTCAGCCGGGCGAACGCGCTGCGTCAATTGCTCGCGGCCGCGCGCTTCAGCGCCGGCCGGCAACGGCCGGCGTGCGCGACGCTGGTGTTGTCGTCGCGGGCGGACGGGCTGGTCGATCCCGCGTGCTCGGCAGCGCTGGCCGCGGCGTGGAGCGCCGATCACTGGCGGCACGCGTGGGCCGGTCACGATTTGCCGCACGACGATCCCGCGTGGACCGTCGAACGGATTTGCGCCTGGCTCGTGCAACCGCCCGTCGATTCAGACCTCGAAGATGCGCAATCCGATTTAACCGATGAATAACCAATAATTAAATATCCCATTAAGTTTTAAACGCTATGAAAATACGTGTCTTTGATGCACTGCATTAGTGCGTTGCAATATCGCCGCATTGCCTTTATCAGTAATATCGCGGCAGATCTGATTTTAGTGGACGTGCGGCGCTGTTAATGGCAAATTGATGCTTCGCGCCATTAACATTGCGATAAATGACTGGGGTTCGGTGCATTAGGCACGTACTGAAATTGTAAAATAATTCCGCCTGCCGTCCGGGCGTGCGGAAAAACTTGCGGATGAAAGCTACATGCGGCTTGCAGCGTCGTAAACGATACGTTTTTTTACGCCACGTTTGCGCTCTGTATCGCCAGCCCCAATCTGGCGCAAACCCATGGTGCGCAAGGCCACTAAGCGCGTTTGTCGAAAAATCACGGGGGTTCTGGGGTGGATTATCCTGGCACTCAAGAATCGCGCCCGTCAAAAAAGAAACGTTTTTAAAATCTCCGGTCCTTCCTCAATAATTCCCGCTAATCGTTTGAATTAAAAGCGATTGCAAAACCCCTCATTTTCCAAAACCGGCGCAATGCCGGTTTGTGCGTTTCAAACGCGAAACATAAAATCTAGGTAATTACCCCTATCTTTTCATTTCGCATCACGGGAAATGTGAAATTTCTTTAAATTTCAAAGCCTTACATGCATGGCATCGCCTATGCGACACGGCGAGCCGGATTGGTGCAGTTGGCCAAGCCGCCCCCCATCTCCTCCAGGAGGATTCCATGCGCAAAACTCTATTGGCGTCCGCAGCAGTCATCGCCTTGGGCTGCAGCGGTTACGCAATGGCAAACCCATGCAGTGATAGCGATTCATCCTGCAACCAGAAGTCATACAGCGGGAGCAACACATCGACAAACTCGGCGACGTCCGGCCAAACCAGCACCACGGGCAACAACGCAAATGAAATTACGACGGGTGCGAAGGTCGCGCAGGACTCGTTCAACAGCACCAAGATCGTCGCAGCAAGCCGACTGTCCGGTTCCGTATCGGGCGTCAGCGTTTATGGCATTGGCAACCATGCCTATAACGACGGCAATGCGAACGGCGGACGCGGCGGCAGCGGCGCGAAAGGCATCGGCGGCAAGGGCGGCAGCGCATTGGCGATCGGCGGCGACGGCGGCTACGGCGGCAATGGCGGCAAGGCCGTAGCCGGCGACGGCGGCAACTCCAGAGCATCGGCTGGCGATGGCGGCAACGCCAGGTCCTATGCCGGCGACGGCGGCAACGCCAGGGCATCCGGCGGCAAGGGCTCCGGCAGCGGCGGCGACGCATGGGCCAAGGGCGGCAGCTCGCTCGCTGGATCGGCAGCGGCAGGCGGCGACGGACACGGCTCAGGCAAGGGCGCAGGTCTCGCGCTCGGTGCGGGCGCGGCACTCGCGGGCAGCGGCGACGTGCACTCGAAGGCCAATGGCGGTGGCGGTAGCGCGAGCTCGTCGAGCGGTGCAGCGACCAGCACGGCTTCGGGCAGCGGCACGGCGAGCGGTTCGGGCACGGGTACGGGCTCGGGCGGCGCAGGCACGGCTGGCGCAGCCACAGCGACGGCTGGAACCGGCACGGGCACGGGCGGCGCAGGCACAGGCACGGGCGGCGCAGCGACGTCGACGGCAGGTGCGGGCGGCGCAGCGACGGCGACGGCGGGCGCAGGCGGCACGGCAGGCTCGACGGCCGGTAACGGCGGCAATGCCACGGGCGGCGCAGGCGGTGCAGGCGGTGCAGGCGCAGCAGCCACGGCGACGGCAGCGGCCGGCGGCGCGGGCACGGGCGGCGCAGGCGCGGCAGGCGGCGCGGGCGGCGCGATCTCGGTCGGCACGGGGGACTTCAGCATGGCCAACACCATGACGAGCGTCGCTCAGTCGGCAGCGGGCATCCTGGTCGCGAACCAGAACAGCGGCATGGCTTCGCTGGTGCAACAGGCCGTCACCGTTCAGGCAAACCTGAGCGTGGGCCGCTAATCCGATAGGAGGCTTTCATGCGTAAGACACTTTTGGCATCAGCAGCCATCGTCGCGCTGGGCTTTAGCGGCTATGCGATGGCCAACCCCTGCGCGAATGGCGACTACTCGTGCAACCAGAAGTCGGGCAGCGGCGACAACTCCCTGTCGAACTCGGCGTCGTCGGCCCAGGGCAGTACGACGGGCAACAACGTCAATGAAGTGACGGGACACTCGAAGGTCGCGCAGGACTCGTGGAACAACACGACGTCCGTAGCCGTCAGCAAGCTTGACGGCACCGTGAGCCATGTCCGGGTCAACGGCATCGGCAATGTCGCGACCAACTACGGCAACGTCAATGGCGGCAAGGGCGGCGACGGCGCACGTGGCATCGGCGGCAAAGGCGGAAGCGCTGGCGCTGCCGGTGGCTATGGCGGCGACGGCGGCAACGGCGGTCGCGCCATTGCCGGCGACGGCGGCTGGTCGAAGGCATCGGGTGGCGACGGCGGCTACGCGAAGGCGTCGGGCGGCGACGGTGGCTGGTCGAAGGCATCCGGCGGCAAGGGCTATGCAAGCGGCGGCGACGCTGGCGCGAAGGGCGGCGGCGCAGCAGCAGGCACGCTTGCCTATGGCGGCAACGGCAGCGGCAAGGGCGCGGCACTGGGCGCTGGAGCCGGTATCGGCCTTGGCGCAGCCGGCAGCGGCGATCTGTCCTCACGCGCGGGCGGTGGCGGCGGCACGGCCAGCTCGAACAGCGGCGCAGCGTCGGGTTCGGGCAGCGGCTCGGGCAGCGGCACGGCAACCGCTTCGGGTAGCGGCACGGGCGGCGCAGCCACGGCAGGCGCGGCGACCGCGACGGGCGGCGCAGCAACGGCCTCGGGCGGCGCAGCGACGGGCAGCGGCGGCGCAGCGACGTCGACGGCAGGTGCTGGCGGCGCGGCGACGGCCACAGCGGGTAACGGCGGCGCAGCGACGTCGACGGCCGGCAATGGCGGCGCGGCAACCGGCGGTGCGGGTGCAGCAGGCGGTGCAGGCGGCGCGGCGACGGCTACGGCTGGAGCCGGTGCAGCAGGCACGGGTGGCGCAGGCGGTGCAGGCGGCGCTGGCGGAACCGTCACGATGACGACGGGCTCATTCGACATGTCGAACAGCATGGCGAGCGCGGCTCAGTCGGCAGCAGGCGTGATGGTGCTGAACCAGAACAGCGGCATGGCGTCGCTCGTACAGCAGGCTGTCACTGTGCAGGCAAACCTGGCTGTCGGCCGCTAACTGACCGGAAGGACAGTTAGCGTCGACAAGTCGTTGTGTGATGTGCCGTGGGGCGTTCGCGCTCCACGGCTCCTGTTCCATCGTTGCGGCGCACGGGGAAGGCGCGCCGGGCGAAGGGCGCACAAATTGCACTTCGCAGGACGTTGCCGCGCGCGCCGCGAGGCCGTTGCAGCACGGATCGGCGAAGCACCAGGAGACAACCATGCAGGCGTTCAAACGCATTGCGAAGGTGGTACTGCCTGTCGTCATCGGACTGCCTTGCTTTGCAGCCTATGTTTTTGGCGGCGAATTGCGTTCTCCCGTGCAAGCGGATACGTCGATCGCCCCCGTTGTGTCGGCCGCCCAGCAGGTGAGTGCGCAGAACACGCAGACAACTGCCGCATCCCAGCCGCGGGCGCCCACTGCCGACGCGACCTTCGGTGTCGCGATGTCGGCCGAGCAGCTCGATGCGCATCGCGGCGGCGAAGCCGTCTTCAACGATATGAACCTGCGCGGCACGGTCGCGAACAATACTGCGCGCAACGTGGACACGGGATCGAACATGATCTCGGGCGGTTCGTTCTCGAACGCGAGCGGTTTGCCTACCGTGATACAGAACACCGGCGCGAACGTGCTGATCCAGAACGCGACGATCGTCAACGTGCGCTTCGGGGAATGAGCGATGAAACTTCAGGGAGCCGTGTGCCTGCTCGCATGCGCGTTGACGGCGACAAGCCCGGCGCGCGCCGACCCCATCACGATCTACGAATCGTCGGGTGCCGGTTATGCGATGCACGTGACGAGCCTGAAAGAGGCTCGCTTCAAGCGCACCATCAAGCAGCAGTTCGACTTCAGTTGCGGGTCCGCTGCCGTGGCGACGCTGCTCACGTTTCAATACAACTATCCGGTGAGCGAGCAGACCGCGTTTCAGGAGATGTTCGAGAACGGCGATCAGGCGAAGATCCGCACCGAGGGTTTTTCGTTGCTCGATATCAAGCGCTTTCTCGAGCGGCGCGGGTTCATCGCGGACGGTTATGAGCTGCCGCTGCAAAAGCTCGTCGAAACGAACACGCCCGCGATCGTGCTCATCAGCGAAAGCGGCTATCACCATTTCGTCGTGGTGAAAGGGCTGAAGAACGACCGCGTGCTGATCGGCGATCCCGCAACGGGCACACGTCCCGTGCCGTTGAAGAGCTTCGAGGCGAAATGGGAAGACCAGGTCCTGTTCGTCATTCATAACAAACCTGGCGTTGGGATCTTCAACGATCCCGTCGACTGGCGAGTCGCGCCGCCCGCGCCGCTCTATACGGGCGTCAATCGCGATGGTCTGTTCTTCACCGTCATGCCGAAGCACGGCGCGAGTGACTTCTGAGGGCCATCATGAGAACCGGGACCCGAAAACTCGCCGGCATTGCCACGATGGTGTGTGGCTCGATGGTGACGTTCGGCGCGCATGCGTTCGAACAGGACGCGCCTGCTGCGGCTGAGCCGCTGGTATCGCGCGATGCCGCGCCATCCGCGGATGCGACGGATGCCATTACGCAGGCTGTCGTCGATGCCTTCTCGGCGCAAAAGCCGCAGACGTTTTCCGACGATGGCGACGCTGACGGCATGCGTTACGTGCCCGTGTCGTACGCGGCGCCGATTGCCGTGGCGACGCCGCGTCGCGAAGCTGCCGACGAAGCGAGCCGCGTAACCAACGAAGCCGTCGTCAACGAAGCGCTGTATGTAGTCGATCCTTCGTCGATGCCTTCTTCGTCTTCGAATGAAAACGATGTGCTCGCGCAGGAAGCCGAAGCGCCGGTGAAACCGCTTCCGGTGTCGTATGCGGCACCGATCGCGGTACCCGCGCGCAAAGGTGAACTCACTGACGCGGCCGCAAAGGCTGAAGCGCCGCGCGCACAGCAAGTAGAAGAACGCGCGCAAGCGCAATTGATGCGGCATGAACAGCCGGCTCTCGATGCAACGCCGACACCGCCCCCCGTGTCGCCCGCGCATGAAGCGCCAGCTGCGAATGAACGCGTGATCGTCAAGCCGCCCGTTTCGTATGCGAGGCCGATTGCCGTGCCTGCTTCGCAGACGGCAACGAGCGTGCGCAAAGATCCGACGGCCTCGACAAATACATCGGCGCAAACAGCCGGTCAACCGCGGCTCACTGATCGCGCTGCGTTGCCCGCGCAGCCACAGGTCAAAGCGCCGCTTTCCTACGCGGCGCCCATCGCCGTGCCTCAGGCGTCGCGCAACGCCACGCCCCCCGACCGCGAACACGAAGTCAAAGCGCGAGCGGACACAGAAGATCCGAACTGGTCGTCGAAAACGACCGTCGCCGTCAGCGAAGAAAAACTCGATACGATGCGCGGCGGCTTCGATGTGGCTAACGGTCTGAAGGTCTCGTTCGGTGTGTCGAGGATGGCAGTCGTGAATGGCAATCTCGTCACGCAGACCAGCTTCAACATTCCCGACCTGAGCAACATGACGACGCAGCAGGCGCAAGCGCTCGCTTCGGCAAACATCGGGTCGCTGCTGCAAAACGGTGGCGGCAATGTCGCGCAGCAGGGCTCCGTGCAGGGCTTGTCCGGCGCGGTGATCCAGAACACGCTCAGCAACCAGAACATTCAGGCGCTGACGACGATCAACGCATCGGTCAATTCATTGGGCTTTTTCAAGAACATGAATCTGGGTGCAACATTGAACAACGCATTGATGAATTCGGTGAGGCCCAGGTAGAAGCCTGAAAAAAGAAGCTCGCGACGCTGGGGAGGCGTCGCGAGTTTTTGTTTCGATAGAGGCGTTGCGAGCGAACCAGGTTAGAACTGGATCGGCATGCGGAAAGTCAGCGTGAGATCCGGCGTGTCGCGCGTGAGGCCGGCGCCGAGCGAGAAGTTGAGCGTCGTCTTCGGCGTGAGGCGGTACGAATAGCCGACGAGCAGCGTGCCGAGTATCACGCGCACCGAGCCCGGAACGGTCGACCCGTTCTGCTTGGTCGGCAGCACGATGCTCTGGTCATAGCCGATACTGAACGAAGCCTTTTCGTTCAACGCGAGGCCCATGCCGACATTGAAGCCATAGATATCGCCGGGCTGGATCTTGCCAACGAAATCGGTCTCGCCGTTCAGGATGTGCAGGCTCAGATCGCTGCGGCCAAAGCTGTGCAAATAGCTGAAGTTGCCGAAGAATACGACCGGGTCGCTCGGGAACAACCATGTGAGGCCAGGCTGGATCGCATAGAAACCGGTGCCTGTCGGCTGTTCGAGCGGCAAGCCCGTACCCGTCGTATTGCCGATGCAGCGCGTCACGCAATCGGTGACGACATCGAAGGGGCTCTTGCCTGTGGCCGTCTTGAAGCGCAGCCAGCCGATGTAATAGAACTTGTCCGGGCCGCCTTCATTCAACTGGTAGCGCAACGTCATTTCGACGTCGCCGATGCCGTGGCCGCTGCTATTGAAGACGTTGTCCTGCGCGGAACCCGTGAAGATTTCGCGGCTCACGGTGTCATTGGTCGAATAGACATACGGTACGCGCACTTCGACTTCCATCCGGTTGGTGATGCCGTAACGCGCGGCGAGGCCGCCCGTCAGCACGTTCGACTTGATCTCGCGCACGTCGATCAGGCCGATCAGCAAGGCCGGAATGATCGTGTAGCCGACCAGCGCGACACGGTCCGACGACGAATAGCCGAACTGGAACGAAGGCTCGATCACGAACTTGTTCTTCGGCGTGAGCACGCCGGGCTGATCGAAGATCGGGGCGACGGCGGGCGGCGCGGTGTCGGGGATGGGTGCCTGGCCGACAGGCTGGACCTGTTGCTCGCCACCTCCGTTTTGCGCCATGTTGATCACAGGCGCCGGTGCTGCGCCCGTCGCGGCGCCTGCCGTTGCGCCTGCGGCTGCGGCGTCGGCGGCATTGGGCGCTGCGTCTGCATTGCCGCCTGCTGCCGCGTTCTGCGCGATGCCCGTTGCGGGCGCTGCGCCGGAGCCGGGTTGGCCCGTGCCGCGCGTCGTTTCGAGCATGCGTGAATCGAGTGCTTTGCTCAATTGCTGGAATTGCGCTTCTTCTTCCGCGATTTTACGTTTTAATGCATCGAGTTCCTTGATACGGTTGTTCAGTTCCTGGCGAAGGGTTGCGATATTTTCCTGTGCGGTTTGATCTTGAAGCGATTGCGCATGGGCTTCAACGTAAAAGAGAAGCATCGTTGCGTAACTGATCGTCCGCACATGTCGAAATGGCTCGCGCTTCATGGGTCTGTTCTCCATGTCAGGCTTGCAGGTTCTACCCCGGTACACCTCGACAACAGGCCAGCGGCATCGACACGTCGAGTCGTTGTGCTGGGCATGAAGCTACCCCTTCGTAAGACCGCTTTGCGCGACTCAAGAGTGTCTCCATGCTCGCGAATGAATCGGTATTGAAACCGTGATTCGCTATTGGTATCTATTTCCAACTTGTGTTCATGCATCCGCAATAAATCCTTTAAAAAAATGATCGTCTATGGCTTTATTGCGGACCATAAAAGCCTAACGCATTCGTGCTACATAAGCTAATAAGAAGAACCCTGACCTATGATGGTTAGCCCACAGTACGAAGCGTTTTTTATGCGGAGTCGAAGCGCTTGATCCGCTATCGGTGTTTTCAATCGACACGCTTCTGTCACAGCCGCGAGCAAGCATGCGCGATGTGCGCATGCACAATCCGTTTCTGCGCAACGGGTGCATAATGCGCTTCAGTCTATGCAATCGATTGTCGCCCGTCGCGGAGGACGTCATGCAAGCGAAGAACGAAGAAGCCGTTGCTCATCTGCTCAACGATGTCGTCGAATTCGCGCGAGGACGATTGCCCGAGCCCGCCTTCGCAGCCGTCGAGCCATTCCTGCGTCACTACTACGATTTCGCCGACGCCGACGATCTGCAAAGCCGCGGCATCGCCGATCTCTACGGCGCCGCGATGGCGCACTGGCAAACAGCGCAACGCTTCGTGCCGGGCAGCGAACGTTTGCGCGTCTACAACCCGATTCTCGAACAGCACGGCTGGCATTCCGATCACACCGTCATCGAGATCGTCAACGACGACATGCCGTTCCTGGTGGACTCGGTTTCAATGGCCGTGAACCGTCTCGGCCTGTCGCTGCACTCCGTGTTGCACCCCGTATTTCGCATATGGCGCGGCAAGGACGGCGGCATCGAGCGCATCGCGCCCGGCGGCGCGTCGAGCGACGATGGCCAATCACAACTCGCATCGTTCATTCACTTCGAAGTGGACCGCTGCGGCGATGCCGCGAAGCTCGACGCATTGCGCAACGAGATTGCGAAGGTGCTCGGCGATGTGCGCGCGGCCGTCGAAGACTGGCCGAAGATCGTGGAGATAGCGCGCACGACGATCCGCGACATGGCCGCGCGCGAGACGAGCCCGGAAGGCGTCGAAGCGCGTGCGTTCGTCGAGTGGATGGTCGCGGATCACTTCACGTTTCTCGGCCAGCGCGATTACGAACTCGTCACGCATAACGGCCAGTACGGTTTGCGCGGCGTGCCGGGCTCGGGCTTCGGCATCCTGCGCGAATCGTTGCGGCCTCAGGGCGCGTCGGAGGTGACGCCGTTGCCGGCCGCCGCCGCCGATATCATCGCGGGCGCGACGCCGATCTTTCTGACCAAGGCCAATTCGCGTGCGACGGTGCACCGCCCCGGCTATCTCGACTATGTCGGCGTGAAGCTCGTCGGGCCGGACGGCAAGATCAACGGCGAGCGGCGGTTTATCGGGCTGTATACCTCGACGGCTTATACGGCATCGGCTACGGAAATTCCGATCGTGCGCCGCAAATGCGCGAACATCGTGCGGCGCGCGGGTTTTCTGCCAAAGGGACATCTCGGCAAATCGCTGGTGACGGTGCTGGAAACGTATCCACGCGATGAACTCTTCCAGGCTGACGAGAACGAACTCTACGACACGGCCATGGGCGTGCTGCGCTTGCAGGAACATCAGCGCACGCGGATGTTCGTGCGGCGCGACCGATTCGACCGTTTCGTATCGTGCCTCGCCTTCGTGCCGCGCGACAAATACAACACCGACTTGCGCCGGCGCATCGCCAGGCTGCTGATGAGCGCGTTCAACGGCACGAACGTCGAGTTCACGCCGCTGCTGTCCGAGTCGACGCTCGCGCGCATTCATTTCGTCGTGCACGCGGAGCCGGGCGCGATGACGGATGTCGATACGCGCGAACTCGAACAGCGGCTCATCCAGGTGTCGCGCCGCTGGCAGGACGATCTTGCCGATGCCTTGCTCGACGCGTTCGGTGAAGAGCAGGGCAACCGCCTGTTGCAGCACTATGCGGATTCGTTTCCGGCCGGTTATCGCGACGACTATCCGGCGCGCACGGCGGTGCGCGATATCGAACTGATCGAGCGCGTGCAGGGCACCGAGCAGATCGCGATGAACCTGTACCGGCCCATCGAAGCGGGGCCGCGCGCGTTCCGCTTCAAGGTGTATCGCGTGGGCGATCCGATCGCGCTGTCGCGCAGTCTGCCGATGCTCGAACATCTGGGTGTGCGCGTCGACGAAGAGCGGCCTTACCTGATCGAAGCGCCGGGTGCTGCGCCCGCATGGATTCATGACTTCGGACTCGAACTGGCCGACGACACCGAGTTTGACATCGAGCGTGTGAAGGGCCTGTTCGAAGATGCGTTCGAGCGTGTCTGGACAGGCGATATCGAAGACGACAACTTCAACCGCCTCGTGCTGCGCGCACAACTGAGTGCGCGCGAAGTGATCATCTTGCGGGCCTACGCGAAGTATCTGCGCCAGGTGGGCTCCACATTTAGCGACGCGTATATCGAGCGTGCCTTGACGGGCAATCCCGCCATCGCGCGCATGCTCGTCGAACTGTTCATTGCGCGGTCCGATCCGGCGCCTGCCACGACGCGCGAGACGCGCGTCGAACGGCTGTTGAAGACGATCGAAGGCGCGCTCGACGAAGTGCCGAATCTCGACGAAGACCGCATCTTGCGCCAGTTCCTCGGCGTGATCAACGCGACGCAGCGCACGAACTACTACCGGCGCGACGAGAGCGGCAAGCCGAAGTCTTATCTGTCGTTCAAGTTCGATCCTGCAAAAGTGCCGGGCCTGCCCGAGCCGAAGCCGATGTTCGAGATCTGGGTGTATTCGCCGCGTGTCGAAGGCGTGCATCTGCGCGGCGGGCGTGTCGCGCGCGGCGGCTTGCGCTGGTCCGACCGTCGCGAGGATTTCCGCACGGAAGTGCTCGGCCTCATGAAGGCGCAGATGGTGAAGAACGTCGTGATCGTGCCGGTGGGATCGAAGGGCGGCTTCGTCGTGAAGAATCCGCCGCCGCCGACCGATCGCGAATCGTGGATGCGCGAAGGCGTCGCGTGCTATCAGACGTTCCTGCGCGGGCTGCTCGATCTCACCGACAACCGCGTGGGCGGCCAGATCGTGCCGCCGCCCGACGTCGTTCGGCACGATCCCGACGATCCCTATCTCGTGGTCGCCGCCGACAAAGGCACGGCCACGTTCTCCGACTACGCGAACGCGATTTCGCAGGAATATGGCTTCTGGCTCGACGACGCGTTTGCATCGGGCGGCTCGGTCGGCTACGACCACAAGAAAATGGGCATCACCGCGCGCGGCGCGTGGGAATCGGTAAAGCGCCACTTCCGCGAAATGGGCGTCGATACACAGTCGATGGACTTCACCGTGGTCGGCGTCGGCGACATGTCGGGCGACGTGTTCGGCAACGGCATGCTGCTGTCGCAGCATATTCGCCTGATCGCTGCGTTCGATCACCGGCATGTGTTCCTCGACCCGAATCCCGATCCCGCGACGAGCTTTGCCGAGCGTCAGCGGCTCTTCAATCTTGACCGTTCGAGCTGGGCCGACTACGACCCTGCACTGATCTCGCAAGGCGGCGGCGTGTTCGCGCGTACCGCGAAGACGATTCCGCTTTCGCAGGCCGTGCAATCGATGCTCGGCATCACGGCCGCCGCGCTCGCGCCCTCGGAACTGGTGCGCGCCATTCTTCAGGCGCCCGTCGATCTGCTGTACAACGGCGGCATCGGCACCTATGTGAAGGCGAGCCGCGAAACGCATGCGCAGGTCGGCGACAAGGCCAGCGACGCAGTGCGCGTGAACGGCTGCGATCTGCGCTGCAAGGTGGTCGCGGAAGGCGGCAATCTGGGCCTCACGCAACTCGGGCGCATCGAATTCGCGCAACGCGGCGGCCGCCTGAATACCGATGCAATCGACAATTCCGCGGGCGTCGACTGCTCGGACCACGAAGTGAACATCAAGATTCTGCTCGGCCTCGTCGTCGCGGATGGCGAGATGACCGAGAAGCAGCGTAATGCCTTGCTCGCGGAAATGACCGAGGAAGTGGGCCTGCTCGTATTGCAGGACAACTATTATCAAACGCAGGCGTTGTCGATTGCAGGCCGCTATGCGGCCGAACTATTCGACGCCGAAATGCGCATGATGCGTTATCTCGAACGCGCGGGCCGCTTGAATCGCGTGATCGAATTTCTCCCATCCGAAGACGAGATCAACGAACGTCTTGCCGCAAAACAGGGTTTGACTTCACCCGAGCGCGCGGTGCTGCTCGCGTACAGCAAGATGTGGCTCTACGATGCGTTGCTCGAAACCGATGTGCCGGAAGATGCGCTGGTGGCGGGCATGTTGACCGAGTACTTCCCGAAGCCGCTGCGTCAGCGCTTCAGCGAGCCGATGCATCATCATCCGCTGCGCCGCGAGATTCTGGCGACGCATTTGACCAATGCGCTGGTGAATCGTGTCGGCTGTGCGTTCGTGCACCGGATGATGGAGGAGACCGACGGGAAGCCCGGCGACATCGTGCGGGCGTGCATGATTGCGCGCGACGTGTTCGATCTGAACGAAGTGTGGCGCAACATCGACGCGCTCGACAACCGCGTCGCGGACGACGTGCAGGCGCGCATGTTCGTCGAGATCACGAAGCTGCTGGAGCGCGCCGCGTTGTGGTTCCTGCGGCATCTGCAATCGGGCGAAGTGAAGGACGGCGGTGTGACGGAACTGATTGCGCGCTGCCGCGACGCTGCGCAGCGGCTCGCACCGCAATTGCCGATGCTGTTGCCCGGCGCGGAACTCGAAGCCTTGTCCGAGCGGCAGCGCGTGCTGGTGGATGCGGGCGTCGACAGCGAACTGGCGGTGCGCGTCGCGAGCGGCGACATACCGGCTGCCCTACTCGATATCGCGGAAGTGTCGGCGACGACCGAGCGCGGGCTCGAACTCGTCGCAGGCGTGTACTTCGCGTTGGGCACGCAACTGAACTACGGCTGGATCGGCGAGCGCGCCGAGGCGCTGCCGACATCGACGCATTGGGACGTGATGGCGCGGGCCGCTGCGCTCGCCGAACTCGCGCGGCTCAAGCGCGTGCTGACGACGAGCGCGCTCACGGAAGCGCCCGAGGCGACGACTGCGGAAGGCGTCGTCGAAGCGTGGCGCGCCAAACGCGAGGACGCGCTCGCGCGCTACGCGCAACTGCTGACGGATTTGCGCGCGGCGGGCGGCGCAACCCTGTCGATGCTGCTCGTGATCGTTCGGGAGATGGCGACGCTCGAACGCCGCTAAACGCGCACACCTTTCTCCAACGGAACGCGCCGTCGTGATGCGAACGACGGCGCGTTTCTCTTTGCGTGAACCTGTTCGACAGCGCTTGCGTGGATTGCCGGATAATAGCCGTTATCGACCCTCTGTCACATCACTATCATGAGCGAATCCGCTGTCAGTTCCAATGTCCCACGACTCACGAGCCTCTCGCATGGCGGCGGCTGCGGCTGCAAGATCGCGCCGGGCGTGCTGTCCGATCTTTTGAAACGCAGCGTGCCGATGCCGTTGTTTCCGGACCTGCTGGTCGGTACGGAAACCGCGGATGACGCTGCCGTGTATCGGCTGAACGACGAGCAGGCGATCATCGCCACGACCGACTTCTTCATGCCGATCGTCGACGATCCTTACGACTTCGGCCGCATCGCCGCGACCAACGCGCTGTCCGATGTCTATGCGATGGGCGGCAAGCCGATTCTCGCGCTCGCGCTGGTCGGTATGCCCATCAACGTATTGCCGCACGACGTGATCGCGGCCGTGCTGCGCGGCGGCGAGGACGTGTGCACGCAGGCGGGCATTCCCGTCGCGGGCGGCCATTCGATCGACTCCGTCGAGCCGATCTACGGTCTGGCCGCAATCGGCGTCGTGCATCCGAAACGCGTGAAGCGCAACGCGTCTGCGCAGGCGGGCGATGTGCTTGTGCTCGGCAAGCCGCTCGGCGTCGGCGTGCTGTCGGCGGCGCTCAAGAAGAATCAACTCGACTCGGCGGGCTACGCGGCGATGATCGCGGCTACCACGAAGCTCAACCGCCCGGGCACCGAACTGGCCACACTCGAAGGCGTGCACGCGATGACGGACGTGACGGGCTTCGGCCTGCTCGGCCATACGCTCGAACTCGCGCGCGGCGCGCAACTGACCGCGCGTGTGCGTTACGCGGATCTGCCCTGGATTGCAGGCGTCGATGCGTTCGCGGCGGCGGGGGTCGTCACGGGTGCGTCGGGCCGTAACTGGGCATCGTATGGCGACGACGTGCGTCTGGCGGATTCGCTGCCCGACACGGCACGCGCGTTGCTGACCGATCCGCAGACGTCGGGCGGGCTGCTGGTGTCGTGCGCACCTGCTGCCGTCGACGACGTGCTCGCGATCTTTCGCGCGGACGGCTTCGATCGCGCCGTGGTGATCGGCGAGTTGCACGATGGCGCGCCGCGCGTCGAAGTCGTTTGATTCTTTCTCACTCCAATCGCATCACGACAACTCGAAGAGCCTATGAAAGAAGAATCACCTAAGGCCATTTTTTACGCGCTGGCGGCGAACCTCGGCATCGCGGTTTGCAAGTTCGCCGCTGCTGCTTTCACGGGCTCAGGGTCGATGTTCGCCGAGGCCATTCACTCGACGGCCGATTGCGGCAACCAGATATTGCTGCTGTTCGGCCTCAAGCAGGCGCGCCGTCCCGCGAGCCCGTTGCATCCGCTCGGCGCGGGGCGCGCAATCTATTTCTATTCGCTGGTCGTCGCGCTGCTGCTGTTTTTCGTCGGCGGCGTGTTTTCCGTTTATGAGGGCGTGCATCGTCTGATGGCGCATGAGCCGTTGTCGCATGCGTATATCGCGCTTGCCGTGCTTGGCATTTCGGTAGTGCTCGAAACCTTTTCGCTGATGGGCGCGATCCGGGAAATCCGCAAGACCAATCCCGACAAGTCGATGTGGCGATGGTTTCGCGAAACGCGCGAATCGGAATTGCTCGTCGTCACGGGCGAAGACGTGGCCGCGCTGCTCGGTCTGGCGATTGCCTTCGTCGCCGTGCTGATGACGATGATCACGGGCAACCCCATGTTCGATGCGTGGGGTTCGATCGGTGTCGGTGTGTTGCTGATGGTGATTGCGTATCTGGTCGCCCGCGAAGTCAAGTCGATGATCATCGGCGAGTCCGCGAGCCCGGAAGTGCGGCGCGCAATCGAAGCGTATTTGCACACGCGTAAAGAGATACGCAGCATCATCAATCTGATCACGCTGCAATGGGGCCGACATGTGGTCGTCGCGGTGCAGGCCGAGATGATCGATTATGAAAGCGGCCGCGCAATGGTCGACGCGATCAATATCGTCGAAGCCGATTTGCAGGCGACATTTCCGCAAGTGCGCTGGGTGTTTTTCGAGCCGGATATACCGAGAGTGAGGACGGAAGCGTCGCTCGACTAAGCGTCGATACCTGATTCAAAGGCCCGCGAATGATGCACTCGATGCAACGCTCGCGGGCCTTTTTCGTTTCTGGCGCACGCTTTTCGTATTGCAGTGCTTTTTCGATTTATGCGAATCAGCTATTCGAAATGACAAGTGGAATTAGCTAATGGAAAACAATTCGACGCCGCCTATACTTAGCTCCGCCCTGTTACGCGAGGGCATGCATTCCATTCCCCATCCTTTAACGAGTTTAAAGAAAGGACTTGTCATGGTAACTCGCACGGTAGGCGCATTGACGGCTCTGGCACTGGCGGCATGCACGGCAATCTCGCCATTGGCGAATGCGCAGGACGACAACTTCGCGCAAGGCAACGGCGAATCGCACGGCCGGCCCGTCAAGGTGATGATCATTTCGATGTTCGGGCCGGAAGGACAGGTATGGCTCGATAAGCTCGGGCCCTGGCAGGACATTCCTGTCGCGGGTCTCTCGCCGGATTATCCGAACATCCATTGCAACCGGCAGGACATCTGCGTGATGACGACGGGCATGGGCCACACGAATGCCGCTGCATCGACCATGGCGCTCGCGTTTTCGTCGCGTTTCGATTTGCGGCACACGTACTTCATGGTGGCGGGCATTGCGGGCATCGATCCGATTCAAGGGACGGTCGGCTCCGCTGCGTGGGCCAAGTACCTTGTCGACTTCGGTATTCAGTGGGAAATCGACGGACGCGAAATTCCGCCGGGCTGGAACACCGGCTATCTCGGCATCAATACGAAAAGCCCCTCGGAGAAACCGCCGCTCGATTACCGCACGGAAGTGTTCCAGCTAAATACACGGCTTGCCGATACGGCTTTTGCGTTGTCGCGCCACGTGGTGTTGGCCGACAACATGGATGCACAAAACGCGCGCGCCAAATACAGCTATGCGCCCGCCAATCGTCCGCCCACCGTGATTCAGTGCGACACGCTAGCAGGCGATACATGGTGGTCCGGTACGAAGCTGGGCGAACGCGCGCGCGACTGGACGAAGATTCTCACCGACAACAAGGGCGTCTACTGCACGACACAACAGGAAGACAATTCAACCTATGAAGCGTTGAAGCGTGCCGCCAGCGTCCACCGCGTCGATTTGAATCGCGTTGCGGTATTGCGCGCGGGTTCGGATTTCGATCGCCCTTATGATGGACAGACGAGCGCCGACAATCTGCTCAATTACGCCGCGCAAGGCGGATTCAGTATCGCGCTCGAGAACCTCTACCGTGCGGGCAATCCACTCGTTCAGGACATCGTTTCGCATTGGGGCGAATGGCGCAACGGCGTGCCACAACGCTAATTGCGTAGAGCAGAACGTTAAATCCGCACCCATGCAAAGCGCTCAATCGCTTTCATGCGATTGAGCGCAGTACACACACTTCGCTATCTTCTGGCGCACACTTAGTGCGAGCGATAGGGCGTCCAGACGGGAATGTCCGAGGCCCAGTCATCGAGTTCCGATGGGCTCATGTTTGACTCCTGCGATCAAAATAAAATAACCGTTACTGGCCGCGCGCGACGCGCACGCTGCCGTCGCTTTGCGCTTCGAGGCGCTCGGCTTGCGTGCGACCGATCAGGCCTTGTTCGGGGTACGAGGTCTTGTTCAGCGAAGGCAGCGTGCCGTCGCGATACGCGTCGGTCACTTCCGCGCGCACTTCTGCGCGAGACTTCGGTGCCGATGCGCTAGCCGAGTGTTGCCACCATTGATCGTTGTACGATCCTGCGCGGCCGATGCCACCGCCACCGCCGGCAAATGCCGGTGCGCTGACGAGCAGCGAGAGAGCAAGACCTGCCAGCAGATTGCGCTTCATGATTCACTCCTGTCGATTCAGATTCATTTGCTACGCCGATATGGTCCGGCGTTGCGACAGGGTGAAATGTAGGCTTTGACGCGCGGGCGATAAACCCGGCTTTCATGAAATGAATTGTCGCAATTTCAGAACAATCGCGGCGCGATGCCGCGATCGTCCCTTAAACAAAGGCCTGGCGGCCTACGCGACCCACTCTGTCATGACGGGCGTTTTGAATTCCGGCGCCGTCTCTTTCTGCTCGAACGTGCGTTGCGTGCAGGTCTTGTCGAGGCTTGCGCGGCCGCTCAGCAGCGGGCAGCGATCGAATATCTCCGCAATCCAGTCGACGAACACACGTACTTTCGACGACAGATGCCGGCTATGCGGATACACCGCCGAAATAGGCATTGGCAGCGGTTTCAGGTCGGGCAGCACTTCGACGAGCTGGCCCGAACGCAGATGCGGCAGGACCATGAAGAGCGGCGGCTGGATCAGGCCAAAGCCTTCGAGGCCACACGTCACGTAGGCATCCGCGTCGTTGACGGACACCACGCCCTTCATTTTCACCTCGACTTCCTTGCCGTCGACGAGAAACGACCAGTCCATAATCCGGCCGGTGCGGCTCGAGAAGTAATTGACGGCCTTGTGCTGCTCGAGATCGTCGAGCGTCTGAGGAATACCCGCGCGTTCGATATACGCGGGCGCCCCGCACGTCACGCCTTCGAATAACCCTATTCTGCGTGCGACCAATGACGAATCCTGCAGCGCGCCGACCCGCACCACGCAATCCACACCTTCCTGCAACAGATCGACCGGGCGGTCGGACAAGCCGAGTTGCAGATCGATATCCGGGTACTTCGTGTGGAATTCGCACAGCGCGGGGATCACGAGCAGTCGCCCGATCGATCCCGGCATGTCGACGCGCAGCTTCCCATTCGGCTTCTTGTTGCCGCTCTGGAAACTCTGTTCCGTCTCTTCGACGTCCGCGAGAATGCGCACGCAACGCTCGTAGTACGCAGCGCCGTCGGGCGTCAGCGACAGACGGCGTGTCGTGCGATGCAAGAGGCGCGTGCCGAGAAACGCTTCGAGATTCTGGATGATCGTCGTGACGGAAGCGCGGGGTAGATCGAGCGTTTCCGCAGCCCGGGTGAAGCTGTTGGTGTCGACGACCCGGGTGAACACTTGCATGGCCTGGAGTCGGTCCATTGCAAACCTCCGAAAGAGCCGGAGCACTGGTGAAGCAGCCGCATCAGCCATTTAACGATTGGCTAAGGCGCCGAATAAAGTCATTCGATTGTTCAGGTGCACCGAATTGTGTTGCCGGATTATAGGCATTTATTTGGAAGTCTGCTGGTCCCACAATTCGCACCATTCGATAGCTTCGCGCATTGCGCTGTTCCGACATGGATGCATTCAACCCGCGTCACACCTTTGTTCCGTCCGGCGCGAGCCTCGGCGAAAACGCCGCGTCGCTCGACGTCACCGACGTGCGCATCGAAGGGTACGCGCAGGACATCACATTGCGCCTTTACCGGCGAGCCGCCGCGAAAAGCGGTCTGCCGATCCTGCTCTATTTTCACGGCGGTGGTTTCGTGCGCGGCTCGATCGAGGAAGCCGATTACGCCGCACGCTATTTCGCGCAGCACACGCCGGCACTCGTCGTGTCCGTCGGCTATTCGCTCGCGCCGCAGTTTCCGTTTCCTGCTGCGCCCGAAGATGCGCACCGCGCCGCGCTGTGGGTGCAGACACGCGCACGGGCGTTCGGCGGCAACACGAAAAAAATCGGCGTAGCGGGCCACGATGCGGGTGGCTCGCTCGCCAATTGCCTTGCGTTCATCGGCCGCGATCGCGGGGATGTGCGGATCGATGCGCAGGCTTTGTTCGGACCGATGCTCGATCCGAGCCTCACGCGTCTTGGCGACGAGAAGCGCCTGAGCTCGGACATCACGGCGAGCGAATGCGCGGCGTGTTATCGCGCGTATCTGCCGCAGGCCGCGCAGCGCATGCATCCGTATGCCGCGCCGCTCGAATCGGTGCGGCTCGCCGGCTTGCCCGCGACGCTGATTGCAACCGCGCAAAACGACGTGCTGCACGTCGAAGCGGAGAAGTACGCAAGCAATCTGATCGATGCGGGCGTGCAGACGCAGGTGGTTCGCTACCCGAGCGTGTCGCACGCGGCGCTGGCCAATCATCCGGCGGCGTTGCTCGAGGCGGTCCGATTCTTCCAGTGGCGCTTCGATGAGCGCGCACTCCGATAAACAAACTTCTATTAACTAAATTAAATCCGGAGTCTGTCATGTCTGTTTTTCCTCTCTCGCGTTCGAAGCTGGCGGTTGCGGCGCTAGCGGTGCTTGTGATTGCCGGCCTCGGCACGTTCGGCGCGATTCGCGTCGACGCACGCGCGCCCGCGCAAGCCGCGCCGACTATCGTCCCGGAAGTCGACGTCGCCACTGTTGTGCAGAAAACCATTACCGACTGGCAAACCTACTCGGGCCGTCTTCAGGCGGTAGAAAAGGTCGACGTGCGACCGCTCGTGTCGGGCACGATCGTGTCCGTGAACTTCCAGGACGGCGCGCTGGTGAAGAAGGGCGACGTGCTGTTCGTCATCGATCCGCGTCCGTATCAGGCGGAAGTCGATCGCGCGGCCGCGCAACTGGCGGCCGCGCAGTCGCGCGCGGGCTATACGCAAAGCGACTGGGAGCGTGCGCAACGGTTGATCGGCGATAGCGCGATTGCCAAGCGCGACTACGACGAGAAGCAGAACGCCGCGCGCGAAGCGACAGCGAACGTGAAGGCCGCGCAGGCCGCGCTCGAAACCGCGCAGATCAATCTCGGCTATACGAAGATCGTCGCGCCCGTGGCGGGCCGTGTCTCGCGTGCGGAGATCACCCTCGGCAACGTCGTGAACGCGGGCGCAAGCGCCGCGCCGCTGACGACGCTGGTGTCCGTCTCGCCGATCTACGCGGAGTTCGACGCCGACGAGCAGACGTACCTGCAGTACATCAGCCAGGTGAAGGGCGACAACAAGGTGCCCGTCGAACTCGGCCTCGCCAACGAAACAGGCTATTCGCGCAAGGGCACGATCCAGTCGGTCGATAACCGCCTCGATACGTCGTCGGGCACGATCCGCGTGCGCGCGCGTTTCGACAACGCCGACGGCTCGCTCGTGCCGGGTCTGTATGCGCGCGTGAAAGTGGGCGGCAGCGAGCCACACGGCGCGCTGCTGATCGACGATGCCGCAATCGGCACGGACCAGGACAAGAAGTTCGTGTTCGTCGTCGATAAGGACGATCACGTCGCCTATCGCGAGATTCAGCCTGGCGACCTGCAGGGCAATCTGCGCGTCGTGAAGGGTGGCTTGCACGCGGGTGACCGCATCGTCGTGAACGGCACGCAGCGCGTGCGTCCGGGCGCGCAGGTCCGCGCGCACATGGTGCCGATGGGCGATGGCGACGCGAATAGCGCGCCCGTCGCAGACGACGCACAGGCAGAGAAGCAGGCGCTGCTGAACGGATCGAAGCAGAAGCACGCCGAACCGCAAGCGCAGGCACAGGCGCAGCCGCGCACGAAGGCGCGCAAGGATTCGTGATCGGTCCACACCTACACGCAATCCTTCGATGCATGCGCACAAGACGTAAGCGCTCCAATATCAAGAGCTTTACATGAACATATCCAAATTCTTCATCGACCGGCCGATCTTCGCTGGCGTGCTATCGGTCCTGATTTTGCTGGGCGGGCTGATCGCAGTGTTCCAGCTGCCGATCTCCGAATACCCCGAAGTGGTGCCGCCTTCCGTGGTGGTGCACGCGCAATATCCGGGCGCGAATCCGAAGGTGATCGCCGAGGCCGTTGCGTCGCCGCTCGAAGAGCAGATCAACGGCGTCGAGAACATGCTGTACATGCAGTCGCAGGCGAATAGCGACGGCAATCTGACGCTGACGGTCACGTTCAAGCTCGGCACGAATCCCGATCTCGCGACGCAGCTCGTGCAGAACCGCGTGAATCAGGCGCTGCCGCGTCTGCCGGAAGACGTGCAGCGTCTCGGCGTGACGACGATCAAGAGCTCGCCGACGCTGACGATGGTCGTGCACTTGATCTCGCCGAACGACCGCTACGACATGACGTATCTGCGCAACTACGCGCTGCTCAACGTGAAGGACCGCCTGGAGCGGATCAAGGGCGTCGGGCAGGTGCAGCTGTGGGGCGCGGGCGACTACGCGATGCGCGTGTGGCTCGATCCCGCGAAGGTCGCGCAACGCAATCTGACGGCGATGGAAGTCGTCAACGCGATCCGCGAGCAGAACATTCAGGTGGCAGCAGGTGTGATCGGTGCATCGCCGTCCGTGCCTGGCACGCCGCTGCAACTGTCGGTGAACGCGCGCGGCCGTCTGAAGACAGAGGCCGAGTTCGGCGACATCGTCGTGAAGACGGCGCCCGACGGTGCGGTCACGTATCTGAAGGATATCGCGCGGGTCGAACTTGCAGCCTCGGAATACGGCCTGCGTTCGCTGCTCGACAACAAGCCGGCTGTGGCGATGGCGATCAACCAGTCGCCGGGCGCGAACTCGCTGCAGATCTCCGACGAAGTGCGCGCAACGATGAAGGAACTCGCCGCTGACTTCCCGGCGGGCGTCGAGTACAAGATCGTCTATGACCCGACGCAGTTCGTGCGTTCGAGTATCGAAGCCGTCGTGCACACGCTGCTCGAAGCGATTGCGCTCGTCGTGATCGTGGTGATCGTGTTCCTGCAAACGTGGCGTGCTTCGATCATTCCGTTGATCGCGGTGCCCGTGTCGATCGTCGGTACGTTCTCGCTGCTGCTTGCATTCGGGTTCTCGATCAATGCGCTGTCGTTGTTCGGGATGGTGCTTGCCATCGGTATCGTGGTCGACGATGCGATCGTGGTGGTAGAGAACGTCGAGCGGAACATCGAAAGTGGCTTGAGCGCGCGAGATGCGACCTACAAGGCCATGCAGGAAGTGAGCGGGCCGATTATCGCTATTGCGCTGACGCTGGTCGCCGTGTTCGTGCCGCTCGCGTTCATGACGGGTCTGACGGGCCAGTTCTACAAGCAGTTCGCGATGACCATCGCCATCTCGACGGTGATCTCGGCGTTCAACTCGCTGACGCTGTCGCCTGCTTTGTCAGCGCTGCTGCTGCGCGGCCACGACGTGAAGGAAGACTGGCTGACGCGCGCGATGAACCGCGTGTTGGGACCGTTCTTCAGGGGCTTCAACAAGGTGTTCCATCGCGGCTCGGAAAGCTATGGGCGCGGCGTGAACGGCGTGCTCAAGCGTAAGGGCGCGATGCTCGTCGTGTACGCGGTGCTGCTGGGCCTGACGGTGCTGGTGTCGCGTGCCGTGCCGGGCGGTTTCGTACCGGCGCAGGACAAGGAGTATCTGATCGCGTTCGCGCAGTTGCCTAACGGCGCGTCGCTCGATCGGACCGAGAAGGTGATTCGCGACATGGGCGCGATTGCGCTGAAGCAGCCGGGCGTCGAAAGCGCGGTGGCGTTCCCGGGTCTGTCGGTGAACGGCTTCACGAATAGCTCGAGCGCGGGCATCGTGTTCGTGACGCTCAAGCCGTTCCATGACCGCAAGGGCAAGGCGCTGTCGGCGGGTGCGATTGCAGG
Source organism: Paraburkholderia largidicola (assembly GCF_013426895.1). Lineage (NCBI taxonomy): Bacteria > Pseudomonadati > Pseudomonadota > Betaproteobacteria > Burkholderiales > Burkholderiaceae > Paraburkholderia > Paraburkholderia largidicola. The sequence continues at coordinate 1,124,118 of NZ_AP023175.1, read as the reverse complement.
TGCACTGAACCAGCAGTACGGCGCGATCAAGGACTCGTTCGTCGCCGTGTTTCCGCCGCCGCCTGTGTTGGGTCTCGGCACGCTCGGTGGCTTCAAGATGCAGCTGGAAGATCACGGCGCGGTTGGTTACACGGAGCTGAACAAAGCGACGGAAGCATTCGTCAAGAAAGCTGCAACGACGCCCGAACTCGGCCCGACGTTCTCGAGCTATCAGATCAACGTGCCGCAGGTGAACGTCGATCTCGACCGTGTGAAGGCGAAGCAGCTGGGCGTGCCCGTGACGGACGTGTTCAGCACGATGCAGGTGTATCTCGGCTCGCTGTACGTGAACGACTTCAACCGTTTCGGCCGTGTGTACCAGGTGCGTGTGCAGGCGGATGCGCCGTACCGCCAGCAGGCCGACGACATCCTGCAACTGAAGACGCGCAACGTGAATGGCGACATGGTGCCGTTGTCGTCGCTGGTGACGGTGACGCCGACGTATGGTCCGGAAATGGTCGTGCGCTACAACGGCTACACGGCGGCCGATATCAACGGCGGCCCGGCGCCTGGATACTCGTCGGGTGAAGCGCAGGCAGCCGCTGAGCGCATCGCGGCACAGGTGTTGCCGAAGGGTGTGAAGCTCGAATGGACTGATCTGACGTATCAGCAGATCATCGCGGGCAATGCGGGGCTGTGGGTGTTCCCGATCAGCGTGCTGCTGGTGTTCCTCGTGCTCGCTGCGCTGTACGAGAGTCTGACGCTGCCGCTCGCGGTGATCCTGATCGTGCCGATGAGCGTGCTGTCCGCGCTGGCGGGTGTGTGGCTCACGCAGGGTGACAACAACATCTTCACGCAGATCGGTTTGATGGTGCTGGTGGGGCTGGCGTCGAAGAACGCGATTCTGATCGTCGAGTTTGCGCGTGAACTGGAGCACGACGGGCGTACGCCGCTGCAGGCCGCTATCGAAGCGAGCCGCATGCGTCTGCGTCCGATTCTGATGACGTCGATCGCGTTCATCATGGGCGTGGTGCCGCTGGTGGTGTCGAGCGGGGCGGGTTCCGAAATGCGTCACGCGATGGGTGTGGCCGTGTTCTTCGGGATGCTGGGCGTGACGCTGTTCGGCCTGATGTTGACGCCAGTGTTCTACGTGGTGCTGCGGACGTTGGCGGGCGGCAAGATCCACGTTGCACAGAAGGATTCGCCGCATCTCGTCGCGCATACGACGGACGCCTGATGGAGAAAAAAATGACAATGAAAAGCTTTGAACAGATGGGCGGCCTGGGTCGCGCGGCAGCAAGCACGCTGCTGATGTTGCTGCTCGCGGCGTGCTCGGTCGAGCCGACATACAAGCGGCCCGATGCGGCGACGCCCGCGGCCTTCAAGGAAGCGCCCGTAACGGCAACGACGACGGATGCAGCGGCGACGCCGCTGCCTGCGAGCGAAGCAGGCACGTGGAAGACGGCTGAGCCCGCCGAGGAAGCGCATCGCGGTGAATGGTGGACGATTTTCGGCGACTCGACGCTCAACGATCTGGAAAAGCAGGCCGGCGATGCGAACCAGAACCTGAAGGCAGCCGCGGCGCGCGTGCAGGAATCGCGTGCGCTGACGCAGCAGGCGCGTGCGGACTGGTTCCCGTCGTTCGATGCGGGTTTCGGGCCGACGCGCGAGCGTCTGTCGCCCGCTTCGCAGTTCCAGCCGAACGACGCGCATGTACCGACGCAAACGCTGTGGCGCGCCCAGGTGACGGCTGCGTATGAAGTCGATCTGTTTGGCCGCGTCAGCTCGAACGTGAACGCCGCGCGTGCCGACCAGGCGCAGAGCGAAGCGTTGTTCCGCTCGGTGCAACTCGCGTTGCAGGCGGATGTCGCGCAGAACTATTTTCAGTTGCGCGAGTTCGACACGCAGTTGAGTTTGTATCGTCAGACGGTGACGTTGCGCGAGAACGCATTGAAACTGGTCGAGCGCCGCTTCAACGAAGGCGACATCAACGAGCTCGACGTGTCACGCGCCCGCAATGAACTGGCGACGGCGCGTGCCGATGCCGTTGGCGTGGCGCGTCAGCGCGCGGCGTCCGAGCACAGCCTCGCGATTCTGCTTGGCAAGGCGCCTGCGGAGTTCTCGTTCCCCGAGACGCCGCTTGCTCCTGTGACGGCGCGCGTGCCTGCTGGATTGCCGTCTGCGTTGCTGGAGCGTCGGCCGGATATCGCGGCGGCGGAGCGCGCGATGGCGGGCGCCAATGCGCGGATCGGTCTGGCCAAATCGGCTTTCTTCCCGAAGCTCGATATCACGGGTGCGTTCGGTTACGAGTCGACGACGCTCGGCGATCTGTTCCAGTGGTCGAGCCGCGCGTTCCTGCTTGGTCCGTTCGCTGGTACGGCGTTGACGGTGCCGCTCTTCGACGGCGGACGACGCAAGGCGAATCTCGCGAATGCGCGCGCGAAGTATGACGAGGATGTGGCGCAGTATCGTCAGCAGGTGCTCGTGGCGTTTCGTGAGGTTGAGGACAATCTGTCCGATCTGCGCTTGCTGACTGATCAGACGCGTGAGCAGAATGATGCTGTCAATGCGTCGAAGCGGGCGGAGCATTTGTCGCAGACGCAGTATCAGGAAGGGCAAGTCGCCTATCTTGATGTGATCGATGCGCAGAGGCAGACGTTGCAGTCGCAACTGCAATTGAGTCATCTGGCGGGGACGCAGGCTGTCGCCACGGTCAACCTGATTCGCGCGCTCGGCGGGGGGTGGGGGGAGGTGAAGGCTGATGTCGGCGGCGCCGACGGCGCGCAATCGCAGCAAGTGGCGAAGCGGTAGGTTTTTTTGTCTGCGACGCTGGGTGGGTTTGCTGGTATTTGTGCTGGTATTCGGTGGTGGCTGCGCGAGCGGTTTGGTTTGCTCGTGCGGTCGTTGGCATCCGCGTTTTGTTAGCGTGCTTCATGCGTTGCCCCTGTGCGGGGCGGCACCTACTTTTCTTTGCCGCCGCAAAGAAAAGTAGGCAAAAGAAAGCGGCTAACACCGCCAGTTCTCGTATTTGCCTGAGGGCCCCCAAAGGGTCTTACGCTTCACACGGCAACCACGTGACCCACGTCCGTTGCCAGCGCTCTTGCAGTGCGCCTCACCCGCTTCACACGCCCGCACTACAGCACGCCGAGCCAGATCGTCCACGGCCGCCCAGGTGGCAAACTGTGTGTAGGCCCAGGTACTCCCCACGCCTCACTTCGGACCGATAGCGCACGCGCCCCACACTGTAGGAGCGCCAAGCTATACGCCGCGACAACCTACACACAGTTTGCCACCTGGGCGGCACATACCATTCGCTGCCACATGCCTTTGTACGGGTATTCGAAGCGGGTGAGGCGCTTATTTGGAGCGTTGGCAACGCACGCAAACAAAGATGTTGCCGTGTGAAGGGTGGGGCCGTAGGGGGCCGTGGATGGGAATTCGGGCTGGCGGTGTGAGCCGCTTTCTTTTGCCTACTTTTCTTTGCGGCGGCAAAGAAAAGTAGGTGCCGCCCCGCACAGGGGCAACGCTTGAAGCACGAAGGCAAAACGCGGATGCCAGCGCAAAGCTAACCACACCCCGGCAGCACCTACCACTTCCGCGGATACCGACGAAAAAGCAAACCCACCAACCAGCGCCGTGGAAGCACTCCACGCCCCTCCCGGGACACGTCCCCATATTTCTTTGTACACTTGAAGCCGTTTCGCGGCAGCGATCCACGTTCGCGATAGCGACCAACACCCACCGCACTGCGATATCACTCCCTCGAGGTCACCGGCTTTGCAGTTCAAACTTCCAACCACCGCTACCGCGCCGTTCTGCCCATCCGAGGTGCAGGGCTCCGTGACCGTCACGCAGTCCGCGCCATTCTGGAAAAAAATCCTTCAGTTCGCAGGCCCCGGTCTGCTGGTGTCGATCGGTTATATGGACCCCGGCAACTGGGCCACCGATATCGAAGCCGGTTCACGCTATGGCTATAACCTGCTGTTCGTCGTGGTGCTGTCGAGCCTCGCGGCGATGGTCCTGCAGTGTCTCAGCATGCGCCTCGGCATCGTGACGGGCCGCAATCTCGCGGAGCTGTCGCGCACGCGTTATTCGCCCGGCGTCGCGCGTATTCAATGGCTGCTCGCCGAACTGTCGATCATCGCCTGCGATCTCGCCGAAGTGCTCGGCGGCGCGCTCGCGTTTCATCTGCTGTTCAAATGCTCGCTGACGGTCGGCGTGATTCTCACTGCCTTCGACACGCTGATCGTGCTCGGCTTGAAGGGCAAGAATTTTCGCGACCTCGAGGCGATCATGCTCGGCCTGGTCGCGACCATCGGCCTCGGTTACGTCATCGAACTGGCGCTGGTTCATCCGCACTGGCCGTCCGTCGCAGCGGGGCTCGTGCCGTCGTGGCAAGCCGTCAGCGAACGCGAGCCGCTCTATCTCGCGATCGGCATTCTCGGCGCGACGGTGATGCCGCATAACCTGTATCTGCATTCGTCGATCGTGCAGACGCGCGCGATCAAGCGCGACCACGATGGCATCGCGAGTGCGATCTCGCTGTCGCGTATCGACACGATCGTCGCGCTCTTTCTCGCGCTGCTGATCAACGCGGCGATCCTGATTCTCGCGGCGGCCGCGTTCCATTCGACGGGGCATACCCAGGTCACCGAAATCGAAGACGCCTACCGGCTGCTCGCGCCCATCGTCGGCACGGGCTTCGCAGCTGTGTTGTTCGCGATCACGCTGCTGGCGTCAGGGCAAAGCTCGACGTTCACGGGCACGGTGGCCGGACAGGTCATCATGGAAGGCTTTCTGCAACTGAAGATTCCGTGTTACCAGCGGCGCTTCATCACGCGCGCGCTTGCGCTGATTCCCGCGCTCGTCGGCGTGCAGTTGCTCGGCAACGGCGCCGTCGGCCAGTTGCTGGTCGCGAGTCAGGTGGTGCTGAGCCTGCAGTTGCCGTTCGCGCTCTATCCGCTGATCCGCATGACGAACGACCGCGCGCTGATGGGCGAATTCACGAACCGGCTACCGACGCGCATCATCGCTTGGGCGCTGTTCGTCCTGATCAGCGCGGCGAATATCTGGCTGGTCGTGCAGACGTTCGGGTTCGCAGGCTGAGGCTTTGAAGCCCGCATAGAGCGCAGACGAAAAAAAGCCGGTCTCGCGAGACCGGCTTCAAGATGATGCGTAGCTTCGGATGGACTGAGCGATGCGCGGCGCTAGGCCGCCAACGCAGTTTCCTCGAGCATCTGTTCTTCGAGTACTTCGATTTCTTCCGCGACTTGCGGTACGGAAACGATGTCCTTCTCCGCCTCGCGCTTCGCGGCAGCGGCTTTCTTCGTCTTGCCCGCGCGCGACGGCGGCTGGCAGGCGCCGCACACGACGTTGTGCTGCAGGTCGTGCTTGTGCGCGACGAACTTGCCGCTGCAACGGCAGCAGGGCGTCAGTTGCAGGATGTCGGCGTCGAAGAAACGCACGAGCGTCCATGCACGCGTCAGATCGAGCACCGGCTCGGTCTCGCTGTGACGGCAATGTTCGAGGTACAGGCGATAACCCTTGGTCAGCGCGTCGAGGTGCGAGCAGCGCGCTTCGTTCTTCAGGAACAGGTACGTGTTGTAGAAGAGCGATGCGTGAATGTTCGCAAGCCACGTCATGTACCAGTCCGCCGAGAACGGCAGCATGCCCTTCGGCGGCGATACGCCCTTGACCTCGCGGTACAGGCGGATCATCCGGTCGCGCGACAGCGTCAGCTCGCTTTCGAGCACCTGCATGCGCGCGCCCAGTTCAATCAGTGCGATCGCGCGGAACACTTCCTGCGCGTCTTCGGTAAGGCTCTTTTTCAGCATGGCAGTCCTCTCCGGTCTTAAGCGAACTGCTCTGCGGGCTGTCCGGCCAGCAGGATGGCGGCATGCGTCGATGCCACTTCCGCGTGACGGGACGTGTGCGTCAACGCCGACAACATCGTGTGGTCGTTGAAGCGGAAGAAACACAAAAGCTGATCAGAGCTGGCCAGCTTGACGATCTGCGCGAGCGACAGCCCGGCAAGAATATCAGCCAGCTCCGACGACAAGCCCAGGCGGAACATGCCGACTGCCTTGTCCTCGCGCAACATGCGTTGTGCGAGCATGATGTAAGACAAATTGATTTCGCGGATTGAATCCAGCGTCTCGCTGCTACGGTCCATTTTCTCTTTTCCGAAGCCCCGAATTACTCTTATCGGCATTTTCTGCCGTTATGGTCTTATGCCCCGCCGGACACTGAAGATTTCCGGCGTCAAGTTGGTGCACAGATACAACCGGCCAACCTTTGATACAAGCCGTTACATTTCGTAACAGCTTGGGCGGAATTGTATGAACAGGATTTCCGAAAATCAACACCTTTCTCAAAAAAAAGATACGACAAAACAACACTCGTTTCGGTAACTCTTTCATGGACGCGTCATAATCGCCAGGCAGGCGGAAAACGTTTGCAGCGGCCTTCGGTTAAACCCTTGTCAGATAAGGCTTCAAGCAAGAGTTTCCGATTTACGCATGCAATCTGGCTTATGCGAAAACCATATGAGTTCAGAAAGCGGAGAGAAAGAAAACAAAAAACCGGCAGGTAAAAAATACGCTGCCGGTTAGCGGATGAGGGATAACCCGAGATGTAACGAAAAGGAGTTACAAGCGGGTAGGAATTTGTAACGACTGCGGTCTGAGTTGTTACAGACCCGGCCGGAGTTTGTAACGGCTCAACAGCCGGTTTGGCGGATACGTTCGACTTCCAGTCCGAAAAGGGGTCGCAGCCGCGTGCCGATGACGTTGCCAGCAAATGCGGCGACGAGCCACAGCCAGCCATGCAAGCTGCCTGACACGATGCCGCTGAAATACGCGCCGATGTTACAACCGTAGGCCAGCCGGGCGCCGTAGCCGAGCATCAGGCCGCCCACGACGGCCGCGATGAGGGATCGCATGGGCACACGCCACACAGGCGCGTAGCGGCCCGCCAAAGCGGCCGCAGCCATCGCGCCGAGCACGATGCCCGCATCCATTACGCTCGTGACATCGCGTGTAACGGACGATGCGAGGGCAGTGGCATTTGTGTGAGAACTCCAGTAAGGCCAGTTGGCGACGTCGATGCCCGCCAGCGAGAAGAGCTTCGCGCCCCACAGCGCGAAGGCCGAGGTCACGCCCCACGGACGGCCAGACAACGCGAGCGTCGCAAAGTTGAGCAGTGCGAGCGCGACCGCGCCGGCGAACAGCGGCCACGGGCCGTGCAGCCACGGCGACGTGTTGACGGCGCGCGGCGCGTCGTTGACGAGGCGCCCGTGCCGGCGTTTTTCGATGACGACCGTCAGCGCGGCAATCGCCGCAAACACGGCGAGATTGACCACGATTGCCCAGCCGGCGCCCAGCGTCGTAACAAGCGAAGTCGGCTTGAGCGACGGCAGCGCGGTCCAGAACGGCATATGCGCGGTGGCGACTACCGAGCCCACGATGAACGCCGCGAGCGTCACCAGCATGCGCGTGCTGCCGCCGCCGACCGTGTACAGCGTGCCGGACGCGCAGCCGCCGCCGAGCTGCATGCCGATCCCGAACATGAACGCGCCGACGATCACCGACGTGCCCGCAGGCGACACCAGCCCCGCGACGGGATGGCCGAACAGCGAACCTGCCGACAGCGCCGGAAAAAACAGCAACACGCCGATGCCGAGCATCAGCATTTGCGCGCGCAGTCCGGCGCCGCGGCCATCGGCGATGAACACGCGCCACGCGGACGTGAAGCCGAATGCCGCGTGATACAGCGACATGCCGAGCAGCGCGCCCACCACGTAGAGCGCCGCCTGCCGGCCGCTGACGGTTTGCGCGAGATAGACCGCGCCGAGCGCGACTAGAAGGAGGGAGAGGGCGAGCGGCTTCGGATTGATGTCGAAGCGGCGCGGAAGCGGTGTAGCGAGATCAGACATGACGAACGTTGTGTGAGCGTGTGAAGCGGGTAGACAGTGCGGAGCACGTGAGCACGGCGACGGTGCATGCCGTGCGTGCGTGGGCGCGATCGGATGATGAAGATATGCGGTTTCGGGCGCTGGTTTGCAACCGGAAGCCGGTCAAACAACATAGCACGTTGTGACGGATGATGCCGCGCGCGGCCTGCGAGTTGGCCACGTGACGCGTGGCGCTCCGCAAAGTCGTAAGACCTATTTTGCGTCGTGGAAAATCACGCCAAGCGTATGCCGATGCCCCGAGCGCAACCGGCTCACGCCATGCCGCATGTTCACGCGATACGCGCCGCGCGTGCCCTGCACGGGCCGATGATGCACCGCGAAGATCACCGCGTCGCCCTTGCGCAGCGGCACGACTTCCACGCGCGACTGCATGCGCGGACGCTGCTCCGTGAGCACGAACTCGCCGCCCGTAAAGTCCTTGCCCGGTTCGGACAGCAGGATCGCGAGCTGCAAGGGAAAAACGTGCTCGCCATACAGGTCCTGATGCAGGCAGTTATAGTCGCCAGCCGCGTACTGGAGGATCAACGGCGTCGGACGCAATTGCCCGGCCTGATGACAGCGGCGCAGGAAGTCGGTGTGCGTCGGCGGAAAGCGGATGTCGATGCGCATGGTTTCGTTCCAGGCATTCGCGAGCGGCGCGAGATGCGGATAGATGGCCGTGCGTAACGCGCCGATCACGTCGGGCAGCGGATAGTCGAAGTATTTGTACTCGCCGCGCCCAAAGCCGTGCCGCGCCATCACGACACGGCTGCGATAGAGATCGTCGCGTGGATAGAGCGCGCTCAAGGCGTCGCACTCGTCGGCGCTCAGCAGGCCTTCGAGCATCGCGCAGCCGTGCGCGTCCAGGTCGGCTGAAGCATGCGGCCAGTCGATCGCGTCGACGCGTCGTTCGATGGATTGCGGCGTGGCGAGTGCGGGCATTGGCCCACGCCCATCTTTGTTCGCCGGTTCGTCACCGCCGAACAGCGTGGCTTGACTGTCGAATGCGAGATCTTGCATGAGCGGCTCCGTGGCGGCTTCGGCCTTGTCGATGCCGCTCACTTTACGCAAGCGGCGGCGCTCGCACACTCCGGGGCTTGCTGTCTAATTCGCCGCGCGTTCAGACGAACCGCACCATCAGATCGGCATCGTGAAACACGCCGTCGATGCACAGCGCGTCCGGCTCCGTCCCATACACGCGAAACCCCAGCGATTCGTACAGCGCGCGAGCCGAACCGTTCGCGCTCGTGACGAGCAGCACGACCTGCCGCAATCCGTCGATCTGCGCGGCGCGCGTGAGCAGCTCCGTCAGCAGCGCGCGCCCGACGCCGCGTCCCGCTGCTTCGTCGGCGACGTACATGCCGATCACGTAGCCCTTATGGCGTTCCTTGTGTCGCGTCTCGCGCAGCAGCCCGACCGTGCCGACGAGCGCGCCATCCGTCGACGACCACGCGCCCAGCAAAAAGCTGCCGGATGCGGCATGCGTGCCGTCCAGCATGGAATCGTGTTGCGACGGGCCGCGCTCGATGGCCTCTTCATAGCTTTGCCCGAACGCGGCGGGGTGCGTTTTCAAACCGCGCAAACGCAGCGCGAAAAACGCGTCGCGGTCGGCGGGCCCTAACTGGCGGATCGAAATATCTTCGTGCATGCGCGTCTCTCAGTCGCTCGAAACGTTCGACGACGCGCGCGTTTCGGCGAACTTGCGCAGCGCCTCGCCCGTTTGCGGATCGGCGGGGAAGAAGGCTTCGATCGCGAGTTCGGAGAGCGTGACGTCGACGGGCGTGCCGAACACGGTCGTCGTGCTGAAGAACGACAGCACACCGAGTTCGGTGCGCAGGCGCAGCGGCACGGCAATCTGCTCGAGCGGCGACGCGGGGCTGTCGTCGGCAGGTTCGGCGTCGGGCGGCGTCGGGTAGGCGGCCAGTTCGTCGTAGAGCGCGGCGAGCGTCGGGTCGGCGCTGACATCGATCTGGCGCTGCAGCCGCGACAGCAGATGCGCGCGCCACGCATGCCAGTTGGCGATCTGCGACGCGATGCCGTCCGGATGCATCGACAGCCGCAGCGCGTTGACGGGCGCTTCGAGCAGCGCGGGCTTCGCGGCCGTCAGCAGCGGCGCGAGCGCGTTGTTCGCGGCGACGATCGTCCAGTGCCGGTCGATGGCGACGGCGGGATACGGCTCATGGCCCTTGAGCACGAGATCGATCGCTTCACGGGCCGCGTCCAGTTGAGGGTCGCCCAGTTGCCGCTCGCGATAGAGCGGCGCATAACCCGCCGCGACCAGCAGCGCATTGCGCGCCCGCAGCGGCACGTCGAGCCGTTCGGCCAGATGCATGACCATTTCACGGCTCGGCAGCGCGCGGCCCGATTCGACGAAGCTCAGATGGCGCGTCGAAATGTCGGCCTCGGAGGCGAGCAGCAACTGGCTCATCCGGCGCCGCTGACGCCAGTCGCGCAGCATGTCGCCGACCGTGCGGCTCATCGAAGGGGCGCCCGGGGACGCGGACAGGGTGGCAGTGAGCGTGTTCATGGCGTCGATGATAGCCAAACCCTGGCGCAATTCCATTACCTCCGAGGTAATGCGTCGCCGCGCGTCCGGTCGCCGGCACGGCCAAACGCGCTCATACTGAAGTCCCTTGCGACCGTTCCGGAGGTGAACATGTGGGACAAGATCGAGCACAACGGCCAGGAAGTCTGGGTGCTTCCCGTCACGGCCTACGGGCCGCCCGTGCCGGAGACCTTGTGGCACTACGTCGGCTATGTGTGCCATCACGGCGCCGACGCGCATCTTGCAGGACAAAGCCGCCGCTTCCAAGAACTCGTCGCGACGTTCCACAGCGAAGAGGAAGCGCGCGAAGCCGGGTATGACGCAGGCCGGCGGCTCGCCGATCAGATCAGCACCGCGAACGCATAGCACGCGTTCGCCGCATCCACTCCGAAAGACTTTCTCTCCGGCACCTGCGCGCTTTGAAGCGGCAGGTGCTGCCGGATCATTACCTCCCGCGTAATCGACGCACGTACGTTCATCGACGAATCTTCAGTCCGAGGCCGCCGCAAATACGAAACACGCGGCGGACTTCTCGACCCTCCACCGACTGAAGGAATCCATGATGAACGCGCATACCGCACTGATCGACCGTTACTTCGACGCCTGGAACGAAACCGATGCCGGCCGCCGCCGCGAGCTGATTTCGGCGACCTGGGCGAACGATGCCGCCTACGTCGATCCGCTCTTATCCGGCAATGGACACGACGGCATCGACGCGATGATCCACGCCGTCCATGAACGCTTTCCACATCACACGTTTCGCCGCACGACCGAGGTCGACGGCTTCGCGGATCGCCTGCGCTTCTCGTGGGAACTGTTGACGCCCTCGGGTGCTTCGATCGTGAAGGGTTCCGACTTCGGCGTCGTCGAGTCGGATGGCCGGCTGCAGTCGGTCACCGGCTTTCTCGACGAAGCGCCCGGCGCCGCCTGACGCATAGCAGCCATCCCACATACCAAGACAGGAGAACGATCATGCATGAGCCCGCCGTCACCTTGAGCGTCGACGCGTATGCACGCGTGCAGGACGCAATCGATGCGGCATCGGGTGCCATCGCCGGATTTGCGCTGCTCGCAGGCGCCCGCGCATTCACGTTCATTGCGCTCGTCGCGTGGCGTGAGCCGGTGCTCGGCGGCGCGGGGCTCATGCTGCTCGCGCTGGTCGGCTGGATGAGATGGTGTTTGTGTCCGAATATGTCATCGGAGAACCGTTGACGCCGTGGTTCGTCCTGACTAAAGTGCTGCGCAAGCGTAATGCGGATGTCAGATTCGAATTTCAACAAGACCTCGGGGAACGCAAGACATGCAAACGACGAACAACATCGGAACGATGGGCACGGGCAGCACGAATAGCGCAGTCGGCAGCAGTGCCGGCGCGCAATCGGGCAACAAGCCGAGTTTCAAGGAACTGCTCGATCAACTGACCGATTACACTAAAGGCACCACGGGCGAGCGAATCGAAAAGATGATTCTCGCGAAGCTCGGCATCACGGAAGAAGACCTGAAGAAGATGTCGCCCGAAGAGCGTGAAAAGGTCATGCAGAAAGTCCGCGACATGATGAAGAAAGAACTCGAAGCGCAGAAACAGCTCGAGGAAATGCAGAAGGACCACAAGATCCGCGTGTCAGTTTGATGACACGAAGCGGCATGGCGTGACAGCAGCGGAAAGACGCTCAAGCGAAGGCAACGCGGAGGCAACGCGAAGGGGCTCGCGTACAATCGACCCCTCCGTCTCCGGGCGCGACGCGGCGTTGCGCCGAACCGCTGCATCATGAATCACGATATCGCTCAAAGCCTCGCTGACGCGCAGCAGAAGTTCACCGCCGGCCAATACGACGAAGCGGCAGCGCTGCTGCACGGCATTCTGTCGATCGATCCGAACCACAACGAAGCACTCGAAGCGCTCGGCTACGTCGCGGCGAAGCAGGGCGATTACGCGCGCGCAGCCGACTACGCGACGCGCGCCGCGCAGCCCGCCTCGACGACCCCGCAGCAGCTGCATTTCGCCGCTCACATCTGTCAACTTGCAGGGCGTCACGCCGACGCCATTGCGCTCTACGAGCGCGTGCTTGCCGCGTATCCCGATCACGCGGAATCGCTGCATGGCGCGGCAATGTCGCTCGTGGCGACGGGCGAGCACGAACGCGCGCTGCAACGTCTCGCGCGGCTGACGCAGCGCTATCCGCAATCGGCCGAAGTGCACTACAACCGCGGCACGCTGCTCGGGCAGATGGAGCGCTATGACGAAGAACTCGCCGCGTATCGCCAGGCGATCGCATTGAAGCCCAATTTCGTCCGCGCGTACGTGAATCTGGGTGTCGCGTTGCGCGATCTGCATCGTTTCGACGAAGCGTTGCAGCAGTTCAAAAAAGCCGTGTCGATCGATGCGAACGATGCCGGCGCGCGCACCAATCGCGCGCAGACCAATCTGCTGCTAGGCGAGTTCGAACATGGCTGGCGCGAATATGAATGGCGCTGGCTCGATGGCACGATGAATCACGGCTTTCCCGACGCGACGCTGTGGACGGGCAAGCAGCCGCTGGACGGCACGACGGTGCTCGTGCATGGCGAGCAGGGTTTCGGCGACACGGTGCAGTTCATCCGTTTCGTCGGTCGCCTGAGCGCGATGGGCGCCCGCGTCGTCGTGCGGGTTCAGGATGCGTTGCTGCCGCTGTTGCTCGGCTATCCCGGTGCGGCCGAAGTGATCGGTGAAACGGCGCCGCTGCCTGCATTCGACTATCACATTCCGATGCTCAGTCTCGCGTTCGCGTTGAAGATACGCGAAACCGATTTGAGCACCGAAAGCCCCTACATTCGTGCGGATTCGCAACTGGCCGCGCAATGGGCCGACCTGTTTGCGCAAGACGATGCAAGGCCGCGCGTGGGCATCGTATGGTCGGGTAGCCGCACGCATCTGAACGACCGCAACCGTTCGATTCCGCTCGCGCAATGCATCCCGTTGTTCGATGCGAACGCGCGGTTCGTTTCGCTGGTGAAGGACGTGCGCGAAAGCGATCGCGCGTGTCTCGATGATTGCGTGGCGCGCGGCGTGTTGCGCGATGTGTCCGACCGGCTGACGAGTTTCGCCGAGACGGCCGCGCTGATCGCGCAACTCGATCTCGTGATCACCGTCGATACAGCCGTTGCACATGTTGCCGGCGCGCTCGGCAAGCCCGTATGGATAGCCTTGCCGTTCACGCCCGACTGGCGCTGGCAACTGAAGCGCGACGACAGTCCGTGGTATCCGCAGATGCGTCTGTTCCGTCAATCGAAGCGCAATGACTGGAGCGACGTGATCGAGCGTTTGCGATCCGCGCTGGATTTGCAGGCATAGCGCAACGCAGCAGTCGTTTAGCGCAGGTAAAAAAACGGAGCACGCCGCAATCGCGGGTGCTCCGTTTTCACTTCGATACAACGCTTAGCCGAGTTTCACTTCGATTCGCCGCGGCTGTGCCTGCTCGCGGCGCGGAATGACGAGCTTCAGTACGCCATCTTTGAGGTTTGCTTCGATCTTCGACGTGTCGAAGTCGTCGCTGATCGAGAAGCGTCGCGCGAAGAAGGGCGCGCGCACTTCGGCATGCGAGAGCCGCACGTTCGATGAAGCCGGGACCGTGGATTCACCTTCGATCGTCAGGCTGCCGTCGTGCACGCGAATGTCGAGTTTGTCCTTCGACACGCCGGGCAGATCCGCCCATAGCGTCACCGCCTTGCTGTCCTCGACGATATCGACGGGCGGCGTCAGCGTCACGCGGCGTTCCTGCTGGCGCGCGCCATTGCGGCTCACTGCGCTCTCGTCGCGCTGGGTCACTTGAGTGTTGTCGCTCATGATGTATTCCTCGCCCTTATTGAACCGTGATGGCGCGCGGCTTCGACGCTTCGCGCTTGCCGACCGTGATCACCAGACAGCCGTCGACATAACGCGCCTGCACATTGTCGGGATCGGCTTGTTGCGGCAGTTCGACGACACGGCGGAACGCGCCGTTGAAGCGCTCCTGTGCATAGGCGCGTGCGCCTTCTTCCTGTGCGGGGCGTGCCGCCGCGCGCTCGCCTGCGATGGTCAGCAAGCCCTTGTCGATCGATAGCTCGAGCTTCGAAGGATCGATGCCGGGGGCGAATGCGACGATCTCGATTGCTTCGTCGGTCGTGCCGATGTTGAGGCTCGGGAACGTGCCGGCACGGCTCGAACGCAGGCTCGAAGGGAAGCCGTTGAACACGCTCGACATATGGCGCTGCAAGCGGTCGAGTTCGCTGAACACATCGGTTCCGAAATACAAGTCACTCATGGTCGCTCTCTCCTCTGAGCGGCGAGACGCGCCGGCCTGAGTGTGCCGGTTTGCCTGTCATGCCGCGACGAACGAATGGATACATGCAGCGCCGTCGTGTCGATGCAGCGGCTGCCCTGATGACTCGATAGATAGGAAGCCTGTGCAAACTTTCAAGTGCGATTTCTGCAAAAATTGGCCCCCTTGAAATGGGCTTCCGGCGACCTCAACTGGATGCGTTTGTGCGGCGCATCCAACGCTTGTTCTGCAT
The DNA here is from genome assembly GCF_013426895.1 of Paraburkholderia largidicola. NCBI lineage: Bacteria > Pseudomonadati > Pseudomonadota > Betaproteobacteria > Burkholderiales > Burkholderiaceae > Paraburkholderia > Paraburkholderia largidicola. The sequence continues at coordinate 1,109,113 of NZ_AP023175.1, read as the reverse complement.
GCGTCGCCGATCTCGACGAATCCGTCGATCCTCACGTCCCTCATGACACACCGACGTTTAGCGGCAACTTGCACCGAACGTCGTTTCAAAGTTTGTGACATCGCCTGGCCCCAGGCTCTTCCGCTCACACCCTGGTGAAAACACCAATGCCGGTCGTCGGCTGCGCCCAAAGCCTTGCCGGATAAGCCTTCCGACCGCCCGAACCGGGTCAGCCACGTCCGTGATCGCTGGAAACGATCGTAACGAAGCTTGTTAGAATCCTCTCAAGCGATGTACGATGCATGCAAATAAACCATCAGCCGTTGCGGTGCATTGCACAAACTTGCGGATGTCTATGCCTGAAGCTCCTACCCAGTCCTCGTCGGTCGTCGCGCTGCGACGCACGGCCCACGTTCATCCCGCCCGTAATCCGGGCGTGCCCTTCGATCTCGCATGGCTCGATGGCCTGCGCGTCAACCAGTCGGCCGTAGAACGGCGCACGGCGACGCTCGGCACGCGCCGCACCGTCAAGAAGGATGCGCAGGCCGCATGGCTGTTGAAAGCCGTCACCTGCATCGACCTGACGACGCTCAACGGCGACGACACGGAAGGCCGCGTGCGGCGTCTGTGCGCCAAGGCGAGACAGCCGGTGCGCGCGGACATCCTCGCGGCGCTCGGCGTGCCGCCGCATACCATCACGACGGGCGCCGTGTGCGTGTATCACCGCTATGTCGCGGCCGCCGTCGATGCGCTCGCCGGCAGCGGCATTCCCGTTGCGGCCGTTTCGACGGGCTTTCCGGCCGGTCTGATTCCGCATCCGCTGAAGCTGAAGGAAATCGAGGCATCGGTGGCCGACGGCGCGCAGGAAATCGATATCGTCGTCACACGCGAGTACGTGCTGACGGGCAACTGGCAGGCGCTCTATGACGAAGTGCGCGATTTCCGCGCCGCGTGCGGCGAAGCGCATCTGAAAGCGATTCTCGCAACGGGCGATATCCAGACGTTGTCGAACGTCGCGCGTGCATCGATGATCTGCATGATGGCAGGCGCCGATTTCATCAAGACGTCGACGGGCAAGGAGGGCGTCAACGCGACGCTCGACGTGTCGCTCGTGATGGCGCGCATGATCCGCGAATACCACGCGCGCACGGGCATCCTGATCGGCTTCAAGCCGGCGGGCGGCGTGTCGAACGCGAAGACGGCGCTGCTGTATCAGATCCTGATGAAAGAAGAACTGGGCCGCGCGTGGCTCGAGCCCGAACTGTTCCGCTTCGGCGCATCCAGTCTTCTCGCCGATATCGAACGCCAGCTCGAGCATTACGCGACTGGCCGTTATTCCGCCTTCAACCGTCACCCTGTTGCCTGAGCAGATCGATCCCATGAGCGTAGCCGAGTATTTTTCATCGATGGAGTACGGTCCCGCACCCGAGGACGATCAACCAGCGCGTGCGTGGCTCGCGCAGCATGACGCGACGTTCGGCCATTTCGTCGACGGTGGATGGCGCGCGCCCGCAGCGGGCGAACGTTTCGCATCGCACGAACCCGCGACGGGCGATCTGCTCGCGCATATCGCACAAGGCGACGCAGCCGACGTGGATGCCGCCGTCGCCGCCGCGCGCGCCGCGCAGCCGGGCTGGCTCGCGCTGGGCGGCGCGGGACGCGCGCGGCATCTGTATGCGCTGTCGCGGATGGTGCAGCGGCATAGCCGTCTGTTTGCCGTGCTCGAAGCGCTCGACAACGGCAAGCCGATCCGCGAAACGCGCGACATCGATATCCCTCTTGTAGCACGGCACTTTCTGCATCACGCGGGCTGGGCGCAACTGCAGGACAGCGAGTTCAAGGACTTCGCGCCGCTCGGCGTGATCGGCCAGATCGTGCCGTGGAATTTCCCGCTGCTGATGCTCGCGTGGAAGATCGCACCTGCCATCGCGACGGGCAACTGCGTCGTGCTGAAGCCAGCTGAATACACGCCGCTCACCGCGTTGCTGTTCGCCGAACTCGCGCAGCGCGCGGGCTTGCCGAAGGGCGTGCTGAACGTGGTGACGGGCGATGGACGCACGGGTGCGGCACTCGTCGAACATGCCGGCGTCGACAAGATTGCATTTACGGGCTCGACGGAAGTGGGCCGCGTGATCCGCGCGGCGACTGCGGGCACGGGCAAGTCGTTGACGCTGGAGTTGGGCGGCAAGTCGCCGTTCATCGTGTTCGACGATGCGGATCTCGACGGCGCAGTCGAAGGCGTAGTCGACGCGATCTGGTTCAACCAGGGCCAGGTGTGCTGCGCAGGCTCGCGTCTGCTCGTGCAGGAAGGCGTTGCTGCGCGCTTCATCGACAAGCTCAAGCGCCGCATGGCGACGCTGCGCGTCGGCCCGTCGCTCGACAAGAGCATCGATATCGGCGCGATCGTCGACAAGGTGCAACTGGAGCGGATCGACTCGCTCGTCGAAGCAGGCCGCCTGGAAGGCTGCGAAATCTATCAGTCGACGCAAACGACGGTGCCCGCGGGCGGCTGCTTCTATCCGCCGACGCTCGTCACGGGCGTCGCGCCTGCCTCGACGCTGGCGCAGGAAGAAATCTTCGGCCCCGTGCTGGTGACGATGACGTTCCGCACGCCGGACGAAGCGGTCGCGCTCGCGAACAACACGCGCTATGGTCTCGCCGCGAGCATCTGGAGCGAAACGATCGGCCGCGCGCTCGACATTGCGCCGCGCCTTGCGTGCGGCGTCGTGTGGGTCAACGCGACGAATCTGTTCGACGCGGCGGTCGGCTTCGGCGGCTATCGCGAGTCGGGCTATGGACGCGAAGGCGGCCGCGAAGGCATCTACGAATACGTGAAGCCGAAGGCATGGCTCGCGCTCGGCGAGCGTCGCCCGGTGCATCGCGTGACGGAGGTGTCGACGCAAGCGCATGAGTTTGAACAGACCGCCGATGTGCTGGCGATCGACCGCACCGCGAAGCTCTTCATCGGCGGCAAGCAGGCGCGCCCCGATAGCGGCTACACGCTGCCCGTGTATGGCGCCGATGGCGCGCTCGTCGGCGAAGTGGGCGAGGGCAATCGCAAGGACATCCGCAATGCCGTCGCGGCGGCGCGCGGCGCGCAGAAATGGTCGCAAGCTACCGCGCACAACCGCGCGCAGGTGATCTATTACCTCGCGGAAAATCTCGCGGTGCGCGCGCATGAGTTCGTGCATCAACTGGTGAAGCGCACGGGCGCAAGCATTGCCGAAGCGCGCCGCGAAGTGGACGCGTCGGTGACGCGCCTGTTCGCGTATGCCGCGTGGGCCGACAAGTTCGACGGCGCGGTGCATGCGCCGCCGCTGCGCGGCGTCGCGCTCGCGATGAACGAGCCGCTCGGCGTGATCGGTATTGCGTGCCCGGACGAAGCGCCGCTGCTGTCTTTCATTTCGCTGATCGCGCCCGCGCTTGCGATGGGCAATCGCGTCGTTGCCTTGCCGAGTTCGTCGAGTCCGCTTACAGTGACCGACTTCTATCAGATCGTCGAGACGTCGGATGTGCCTGCGGGCGTGCTCAACATCGTGACGGGCGAACGCGCTGCGCTGTTGCCGGCGCTCGCGAAGCACGACGACGTCGATGCGCTGTGGTGCTTCGGCTCCGCGAAAGATTCGGCGCTTGCCGAACGCGAGTCGATTGGCAACCTGAAGCGCACGTTCGTCGATCATGGCCGCGCGTTCGACTGGTACGACCCATCGAGCGAAGGCCCGGCGTTTCTGCGCCATGCAACACAAGTCAAGAACATCTGGATACCGTATGGCGACTGATCGTGTTCTGATCGCCTGACAGGGCATGACAGAACGATAGCGCGCCAACCGAATAACGGAGGAGACAACGTGCTGAAGAATCTGGACCCGCTGTTGAACGCCGATGTGCTGCACGCGCTGCGCGCGATGGGCCACGGTGACGAAGTGGTGATTTGCGACGCGAACTTTCCGGGCGACTCGGTCGCGCGGGAGTCCGTGACGGGCAAACTGCTGCGGCTCGATGGCGTCGATGCGCCGCGCGCGATTCGCGCGCTGCTGTCGGTGCTGCCGCTCGATACGTTCGTCGACGATCCTGCCTCGCGCATGGAAGTGGTCGGCGAGCCGAACACCATTCCCGCCGTGCAGCGCGAAGCGCAGGCCGAAGTGAACGAGGCCGAAGGGCGCGACGTGCCGTTCGTCGGCATCGAGCGCTTTGCGTTCTATGCGCGCGCGAAGAAGGCCTACTGCGTGATCGCCACGGGCGAAACGCGCGGCTACGGCTGTTTCATCTTCAAGAAGGGCGTGCTGCTCGCGCCCGACGCACCGAAGGAATGACGACGATGGCCACGCAACAGAAAGAAGGCCGCGTCGTCATTCTCGGCATCTATGTGACGGACCTCACGTTTCGCGCGGACCGCATGCCGCTGATCGGCGAAACGATCGCGGGCAATGCGTTCAAGATGGGCCCCGGCGGCAAGGGCTCGAACCAGGCCGTCGCGGCGGCGCGAGCGGGTGCGGACGTGGTGTTCTGCACGCGCCTCGGCAACGATGCGTTCGGTCAGATTGCGCGAGCCACGTGGGACGCCGAGGGCATCACGGCGCGTGCGTCGGTCGTCGACGGTGCTTCGACGGGCGCAGCGCATATTTTCGTCGACGACACCACCGGCAAGAACGCGATCATCGTCGCTTCCGGCGCGGCAGCGACGATGAATGCGGGCGACGTCGACGCGATCGAAGCGGATATCGCCTCGGCGCGCGTGTTCGTCACGCAGCTCGAACAACCGGTCGCGGCAGCGAAGCACGGCCTCGAAGTCGCGCGCAAGCATGGCGTGACGACCGTGTTCAATCCCGCGCCCGCGTTGCCGCTCGACGACAGCATCTTCCCGTTGTGCGACTACATCACGCCGAACGAAACGGAAACGACCGCGCTGACGGGCATCGAAGTCAGCAATGTCGACGATGCGCGCCGTGCCGCCGACGTACTGCTGAAAAAAGGCGTGCGCAACGTGATCGTGACGCTCGGCGAAGCGGGCGCGTTGCTGCATTCCGCGGAGCAGTCGGTGTTCGTGCCTGCGTTCCAGTGTGGACGCGTCGTTGAAACGGCAGGCGCAGGCGATGGTTTCACAGGCGGTTTTGCGGCGGCACTCGCACGCGGCGCGGATGCCGTCGAAGCGACGCGCTTTGGTTGCGCGCTGGCGGGCATTTCGGTGACGCGCCCCGGCACCGCGCCGTCGATGCCGACGCTCGCCGAAGTCAACGAAGTGCTGGCGCAGGCCGGTCATCCGCTTTCAACGCATTGAGCGCGTGCGCCGCCTGATGCGGCGCGCGGCATGAAGGAGTTCGTTTCGACATGAAGTCCTCGCTTTCCGCCGGCCTGTTTCGCGACCGGCAACTGAACTTTCTGCTGGCCGTGAACGTGCTCGTCGTGCTCGCCGCGACATGGATCTCGCACGGCCAGTTCGTTTCGCTCGACAACCTTCAGTCGATGGGCGGCCAGTTGCCTGAACTCGGCTTGCTCGCGCTCGGCATCATGCTGTCGATGGTATCGGGCAACGGCGGCATCGATCTGTCAGGCGTCGGGCTGGCGAACCTGTCGGGCATGGTCGCGGCGCTGGTCGTGCCGAAGTTCATCAGCGGCGACGATTCGCCGATGCTCTACACGGGCGTGTTCTGCGCGATCGTCGTGGTCATGGGTGCGATTGGCGGGCTGGTGAACGGCGTCGTGATCGCCCGTTTGCGCCTCACGCCGATTCTCTGCACGCTCGGCACGCAGCTGCTGTTCACGGGTTGTGCCGTCGTGTTGAGCAACGGCGCGTCGGTGCACGTCGATTATGTCGAGCCGCTGTCGGATATCGGCAATGGCACGTGGTTCCAGGTGCCCGTTTCATTCGTCATTTTCATTGCGGCTGTCGTCGTGCTCGGCTGGCTGCTGCGGCGCAGCCCGTTCGGCTTGCGCCTGTACCTGATGGGCACGAATCCGAAAGCCGCGTTCTACACGGGTATTCCGCGCGCGCGGATGCTGATTCTCACGTACATGATGTGCGGCATCCTCGCGTCGCTTGCGGGGCTCATCAGCGTCACGCACACGTCGAGCGCGAAGTGGGACTACGGCAATTCGTATCTGCTGATCGCGATCCTGATTGCCGTGATGGGCGGCGTGAATCCCGCGGGCGGTTATGGTCGCATCGTCTGCGTGTTTTTCGCGGCGACGGTGCTTCAGTTCCTGTCGAGCTTCTTCAATCTGCTCGGCGTGTCGCAGTTCTTCGGTGATTGCGCGTGGGGTTTCCTGCTGCTGGCATCGCTCGCGTTTGCGGGCGGCGAGCGGGTGCGTGCGATCTTCGGTTTCGCGCAGCCGAATCAGAGGCGTTAGCGCTGCAGCGATGGTTTCAGCGGACATCGGGGCCCTGGATTTCCGCGTGCATATGAAGGGGCGACACCAACTCATGACTACATCACTAAAGGCAACGGAGACAAACGCATGAAACTGACCCGACTGAGCGCCGCCCTTGCAACGGGCGCACTCGCGCTGGGCGTGATCGCCGCCGCGCAAGCCGCGACCAACGAAACGATCGTCACGGTCGTCAAGGTCACGGGCATCAACTGGTTCAACCGGATGGACGAAGGCGTCAAGGAGTTCGCGAAGGACAACCCCGGCGTGCAGGCGTATCAGACGGGCCCGGGCCGCGCCGACGCCGCGCAGCAGCTCAAGATCATCGAAGACCTGATCGCGAAGAAAGTGACGGCCATCGCCGTCGTTCCGTACGATCCGCCGACGCTCGAACCCGCGCTGAAGAAGGCGATGGATCGCGGCATCAAGGTCGTCACGCATGAAGCGGACAACGCGAAGAACACGATGGTCGACATCGAAGCCTTCGACAACTCCGCGTACGGCGCGGGCCTGAACGAGCGCCTCGCGTCGTGCATGCATCAGGACGGCAAGTGGGCCGTGCTGGTCGGCTCGCTCGGCAGCCGCTCGCAGGTGCAATGGGCCGACGGCGGCATCAACAACGCGAAGGCCAAGTACCCGAAGCTGAATCTCGTCGAGCCGAAGCTCGAAACGAACAACGACGGCGAGAAGGCGTATGAAGTGGCGAAGGAAGTGCTGCGCAAGCACCCCGACCTGAAGGGCTTCCAGGGTTCGTCGTCGCTGGACGTGATCGGCATTGGCCGCGCAGTGGAAGAAGCGGGCATGCAAGGCAAGATCTGCGTCTACGGCACGGGTCTGCCGACGGAAGCGGGCAAGTTCCTCGAAAGCGGCGCGGTGAACGGCATCGCGTTCTGGGATCCGAAACAGGCCGGTCTCGCGATGAACAAGGTTGCGCAGATGCTGGTCGAAGGCAAGACCGTGCAGAACGGCGCGGATCTCGGCATTCCGGGCTACACGAAGGTGACGGTCGAGAAGGGTCCGGGCAAGGGCATCATCGTGCGCGGCCAGGGCTGGGTGAACGTCGACAAGACGAACTACAAGCAATACAACTTCTGATCGTGGCATCACCGCGTGCGGGCTTTCGCTAGCGAGCGCCCGCACGCTTCGATATTCATCTGGAGCACGGCTTTTCAGCATGAATCAAAACGTTTCCTCCACGCCGTTCCTGCAGGTGGTCGGCGTACACAAGCGGTTCACGGGCGTGCATGCGTTGCGCGGCGTGAGCCTGTCTTTCGATCGCGGGCAGATCTATCACCTGCTCGGTGAAAACGGCTGCGGCAAGAGCACGCTCATCAAGATCATCTCCGGCGCGCAGCCGCCCGATGAAGGCGAGTTGATCATCGAAGGCGTTTCGCACGCGCGGCTTTCGGCGCTCGAATCGCTGGCGGCGGGCATCGAGACGGTCTATCAGGACCTGTCGCTGCTGCCGAACATGAGCGTCGCCGAAAACGTTGCGCTGACGTCGGAACTTGCGGAGCACAACGGGCGCCTCACGCGCACGTTCGACCGCAAGGCGCTCGCGCGCACCGCGGCGAAAGCGCTCGAAGCCGTGGGTTTGCCCGGCGATCCCGAATTCCAGTCGACGCTGATCGAACAGTTGCCGCTCGCGACGCGGCAGCTCGTGGCGATTGCGCGCGCGATTGCGAGCGAAGCGAAGTTCGTCATCATGGACGAGCCGACCACCTCGCTCACGCAAAAGGAAGTGGACAACCTGATCGCCGTGCTCGGCAATCTGCGCGCGCAGGGCGTGACTGTGCTGTTCGTGAGCCATAAGCTCGACGAGTGCTATGCGATCGGCGGCGAAGTGATCGTGTTGCGCGACGGCCAGAAGATGGCGCAAGGCCCGATTGCCGATTACACGAAAACGCAGATCAGCGAGCTGATGACAGGCCGTCATCTGTCGAGCGAGCGGTATCGTGAAGGCGAAGTCGGTACGGAAGTCGTGCTCGATGTGAAGGGCTACACGCGCGGCGCGCAGTTCCGCGATGTGTCGTTCGCGCTGCATCGCGGAGAGATTCTCGGCGTGACGGGGCTGCTCGATTCGGGCCGTAACGAACTGGCGCGCGCGCTGGCGGGCGTTGCGCCGGCGGAGAGCGGCACGGTGACGCTCGAAGGCAGGCACGTTGTATTGCGCACGCCGTCGGACGCGAAGGATCATCGGATCGGCTATGTGCCCGAAGACCGCCTGAACGAAGGGCTATTTCTGGACAAGTCGATTCGCGACAACGTGATCACCGCGATGATTTCGAGCTTGCGCGATCGCTTTGGACAGGTCGATCGCGCGCGCTCGCAGCAGCTTGCCGAGCAGACCGTGAAGGACTTGCAGATCGCGACGCCGGGCGTCGACAAGCCGGTGCAGTCGCTGTCGGGCGGCAACCAGCAGCGTGTGCTGATTGGGCGCTGGCTCGCGATTGATCCACGGGTGCTGATCCTGCATGGGCCGACGGTTGGCGTGGATGTCGGCTCGAAGGACATCATTTACCGGATCATGCAGAAGCTGTCGCAGCGCGGCATCGGCATCATTCTGATCAGCGATGACTTGCCCGAGCTGCTGCAGAATTGCGATCGCATTCTGATGATGAAGAAAGGCCGCGTGGCGAGCCAGTATCGCGCGGATCAGTTGAACGAAGCGGAGCTGTATCACGCTCTGCTGTCAGAGGCTGCATAAGATGTCGTCTATCATGGACCGGACTGTGACTACCCCCAACGTCGTCGAAATCGCGCCCGAGGTGAAGCCGCCCACGTGGCGCGCGAAGTTCTCGCGCAACCCGGAGTGGTTCACGACGGCGCTGATCGTCGTGACGTGTGTGATCGTCGGTGCGATCAATCCGCGCTTCTTTCAGCTTGCGACGCTGTTCGATCTGCTGCATTCGGCGACGACGATGTCGCTGTTCGCGCTTGGGACGCTCGTGGTGCTCGCGTCGGGTGGTATCGATGTGTCGTTCACGGCGATCGGCGCGCTCACCATGTATGCGATTACCAAGGCTGTGTTTGCGTGGTGGCCGGACGCGCCGTTTGCGTTGATTCTTGTCGTTGGCGCGCTGGGCGGCATTGTGCTTGGGGTGATCAATGGTGTGCTGGTGCACCGGCTGAAGGCGCCTTCGCTGATCGTGACGATTGGTACGCAGTACTTGTATCGCGGGATTTTGCTGACGTTTATCGGCACGACGTTCTTTATGAACATTCCGCACAGCATGGATCATTTTGGGCGTATTCCGCTGTTCTTTTATCACACTGCCGATGGGTTAAGGGCGGTGTTGCCGGCTTCTGTGTTGGCGCTTGTGATTGCATCTGTTGTCACGTGGTGGCTGCTGAATCGCACGATGATGGGGCGTGGGGTTTATGCCATGGGTGGTTCGCTTGCTATTGCCGAGCGGCTTGGTTATAACCTGCGGGCTATTCATCTTTTTGTGTTTGGTTATACGGGGATGCTGGCGGGAATTGCAGGCATCCTGCATGTGTCGAATAACCGGTTGGCCAATCCTTTTGATCTTGTCGGCACTGAACTCGATGTGATCGCTGCGGTGATTCTGGGCGGGGCCCGGATTACTGGTGGGACGGGGACTGTTGTTGGTACTTTGCTTGGGGTCGTGCTCGTTACGCTCATTAATAGCGTGCTTATTCTTGTTGGGGTGCCGAGTACCTGGCAGAAGGTTATTATCGGGGCGTTTATTTTGATTGCTGGGACGTTGTTTGCTCTTCAGCGGAAGGGTTAGTGGTTGTTGTTTGCGACGCTGGGGTGGTTTGCTTTTGTTTTGCGCCGGCGTCCGCGTGATGTTATTGGTCTGCAAGCGTCGCCCCTGTGCGGGGCGGCACCTACTTTTCTTTGCCGCCGCAAAGAAAAGTAGGCAAAAGAAAGCGGCTCACACCGCCAGTGCTTGTTCCTATCCACGGGCCCCCAACGTCCCCATCCTTCACACGGCAGTGCCCTGGTTAGTGCTCGTTGCCAACGCTTCGAATGATCGCATCACCCGCTTCAGGCACCCATACAACGGCAGACGGCAGCGAATGGTATGTGCCGCCCAGGTGGCAAACTGTGTGCAGGTTGTCGCGACGTAGAAGTTAGCGCTCTTACAGGTGGAGCGCATGCGCTATCGGTCCGAAGTGAGGCGTGTGGAGTACTTTGGCCTACACACTGTTTGCCACCTGGGCGGCGGTGGACTATCTGGCGCGGCATTCGGTAATGCGGGCGCGCGAAGCGGGTGAGGCGTACAGAGAGAACGTTGGCAACGAACGCGAACAGGTGCGTTGCCGTGTGAAGCGTAAGAACCGTTGGGGGCCCTCAGGCAAATACAAGAACTGGCGGTGTGAGCCGCTTTCTTTTGCCTACTTTTCTTTGCGGCGGCAAAGAAAAGTAGGTGCCGCCCCGCACAGGGGCAACGCTAGCAAACCAATAACATCACGCGGACGCCAGCGCAAAGCCAAAGCAAAAGCAAAATACCCGAGCATCGCAAGACAGACAAAAAACCTAACCCTTCCGCTTCGCGGCAACCACCTGCCCCTTCTCGGTAATGATCGAAGCAAACTCCTCGACCTTCGAGAACCGAACCGCCTTAACAACACCAAACTTGCTGCTATCAACCACGAGATGACTCTCGACAGCCGCCGCCATCGCGGCCTGTTTAAGCGCGACTTCATGAAAATTCCAGCACGTCACACCGTGCGCATCATCAACGCCGCCGGCGGAAATAAACGCCTTGTTGATCCCCATGCGCCGAAGCACCTCGATGCTTTCCTCGCCCGAAAACGAATCCGACGACGGCACATATACACCGCCCAGAAGAATCATCCGCACATTAGGCTTGCGCCGCAAAATCTCCGCTACATTCAGCGAATAGCAGACAATCGTCACATGCAGATCGTTGGGAATCAGCCGCGCGAGCGTAGTGAGCGTCGTCCCGCAGTCGATGAATAGCGTCTCGTTGTTCACGATCAGCTTCGCCGCCACAGCCGATGCCTCCGCCTTGGCCTGCGCGAAATGGTCCTTTTCCTGCTCCAGCGAATAGCCAGCCGTGTTCGGCACGTCCGTCGCGCTGACGATATAACCGCCCAGATACGTAAAATGCCCCGGGCTCGCAGCAATGTCCCGGCGTACCGTCATCTCCGATACGCCCAGTAACGTCGCCGCGTCGCGCAGGCGCATCACGCTCTGTTTGGCCAGCGCATCGGCGAGCATGCGCAGACGTTCAGTTTTCAGCATGGGGATGGTCTCTTCAACGCGATGTTGAGCCGAGTTGGCGCGTTAGATTTTGTTCGATTTCCTGAGAAGATTATAACAAAGCTGCGCATGCACAGGCTGGTGAATTTGCTCAATTTACGGGCATTCCCCGACATCGCGTCCGTGTCGACGTCGGTGTCCGCATCGAGGTGACGCAAACTCGGAATGCGGCAGATTTGGCCTATGTCGATTGCTTGGAAAAGCGGGCCATTCCACTTATTCTGACTTGAGCGCCCGGGAACTGATGACGTGCGGCCCGGTCTTCTGCTTAATTCAAATCAGGAGCCACATCCATGACGCGTCCCGTCGATTCCGGCGTAATTCTTCTTGCCCGCCTCGCGCTTGCCGTGCTGTTCCTCTGGGGCGGCGTGATGAAGCTGCTCGGCTATGCGGGCTTCGTCGGGTATCTGCATTCGAAGGGCGTGCCGTTCGTGCAGGTCGCCGCGCCGGTTGCGACGGCCGTCGAGGTGCTCGGCGGACTTTTCCTCGTGGTCGGCTTCAGGATCCGCGCGCTCGGCCTGTTCATGGCTGCTTACACCATCGCGACGGCCGTCCTCGGACACGACTTCTGGAACATCACCGACGCGACCTTGCAGCGCGACATGATCATCCATTTCTGGAAAAACGTCGGCATCGCGGGCGGATTTCTCCTGCTGTTCGTCACGGGCGCGGGGCGCATCAGCGTCGACGGCGCGCGCGCGCCGCGCGGCGGCCTGGGCAGCAGCCTGTGATCGTTGCCCGCGCAGCGGCACGAGATCAGCACGAAAGCGGCAATAAGCGGGCCCTCTGTTGCGACGCCGCCGCAAGAGCGGGCATCATTCGTGCACCATCGACGTTTGGCAAGCCAATTCGACTACAAGGAGCACGCGATGATTCAAGCTTTTGACCAAACGATCAACGGCACGGTCATGCAGTTTTGCGCGAGCCTCGGCGAAGGGCCGACGCCGCATCGTGTGATCATCAGCCGGGCCGATACGGCCGAAACGCTGGTGATCCTCGATGCAGCCGGATTGATCAGCTCGATCAAGGCGGAAATCGAACAGCCGGAAACGCTCGTCGCCGACGCGATCCGCAAGGTGCAAAGCGAAGGGCTCATCGAAAGAGCGCTCGATACGGGCACGATTCAGGAGACGACGCTGTAACGCCTGCTGCCGTTTTCCGCCATTTACAACACCCACGATGCCGCGTGCATCGTGGGTGTTTGTGTTTTTAGCGGCTCATGCGCGCGTCATTTGCTGGCGTTGGCAGGCCGCGCGCCATGACGGCCGCCGCGCGCCCGATCGTGCGTGTGTGGCTCGGGATGCACGAGACACGCGAGCCCGAGCGCGCACAGCAGGATGCACGACGAGATCAGCGTCGACGATCCGAGGCCGGCCACGACATGCGCTGCGCCAGCCGCACCCGCCGCGTCGGACGCGCTCGCGAGCGCGCCGAACGCCGCCACGCCGACTGCGCCGCCCGCCTGTCGCGCCGTGTTCAGAACCGCCGAGGCCGTGCCGGCGCGTTGCGCGTCGACGGAAGCGAGCACGGCCGTCGTCATTGCCGGGACGGCGAGGCCCATGCCGGACGGGATCAGCAGAAACGGTACTAGCAGCGTCCAGAGCGGTGAAGCGGCTTGCGCGAAATGCAGCAGACCATAGCCGAGCGCGGCCGTGATCGCGCCCGCGATCATCGGCACGCGTGCACCGAAGCGCCCGACCACCCAGCCGCTCGCGACGTTCGAAACCAGGAACCCGCCCGTCAGCGGCAGGAACGCGAGACCCGCCTGCAGCGGCGTCTCGCCGCGTGCGTGCTGCAGATAAAGGCTCAGCACGAACACGACGCCGTAGTAAGTCAGATTCACGCAGATACCGAACAGCACGGCCGCGCTGAAGGTGCGGTTGCCGAAGAACGTGAGCGGCAGCATCGGCGTATCGACGCGACGCTCGGTGATGGCGAACGCCACCGTCGCGATCAGCGCGAGCACGAAGCTGCCGCAAACGAGCGGGTGCGTGAGCCCGAGCGGCCGCCATTCGATCACGGCACCCGTAAAGGCCGTCAGCGCGACGACCGCGAGCAGTTGGCCGACGGGATCGATGCCGCGTGGACGTGCAGTCGACGGCGCTCTATCAGCGGCCGCCCGCGGACGCGGCACCCACGCGAAGGTTGCTGCCAGCCCCAACGCGCAAATGGGCAGATTCACCAGAAAGATCGCGCGCCAGCCGAATGCAGCGATCAGCAATCCGCCGATCACCGGGCCCGCCGCAATCGCGATCGCGCCTGCCGCCGTCCACAACCCCACAGCGCGGGCGCGCAGCTTCGGATCGTGGCTGCATGCCTCGTTGAGCAACGCGAGCGAATTGGGCAGCATCGCCGCCGCGCCCATGCCTTGCACGGCGCGCGCGGCGACGAGCAGCGCGGCGCCCGAAGCGAGCCCGCAGGCCAACGACGCCGCCGCGAACAGCGCGATGCCGCACGCGAACATCCGCCGCGCGCCGAAGCGGTCGCCCAGCACACCCGCCGACAGCATCAACACCGCGAATGCGAGCGTGTACGCATCGACGATCCATTGCAGGCCGGTGACATCCGCATGCAGATCCGCGCCGATCTTCGCGAGCGCGATATTGACGATGGTCACGTCGAGTTGCGTGACGACGAAGCCGACGCTGACCGTCGCGACGATGCGCGCGAGCGCCGGCGTGAAGCGGGGTACAGGAGAAGTATTCATGCGTCGATGATAGGGCGGCCCTGCCATGCGACGTTTTGGACCGGCTTGAAGTGTCGATGCGACGACCCGTCCAGGGGGGGCAAGTGGCGTGCCCGCGCACGCCACCTGAAACGGCTTTACTGCGCGGCGTCCTTCTTCACGAAGCACGCGGTCAGGGCGCCGATCACGCACAGCGCGCCGACGTAGAGCGCGGGCGCCATCGGATTCGACTTCAGCATCAGCGAAACGACGATCGGCGTCAGGCCGCCGAACACCGCGTACGCGACGTTGTACGAGAAGGAGATGCCCGAGAAGCGCACCACGGGCGGGAACGCATTGACCATCACGAACGGCACCGCGCCGATCACGCCGACGAACAGGCCCGCGATCGCGTACAGCGGCACGAGCATCGCGCTATCGACGGCGAGTTGCTGGAACAGCACGTAATACGCAATGCCGAGCCCGACGCAGCCGACGAAAATCGTCCGGCCCGCGCCGAAGCGCCCCGCGAGCGAGCCCGCCAGCACGCAGCCGATCGTCAGGAACAGCGTCGCGATGCTGTTGGCGAACAGTGCCGTCGCCGGCGCGATGTGAAACTGCTTTTGCAGCAGCGTCGGCGTCATCAGGATCACGACGACGATCGCGGCCGACAGCATCCACGTGAGCAGCATCGACACGATCACGGCGCGGCCATGATCGCGCAGCACGGCCTTCAACGGAATTTCCGCGGCCAGCGATTTGCGCTGCTTCATTTCGGCGAACACGGGCGTCTCGTGCAGCCAGCGCCGCAGATAGACCGAGACCAGGCCGAACACGCCGCCGAGCAGGAACGGGATGCGCCACGCGAAATCGGTGATGTCGGCGGGCGCGAAGTGGCGGTTCACGGCCGACGCGACCAGCGAGCCGAGCAGGATGCCCGCCGTCAGGCCCGCTGTCAGCGTGCCGCACGCATAGCCGACGTGGCGCTGCGGCACGTGCTCGGAGACGAATACCCACGCGCCCGGCACTTCGCCGCCGACAGCCGCGCCCTGCATCACGCGGAACAGGAGCAGCAGCACGGGCGCCATGATGCCGATGCTCGCGTAGGTGGGCAGCATGCCCATCATCAGTGTCGGCAGCGACATCAGCAGCACGCTCAGCGTGAACATGCGCTTGCGGCCGAGCAGATCGCCGAAGTGCGCCATGATGATGCCGCCCAGCGGCCGCGCCAGATAACCGGCGGCGAAGATGCCGAAGGTCTGCAGCTGGCGCAGCCAGTCGGGAATCGACTGCGGGAAGAACAGCTGTCCGATCGCCGGGGCGAAGAACACGAAGATGATGAAGTCGTAGAACTCGAGCGCGCCGCCGAGCGCGGCGAGGCTGAGTGTCTTGTAGTCGTTGCCCGTGAGGGGGCGCGCGTGCGCGCTGTCCCTGGCGTGTGGTCTACCCAGTTCTGTTGCTTGCATTGCCTGTCGTTGTATGAATAGAAGAGCCGCGCGTTGCGCGCGGAGTACGGCGGTCGTCAGGCGGGAAGTGCGGCAGTGCGGGGTAGGGCACGGGACACGGCGCGCCAGCCCGGATAGGGCGGCGCGATGACGATTTTGGCCAGCCCGCGATTTTACAGGATGTAATTTGTCGCAGAACCTTTGCAAATTCAGACAAGTCTGATGGGCTTAACGAGAAGGCGTGAACAGAATCGCGATCCTGGACCAATTGTCGGGGACTCATCAATGCGTATCGCCATTCTTCAGCGTGACCTCGTGCAGGGTAAGTTGCTGGAAAAAATCATCGTTCAGGCTGGCCACAGTTGCGTCGTGTACGACGACGGCCTGACGCTCTCCAAGGTGCTCGCCCGCTCGACGGTCGATCTGCTGATTCTCGACTGGCACGCGCTGCGTCTGTCGGGCACGGATGTGCTCAAGGCGGTCCGCTCGGTAGGCGGCGAGCGCATGCCCGTGATGTTCGCGTCGGTGGATGGCTCGGAAGAAAGCGTCGTGCGCGCGTTCGTGCTGGGCGCCGACGACTACGCCACGCTGCCCGTGCGGCATGCCGAGTTTCGCGAGAGGCTGTCCGCACTGCTGCGGCGCGCGTATCCGGAACGCTACGGCAAGGACAGTTTCGACGTCGGCCCGTATCACTTCGACACCCGCCGCCAACTGGTCACGCTGCGCGGCTCGCCGGTGCAGTTGTCAGGCACGCAGTACCGGCTGGCGTCGCTGTTCTTTTCGAACATCGGCCGCGTGCTGTCGCGCGATCACATCTTTGCGATGGTCTGGGGCCGCGAGTTCCGCGAGGTGACGCGCACGATCGACAGCCACGTGTCGCGCCTGCGCATGCTGCTGGAGATCGAGCCGCACAACGATTTCCGTCTGCAGCCCGTGTACAAGAGCGGCTATCGGCTGCTGCATCTGCGCGTGAACGACACCGCCGCTGTGCCGCATGCAGAGGCGGCCTGAGCGGAGTAGAGCGGAGTTGAGCGGTTCTGGCGGCGGCTTCCTGTGCAAGGAAGCCGCCGCTTTCTTTTGTTTCCCGCGTTCGTGCTTACAGCTTCGGCAGAGCCGGACGCGCTTCGATCGCGCGGCGGATCAGCGTTTCGACGGCCTTGCGCTCGTCGCCGGCGAGCGGCAGCCGCGGCGGACGCACGGGCTCCGTGCCAAGGCCGACAATCGCTTCCGCCAGCTTGATGTTCTGCACGAGCTTCGCCGATACATCGAGCGCCAGCAACGGCGCGAACCAGCGATAGATCGCGCGCGCCTCTTCCAGCCGTCCCGCCTTCAGCAACTTGTAGATCGCGACCGTCTCGTGCGGGAACGCGCACACCAGCCCCGCGACCCAGCCATGCGCGCCCATCAGGATCGCTTCCATCGCCAGATTGTCGACGCCGCACAGAATTGCATAGCGGTCGCCGACTTCGTTGATGAGATCGGTCACGCGCCGCACGTCGCCGCACGATTCCTTGATCGCGACGATCTTCTTCTCGTCGGCGATCTCGGCGAACATCTCCGGCGTCATGTCGACGCCGTACGCGAGCGGATTGTTGTAGATCATCAGCGGCAGCGGGCTGGCGTCGGCGACCATGCGGAAGTGGTTCAGCGTCTCGCGGCGGTCCGACAGATAGCGCAGGCCTGGCAGCACCATATAGCCCGCGGCGCCGCGCTTCGCGCCCGCTTCGGCCTGGCGGCAGCCGTCGAGCGTGCTGTTTTCGGCGATCGTCAGCAGCACGGGCACGCGGCCGCGCGAGGCTTCGACGGCCACGTCGAGCACCTGCAGCTTTTCATCGAGGGAAAGCGTGGACGCCTCGCCGAGCGAGCCGCACACGATGATCCCGTCGACACCCGCGTCGATCTGCGCCTCGATATTCTTGCCGGTCCATGCGCGGTCTATGCTGAAATCCGCGTTGAACTTGGTGGTGACTGCGGGCAATACGCCTTCCCAGATATGCGCCACGACTGCTCTCCTGAAAGTGATGAGTCGAGTGCAGTGTAAGCAGGGAATATTCGGATGTCTTGCGCGAATCGCGCGTTCCGCGTGACGATTTCGGCATAGCGGCTGTGCGAGGGGAATCCCTGATTTACGATGCTTTCAGCGTTTCGTGCTCGCGTTGCCCTTCATTCAACCGCCGAACGCGGCGGAACCGTTAGCCTACCCGCGCTCGACGCGGCCACGCGCTGCCTGCTCGATGACCCAACCGGCCGCAACCCGGATGCAGGCGGCATCCGCGTTCTTCAGACTATGCTGAAATCGTCACAATCCACGCGCAGCCGCTTCAAGACTGCGGGCCGCCGCGTTTCTACCATGAGTGCCATGAAAACCTTGAACGTCATCGATTCGCACACGGGCGGTGAACCGACCCGCCTCGTGGTGTCCGGCGGCCCCGACCTCGGCGGCGGCACGCTCGCGCAACGGCTCGACGTGTTTCGTGCGCGCTTCGACGACTGGCGCGCGGGCATCGTCACCGAGCCGCGCGGCTCGGATGTGGTGGTCGGCGCGCTGTTGTGCGAACCGGATCGCAAGGAATGCGCGGCAGGCGTGATCTTCTTCAACAACGTCGGCTACCTGGGCATGTGCGGACACGGCACGATCGGCCTCGTGGTGTCGCTGGCGCATATGGGACGCATCGGGCCGGGCCGGCATCTGATCGACACGCCCGTTGGCATCGTCGAGGCGACGCTCAACGCCGATCTCAGCGTGTCGGTGCGCAACGTGCCCGCGTACCGGTATCGCAAGGACGTGAGCGTCGATGTGCCCGGCTTCGGTCAGCTGACGGGCGATATCGCGTGGGGCGGCAACTGGTTCTTTCTCGTCGCGGACCATGGCCGCACGCTGGACGCGTCGAACATTCCCGAACTCACGCAGTTCAGTTCGACGATCCGCGACGCGCTGATCGCAGCGGACATCACGGGCGCGAACGGCGCGCTGATCGACCACATCGAACTGTTCGGACCGGGCTCGCGAGAAGGCATCGACAGCCGCAGCTTCGTGCTGTGTCCCGGCAACGCGTACGACCGCTCGCCGTGCGGCACGGGCACGAGCGCGAAGGTCGCGTGTCTCGCTGACGACGGCAAGCTCGCGGCGGGAACGGTGTGGCGGCAGGAGAGCATCATCGGCAGCGTGTTCGACGCGAGCTATGCGGAAGGCGGCACGCAGGACGGCGTGGCGACCGTCATTCCGACCATCACCGGGCACGCGCACATCATGGCCGAGAGCCGCCTTTGCTTCGACGAACGCGATCCGTTCGCGTGGGGCATCCGCACGGTATGACGGCGGATGTCGTGATCGTCGGCGCGGGTATCGTCGGCGCGGCGTGCGCGGCGGAACTCTCCGCGCGTGGGTTGCGCGTGACGGTGCTCGACGCGCAGGGTATTGGCGGCGGCGCGACGGCGGCGGGCATGGGGCATATCGTCGTGATGAACGACTCGCCGGCGGAGTTCGCGTTGAGCCGTTATTCGCGCGACTTGTGGCTGGCGCTTGCCCCGCAGTTGCGAACCCGCGATGCGTTCGCGCGCTGCTGCACCCTGTGGGTCGCAGCCGACGCCGAAGAACTCGACGCCGCGCGCGAGATGCACGCTGCCTTCACCGCGCAGGACGTCGCGGCGCAACTTTTAGACGAACGCGCCTTGTACGATTGCGAGCCGTCGCTCGCGCCGGGCATGGCGGGCGGCTTGCTGATCGGGCATGACAGCATCGTCTATGCGCCATCCGCTGCGCAATGGCTGCTCACGCAATCGCCGGGCGCTGCGCGCATCGACTTGAGGCTGCATGCGCAAGCCGTGGCCGTCGATGCGCAGCACGTCACACTGTCGAATGGCGAGCGTGTCGGCGGCGCGCACATCGTCGTCGCGAATGGACTGCAGGCGCGCGAACTCGTGCGCGGCTTGCCGTTGCAGCCTAAAAAAGGCCACTTGCTGATCACCGACCGCTACCCTGGTTTCATCCGCCATCAACTGCTCGAACTCGGCTATATCAAGAGCGCTCATCACGCGACAGGAACATCCGTCGCGTTCAACGCGCAACCGCGCCCGACAGGACAACTGCTGATCGGCTCCTCGCGCCAGTTCGACACCACCGATGCAGCCGTCGAAATGCCCGTGCTCGCGCAGATGCTGCAACGCGCGGCGCGTTATCTGCCCGAGTTGCCGACGCTCAACGGCATTCGCGCATGGACGGGTTTTCGCGCGGCATCGCCGGATGGCATGCCGTTGATTGGCCCAGCAGGCAGCGCGGCGCCTGGCGTGTGGCTCGCTGTCGGCCATGAAGGACTGGGCGTGACGACGTCGCTGGGGACCGCGCAGTTGCTCGCCGCGCAGATCACCCGGACAGCGTCTGTCATTGCCGTCGATCCGTTTCTGCCAGCGCGTTTCGAGTTGGGGGCATGTCATGTCTGAAGCGGTTCTTCCACGCGTTCGCCTGACGATCGACGGCCAGCCTGTCGAGATCGAGCAGGGCGTCACCATCGCCGCTGCGCTGGCAGTGTGCGGTGGGAGCGCATACGGCACGCGTGCGTCCGTCACTGGCGAGCCGCGTGCGCCGATGTGCGGCATGGGCGTGTGCCAGGAATGCCGCGTCACGGTCGATGGACGCATGCATGTGCTCGCCTGTCAGACCGTGTGCCGCGACGGCCAGATCGTGCAAACAACGAGGCCGCGATGAACGGCCAACACTTCGATGTCGTCGTCGTCGGGGCGGGACCGGCGGGCCTCGCGGCCGCTTGCGAGGCGGCGAAAGGGGACGCTCGCGTCGCCATGCTCGACGACAATCCTCGTGCGGGCGGTCAGGTATGGCGCAATGGCCCCGCGCATCCGCCATCGGATGACTTGGCTGCGCTTCTGCATGAGATCCAGACGAAGGGCAACGTGACGCTCACGTCTGCGACACGCGTTATTGCGCCGCTCGACAAAGGGCGTCTGCTGGTCGAGTCAGCGGAACCGGGCGGCGCGTGCATTGGCTACGACCGCCTGATTCTCGCCACGGGCGCGCGTGAGCTGCTGTTGCCGTTCGACGGCTGGACGTTGCCCGGTGTAACGGGCGCGGGCGGCTTGCAGGCGTTGATCAAGGGCGGCGTGCCTGTGCGCGGCGAGCGCATCGTGATCGCGGGCAGCGGTCCGTTGCTGCTCGCGTCGCTCGCGACCGCGCGCGCCGCGGGCGCGCGGGTCGTGGCCGTGGTCGAGCAGGCGTCGTTGGCGTCGGTGGCGCGCTTCGGCGTGTCGCTTGCGGCAACGCCCGCGAAGCTCGCGCAGGCGTTTCAATTGACGCACGGCTTTGCAGGACTCCGTTATCTGACATCGAGCGTAGTGCGCGCGGCACAGGGTAGTGGACGCGTCGAGCGCGCGATCGTCGAACGCGCGGGTGGACGCAGGGAGACGATCGATTGCGACCGCATCGCTTGTGGCTACGGCCTCGTACCGAATACGACACTCGCGCGCGCGTTGGGCTGCGCAACGCGCGCCGACGGTGCAATCGCTATCGACGAAGCGCAGCGCACGTCCGTCGCTAACGTCTTCGCAGCGGGCGAGTGTGTGGGCGTCGGCGGGATGGAGCTTGCGCGGGTAGAGGGGCGGATTGCGGGCCTTGCCGCCGTGGGCGTCGAGCAGGGCGACTGCGTCGTGCAACTGCAACGGGAACGCGCGCGCTGGCAGCGTTTCGCGGCGCGCGTCGAGTCGGCATTCGCGTTGCGCGACCACGCGCGCCAACTGCCCGCCGACGATACCTTGCTCTGCCGTTGCGAAGACGTATCGGTCGGCGAGGTCCGCGCGCATGCAAGCTGGCGCGACGCGAAGCTGCATACGCGTTGTGGAATGGGCGCGTGCCAGGGGCGCATCTGCGGCGGTGCGGTGGAGGCGTTGTTTGGCTGGGATGTGACGCAGATGCGGCCGCCTGTCCACCCGGCTCAAATCGCCACGCTGATGCTTGCAGCCGATGAGGATACGGCCGCGCGTTGACCCGCCGGTCCGCGAGAAAGATAACAGGACCCGCGCATCTGACGCACTCACGCAGTTTTATTTCACCCGCCACGCGCCGCCCTATAATCGATCAGCCCCGCGAAACGCGCGCCGCGGCAATCTTCACGTCCTCGCAGCCCATGCACGGAATCCTCACGATGAATACGTTCGCTTCTACGCTCGATGCCCTCGACGCGCTCGATTCGGGTGAGGCGTCGCTGGCCGGGATGCTTTCGCATTTCGCGCTGCTCGAGCCCGTCTTCGATGCGATGCCCGATATCGTGTTCTTCGTGAAGGACGCGCAGGCGCGCTACGCGCTCGTCAATCGGACGCTGGTGTCGCGCTGCGGATTCAAGGAGAAGGAAAAGCTGCTTGGCAAGACGGCGGAAGACGTGTTTCCGAGCCGCTTCGGCCGCATCTACACCGCGCAGGACAAGGCGGTGATTCACGTCGGCAATCAGATGGTCGATCAGCTCGAACTGCATCTGTATCCGGGCCGGCAGCCCGGCTGGTGCCTGACCTGCAAGCAGCCGTTGCGCGACGCAGCGGGGCGCGTGGTCGGGCTGGCGGGCATTTCTCGCGATCTGCGCGCCGATGAAAGCAGCCACCCGGCTTATAGTCGGCTCGCGACGGTCGTGCAGTATCTGCAAGAGAACTATGTGCAGCCGCTCAACCTCAAGCAGCTTGCCGCGATGGCCGACATGTCGGTTGCGCAGCTCGAACGGTATTTTCACAAGGTGTTTCATCTGACGCCGCGCCAGGTGTTGCTGAAGACCCGGCTCGATGCGGCCACGGCACTACTCGTATCGCACGACAAGGTCACCGATGTCGCCGCGCTGTGCGGCTATACGGATCACAGCGCGTTCACGCGGCAGTTCAAGGCCACCGTTGGCGTGACGCCGACCGAATACCGGATGCTGTTGCACGGTACCTCGCGCAACTAACTGTCAATCCCGCCCCGCGACATTGAGTAAAAGCAAAACCTGCGATTAGCCGCGCCTGCGGTCAGAAGCTAGTCGAAAACAATCAAACATCAGCAGCCAGAGAACGATGCCCGCCCGCCGCGCAAAGCTTCGCTATTACGTGTACGTGGTCGCGCTCGACGATACGGTCTGGAACGAGGCACGCTTTCGACGCGCGAATCCCGACTACCGGTTCGAACGGCCGTGCGTGTATGTGGGTATGACCGGGCTGGATCCGGACTTGCGTTTCGACCGGCACAAAGCGGGCATACAGTCGAATCGCTATGTGCGCGACTATGGTTTGCGGCTGATGCCGGAACTATACGAAGTCTTCAATCCGCTGCCGTATGACGGCGCACGCGACATGGAAGTCGAACTGGCGATCGGCTTGCGGGAAGCGGGGTATGGCGTGTGGCAGGCGTAATGTCGAGCGCGAGGTGCGACAAAGCGCGCGAAGTGTTCGGCTTATTTGCTGACGCCGAGTCCGCGCAGAATCGCGTTGCCTTCGGGCGTCAGGCGAATGTGGGATTCGCCTGCATCCGAGCCGATGGTTTCGACGAGCCCGGCTTCCTGCAGTGTCGGAATCTCCGGCTTGGCGAACGCAGCCATGGGCGCGTGCAGCAACAGCAGCAGCGTCGCGAGTTCATGCGGGCTCAGGAGCCGGCGGAGAATGGTCGTCTTTTTAGGCGGCGCTGCTTTCGCGGCGGCGGCTTGCGCGGGTGCGGCCGGAGTATCGGTCGCGATGCGCTTCGTCGGGTCGTTGCGGTCTTTGTAGTAATCCATCCTGGCACCTGGGTGGAACGCGGGTCAGTGTGAAGGACGAATACTGGCAGCGCAGACTTAAACGATTCTTAAACCATCCGCCTTCGAGGGGCGGATAAGTTGTTACATCCAGTTACGCCGCCGCGCTCGCGAGCGGCCTCAAGGCGCGCATTCTTTGCTCGCGCTTTCGATCCACAGGTTCGACGTATTGCGCTTTCCCGCGTAGTAGCGGAACGTCGTGGCGCCGTTGTCGGCGCGGATCTTGACGATGTTGGACTCGCCGAAATCGAGCATCTGGCCTTGCGGGATGGGGGTGGTCTTGACGGGCGTGTCGTGCTTTGCCGCGGCCTGGGTCATGCACTGGATGACGTCGTTGACGGGGCGATTCGTCATGTTGTCTTTCATCGGATCGCCGGCATCCGGGTTGTGAGAGGCCTGATATTGCGCGCAGGCGGCAAGCAGGAACGGGATGGACAGGGTGACGGCTAGCTTCTTCATGAGTCTCCTTCTGGTTGGCGGTGGGCGCCGCGCGAGGCGTCGGATGATGGACGTGCTCGTCGATGCGGAACCGCAAAACGTTCGGGAAATTATATCGGTGCAAGCGGTGTGCCTGATTTTTTGCAGGCAGTCGATGGGGGTTCTTTTGCCGCCGGCGGTTTGGGTGGGTATTTTTTTAATATCCGAATAGTACTAACTGGATGGTATGAATGTAGTTAAACGCCAAAGACCAGGATTGTGGTGAGGTGGGTGTTGGGCAAGCGGTTTGGTTTTTTGGCTTTTGCGCTGCATCCGCGGTTTGCTTCTGGTTCGCAAGTGTTGCCCCTGTGCGGGGCGGCACCTACTTGTGGGTTGTCTGCGACGCTGGTGGGTTTGCTTTGGTTTGCGGTGGCATCCGCGATTTGTTAGCTTGCTTCGAGCGTTGCCCCTGTGCGGGGCGGCACCTACTTTTCTTTGCCGCCGCAAAGAAAAGTAGGCAAAAGAAAGCGGCTAACACCGCCAGCACTTGTTTCTATCCACGGGCCCCCAACGTCCCCACGCTTCACTCGGCAGTGCCCTGGTTGGTGCTCGTTGCCAACGCTTCGAATAAACGCTTCACCCACTTCGAATACCCGTGCTCAGGCCAGCGTCAGCGAATGGTATATGCCGCCCAGGTGGCAAACTGTGTGCAGGTTGTCGCACCGCATAGGTTAGTGCTCTTACCAGAAACACCAATCTTGCTACCCAGTCCGGAGTGATGCGCGTATGGCGCGAAAGCCTACACACAGTTTGCCACTGGGCGGCGGAGGACTATCTGGCACGGCGTGCTGTAACGCGGGAACAGGAAGCGGGTGAGGCGTACAGAGAGAACGTTGGCAACGGACGCGAACTGGCGCGTTGCCGTGTGAAGCGTAAGAACCTTTGGGGGCCCTCAGGCAGGAACAAGGATTGGCGGTGTGAGCCGCTTTCTTTTGCCTACTTTTCTTTGCGGCGGCAAAGAAAAGTAGGTGCTGCCCCGCACAGGGGCAACGCTTGCGAACCAATAACATCACGCGGATGCCACCGCAAAGCACAAGCAAACCCAAACCGGGCCGCAGGCAAGAACGCTACCGCTTAACAAACCTCAACGTAGCATCAACAATCATCGCGCGATGCCGCGCCCTGAGCCTTGAATGAGAAGGGTCCCGCCCAAACGCATTCCCAAACGTATGCCGATTGGCAATCCGATGAAAGCACAACGAACTGATCAACAGATGCAGATCAATCGGATCGATATCGTCACGAAAATCCCCTGAAGCAACGCCTCTCGCAAGCAGATCTTCAATCGTGTGAATGACAGTCGCATTACGATTCTTAAAGGTCTTGACCTGCTCGATATATTTAGCGCCGTGAATATTCTCGATCGTCACGAGTCGCACGAAATCGCGATGTTTATCATGATAGTCAAACGTAAACTCAACGAGACTACGCAGCCCGTCAACAGGGCTCATATCGCTGACCTTCAGATCCTGCTCGAGCGCGCGAATATCGCCATACACTTTCTCGAGCACGGCCTCGTACAACCCTTCCTTGCTGCCGAAGTAGTAGTACAGCATGCGCTTCGTGGTGTTGGTGCGCTCCGCAATCGCGTCGACCCGCGCACCCGTGAGTCCCATCGACGAAAACTCCTGCGTGGCCACCTCGAGGATGTTGCGCTTCGTCTCTTCGGGATCGTATTTGCGCCGTGGTTCGGAGGATTCTTTCGGGGTCTCGTTATGCTCGGGCGCGATAGCTCGGCTTCCCTTTTTCATTGTGTATTCCGGCGGCGATGACGTTTCATTCTAGCATGCCGAAATCACCAGCCGGCGTGGCCTGGCGGCATGTCCAGCATCCCTGCGCGCCCCTTGCGCACGCGCTGCCGGAAGCACTCAGCCTGCGCGCCGCGGACGGTCCGCGAGCGCATCGCGCGTCTGCATCGCCGTGTAGGTCAGTTGCGCCGCAGCGAGGCCCAGCGCGCCGAAGGTGTGCGTGAGACCGAAGGCCGCGAACGCTTCGGGCACGGGTCGCTCGCCCGCGATCGCCGCCGCAAGCAATTCGCCCGATACCGTCGTCGGCGCCATCCCATGTCCGCCGAAACCTACCGCGTACCAGACGCCGTCCGGGCTCTGGCCGATCTGCGGCATCTTGTGCCGCGCGTAGCTCATCAGGCCGCCCCACGCATGATCGATGCGCACGTCGCGCAACTGCGGATACACCTTCAGCAGATCGCGGCGCAGCAACCGCGCAATCGCCTCGGGCTCCCGCTCCAGGATCGAGATGCGTCCGCCCCATAAAATGCGCGAGTCGGGCAACGGCCGGTAGTAGTCGAACGCGAAGCGCGTGTCGTAGACGGCGCAACGGCAGTCGATCGCGTCGGCGAGCCGCGCGCCGAGCGGCTCGGTCGCCATGACGTAGGTCGCGATCGGCAGGACGGCGCGCTCGACGCGCCGGTACACGTTGCGCGCATAGCCGCCGCCCGCCATCACGACATGCCGGGCGTCGATCGATCCTTGAGCCGTCCCGACCACATACCCGGCGCCTTGCCTGCGCAGCGACGCGACAGGCGACTGCTCGACGATCCGCACGCCGGCCGCCTCCGCCGCGCGCGCGACTCCGAGCACGTACTTCAGCGGATGAAAGTGAAACGCATTGCGCTCGAACAGGCCGCCGTGATAACGCGTGGTCTTCAGCCGCGCACCGAGTTCGGCGGCGTCGAGCGGCTCCCATTCGACGCCGAACGTGTCCTTCATCAGACGGCGCTGGCCGTCGAGGCGTGATGGGTCGTCGAACCAGTTTGCGAGGATCGCGCCCGCGTCCGTCGCGTCGCAGGCGATCGCGTAGCGCTGGATGCGCGCGCGCATCAGGTCGACGGCGTCGATCGTCAGCGCGTACAGTTCGCGCGCCCGCGCCGGGCCGAGAATCTTCAGCAGGTCCGCGCAGTCGAGACTGTAGCCGCCGAACACGAATCCGCCGTTGCGACCCGACGCGCCATAGCCGACCTGGTTCGCTTCGACCACGACGACGTCGCGCACCCCGCGCTCGGCCAGTCCGAGCGCCGTCGACAGGCCCGCCAGCCCGCCGCCGACGATGCAGACGTTCGCGCTCAGGTTGCCAGCCGGTGCGGGGCGCACGGGCCGTTCGACAGTCGCTTCGTAGTAGCTTTGCATAGGTTCAGGAGGCTGGGTCGTCGCCCGGAATCCAGCGGGCGCGGAATGCTCGAAAAGTGCGCGGCTATGTTACTCAACTTCGCCCGGTCGTCGTATTCGGTATTCCAGGGAGGCCGCGCTCGCGCAAGCGCCGCGCGTAGGTTGCATCGGCATCGAAAAAGCGGCTGTCGTTCATTTCATCTGGCCGGAAAACGCTGCGCCATGCGGCAAAAGATGCCGTCTTGCCGTGCGCGCCTGACGGTTGTGTTGCGTGCCGTACTCACCCGATCAAGTCGTTGCGTCACCTGGCCCTCACAACGGGCGGTTACGCGTTAGACTGACATCAGTCGAGGTTAATGTGGTCAGGCATCTGCAAGGAGACGCCGCCATGAATCGGCCACTACGGTTTCCGCTACGCGCAATCGGCACCACATCCGCCTGGAAGTGGTTCAAGTGGCTCCTTTTCGCCTCGTTTCTCGTAGCCGTCGCGCTCGGCGTGCGCTTTGTCCAGATCGAAATGGACACGTCGCGGTTCCAGGCGCGCTACCTGTCCGAACTCACGCGTGACGTCGGGTTTACCGTATCCGAAGGCCCGAGCGACAGCATCCGCTTTCCAACCGACGGCCCGTACGACATCCGCCTCGGCTACGCGCTGCTCCCCGCATTCGAACGCCGTTTGAAAGAGCGCGGTTTCTCGGTCGCGTCGCAGGCGCGCGATTCGGAACGCATGGCGTCGCTTTCCGACGACGGCCTGTTCATTCCCTACGAAGAAAAGGACCAGGCGGGACTGATGCTGTATGACTCGACGGGCACGCGCCTGTTCGGCTCGCAGTATCCCGCGCGCGTATATGACGATTTCGAGTCAGTGCCGCCGCTAGTGGTGTCGGCGCTGCTGTTCATCGAAGACCGCCATCTGCTCGACCCCGACCAGCCGAACCGCAATCCCGCCATCGACTGGGGGCGCTTCAGCCGCGCGCTGATGGATCAGGGCTTGCGGGTCTTCAACCACAACCAGGCGCAGCCCGGCGGCAGCACGCTCGCCACGCAGATCGAGAAATTCCGCCATTCGCCCGGCGGCCGCACGGCGACGCCGAAGGAAAAGCTGCGGCAGATCGCGTCGGCGTCGGTGCGCGCGTATCTCGACGGCCCGCGCACGATGCCCGCGCGCGAGCAGATCGTCGTGCGCTATCTGAACTCGGTGCCGCTTGCCGCGCAACCCGGCATCGGCGAGATCAACGGTATCGGCGACGGGCTCGCGGCGTGGTACGGCCGCGATTTCGCCGAAGTCAACCGCGTGCTGAAAGCGCCGGCTACGCCCGACGATCTCGCCGAACAGGGGCTCGCGTTCCGCCAGGTGCTGTCGCTGATGATCGCGCAGCGCGGGCCGTCGCATTTCCTGCTGCGCAAGAACGACGATCTCAATGCTCTGACGGAAAGCTATCTGCGCCTGTTTGCCGCGAATGGCGTGATCACGCCGCAACTGCGCGACGCCGCGCTCTCGCAGCAACTCGTGCTGACGCGCGCGAAGCTCACGCCGCCAGAAGGCTCGTTCATCGAACGCAAGGCGGTGACGTCGCTGCGCACGCATCTGCTGTCGTCGCTGGGCGTGTCGACGCTGTACGACCTCGACCGGCTCGACTTGCGCGTCACGTCGACGATGAACAACAAGGTCCAGCAGGACATCAGCGACCGGCTCGCCGCCGCAACCACGAAAGATGGCGCGCAGGCGGCCGGCCTCTACGGCTTCAACATGCTGCAACCGAAGGACGATCCGTCGAAAATCGCCTTCAGCTTCACGCTGTTCGAAAAGCGCGACGGCGCGAATCTGCTGCGCGTGCAGACGGACAGCGTGAACCGTCCGTTCGATATCAACTCCGGCGCGCGCCTGAATCTCGGCTCGACCGCGAAGCTGCGCACGATCATCACGTATCTGCAGATCATGCAGGACCTGCATGCGCGCTATGGGCAAATGAGCGTGGAAGAACTGCGCGCCGTGAAGCCCGAGCGCGAAGACGCATTGACACGCTGGGCTGTCGATTACTTCATGCACACGAAGGACCCTTCGCTCAGCGCGATGCTCGATGCGTCGGTGGAGCGCAAGTATTCGGCCAATGCGGGTGAAACTTTCTACACGGGCGGCGGCGCGCAAACCTTCACGAACTTCGAGGCCGACGAGAACTCGCGCATTCTCACCGTGCATCAGGCTTTCCAGCACTCGGTGAATCTCGTGTTCGTGCGGATGATGCGCGACATCGTTCACTATGAAACGATCAGGACGTCCGGCCCGTCATCGCAATGGCTCGACGATCCCGCCACGCGCAACATGTATCTGACGCGCTTCGCCGATCAGGAAAGCCGCGTGTACATGAACCGCTTCTACACGAAGTATCACGGCAAGACGCAGGACGAGATGCTCGCGATCCTGCTGCGCACCGTGCGCAAGTCGCCGCCGAAAGTCGCGACCGTGTTGCGCAGCGTGCGGCCCGATGCATCGCAAGCCTGGTTCAACGACCAGATGCGCGCCGCGCTGAAGAACACGCCGAAAGCCAATCCACCCGACGACGCGCTCGCGAACCTCTACGAGAAGTACGGCATCGACAAGTTCAATCTGAACGACCGCGCGTACATTTCGAGCGTGCATCCGCTGGAACTGTGGCTCGTCGACTATCTGCGCGAACATCCTGATGCGACCGCGAATCAGGTCATGGACGCGAGCCGCGACGTGCGCGCGGATTCGTACAAGTGGCTCTTCAAGACGCGCTACCACGCAACGCAGGACCGCCGCATTCGCCGCATGGTCGAGCAGCATGCCTACGATGCGATCGGCAAGTCGTGGCAGGCGCTCGGCTATCCGTTCTCGCATCTGACGCCGTCGTATGCGGCCGCGATCGGCGCGTCGGGCGACCGGCCGGCGGCGCTCGCGCAGCTGATCGGCGTGATCGCGAACAAGGGCAATCAGGCACCGACCCAAAGCCTCTCCGAACTCGAGTTCGCCAAGGGCACGCCGTATGAAACGCGCTTCGTCCGCGCGACGCCGCAGCCCACGGAAGCCATCTCGCCGGAGATCGCTCGGGTCGCGCAGACCCTGTTGCGAGACGTCGTTGCGGGCGGCACGGCGAGGCGTCTCGCGGGCGGCATCACGTTCCCGAACGGCAAGACGCTGGAGGTCTACGGCAAGACGGGGACGGGCGATCAGCGGCTGAATATCTACGCGAAAGGGCGCAGGCTGATCGAGTCGCGCAAGGTGAATCGCACGGCGACCTTCGTATTCGCGATCGGCGACCGCTTCTTCGGCACGCTGACGGCTGTCGTGCATGAACCGTACGCGAAGCGCTACGACTTTACGAGCGCGCTGGCCGTGCAGTTGCTGAAATCGATGGCGCCCGAGTTGCAGGCGCTGCTCGACGAACCTGCCTCGAAAGACACGCCGAAAGTGGCTGCCAGCACGGAGCCGAAGGTTCAGTAGCCGACTTCGGTTGCAGGCTTCAGGAAGAGTTCATGCATCGGCGCGAAGTGCGCGTAGAGGGGCAGAATCGCGCCGCCCATCGCGCGCGCGTCGGAGCCGATCGTGCCTTCCAGCAATTGCGGGCGCACGATGCCTTCCCACTCGAATTTATCGAGCACGCGCTCCGTGCGGCGAATGATCTCGCGCACCAGTTGCCGGTCCACTTCGCCGTCTATCACCACCGCTTCGAGATCGAGCAGCGCCGCCGCGTTCGTCAATGCGCCCGCAATCGCGGGGCACGCGGTGTCGAGCCATTGCTCCGTGAGCCGCCACAGGTCCGGTGACAACGCGCGATGGTCGTGCGCCGCAGTGGCAGGCGCGCCCGCGTCGACGAACAGCTTTTCGAGCACGAAGCCCGATGCCGCGTGCAGCAGCTGTTGCGCAGGCTGACGCGCGTTACCGCTCATGATGGGTATCGAGCCGACCGCGCCTGCGTTGTCGTGCGGCCCGCCATGCAGACGGCCGTCGATCACCAGCCCGCCGCCAATGAACGTGCCGACGAACAGATACAAGAAATTATGGATGCCGCGCCCCTGGCCCATCACCAGTTCGGCAGCACACGCGGCCGTCGTGTCTTTGGCGAACTCGACGGGCAGGCCCGTCATCGACGCGATGCGCGCGCGGATGTCGATGTCGTTCCAGGCATCGAGCGCTTCACGCGGCGCGCCGAGAAAATCGCGCCAGCCGCCGAGCCACAGCGGCGCCGCCACACCGACCCCAACCACTTTCTCACGCCGCGCGCCGAGCGCCTCGTTGATGCGCGCGAGCTTGCTCTCGAGCGCGGGGAACAGCGTGCGCGGATCGGGGTACGCATACTCCTGCACTTCGCGGCAGCATACGCGCCCGAGAAAATCCATGGCGAGCACATCGAGGCTGCGCCGCCCGACCTTCACGCCGATCGTATAGGCGCCTTCCGCGCGCAACGCGATGGGTACGGAAGGCTGTCCGATGCGCCCGCGCACGCGCGCCTGTTTTTCGAGCAGACCATCGTCGATCAATCGCTCGACGATCATCGACACGGTCTGCATCGACAGACGCGTGAGCCGTCCCACGTCGGCTTTCGGCAGCGCCCCATGCAAACGGATCGCCTGCAGCACGATGCGTTCGTTGAACTGCCGCATGCCGACCTGGTTCGAGCCAACGGTGCGTTTGAGCGGTGAGCGGGTGCCCGTATCCATCGGCGGT
This sequence comes from Paraburkholderia largidicola, assembly GCF_013426895.1. NCBI lineage: Bacteria > Pseudomonadati > Pseudomonadota > Betaproteobacteria > Burkholderiales > Burkholderiaceae > Paraburkholderia > Paraburkholderia largidicola. The sequence continues at coordinate 1,077,352 of NZ_AP023175.1, read as the reverse complement.
GTCCGGTTACTTGAGTCGGTTCGTCACGCGATGGCCCGCACATCGGCCTGTTTCGCGCCCGTCATGATCGCGACAGCATCCGACATGTGGATGTCGTTCTTGTTGACGAGCGCCGCACGCCGTCCGAGCCGCTGAATGTGGATGCGGTCAGCGATCTCGAACACATGCGGCATGTTGTGACTGATCAGGATCACGGGAAGGCCCCGATCGCGCACGCGCCGGATCAGTTCCAGCACCATGTTGCCTTCCTTCACGCCGAGCGCCGCCGTCGGTTCGTCGAGAATCACCACGTGCCGCGCGAAGGCCGCGCTGCGGGCCACCGCGACGCCCTGGCGCTGGCCGCCCGAGAGCGTCTCGACGGCCTGGCGCATCGAGCGGATGCCGATCTGCAGGTCTTTCATCGCGTTGGTCGCTTCCTCGAGCATGCGGCGTTTGTCGATGATCTTGAAGATCTTGCCGCGCCAGCCCGGCTTCACCAGCTCACGCGCGAGAAACAGGTTCTCCGCGATGCTCATGGCGGGCGCCACGGCGAGATCCTGATAGACCGTTTCGATGCCTTGCTGGCGCGCGTCGAGCGGACTGCGGAACTTGACGGACTTGCCGTCGAGCAGCAGGTCGCCTTCGTCGGGCACGAGCGCGCCCGAGAGCGCCTTGATGAGCGATGACTTGCCGGCGCCGTTATCGCCGATCACGGCCATGATTTCGCCGGGCATCACTTCGAAGTCGCAGCCGTCGAGCGCGGTGACCTGGCCGTAGCGCTTGATGAGACCGCGCGCTTGCAGAACGGGCGTCGTGCCGTTGGTGGAAGAGGGGGTTGTCGACATCACAGGCTCCTTCGAATAACGATCAACGTGCGCCGCGGCGCGACAGCTTGTCGGCGGCCACTGCGAGAATCACGAGAATGCCGGTGATCAACACCTGGTACACCGACGACACACCCATCAAGGTCAAGCCATTGCGGAACACGCCGACAATCAATGCGCCCAGCAGCGTGCCCGCAATCGAGCCGCGTCCGCCGAACAGACTCGTGCCACCCAGCACGACGGCCGTGATGCTGTCGAGGTTCTCGGTTTGTCCCGCTTGCGGATCGCCGACGCCCGTGCGCGACACGGAGAGCAGCGCAGCGATGCCGTAGAGCGCGCCCGCCAGGGTGTACACGGTGATCAGGATGCGTTGCGCGGAAAGGCCCATCAGGCGCGCGGCTTCCGGGTTGTTGCCGAGCGCGTAGAGGTGACGGCCGGGCACCGTGTCGCGCAATACGAACCACGTGCCGAGATACATCAGCAGTGTGAGCACGGTGCCGTAGGTGACGGCGGCCGGCCCGAGATTGAACGTGTTGCCGAAGAACATCATCGCGTCGGGCAGATTCGACACGCTCTCCGCGTTCGAATAGAGCTGCGTGGCCGCGAAGGCGATATTCAAGGTGCCGAGCGTGACGATGAACGCGGGCAGCTTGATGCGTGTGATCAGCACGCCGTTGAGCAGGCCGAACAGCATGCTCGCGGCGACGCCGCAAGCGATCGCGATGACGGGCGGCACGCCCATCACGACGGCGAATTTCGTCATCACGATCGAGCCGAACGCCATCAACATCCCGCACGACAGATCGATGCCACCCGTTAGCACGATCAGGGTTTGACCGATGGCGATGACGGCGACCACCATCGTCTGCTGCATGATCAGCGACAGGTTCTGGAACGACAGAAAGCGGTCGCTCTGCGAGATGAAAAAGATGCACGCGAGCAGGAGCGCGACGAGCGGGCCCGCTTCGGCAAGCGTTGGCAGATGATCCGCAAACCGGCGATGGTTGTGAGCGGGGGCGGTAGGAGTCGACATGATGTGTTTCCTTCGAAGCAATGCGTGGCCTGCGCGCGGTACACGTACGCCACGCTCACGCTGGAGAACTTGCGGAAGACGCGCGTCGTGCGCGTCCCCGTGACTGCTCAGTTAGTGCTCGGTTACTGCGTGATTACTTATTGCCCCAACAGTTGTCGAGGCCGAACTTCGTGTCCTTGCTATCGACACCACCTTGCGGCTTGTCGGTAATCAGCGTGACACCCGTGTCGTGATAGCCGGAGACCTTCTTGCCCGTCTTCGCGTACTCGACGCCTGCCTGCACGCCGAGCTCGGCCATCTTCAGCGGGTACTGTTGCGACGTGGCAGCGATCGCGCCCGCCTTCACGTTGCGCACGCCTTCACAGCCGCCGTCGATCGACACGATCATCACGCTTTTGTCCTTGCCGGCAGCCTTCAGCGCGCGATACGCACCCGCTGCGGCCGGTTCGTTGATCGTGTAGACGACGTTGATATCGGGTGACTTCTGCAGGCAGTTTTCCATTGCCGTCTGGCCCTTCGACTGGTCGCCGCGCGTGTCCTGGCTGCAGACGATCGACGGGTCGCCTTCCTTCACGCCGAAGCCCTGCAAAAAGCCGTTGTGTCGCAACACGCCGACGGACACGCCGGGGGCGAGATCGAGCGTCGCGATCTTCGCGGGCTTGCCACCGAGCGCGGCCTTCGCGTACTGGCCGATCAGCACGCCTGCCTTGAAGTTGTCGGTGGCGAAGAGGGCGTCGGTCGCGTCCTGCGGGTCGGTCGGCGTATCGAGCGCGATCACGAGCGCGCCAGCCGCACGCGCCTTCTTGATGCTCGGCACGATGGCCTTCGTGTCGCTCGGCGTGATGAGGATCGCCTTTGCGCCCGCCGTGATCATGTTCTCGATGGCCGTGACCTGCGCTGCGTTGTCGCCGTCGAACTTGCCGGCAGCCGTCAGCAGCTTCGCGCCGTCTTTCTGCGCGGCGGATTCCGCGCCTTGTTTCATCTTGACGAAGAACGGGTTGGTGTCGGTCTTCGTGATCAGGCCGACGACGGGCTGATCGGCGGCGAGACTGGCGCTCGCGCACCACAGCGCAGACGCGGCGACGCACGCAGCGGCGATGCCCTTGACGACGGGTTGCGTACGGGACGCGCGGCGCAGTTGCCTGCGGGAAATCGGGTTCATGGGGACGCTCCTCCGGATGATTGACAACGACGTTGTGATCAGCGGTCGATTCAGCGGTTGGCTGTGCGCTGATCGCGCCTTCTTGTGCGTTCGCCGGACTTTGGATTTGCCGGTGACGCGGCCTTACTAAATCAAGTTGTTTTAGTTAGTACAGCAGTGACCGTCCGGAAAATCAAGGAAGGGTTTTGCTGCGGCGCGGCTTGGGGAAGCTGGCTCAGTACCCGGAAAGCCTTATGTGGAAAGGCTTACGGCGAATTGAGGGGGCGTGCGGCGGGGGAGCGGGATTGGGGTAAATCAGGAGTGAGCATACCCGTCGATTAAGTTCTTTTGTTCACTCGATGGGCATATGCTCGAAAGATGTGGATTTAGTTGCGTTCCAGGACCGCCACTTGCTCCGTTGATGCCATGGACCGGCCGCAACAACGCGAGCGGAGGTGGAAGTGAACAGGACGCACAATCGCGCACTGCATTTCGTCGCGACGCATCCCGCGCGCTTCGCGTTGCAGGTGGTCAAGGCGTTCCGCAAGAACCAGGGGCTGCTGCTCGCGGGTGCCATCGCCTATTACGCGCTGCTGTCCATCGTGCCTCTGCTGATTCTGGTCGCCATCGCGTTCAGTCATTTTGTCGGCGAAAAGCTGCTGCTCGATACGCTCGCGCGCTTGCTGGAATGGCTGGTGCCGGGACAGTCGCGCGCGATCGTCCGGGAGCTTGCCAACTTTCTCGCGCACCGCACGGTGATCGGCTGGTTTCTGGTCGTCACGATGATCTTCTTCAGTTCGCTTGCTTTCACCGTGCTCGAAAATGCGTTGTCGATTATCTTCGTCCATCGCGTGGCGATCCGGCGCAGGCATTTTCTGCTGTCGGCGATCTTGCCTTATCTGTTCAGTCTTTCGCTGGGTATCGGCGTGCTGCTCGTGACCTTGGTGTCGAGCAGTCTTCAGGCGGTTGCGAGCGATAGCGTCATGCTGTTCGGTCACGCCATATCGCTGACGGGCGCCACGCGCATCGTGCTGTATCTGGCCGGTCTTGCCGGCGAGATTTTCGTGCTGACGGCAATCTATCTGGTGATACCCGCGGGACGCACGACGCTTTGGCACGCGCTATTCGGCGCGGTCGCGGCCGCGGTGCTGTGGGAAGTCACGCGGCGCGTGCTGGTGTGGTACTTCGCGACGCTATCGCAGGTGAGCGTCGTCTATGGATCGCTGACGACGGCCATCATCGTGCTGTTCAGCCTCGAAGCGCTGGCGACGCTGATGCTGTTCGGCGCGCAACTGATCGCCGAATACGAGCGACTCAATGCCGGTCCGATAGAGCCTGTCGCGCAGCCATTCGTCACGAGCTAAAGATGAAGTCGGGAAGCAGGTTGCGGCTGCATCGAAATCGGAGTGACGCGGTTAACGGCAGCCAATGCGAGAACTTTAGAATCATTTGACTCCATGTTCTATTGCGTCTTTTAATCCCCAGAAGAATGCGCGGCGGTCACAGCTTCGTCACGACCCGCCGACGATAATCCCGTCGCCCGTCAAATTGACAAATTCAGAGCGGGCAGCACTGCCACCTAGCAGTGACAGACCACGGGGAATACCACATGACCATCCGTCACCGCATCACTTTACTGGTGGTGTTGATGCTGGTCGCCTTATCGGCGATCGGCGGATACGCTGTCTATCAGACTCGCGGCAGTGCCGCCGACGTCCGGCAGGTGACGCAGGGCGTCGTGCCGAGCGCGCTGGCTTCCGCCGATCTTGTCTCTCAAGTCAAGGACGTGCAACTCGCGACGATGACACTCGTCTATTCGCCCGACGCGAATATGGTCGAGCAGGCGCAAAAAGAACTCGCGGCGAAAGAGAAATCGCTGCGCGAAGCACTCGACGTGCAGGCGAAAGCCGCGGCGAGCCACGCGCAGGAAGGGCTCGTCACGCAGGCGCGCGACAGTCTCGCCAATTACTTCGCGGCGATCAACGACACCGCGAAAATGAAGGCCGAAGGCAAGAACGACCTCGCCCAGGCCTATCTGTTTGCGAACGTCGCGCAGTACCGCGACGAACTCGAAGGCATCGTCGAAACGCTGCGCATCGAAAAGAACCGCCAGAAAGACGACGCCATCGACGCACTGAATACAGGACTCGCGACGACCACGACGGCAATTGGCAGCGCATCGGGCGCGGCGATTCTGGTGCTGATCGCGATTGGCCTGCTGCTATACCGGCAGATTACGCGACCGCTTTCGCGCATGCAGGAGATGATGAGCGAGATCGCATCGAGCCAGGACTTCACGCGCCGCGTGCCCGTTGGCCGGATGGATGAAATCGGTCATTCGATCGTCGCGTTCAACGGCATGATCGAGAAGATCCAGCAAAGCTCCGCGCAACTGAAACAGAAGACCGCCGATATTCAGGCGATGTTGCAGAACATGCAGCAGGGCATTCTGACGGTTGTCGAAGGCGCGATGATTCACTCGGAGTACTCGGCCTATCTGGAAGCAATCTTCGAAACGAAGGATATCGCCGGGCGTGCGCTGATGGACCTCGTCTTCGCCGACAGCGACCTGGGTTCGGATACCGTGTCGCAAGTCGAAGCAGCCGTGCTGGCGTGTATCGGCGAAGACAGCATCAACTTCGAGTTCAACCAGCATCTGCTCGTCAACGAACTGACGCGCAAGATGCCCGACGGTCGCGTGAAGACGCTCGATCTGAGCTGGTCCGCAATCACTGACGAAAGCGACACGGTCATGCGCCTGATGCTGTGCGTGCGTGACGTGACCGAATTGCGCCAGCTTGCCGCCGAAGCGGGCGAGCAGAAGCGCCGCCTCGAAATGATCGGCGAAATTCTCTCGGTGAGCGAGGAGAAGTTCCACCATTTCGTCGAGAGTGCCACGGGCTTCATCAACGAGAACGAGCGCATCATCCGTCAGCATGCACAGGTCAGCGAGCCGGCTGTCGCCGAACTGTTCCGCAATATGCATACGATCAAGGGCAATGCGCGGACCTATAGCCTCCAGCATCTGACCAGCATCGTGCACGAAACCGAGCAGCGTTACGACGCGCTGCGCCAACCGGAGGCGGCGCACGAATGGGATCAGGAACAACTCATTGCCGAACTGGCGCGCGTCAAGGAAGCGTTGCAGCACTACGCGACGATCAACGAAGTGAGCCTCGGCCGACGCAAGGCGGGCCGTGTCGGCAGCGCTGAACGTTATCTGATGGTGGATCGCGAGCATATTCAGGAAAGCCTGCGTCTGCTCGATGCGGCAAATCCGGCTGACATGCTCGATCTGCTGGCAGCGCGCGATTCGGTACGCAGAACATTGCGCCTGCTCGGTACGGAGAAAGTGGAAGAAGCGCTGGCCGGCGTGCTGCACTCGTTGCCTTCGCTGGCCGCCGAGCTTGGCAAGGCCGTGCCCGCCGTGCGGATCGACGACAACGGTTATCGCGTTCGCACGCAGGCGGGCAGCATGCTCAAGAACGTGTTCATGCATCTGCTGCGCAATTCCGTCGATCACGGCATCGAGCCTGCCGCACAGCGAGTTGCGCTCGGCAAGCCGGAAGCGGGCGTCATCGATATCGAAGTGGGTGTCGCCGAAGGCGCATTGCAGATCACGTTGAGCGACGATGGACGCGGTCTTGCGTTGTCGCGTATTCGCGGCATCGCCGCCGATCGCGGCTGGCTTCAGCCTGATTCGCAATTGAGCGACGAAGCCGTGGCGGAGTTCATTTTCCGTGCGGGATTCTCGACTGCGCAGAACGTGACGGAAGTGTCGGGCCGCGGCGTCGGCATGGATGCGGTGCGCGACTTCATTCGTCGCGAAGGCGGACGCATCGAATTGCGCTTCACGGACGATCAGGTGGGCGCCGACTTCCGCCAGTTTCAGACGATCGTCTATCTGCCGGAGAACTGCGCTGTCGATAGCGTCGGCACGTCGATGCATGATGCCGCGCAAACAGTGAGTTCGATTCAGGCGAATGCACATTTCGAATAGCACGACGGGGACAGGCTGTGGTTGATCAGTATGTGATTGCGGCGGCCTTGGCGGGCGTCGCGTGGGGCGCGCTGGCAGGTTTGTTCGCGCATCGGTGGTGGTACAGGAAGCGGGCCGCTACGCAAACGCAGTCGGCGCTCGCGTCGCAGAACACTGCACTCGCGCAGGCCGAGGCGCGCCACACTGCCGAGGTCCGGCAGCATGAGCAGCAGGCGCACGAACTGCACGCGCTCGTCGATACGCTACGTGACGATCTCGCGCAGCAGTCGGTGTCGGCGGACGACGCACGCGAGGCGTTGAATGCGCTGCATCTGCAAAAGGACGAGTGGCTGCAGCAGGCGACGCGCCTTTCAACGGAAGCAGGGCGTCTGCGGCATCTGTCCGCCACGTTCGAGCGCTGGCATGAGCAGATGATCTCGCTGATGGCGCAGAACCACGACATGCACGCGAAGAACAATGAACTTTCGTCGATCGTGCGTCACGTGCTGATCGTGTCGTTGAATGCATCAATTGAAGCGGCGCGCGCGGGCGCGGCGGGCCGCGGCTTCTCGATCGTCGCAAGCGAAGTGCGCGCGCTGGCGGCACGCTCGCAGGAACTGTCGAAGAGCTATCACGACAGCCTGAACCGCAATGACCTGATCACGACGGCCACGTTTCAGGACATTCAGGCGGGCGGCAAGATGATTGCTGCGTCGCTGGCGAGCGTCGAGGCGCTTGCCGGTCAGATTCAATCCCGGTTAGAGCAGGCGACGACGTGATCAGTCAGCAAGCGAAAGACAGTATCGAGCGGATCTTTTTGCATTCCGCGCGCACGCGTTTGCCTGTCGATTCCAGCGACGCATGTGAAATCACGGCGCTCGACTCGCAGCAGGCCAATACCGCGCTTGCGAGCCATATCGTGGTTCTGACCATTTCATCGATCGCATTCCGTTTTCTGCTCGTGCTGCATTTCAACGATGACAAGGCAACCCGCGACTACTTTCTGCGCGACTCGGAAGAGCGCTCGTTGGCGGAAGCATTGATGGAAGTCGGCAATCTGTGTTGTGGCGCGATCAATCAGCAATTGGTCGAGTTCTTCCCGGATCTCGGGATGTCGACGCCATATCAGCTGAACGGCGCGTGCGTGCCTTATCTGACGGAGTTGAAGCCCGGCTATCTCGCGGCTTTTCGCGTGAGCATCGGCGCAAACGTACAACTGGGCGCGACGCTGTGCATGTGCGCGAGTTCGCCCGTTGATTTCGTCGCGCATGTGAACGAGGCCGAGGAGAGCACGGGCGAGCTCGAACTCTTCTAAATGCTTCTGCGCGTCACGCAGAGAGCACATTTTCAATCAATGCGCCGTATGAAAGGCGCGACGGGGTGAGCAATGGCGAAGGTTCTGGTAGTGGACGATTCGAGCACGGTGCGCGATGAAGTCGCGGGTTTTCTGAGGAAGAACGGTCTCGATGTCGATACGGCAGTGGACGGCAAGGATGGTCTCGCGAAGCTGAAGGCATCGCCGGGCATCCGTCTGGTGGTCAGCGACGTGAACATGCCGAATATGGACGGTCTGACGATGGCCGAAAAGATTCGCGGCGAACTCGCCAATGCGAGCGTCAACATCATCATGCTGACGACGGAAAGCAGTCCCGCAATGAAGGAGCGCGGCAAGGCGGCAGGCGTGAAGGGCTGGATCGTGAAGCCGTTCAAGGGCGACGCGGTGCTCGAAACGTTCCGTAAGCTGGCCGGCTGACGGCTTTGCGCGGCATGACGGGCCGTCGCGTCGGGGGGCGCGGCGGCCCAATCATGATGTGCGGATTGTAGCAATTCCCTGAAAGATCTATTCGAGCCTCACGTATTTATCGGCGGCGGCCACGCCTCTACACTCGGTTCAACGGTTGCAGAACATCCGTTCTCGCGCAACCCGACAGACAGATCCGGAGGTAGTTGCCATGAAATCGCTCGGTCAATTCGTTATCGTCGCCGCTCTCGTCAGCGCGCCTCTCTCTGCATTCGCGCAGAGCAATCAACCTGTGACGCGAGCTCAGGTGCGCGAAGAACTCGTGCAATTGCATAACACCGGTTACAGCCCGCTCGACGATCGCAATAGTTATCCCACGCATATTCAGGCTGCCGAAGCGCGTCTGGCCGCGCAACAGGCGGCGTCGACGCAGCAAAGCGGAGTCGGCGGCGCAGCGAATGGCGTGTCGCAAGCTGGCGTGCGTGCCGATGCGAATGGCATCACGTTCTCGCATCATTAATCGTTGTATTCGGGGCGGCGCATGCCGATTCGCTGACTGCAGTCAGTTCTGAGTTGAACCAAAAGGCCGGAGCCTGTGATGACAGGCTCCGGCCTTTTTGCATTCGCGCATCGTGCATAGCATTGAGGCAAATTAGGAAAAAGAAGTAGTAAACGTGAATTTATTGCGTACGCAATTGGATGTAGTTATCGCGGTGACGGCAGTTTGCACAGAGAGTCACGCTCTCGAGGGCCGATTTTGTCAGTAGAAGGACAACGCGCTTATTCCGATTGGTGTGTCAGCGCTTTCGGACGTGGAATTTTAAAAGTCTTATGGATAGCATGAGTAATTGGACAGTCAACATCGAGCAAGCCAATTGACATTTGTCGTACACCAGATAAATCCTGGCAATTGGGGCTTCGTTTGAGCAATGGGAGTCACTCACGCAGTACAACGGCGCGCGCGTGTCTTTTCATGTAATAGATGAACTCTAGCCATATATGACCGGTCCATGGCATAGTGCCGATATCTTCAATCAGGAGTTTCAATATGGCTACACTCGAGGCACTTCAGGCAAAGATAAAAAAGCTTCAGGCCCAGGCGGAAGCCATTGCGTCGAAAAAGTCGACGGCTGCGCTCGAAGGCATTCGCGCACTGATGGCAAAGCACAATCTGACTACGGCTGATATCGATGCGCATCTCGGCCGCAAAAAGCGTGGCCGTCCTTCGCTGAAGTCGGCAGGCGTGCAAACCAAGGGCGTAGCCAAATACTCCGATCCTAAAACGGGTGCAACATGGACGGGGCATGGCCGTGCGCCTGCATGGATCGCCGCGGTCAAAGACCGTTCGAAGTACCTGGTGGCGGGCGCGTCCGCTCCGGCTGCCACGCGTGTCGCCGTGAAGCACGGCACGGGCAATGGCCAACCGAAGGGACCGCAACCGGCGAAGTATCGCCACCCCGAAACGGGTGCGACGTGGAGTGGCCGTGGTCCTGCACCCGCATGGCTGGCAGGCGAAAAAGACCGTAGCAAGTTCCTGGTCGCCGGAGCAAAAGCCGCGGGCATGAATGGCGTTGCGAGAAAGAAGATTGGAGCAAAAAAGGCAGGAAGAAAGCCGCGCGCGTAAGAATGGCGAAAAGAATCGGGAAGGGGTGAGACTGCGTTCTCGCCTCTTTCCGGCCAAAAGCATCTTTGCCTGGTGGCGAAGCCAGCACGCTTTTGCCGAACATCTTGGGCAATGCGTCAGGCCGCGGTGACCGTGTTTTTATGCGTGAGTCATTTCGCCTTTATGGCTCTTTGCGATGCGTGCCGCCCAATTTCGGCGGCACTGCACGCGCCGTCCTTGCTTTCCGGCGCGTGCTCTCCTTCAAATTGGCCTAGTGAAAGTCGAGCGTTTCCAGCTCAACCGACTGTCCCCCATTTCGCTGCAGCACGCGGCGCGCTGCATCCTCGATCGTCTTGCGATTACCCTCGAACGTCGTGATCAGATCATGCGACGACGTCCCTGTATTGCCGAAATGGTTATTCAGGGCGTCGATTGATACGCTGCACCATACCTCTTTTCCTTCGACGGTCGCTTCAAATGCGACTCGCGATGCGGCCACGACGTGCCGGCGGCTGGTGAATTCGATGGTCATTTGATTTCTCCGTGAGTGCCAGATGAAATTCACGAACGCTCGCTGGCGCCGGCTTCCGGGCGATGTCTTCGCGGTCCAGGGCCAGGCGGCGCGGTGTAGGGCGCTCGCTTCGTTGCTGCGCAGCAAGGAACGATCCAGTCCAACTTGTGCGAAACCGTGGAGGCGAGGGACGCCGGGTATCGGGATCGTTCTCCCATGATAGGTCGCGAACGGCGCAAAAGCCGGGAAACTACTGATCCGGCGCGCCTGTCATCTGGGCGATGAGCTTTTTCGTCGCGGGCGAATGCTCGAACTTGCGGAAGACAGCCGCGACTTCCGATGCGATCGGCTCGCCTGCCAGCGTCTTGAAGACGACATTGGGCAGATTGACGACCCGCGTCAGCACATTGGGCACGATGGCGACGCCCACGCCGACGGAAACCTGAGTCAACACGGCCAGCAGCGTGCCGGGCGCGCTGACGATGCGCGGGTTGAACCGGCCGCGCCGCGCAATCTCCCGGGTGCCCAGTTCCTGTTCGGGCACGACGAAGCTTTCGCCCGCCAGCGCGCGCGCCTTGATCGGCCCGGTGGCCGCCGCCAGCGGATGCTCGGCAGGCAGCGCCGCGCAGAATGCGTCGCGCGCCAGCACGTGTGCGCGCAGCGACGGCGGCAAGTCTACGGGCATACGCACGAACGCGACGTCGATGCGGCCTTCCTCCAATAGCGCGGGCAGCTCGCCCATCGGGTGCTCGGTGACCTGCACGAGCACGTGCGGCCGCGCCTTACGGAACGCGCGCAACTGTTTCTGCAAGATGCCGGAAAACGCCGCCGAGCCGACATACCCGATATGAATACGCCCCAGCTCGCCGCGCCCGGCGCGCTGGCCGACGTGCAACGTCCGCTCGAACTGCGCGATGGTCTCGCGCGCTTCGGCGAGAAACGCTTCGCCGGCGGGCGTCAGCGCAACCGAACGCCGCGTGCGGCGAAACAGCTGTGTCTGCAGCGCGCGCTCCATCTCCTGGATCTGCACCGTGAGCGTAGGCGGCGCAATGCCGAGCGCTTCCGCAGCCTGCGCGAAATGCAGCCGCTCGGCGACGGCGATGAAGTAACGCAGATGCCTCAGCTCCATGACGCGACCATTCCGGCTATTAGGTAGAAACTAATTATATTGAACATAACCGGCAATGAACGGAATAGAGAAAACTGGTGAAATACAGGCTTCCTTTCCGCAGGTTTCCCGCCGGGTCCGTCCGATGAGTTCGATTACCGCTTCCCGCTCCGTTTCTCGCGGCACGCCGCTGCTACTCATCGCCTCGATGGGTTGCGCGATGACGGTGCTCGACACCAACGTGGTCGGCATCGTCCTGCCCACCATCGCGCGCGATCTCAACGCGTCTTTCGCCGATATCGAATGGGTGATCAGCGCCTATGTGTTGTGCTTCGCCGCGCTGCTGTTGCCCGCTGGCTCGCTTGCCGACCGCTATGGGCGCAAGCGCGTGTTTCTGACGGGCATTGCGTTGTTCGCGGCCGCTTCCTTTTTATGCGGCGTTGCGCCGACGGCCGAGCTGCTTTACGTCGCGCGCGCTGCGCAAGGCGTCGGCGCGGCCTTCCTGCTTGCGCCGGCATTGGCCATCATCGGCCACGCGTTTCATGATGAGCGCGAACGCGCGCGAGCCTGGGCGGTGTGGGGCGGCATTATGGGGCTGACGATGGTCCTCTCGCCGCTGATAGGCGGCGTCATCAATGCGTGGCTCGGCTGGCGCTGGGCGTTTGCGATCAACGTGCCGATCTGCGCGCTGCTGGCAACGGGCGTCGTGCGAATCGTCGACGAATCGCGCGATCCGACGCCGCGCTCGCTCGATCTGCCCGGTATTGCACTTTTCGCCTCTGCGATGTTCTCGCTGACGTGGGCGCTGATTCTTGGACCCGACCGAGGATGGCTGAGCACGCAGGCGCTGTCCCGCGCATGCGCCGGCGTGATCCTTTTCGCCCTGTTCGTGTGGGTGGAAAGCCGGCGCGCGCATCCGATGCTCGATCTTGCGCTGTTCCGCTCGCTACCTTTCGTCGGCGCGATCGTGGCGATGTTTGCTTATGCGTCGTCGGCGCAGGTGATGGCCTCGTTGTTGCCGTTGTTTTTACAAAACGCGCGTGGCGAAAGCGCGCTTGTCGCGGGCGCGGGCATGTTGCCTTTCGCGCTGGCCATGCTGATCTTGCCGCAGCTAGGACGCAAGCTCGCAGCGTATATGGACTCGCGGCAGATTCTCACGCTCGGTCTCGCGGTGGTCGCATGCGGCAATCTCGCGATGATGGTCGCCGCGCGCAGCACGAGTCAGGCGTGGCTGATCGTCGCCATGGCGCTGCTCGGCAGCGGCGGCGGCCTGCTGAACGGCGAGACGCAGAAGGCGATCATGAGCACGGTGCCGCGCGAACGCGCGGGCATGGCATCGGGCATCAGCACGACCTCGCGATTCACGGGCATTCTGCTCGGTTTCTCCGGGCTGGGCGCCGTGCTGGCTGAAGGCGTGCGCTCCGCGCTGACGGCACAGATGACGCAGACACATCTCCCCGTCGTGCAAGGCTTTGCCGAGCGTGTGATGGCGGGAGATTTTATGCGTGCGTTCGCGCTGTACCCGCCGGCATCGCTGGATGCACTCGTTCATATCGCGCGGTCGAGTTACGGCGAAGGCTTTGCGCGTGCATTCGCGGGCGCGTCGATTGTGGCGGCCGTGTCCGCGTCGATCGTATTTCTGTCGATGCGGCACAAGAAGCGTTGATGTCAGTTGATTGCGCAGGCGTGTACCGATTAGTATAAAAAGCTCTGTGTCATGAGCGTCCCGCCACGCGCAATCAATGAACCGATATGAAGCACTCGCCAATACGATGGCGGCCGAAATACGCTCGGGCAGTCTTGCCGTCGGCGCGCGCATGCCTTCGCTGCGGCAGGTCATTGCGCAACATGGCGTGAGTCAATCGACTGCGTTTCGTGCGTACTATCTGCTGGAAGAGTGGGGCCTCATTCGGGCGCAGGAGCGCTCCGGCTATTACGTCGCGCCGGGCGCAGCCGTCCGCGACACGCGGGAAGCGACCGCGAAGCGTGCGCTCACGGAGTCCGCAAAGGTCGATATCAGCGAACTCGTCTTCAGCGTGCTCGAGGCGGCAAAGCATACGAGTGTCGTGCCGTTAGGCTCGGCCTTTCCTTCACCGATGCTATTTCCGCTGCAACGTCTTTCCAGATCGCTCGCACAAACATCGCGGACCATGAACCCGTGGAGTACCGTCGTCGATTTGCCGCCGGGCAACGAGGCTTTGCGTCAGCAGATTGCGCTGCGCTATCTCGGCATGGGCCTGTCGCAACCGCTCGATGAAATCGTCGTCACGAACGGCGCGCTCGAAGCACTGAATCTTTGCCTGATGGCCGTGACGCGTCCCGGCGACGTCGTGGCCGTCGAATCGCCTGGCTTTTATGCGGCGCTGCAGGCTATTGAAAGACTCGATCTACGCGCAGTCGAAATACCCGTCGATCCGCAAACGGGCCTCGACCTCGAAGCGCTTGCGCAAGCGCTGGAGAAAGAGCCTATTCGCGCGTGCTGGTTCATGACGAATTACCAGAACCCGACGGGCGCGACGATGCCGCTCGAAAAGAAAAAAGCGCTCGTCGAACTGCTCGCGCGTTATGAAGTGCCGCTAATCGAAGACGACGTCTATGGCGAACTGCATTTTCAGGCGGATTACCCATTGCCGGCTATCGCCTTTGACCGGAAAGGACTCGTCATGCATTGCAGTTCTTTCTCGAAGACGCTTGCGCCGGGATACCGGATTGGCTGGACCGCTGCGGGAAAGTTTGCGGAGAAAGTACAGCGCGCCAAACTGATGACGACGCTATCGGCGAGCATTCCCGTGCAGGCGGGCATTGCTGATTATCTTCAACATGGCGGATACGACAGGCATCTGCGAAAACTGCGTGCCGCGTTGCGCGCGCAACTCGATGCCATGAATCTCGCGCTGCGCCGTGCGATGCCGAAAGGCGTGAGGTGGACGTGTCCTTCAGGCGGCTATTTCGTCTGGCTCGAATTGCCCGAGCACGTCGATGCATTGACGTTGCATAGACAGGCGATCGAACAGGGCGTGAGCCTGGCGCCTGGACCTATCTTTTCCGCGTCGCGCAACTTTCGCCATTGCGTGCGGCTGAACTTCGGGCATCCGTGGAATGCCGATATCGAACGCGCCGTGCAGGTGCTCGGTCAACTGATCACGCAGGCGACCTGAGCGTACAGCCAGGCGTCAATGCGCAACCGTAACGGCGATTCTGGCGAATGCAAAGAGAAGGCCGCCGAAGCACAGCGCGAGCACGACAGCCATGACAGGCAGCAACGGCAGATTGACGCTCGCGAGATCGGCTTCGTGCGCAGCGCCACGCCGCACGCCGAAGAAACTCCACAACACCATCCGCATCATATTGAGCAAAGCCATTTCAGTTCTCCCGCCGGTTGCGTAAGTCACGCGTTTTGATGCGTCAATCGTAGGCGGCCGAGCGGGGCGGCGTAAGAAGCAGTTGACTGCATTTTCAGCGCAGCAGTGGTGCGGCAGGCTGTCGCACCGGGAGACTGCTTTCGGGAAATATGACGCATCGCTTGCTGAAAGAGGTAAAGCTTTCAGTCGAATTGCAGCAGGAACGGCCATTGCGCGCCTTCATGCGCTCACTTTCATAGGAGGCAAACATGGGCTCAATCAATCCGCAATCGCGCAGAACGGGTGGTGCCGGGATTGTCGGCGGCGGCGTCGGTGAAGGTCCGGGGCCGGAGGTGATGGCGGCGGCGACGCTCGATGGAACGAAGGTGTATTCGTCCGATGCAGAACATGTCGGCAAGATTTCCGACATCATGCTCGACGTGCGCAGCGGACGCATCGCGTATGCCGTCCTGTCCGAGGGCGGTTTTCTCGGTATGGGCGCCACGTTGCACGCCATTCCGTGGAGCGCACTCACGCTCGATACCGACCAGAAGTGCTTCCACGTCGATATCACCGCGCAGCTTCTGAAAGACGAACCGGGCTTCGACAAGGACCACTGGCCGAGCATGGCCGATTCCAAATGGGGCGAATCGCTGCATACGTATTACAACCGCGATCCCTACTGGGTTTCGCGCAGCGACTATGTCGACCCCGACGTCCCACCGACCGCGCATTGACGTGACGCGCGCTAATCACGATAAGGCAAGGTAAAGCAAAGCCGCGCATGCCCGGATGCGCGGCTTCATCAGAAACACCGCAAATATCGCTCAGACCTTGACGGCGGAAGCTTCGTAAATCTCGTCGATGGCTTCGGCCAACTTCGCGTCGAACTCACTGTCGCTCATCTGCTTTTTCAGGTCATTGATGAGTGCCCGCGAAAAGCTCGCGATCATGCCGTGATTCTTTTCAAGCAGTTTGCATGCTTCAGTCCGCGTATAACCGCCCGATAGCGCCACGACACGCAACACCCGCGGATGATCGATCAGCGGCTGGTAGAAATCGGCGACGTCGGGAATGGTCAGCTTGAGCATGACCTGCTTGTCGGCGGGCAGCGCGTCGAGGCCTTTGATGATCTCGTCGCGCAGCGTCTTCTCGGCGCCGGCCTTGTCGGGTGTCTTGATCGACACTTCGGGTTCGAGGATCGGCATGAGGCCGCCCGCATCGATTTGCGCGCCGTACTCGAACTGCTGCTTGACGACGGCCGCAATGCCCGCAGGCGAATTCTGCTCGATGACCGAGCGCATCTTGGTGCCGAAGATGCCCAGCTTGCCCGCGCACGCGATCAATGCGTCGAGTCCGGGGATCGGCTTCATCAGACGCACGCCGTCTTTCTCCGCTTCGAGCCCCTTGTCGACCTTGAGGAACGGCACGACGCCGCGGTCCTCCCAGAGAAACGAAGGTACTGGCTTGCCTTGCGCCTGCCCGTCCATCGTGGCTTCGAAGAGAATCGCCGCGATGACCTTGTCGCCCGTGAATGCGGGGGCGGTGATGATGCGCACGCGCATGTCGTGGATCAGTTTGAACATTTCGGCATCGCCGTTATAGGCGTTCTCTTCGATGCCGTACTGCCGCAATGCGCCAGGCGTTGAGCCGCCGCTCTGGTCGAGCGCGGCGATGAAGCCCGCCTTATCAGAAATCTGCGCCAACATTTTTTCATTTGCCACGGACGTTTCCCTCCTTGAACAACTGATTAGTGACCATGTGTTTCCGACCCGACAAGTGTAAGGCATTGCGGCGCACGCTCCTACACTGTGGGGACGGTGACCCATCGAACAGACAAGCGAAGAACGTTCCAGGCGTGCTGGCGGGCCCGTGTGGCTCTCGCCGCTACCCGCCGCGCGGCCGGTCACGGATGAACAACTCCATGAAACCCGTCTGCGGGTCGGTTTCGCGCGAGAACGCATGATCGGGAAGCAGCGCGAGCAAAATTTCAACGGTCGTTCGTACGATGCAGCCACGCGCCACATGTCCGCCGAACACGCGGCCCTCGGCGTCGGAGACCGACATGTGCAGATGCGCGCCGTCGGGGGCGACGGAACCGGCCAGCGTCAGGATTTCCAGGTCGGCGCGCAGTTCGTTCGGCTGGTCGATGCCGGCGAAGCGCAACTGCGCGACGCTCAGGCTGCCGATGCCCTGAACGACGAACGCAGCCGTCGCGCCGAGCTGACGCACCGTGTTTTCCAGCGTGTCGCGCAGGTCCTGGCCGGGCACAAGGCGGAGAGGATGGGCTTGCATCGGTCGTATCCATTTGACGTTGCGACAGGTCGAGGGCGCGCGTCGATCCTCATTGGCGCGGCCACGCCGCTAACATACAGTACCAGTAAGAACGGCAGCGAAGCCGCAATCCCGTACGCGGCTGCGAAGGAAACCACCTCATCATTCGGACGAGCGCCCGCAAGGCGCGAACTGCAATGAAAGCGCTACTGCGAGCAATCGTCATGGTGGCCTGCTTGGCGGCCGCGATCGGCGTGCTGTTCATTCCGCTGCCGCGCGCATTCGATCTGTCGACGCGCATCGTCACCGTGATGCCTATCGAGCGGGACAACACGGCTGTTTTCGACTACGTGACCACGCCGGCGCATTGGCCCGCATGGCATCCGTCGTCGCTGTCCGTGTCGGGCGCGACCGATCATTCGCTGGGTATCGGCGAGCAGACCACGGAAGAATTTCGCGTCGCCGGGCGGCGTGGCGAGGTCGTGTGGACGGTCGTCGAACGCAAACGCCCCGAGAAATGGACGATCGACGGCACGATAGCAGGCCGCCCAGCCGGCACGGTCAGCTACGCGCTGACTTCCAATACGAACGGCAAGGACGGCACGCAGTTCGAGCGCACCTTCACGTACCGTTCGCCAACGCTCTGGTTCGCCTTGCTGAACGCGGCGCTGCTGCGCGCGAAGATCCAGGCCGAGTCGGACGAAGCTGTCGAGCGGCTCAAGGACGTTCTCGAAAAGCCATAGCGTCAGTCGTCATTCGGGTTCTGTCAGCGGCGCCTTGCGCCGCAGCGCCAGCGCGACGCCGCTCAACGTGAGCGCCATCGCCAGGGCTTCTTTCCAGCCAAGCGGCTCGCCGAGCGCGAGCGCCGCCGCGACGATGCCCATGATCGGCACCAGCAGCATGCCGATCGACGCGATCTGCGGCGGCAGATGTCGCAAGGTCGCGAACCACGCGAGATAGCACACGCCCATCGGCACGAGCGTCATATAGATCAGCACGGCCCAGCCGTCCGCGTGCAGCGACGCGAGTTGCGGGCGCTCGATCAGCAGCCCCGCGACGATCATCGGCACGCAGCCGAGTCCGACCTGCCACGCGACGAGGCTGATGGGCGGGACGGGAATCGGCGTGCGGGCAATCACGGTGCCGAGCGCGAATAGCACGGCCGCCAGCAGCGCGAACGCGATGCCCGCAATCTTGCCCGCGTCGAACGCAACGCCGCGCCCGCCGAGCAACACGACGACGCCCGCGAGCCCGAGCAGCAGCGCGAGAAATTCCACGCTCGACGGCCTGCGCGACAGGACCGGCCACGCGAGCAGCATGGCCCAGATGGGCATCGTGTAGACGAGCAGCGCGCCTTCGCTGACGCTCAGCCATTTCATCGACAGTGTGGAAAAGCCCATCCACGCGAACACATTCGTGCCCGCCGCGAGCAGCAGGCGCGGCACGTACTCGCGCGGCACGCGTGGCCGCTCTCCCACACACACGGCGACTACGGCGAGCAGAACCGACGCCGTCACGCCAGCGACACCGCGCGAAAACAGCGGCGGCCACTCGCGCAGCAGAACTTTCATGGCGGGCCAGTTGAGCGCCCATCCCGTTGCCGTGACCAGCAGATAGACAAGTCCCGTCCAGCGCGGATGCTTCATCGACTATTCGTATGAGTTCTTTTGAGAGCCTCGATCATACGAGTTTCTGCGATCGCATGGATTGCTCTATTAGATGCAACGTGACATATGGCGCAAACGATTGCGATGTATGCTTGACGAAGCGGGCACGCGTTGCGCCGATTCGTTCGCGCGCAAAGTTTTCGTCAGACGGAAACGCTGCGATACGCGTCGTGAAGTTCGCACGAAACTGCTTGCGAAAGCGGCTGTCTGACAGCAGGGGTCAACTGCACGATGGCCTTCAAAATGCGAACATGTCGCACGTTTTTTAATGGTTGCGTGTTGCGAACGCCACGCGCGCCGGCCGCACAAACGTTTGCCTTGGGATGCTTCGAGGGTTCGCCCGAACTGATCGATGCCGAACGGAATGAGATAGTTTGAGTGCGGGAATATTGTCGCCTGGTTCATGAAAGCAACACGAAACACAGGTATATCGCAGTTCACGAGAGGCTGAACATGGAACAGTCCTTAAGCAACTTTGCGCTTTCGACTAACGGCCAGGCCGTGACTTTCGATATCGTCGTGCAAAAGCGTGCGATAGGGTGCGCGATTACGCGCGATGCGCTCGAGCAGCATTTCTGGCTGGAACGCGGGGCAGACGAATCGCATCTGACGAAAGCGTTCGGCAACGGCCTGCGCCGTATCGCCGCCGTCGCCGAGCGCAAGGCGCTCGCGAAGGGCGCGACGCACGTGCTGATTACCGCAGACGATTTCGAATACCGCTAAACGGCCGGCCACCTTCGCCGCGTGCCACTGCGTGTGAGCCGCTGACCATGTAAAATCGCGTGCGCTGCGCGAGAGCCGCGCACATCAGGTGTCCGGCGCGGCCTTGCCGCCACGAGCCTGTCGCCTTTCCATCCCGTCCAACTTTGTGCCCATCCGCACGCCATCTGGCTTGCGGACCGGTCGACGACGCGGCGTCCGTGTACGCCATGTCCGTCATGCACAAGCAGGGTGCATCGCAATCCGTTCACCTGTGCTCCCGCAATTAATCGTTGCGCGAGCGCGCACCCGATTCATTCATACAACAAGATGCAAGATCGCAGTTTCAACGTTTCCCGTCTTTCCTCGCTTCGCGGCGACGTGCTCGCCGGCCTGACTTCATCGTTTGCGCTCGTGCCCGAATGCATCGCGTTCGCGCTCGTCGCGCACCTCAATCCGCTGATGGGCCTGTATGGCGCGTTCTTCATCTGCACGATCACCGCGCTGTTCGGCGGCCGCCCGGGCATGATCTCGGGCGCGGCGGGGTCGATGGCCGTGGTGATCGTCGCGCTCGTCGTGCAGCATGGTCCACAGTATCTGTTTGCGACCGTCGTGCTGGGCGGACTGCTGATGATGCTGTTCGGCGCGCTGCGTCTGGGCAAGCTGATCCGGATGGTGCCGCATCCCGTGATGCTCGGCTTCGTCAATGGCCTCGCGATCATCATTGCAATGGCGCAGTTCGAGCACTTCAGGCAGGCCTCGCCGCAAGGCAACGTATGGCTGCACGGTCAAGCGCTGTGGTTGATGGCCGGACTCGTCGCATTGACGATGGCAATCGTGTACGGCTTGCCGCGCCTGACGAGAGCGGTGCCGCCTGCGCTTGCGGCGATTGTCGGTGTGGGTGTACTGAGCCAGTTGCTGCATCTGCCGACGCGCACGCTCGGTGACATGGCGCACATTGCAGGCGGCTTGCCCGAATTCAGCATGCCAGGCGTGCCGCTCGATCTCGACACGCTGCGCATCATCTTTCCGTACGCCGCGCTGATGTCGATGGTCGGCTTGCTCGAAACGCTGCTCACGCTCAATCTCACCGACGAACTCACGGAATCTCGCGGCCAGCCGAATCGCGAATGCATTGCGCTCGGCGCCGCAAATATCGTGTCGGGCCTGTTCGGTGCGATGGGCGGCTGCGCGATGATCGGCCAGACCGTCATCAACCTCGGCTCAGGCGGGCGCTCGCGGGTGTCGGGCGTGACGAGCGGCGTGATGATCCTGCTCTTCATCCTGTTTCTCTCGCCGCTGATCGAACGCATTCCGCTCGCGGCGCTGGTCGGCGTGATGTTCGTCGTCGCGCAGCAGACGTTCTCGTGGAGCTCGTTGCGCGCGCTGAAGAAGGTGCCGCGCAGCGACGCGCTCGTGATCGTCGCCGTGACGGTCATCACGGTGTTCACCGATCTCGCGACGGCCGTGTTGTGCGGCATCGTCATTTCGGCGCTGAACTTCGCGTGGCAGCACGCGAGCGAGATTCGCAGCGAAACGCTCGACGACGCATCGGGCGAAACGACCCACGCGCCACGCGGCACGCTGTTCTTCGCATCGACCGCGCATTTTCATGCACTGTTCGAGCCGCATAACGATCCTGCCAACGTGACGCTCGATTGCCGCCATCTGCATTGTGCGGATCATTCCGCGATTGCGGCACTGGAAGCCCTGCACGCGCGCTACGCGAAGCTTGGCAAGCGCCTGCGCCTGACCAATCTCTCGGTACGCAGCCGGCGTCTGTTGCAGCGGGCCGGTGCAGGCGTGGTGATGCTGCAGGAAGGCAACTAAGGCCTGCCAGCCGATGCGCGGCTACAATGCGAGCCTGGCCTGCATCCGGAATCGCGGCGGGCCATCGACACAGGAGACAGAACAATGACAACGCAAGACCAGGCGGGCATCCCGCAGCCTGGGACCACGCAGGCAAATGCGCCCGCAGCGTCACACGCCGCCATCGACGCCGGCACCATCAGCGCGCGGCTCGACCGCTTGCCCGCGACGCGCTCGGTATGGAAGCTCGTCGTGATGCTGAGCCTCGGCTTTTTCTTCGAGCTTTACGATCTGCTCTATACGGGTTACGTTGCGCCCGGCATCGTCAAGAGCGGCATTCTCACGTCGACCACGCAGGGGCTGTTCGGCACGACGGGCATCGCGAGCTTCATCGCGACGCTGTTTCTCGGGCTGTTCATCGGCACGATCGCATGTGGCTTTCTCGCGGACCGTTTCGGCCGCCGCGCGATCTTCACGTATTCGCTGCTGTGGTACACGGTCGCCAATGTCATCATGGCGTTTCAGGAAACAGCCACGGGGCTAAACTTCTGGCGCTTCATGGCGGGCCTTGGCATAGGCGTCGAGCTGGTGACGATCGGCACATACATCTCGGAGCTGGTCCCGAAGCATATTCGCGGCCGTGCATTCGCATGCGAACAGGCGGTGGGCTTCATGGCCGTGCCCGTCGTCGCGTTTCTTGCCTGGATGCTGGTGCCGCGCGCGCCGCTCGGGCTCGATGGCTGGCGCTGGGTCGTGCTGATCGGCGCGCACGGCGCGCTGTTCGTCTGGTGGATCCGGCGCAATCTGCCCGAAAGCCCGCGCTGGCTCGCGCAACAAGGGCGCGTCGACGAAGCGGACCGCGTGATGCGGGCACTCGAAGCGAAGGTCGAGGCCGAGTACGGCAGGCCGCTGCCGCCCGCTGCGCCGCCCGTTCCCGTGCCTCCGAGCGGACGCTTCAGCGACATGTGGGTGCCGCCCTATCGCAGCCGCACGCTGATGCTGAGCATCTTCAACATCTTCCAGACAGTCGGCTTCTATGGCTTCGCGAACTGGGTGCCGACGCTGCTGATCAAGCAGGGCATTACGGTGACGACGAGCCTTGCCTATTCGAGCGTCATCGCGCTCGCGGCGCCCGTGGGTCCTATCATCGGGCTCTTCATCGCGGACAAGTACGAGCGCAAGAGCGTGATCGTCGCGATGGCGGCGCTCATCATCGTGTGCGGACTGTGGTTCAGCCAGACGACGGCGGCCGCGATGCTGATCTGTCTCGGCGTCGGGCTGACGCTGGGCAGCAATATCATGTCGTATAGCTATCACGCCTATCAGGCAGAGCTGTTTCCGACCAGCATCCGTGCGCGTGCAGTGGGCTTCGTCTATTCATGGAGCCGCTTCTCGGCGATTTTCACCGCGTTCTTTATTGCGTCGGTACTCAAGTACTTCGGCTCGACGGGCGTGTTCGTGTTCATTGCGGGCGCGATGGCGATCGTGATGCTGGTGATCGGCGTGATGGGGCCGCGCACGCGCGGTGTTGCGCTCGAAGAGATCTCCCGCTGATCGGCAACGCGCTTGTTTTACGGGTTAAAAAACGGAATGGCCAGTGTCTTTGCAGACACTGGCCATTTTTCATTGCGCGGCGGGTTGGTAGCGAACGCCAGGTTCGTATGTTCGCTACGCTTCGAGCGCGAGCGTTGCGAACGTGGCGAGCCAGTGCTCGCCCATGTAATCGCCCGCGACATGTTGCAACGCGCTTTCCAGATGAATGTCGGCGGCTTCGAACAGTGTGGCGCGGCGCGGATCGTCATTCGACAGCGCGCGCGCCAGCGAGCGCTGGCACCACGCGCGGCTCAGGTTCAGCCCGTCGAGATGTGCGATCTTGCCGTCGCTGCGATCCGTGACCGTGGCGGGGACGAACAGCGTTGCGGGTTGACGTTGCGCGAGATCGGGCAGGAAGCGCTCGAACCATCCCGCAAATTCGGCAGGCGGCAGCACGCGGCGCATCAACTCCGCTTCCATCAGCGACGGCGAAAGAAACTCGTCGCCCGACGGCTCCCACGCCTGGCATCCGGCATCGTTCAGATACCAGCGCTTCGCCGTATCGACAACGAGGCGCGCAAGCGAATCGCGTTGTGTGCGATGCGCGAAGTCGAGCGTGAGCGCCAGCGCGAAGGCCGTGTTGAAATGCGTGCCGACACGCAGCGGATACGTCGCCTTCGGCAAAAACTCTTCGAAGCGTTCGACGAAAGCCGACGTCAGCGGCTCGATGGTCTGCGTCCAGCGATTGGCTTGCGGCAGCTTCAGTGAGGCGACCTGACCCGACAGCGCAAGCAGCCACGCCCAGCCATACGGGCGCTCGAACCCGCGGTTATGCGGCAGGTCGAGATAGGCGCGCTCACCTGCGACGTTCTGTGCGGTGAAGTGCTCGTCGACGACGGCGACGATGCGCGGCGCTTCGGGCAGATCGGGAAAGCGCTCGATCAGATGCAACAGCAACCAGTAGCCGTGCACGCACGAGTGCCAGTCATAGCTGCCGTAGAAGATGGGGTGAAGCTCGCGCGGATCTTGCACGTCCTGCGGCCCGGCGAGCGAATGCGTGAGCTTGTTCGGATACTCGCGCGTGAGGTGAGCCAGCGCGAGGCCCGCGAATTTCGATGCGATTTCAGAAGTGAGTACGGCAGTCATCGACGCCTCGTCGTAACGGGTTGTGGGTTACGGTAAGCCTTCAATGCGGGTGTGCCGCATCGAGGGTGAGGTGCACATTCTGCCTTTAGTGAACCCGGTCTGTCATGTGCAAGCCGTGCTGCAATGCGATTCAGAACAGCTCGCGAATCCGGTGATAGAGCATCCCCAGTTCCAGCGCCGGCCCGCGCAGCGCCGGGCCGCCCGGAAAGCGCGCGTGCCGGATGCGCGAGAACAGGTCGAACGCCGCCATGTCGCCTGACATGGCCATTGCAATGACGCGCCCCGCAATGCCCGTCAGCGCCACGCCGTGACCCGAAAAACCTTGCACATAGAAGTAGTTCGGATCGATCGCGCCAAAATCGGGCGCGCGATTACGGGTGATATCGACGAAGCCGCCCCACGCAAATTCGATCTTCGTATCCGCGAGTTGCGGAAAAACGGCGAGCATGCGCTTGCGGATATCGCCTGTCAGTTGCGAAGGCGATGCGCCCGTCGAGCTTGCGCGTCCGCCGAACAGCACGCGGTGATCCGCCGACACGCGAAAGTAGTCGAGAAAAAAGTTGTTGTCGCAGATCGCGGGGCGGTTCTTGATCAGGGCATCGGCGCGCGCTTTGCCGAGCGATTCCGTCGCGACGATATACGATGCAATGGGCGCGATGCGCGCGGCGATTGCAGCGGGCAACACATTGCCGAGCGTCGCGTTGCCGCACGCCGAGACGAAGCGGCAGCGCACTTCGCCCGTCGCGGTGCGCACCACGGGCCGTGCGCCGCGCACGACTTCGAGCACGGGTGAGTGCGCGAAGAGTTGCGCGCCTTCGCGGCGCGCCGCATCGGCGAGACCGAGGCAATACTTGAGTGGATGCAGATGGCCGGATAACGCATCGTAGACGCCTGCCAGATAACGTTCCGACGCGATGCGCTCGCGCATTTCACTGGCATCCACCCACGACAGATGCGCATGACCCCAGCGGTTCGTCGCGGCATCCATCCACGCGCGCAGATCGGGGACGCGCTTCGCTTTGGTCGCGACCGTCATGAAGCCCGGCGTGAAATCGCATTCGATTCCATAGCGCCCGATCCTATCGTGCACCAGCTTGACGGCATCGATCGACAACGCCCACGCAGCGCGCGCGCCTTCGAGTCCGAGTTGCTTTTCGATGATCTCGTCTTTTGCAAAACCGGCGAGCATCTGTCCTCCGTTGCGTCCCGAGGCGCCCCAGCCGGGGCGATGCGCATCGAGCACGACGACGGAAAGCCCGCGTGCGCGGCATTCGAGTGCCACCGACAATCCGGAGAAGCCCGCGCCGATCACGCAGACGTCGACGTCGAGCGAGCCTTCCAGCATCGGGTCGTCCGCGAGCGGGCGCGACACGGTGGCTTCATAGTACGAGTTGCGGATCAGCGCGTCCGCGCGGCGGTCGAGTGTTTCCGTCATCAGAGCCAGTCCTTCATTCGATACCAGGCCATTGCAAGTACGAGTGCGGGGGTGCGCAGCATTGCGCCGCCGGGAAAGTCGCGATGGCGGATTTTACCGAACAGATCGAATCGCGACGCCTGGCCATGAATGGCTTCTGCGATCAGCTTGCCGGCGAGCCCGGTTGTGTTGACGCCATGTCCCGAGAAGCCTTGCGCAAAGTAGACGGTCGGCGCGAGGCGGCCGAAATGCGGTGCGCGGTTCATCGTGATGTCGACGAAGCCGCCCCATGCGTAGTCCACTTTGACATCGGCGAGTTGCGGGAAGGTCTTTAGCATGTCGCGGCGCATGGCTTCGCCGAGATTGCGTGGCTCGAAAGTCGAATAGCTGACCTTGCCGCCCCACAGCAGACGGTTGTCGGGAG
The DNA here is from genome assembly GCF_013426895.1 of Paraburkholderia largidicola. Taxonomy (NCBI): domain Bacteria; kingdom Pseudomonadati; phylum Pseudomonadota; class Betaproteobacteria; order Burkholderiales; family Burkholderiaceae; genus Paraburkholderia; species Paraburkholderia largidicola. Next base: position 1,051,126 of record NZ_AP023175.1, on the reverse strand, counting down.
CGGGGCGGAAATAGTCGAGCACGAAACGGCTGTCGCAGACGGCGGCGCGCGCGGGCATCAACGCGGCAGCGCGGGCGGGGTCGAGCGGTTCCGTGGCGATGACATAGGTGCCGACGGGCATGATCTTACGGGACACTTGTGGTGCGAGCGCGCCGAGCCATGTATTGCAGGCTAGCACGACGTATTTGGCGCGCACTGTTCCTTGTGCTGTTTCTATTACGTGGGTGCCGTTTTCTGTGCGTATTGTCGTGACGCAACTGTTTTCGTAGATGCGGGCGCCGTTTTCGACGGCTGCGCGGGCGAGGCCTAATGTGTAGTTGAGGGGATGCAGGTGGCCACTGTCCGGGTCGAAAAGGCCGCCGAGATAGCGGGACGATTGCACGTACTGGTCCATGTGCGCGCGTTCGATATACCGATAGCGGTCGTGGTTGAAGCGTGTTTTTGCGTCATCGCGGAAGGTGCGTAGGGCGTCTACGTGTTTGGGTTTGTTGGCGGCCGTGAGGTAGCCCATCGTCAGATCGCAGTCGATGTGGTGCTTCGCTACGCGGTCTTTCACTATGTCTAGCGTTTCCTGGCCCATTTCCCATATGCGGTGGACGTCGGCGTCGGGCATGTACTTCGCGAATGTGTCGATGTCGCAGGCGAAACCGCCGATCAGTTGGCCGCCGTTGCGGCCGCTTGCTGCCCAGCCTACTTTTGATGCTTCCAGCACCGCTACGTTGTGGCCGCGTTCGGCGAGGTTCAATGCGGTGGATATGCCGGTCAGGCCGGCGCCTATTATGCAGACGTCGACGGTCAGGTTTTCATCCAGACGTGGATGGTGCGTTTGGTCGTTGGTCGTTGCTGCGTACCAGGATGCGGTGTGAGGTTGGTTTGTGAGTTTTTCTGGCATTTGGTTTTTTTTGCTGCGCATATGGGTTGGTTTTTATGGCTTTGCGTTGGCATCCGTGGTTTGCTCTTTTACGGGCATCCGCGATTTGCCTACGTGCTTCAAGCGTTGCCCCTGTGCGGGGCGGCACCTACTTTTCTTTGCCGCCGCAAAGAAAAGTAGGCAAAAGAAAGCGGCTCACACCGCCAGCCCGTGTTCCTGCCTGAGGGCCCCCACAGGTTCTTACACTTCACACGGCAACGCGCCTATTCAAGTTTGTTGCCAACGTTCTCTCTATACACCTCACCCGCTTCACGCGCCCGCATTACAGCATGCCGTACCAGTTAGCCCACCGCCGCCCAGGTGGCAAACTGTGTGTAGGCCAAAGTACTCCAAACGCCTCACTTCGGACCGCTAGCGCATGAGCTCCACCCTGTAAGAGCGCTAACTTATACGACGCGACAACCTACACACAGTTTGCCACCTTGGCGGCACAATCCATTCGCTGCCGCTCGCCCGTATGCGGGTGTCTGAAGCGGGTGAGGCTTCCATTCAAAGCGTTGGCAACGAGCGCGAACAGAAGCGTCGCCGTACGAAGCATAAGACCGGTTGGGGGCCCTCAGGCAGGAACACGAACTGGCGGTGTGAGCCGCTTTCTTTTGCCTACTTTTCTTTGCGGCGGCAAAGAAAAGTAGGTGCCGCCCCGCACAGGGGCGACGCCTGAAGCACGCTAACAAAACGCGGATGCCATCGAAAAGCCCCAAAAAACCAAACCAACCAAACCAAACCAACCAAACCAAACCAAACCAAACCAACCGTCGCAGACAAAGCACATACGGCCCCGCACAGGGGCAACGCTCGCGAACCAATAACATCACGCGGATGCCCGCAACGCTCCCTGCGGACCAAGAACAAAAAAGCGTCGCAGACATCAAAAGCACCCTCAGAAAGAGTAAATAAACTGCGTCGCCAGCAAATCATTCGACTTGCTATACGACCCATCATTCCTCAAGAACACCTTCTGATTCGCCCAGTCATGGCGATATTCCACCTTGACGGTGATCTGCTGCGTCGGGAAGAACAACAGATCGAGCGCGACATCCTGACGGTTAGCCCCCTTGCACTCAAACCCAAGCCCACCATTGGCCTGCGAATTGGCCAGGCAGTCAGCGCCGATACCAAAGCCATTATTCACATCCATACCATTGGAATTCAAAGCAATCCCACCACCGCCGCCACCATTCTTGCTATTGACGAGCAAGTCATACCGCACAGTCGCACCCATCCGACCCACCACCGGCAAATTGAACTTGCGATGCGCGAGCAGCGACAGACCATACCACTGCGCCTGGCCGCCGTTATATGCCGCATTCTGCTGCTGGCCATAGTCGAGCTCGGCGTTGTACTGCACGTCCGCAAGCGTATAAGTCGCATCGACTTCGCCAAAGAAGAACGTCCCGCCCGAGCTAGGCGCCTGGCCGCCCACGCCGTAAGTCACGTTGCCCGTCGTCGGATCCACGGCACTCGGTAGCGTCTGACGGCCAATGTTGAACGAGCCGCCAATATCGAGCGCACTCGACCACGTATAGTCGGCGCGTGCGGTAAACGTCGGAATCTTGTTGCTCGTCGTGATCGGGTCGCCCAACGCATTCGTGCCCGTCTGCGTGACGGCACCGTACGTGCGGTACTGCTCGTTGCCGACAAAGAATTTCCACGCCCAGTTGCCCGCCGTATAGTTCGCGCCGACGCCGACGTAGCTGCCCGGATCGGAGAAGTCATACAGCAGGTTGTGCGTGAGCGTAAGCATCTGGTTCGACTGCTGCACTTCATAACCGCCAAAGCTCGGAATCAAACCCGCGACGAAGGTCGTCGAGCCCGTCAGCGGCACATTGACGACAGCCGTGTTCAGGATGTTGTTGCCAATGTCGCCATGCGAGTTCTGCAGCAGCGTGATGCCGTTGCCGCGGTTCGGCATCAACGTGATTTCCGCCGACGGCGCCATCGGCCCGACGCCGAACGTCTTCTTGATGTCGAGATACAGATCGCCGAACGTGCTGTTGTAGTAGTTGTACGCGCTCTCGTGGTTCGCGAACAGGAACGACGACGAACTCTGCGCGCGGTTATAGATGTATGTCGGGTCGATATAGCCCGTCACCGAAAGACCTGCGATCGGCCCCGTCTGCGCCGCGTCTTCCAGCGAGTCGACCTTCAACTGCTGATTCGCGATCTGCTGCTTGATCGTGGTCAGGTCGTCGTTGCTGATATTCGCGGGCGCCCGGCCGTAATCGGGCGACGTGATATCGACAGGGGCGGCGGCCAGTGCGGGCGCCGTGGCCGTGCCCACAGCAGGCTTCGCCGCGGGCGTCGAGGCCACTTGCGCGCGCAGTTCCTTCACTTCCTTTTGCAACGCGTTGAGTTGTTGCTGAAGCGCCTTGATCTGTGCGCTGGTCGAGTCCGCAAACGCGGCACCCGGCAGAGCCCCCGCTACCAGCAGACAGATAAGTTTCTTTCTCATGCAATTTTCTCCTTGTTTGTCGTATTGCGAAGAACTTCTTATGCGTTGGCCGTATCGAGCGTGTTGGTCGCCACGGCAGGGCGTGTGGTTGTCGAAGGGGCATCGGCGGCATCGGCTATCGCGAAGGCCATCTGCATGTCGCGCGTGCGCTTGCGGTCGCGCATCAGCATCCATTGATTGACGACGATCACGCCGATCGTCACCGCCGTGATGAAGAGCGTGGCGAGTGCATTCATTTCCGGGTTCAGGCCGAGGCGCACGCGCGAGAACACGACAAGCGGCAGCGTCGTCGAGCCTGGACCGGACAGGAATGCGGAAAGCACGAGATCGTCGATGGAAAGCGTGAACGACAGCAGCCAGCCGGACAGCAAGGCTTGTGAGATCAGCGGCAGCGTGATGACGAAGAACACCTTGAACGGCGTCGCGCCGAGATCGAGTGCCGCTTCTTCGAGAGACCTGTTCAGTTCCTTGATGCGTGACTGCACGATGATCGCGACATACGAAACACACAGCATCACGTGGCCGATCCACATCGTCAGCACGCCGCGTCCCTTGGGCCAGCCGATCATCTGCTCCAGCGCAACGAAGAGCAGCAGCAGCGAAATGCCCTGGATCACTTCGGGAATCACCAGCGGTGCGTTGATCATGCCCGCGAAGAACGTGAAGCCGCGAAAGCGCCCGAAGCGCGCGAGTACGAAACCCGCCCACGTGCCGATCACGACGGACGCGCACGCCGTCATCAAACCGATCTTCAACGACAGCCACGCGGCCGTGAGCAGTTCGTCGTCATGCAGCAGCGCGCCATACCATTTCAGCGAAAAGCCGGACCAGACAGTGACGAGCTTCGACTCATTGAACGAGAACACGACGAGGCTGATGATCGGGATATACAGGAAGAGAAATCCGAGCGTCAGCACCGTGGCGGACAAAGGCTTGTTCGGCTTGATCATTTCGCACCCTCCAGTTCCTTGACCTGGTAGTACTGGAATACGGCCATCGGCACGAGCAACAGCAGCACCATCGCCACCGTCACCGCGGATGCCATCGGCCAGTCCATATCGTTGAAGAATTCATCCCACATCACGCGGCCGATCATCAGCGTGTCTGCACCGCCGAGCAGTTCCGGTATCACGTACTCGCCGACCGCCGGAATGAACACGAGCAGCGACCCCGCGATAATCCCGTTCTTCGACAGCGGCAACGTGATGCGCGTGAACGCCGTCCACGGTTTCGCGCCGAGGTCATAGGCGGCTTCGAGCAGCGTCAGGTCCATCTTCACGAGATGCGCATAGAGCGGCATCACCATGAACGGCAAGTACGAATAGACCATGCCGATATAGACGCCGATATCCGTGTGATAGAGGCGAAAGGGCGTGTGAATCACGCCGAGCGCGATCAGCGTGTGATTGAGCAAACCGTCGTCTTTCAGAATGCCGATCCACGCGTACACGCGAATCAGGAACGACGTCCAGAAGGGCAACATCACGCCCATCATCAGCAGATTGCGCGTGGCGGGGGCCGAACGGGCGATGTAGTACGCAATCGGATAGCCGATCAGCAGGCAGCAGACGGTCGAAACCGCGGCCATCTTCAGCGAGCTGAGATAGGTTGCGACGTACAGGCTGTCCTGCAACAGGAACGCGTAGTGGCTCAATTGCAGCGCGAAATGCACGACGCCATCTTTGACGCTGACGAGTTCCGTATAAGGCGGAATGCCAAGACGCAAATCGGCGAAGCTGATCTTCAGCACCAGCACGAACGGCAAGGCGAAGAACACCGCGAGCCAGATGAACGGAATGCCGATCACGGTGCTGCGGCCCGAAGGCAGGAGCTTCGCGAGGCTCTGTTTGAACGATGCGAGCGCAGGGCTTGCATTCGAGGCGGCGCCCAGCTGCGCCGCGGAGGTTTGGGCGGGATTTCTCATTGCGTCAGCACCACGCCGCTCGCAGGCGACCAGGAGACGAACACGTCGTCGTTGTAGACGGGCGCACCTTCGCTCATCAGGTGCGAACTGGAGAGATTCGACATGACGGTCTTGCCGCTCGGCAGCCGCACGTGGTACAGCGAATAGCTGCCCATGTATGCGACATCCGTCACGACACCGCGCGCCCAGTTGTGCGCCGCGCCGGGTTTCTCGCGCGTCACGCGCACGCGCTCGGGGCGCACCGAAATGCCGACAGGCATGCCGAGCGGTCCCGTTACGCCGTGACTCACGTACATGCGTGCTTCCAGGTCTTCGCTTTCGACGAAGATGTGATCGGGTTCGTCTTCGACGACCACGCCTTCGAACAGATTGGTCGAGCCGATGAACTCGGCGGAAAAGCGGCTATTCGGGAACTCGTAGACCTGCGAAGGCGAGCCGATCTGCACGATGCGGCCTTCGCTCATGACGGCGAGGCGGCTCGCCATCGTCATCGCTTCTTCCTGATCGTGCGTGACCATCACACAGGTGACATCGACTTTCTCGATGATGTTCACGAGTTCGAGTTGAGTCTTCTGCCGGATCTTCTTGTCGAGCGCGGACATCGGCTCGTCGAGCAGCAAAAGCTTCGGGCGTTTGACGAGCGAGCGCGCCAGTGCGACACGCTGCTGCTGGCCGCCCGACAACTGATGCGGCTTGCGCCTGGCGTACTTCGTCATCTGCACGAGATTCAACGCATCGGCGACGCGCTCCCTGATCTCGTTCTTCGGCGTGCCTTCCTGCCTGAGGCCGAACGCGACATTCGATTCGACCGTCATATGCGGGAAGAGCGCATACGACTGGAACATCATGTTCACGGGGCGTCGATAGGGCGGCAAGGTCGCGAGATCTTCTCCGTCGACAAAGATCTTGCCGGACGTGGCCGTCTCCAGGCCCGCCAGCATGCGCAACAGCGTGGACTTGCCGCAGCCCGAACTGCCGAGCAGCGCGAACAGCTCGTTCTTCGCGATGCTCAGGTTGACGTTGTCGACAGCCGTGCTGTCGCCGAACTTCTTCACGACGTTCTCGATGCGGACGAACTCGTCCGTTTTCGTCTTCGTCGTTGCGGGCTGCGTGGCCGCTTTCGCTGCTTGCGTGGTGTGCATCGTATTCATATCTGACCGTTCTTTGCGGATCGCAGGCACGAACGGGCCCTGGCGAGGCGCGCGAAGCGCTCGCAGAGGTCGTGCTGCAATCGGGGAAACATGGGGCTGCGCGCAAGACGCAGACTGACTGCGCTACTGCTCTACGAAGAGGGATCGAGCGATCCCTCTTCGCTTCATTCAGTTCCCTTTCATGTCCCTGAAAACCGGCGTTGGCTCACACGTTCAATGACCGGTTTTCAGTTGTGCCCACAGGCGGTTTTCGAGCCGCAGAATTTCCGTCGGCATCGGTTTCATCAGCGTCATCTTTGCGATCACGTCGTCGGCCGGATAGACCGTCTGATCCTGCGCGACAGCCGGGGTGACGAACTGGCGCGCGGCGCGATTGGCGGTGGGGTAGAACACTTCGTTGGTAATGGCTGCATTGTTCTTCGCGTCCGAAATGAAGTTGATCCACTTCATCGCGGCTTCGGGATGCGGCGCATCCTTCGGCACGACCATCACGTCGAACCACAGCAGGCCGCCTTCCTTCACGTTCGAGAACTTGACTTCATACGAGCGCTTCGCTTCCTGCGTGCGGCGTCGGGCGATGCCGACGTCGCCCGACCAGCCGACCACCACGCACACATCGTTGTTCGCGAGGTCGTTGATGTAGCCCGACGAATTGAACTGCGTGATGTACGGGCGGACTTTCTTCAGCACTTCAAAGGCGGCCTGATAGTCGCCGGGATTCGTGCTGTTCGGGTCCTTGTGCATGTATTGCAGCGTCGCGGCGAATACGTCGACGGCCTGATCGAGGAACGACACACCGCAACTCTTGAGCTTCGACATGTTGGCGGGATCGAACACGAGCGCCCAGCTGTCGACGGGCGCATTCGCGCCGAGTACCTTCTGCACGGCCTGCACGTTGTAGCCAATGCCGTCCGTGCCGTACGCCCACGGCACGCCGTACTGGTTGCCCGGGTCGGCGTCGGAAATCATCTTCATCAGCGTCGGATCGAGATTCTTCAGATTCGGCATCTGCGATTTGTCGAGCTTCTGATAGACGCCGGCCTGAATCTGCTTGGCCATATAGTTCGACGTCGGCACGACGATGTCGTAGCCCGAGCTGCCTGCGAGCAGTTTGGCCTGCAACGTGTCGTCGCTGTCGTAGTTGTCGTACTTGACCTTGATGCCCGTCTGTTTCTCGAAGTTCGGAATCGTGTCCTTCGCGATGTAGTCGGACCAGTTATAGACGTTCAGTTCGGTATCGGCCGCCTGCGCTGCCGTTCCCGACAGCGCGGCAATGCCCGTCACGACTACCAGCGCGGCCCCCGCGACCGCATGACGAAGATGACAAACGCTCATGTTGATTTCCCTTGAAGGTAAAAGTCCGGCATGAGCGTGTGTCGCGTTGTCGATGCGTCACGGCGCCCGCGCCGGTGGTCTGACTGCCGTTACGAAAGCCCTAGCTGTTGTGCAGTTGCGTCGATGGCTTTTTTCGCCTTCGCGACGATCTCGTCGATTTCGTTCTTCGTGACGACGAGAGGCGGCGAGAGCAGCATGCGGTCGCCCGTGGCGCGCATGATCAGGTTGCCGTTGAAGCAGAAGTCGCGGCAAATCGTGCCGACGTCGCCGCCATTCTCGAAGCGCTTTCTGGTCTTCGGGTTCTGCGCGAGCTGAATGCCCGCAACGAGACCCGCGCCCGCGATTTCACCGACGATGGGATGATTCGCGAATGTCTCGCGCAGCGACTGCTGGAAATACGGGCCCGTTTCATTCTTCACGCGCTCGACGATCTTCTCGTCGCGCAACAGCCGCAGATTCGCGACGGCGACAACGGCGGCCACGGGATGGCCGGAATAGGTGAGCCCGTGATTGAACTCGCCGTTCTCGATGATCGCTTTGGCGATTCGGTCATGCAGGCCGACGGCGCCCATCGGGATATAACCGCTCGTCAGGCCCTTCGCCATCGTGATGAGGTCCGGTTCGAAGCCGAAATGCTGATGCGCGAACCATTCGCCCGTGCGGCCGAAGCCGCCGATCACTTCATCGGCGACGAGCAGCACGTCGTACTTGCGGCAGATGCGCTGGATTTCCGGCCAGTAGGTGGAAGGCGGGAAGATCACGCCGCCCGCTCCCTGGAAAGGCTCACCGATAAACGCAGCGACATTCTCCGGTCCAAGTTCGAGAATTTCCGTTTCGAGCTGGCGCGCGCGCTCGAGGCCGAATGCTTCCGGCGTCATGTCGCCGCCTTCACCGAACCAGTACGGCTGGTCGATATGTACGATGTGCTCGACCTGCGAAGGCATCTGCTCGTGCATATAGCCCATGCCGCCCAGCGTGCCGCCCGCGATCGTCGAACCGTGATAGCCGTTCTTGCGCGAAATGACGAACTTCTTCAGCTTCTGTCCTTGCGTCGCCCAGTACTGGTGAACGATACGCAGCACCGTGTCGTTGCCTTCCGATCCGCTATTGCAATAGAAGAAGTGGTTGAACGGCGCAGGCGTCAATTCGGCGAGCAAAGCCGACAGTTCGATCACGGGCGGATGCGTGGTCTTGAAGAACGTGTTGTAGAAGGGCAGTTCCTGCAACTGCCTGTACGCTGCGTCCGCGAGTTCTTTGCGACCATAGCCGACGTTTACGCACCACAGTCCCGCCATGCCGTCGATGATCTTGTTGCCATCGGAGTCCCACAGATAGACGCCTTCCGCCTTGACGATCACGCGGCTGCCGGCGCGATTGAGCGCGCCCATATCGGAGAACGGATGGATATGATGCGCGGCGTCGAGCGCGCGGTATTCGGCCGTGCTGCGCTGCTGTTGTGAAGTACTTGCCTTCGCGGCCGGTTGCGCGGGCTGCACGTAAGCGATTTCTTCTGTTCTGAAACTCATGTTGCCTCCAGTTGTTCTGCAGATGACGCCGGACTCAGACGTGCAGCAGCAAATGCTTGCGTTCCCACGAACTGATCACGCGGAAAAACGCTTGGTATTCGGTTTCCTTCAGCGCGAGATACGCCTTGATGAACTGTTCGCCCATGATTTCTGACAGCGGCTCGCACGCGCCCATCAACGTGAGTCCTTCTTCGAGATTGCGCGGCAACTGGTATGGCAATTCATAACCGTCGCTGGTGAGGGGCTCCGTCGGCGTGAGTCGCTGGGTCATGCCGAGATAGCCGGCCGCGAGCGTGCCCGCAATCGCGAGATACGGATTGCAGTCCACACCCGGAATGCGGTTTTCGATGCGCCGCGCCTGCGGGCCCGAATGCGGAATGCGGAAGCCGACCGTACGATTGTCGTAACCCCATTGCACGTTGATCGGCGCGGCCATGAAGCGCGACAGCCGCCGATACGAATTGATGTAAGGCGCGAAGATCGGCATCAGCGCGGGCGTGTACTTCTGCAGGCCGGCGATGTACTGATTGAAGAGATCCGTCGGCTTGCCGTCGCTGCCCGTGAACAGGTTCTGGCCCGTCTCTTCATCGACGAGGCTTTGGTGCACGTGCATCGCGGAACCGGGTTCGTTCTCCATCGGCTTCGCCATGAACGTCGCGTACATGTGGTGGCGCAACGCCGCTTCGCGCACCGTGCGCTTGAAGAGAAACACCTGGTCAGCGAGCTTGAGCGGATCGCCGTGCAGGAAGTTGATCTCCATCTGCGCGGCGCCGACTTCGTGAATCAGCGTGTCGACTTCGAGTTCCTGGATGTCGCAGTACTCGTAGATATCTTCGAAGAGCGGATCGAATTCGTTCACGGCTTCGATCGAATACGCCTGGCGTCCTGTTTCGGGACGGCCCGTGCGGCCGACGGGCGGTTGCAAGGGCAGGTCCGGGTCCTTGTTCATGTCGACCAGATAGAACTCCAGCTCCGGCGCGATGACGGGCTTCCAGCCCTTGGCCTTGTACAGATCGAGCACGTGACGCAGCACGCGGCGCGGCGAGATCGCGACGGGCGTGCCGTCGAAATGCACGCAGTCGTGAATCACCTGCGCGGTGGGATCGACGGCCCAAGGAATGATGCGGATCGTCGACGGATCGGGTACGCACACCATATCGGGGTCGGTGACGCCCGTGAGCGAGCCGTCTTCGGGATATTCGCCCGTCACCGTCTGGATCATCACGGCTTGCGGCAGGCGCATGGATTCGCCGGATTCGAACTTGCTGCGCGGAATGATCTTGCCGCGCGCAATCCCCGCCATATCGGGAATGATCGCTTCGATTTCGGTGATGTGATGCTTCTTCAGAAACTCGTCAATGTCTTGCATGATCGTTCTCTCTGTTTTTTTGCGCAGAACGGGGATCAGACATGTGCGCTTGCAGCCGCTGCCGAACCCGTCCTCATGCGCATTCGATCGCGGCACGCCGCGCCGAACGCATGGAAGATCGCTGTCGATAGCGCGTCGCTCGCGTGCTTCCATTCCGGGTGCCATTGCACACCCAGCATGAAGGCGCGCGCATTCGTCACGCTGATCGCTTCGATCAAACCGTCCGGCGCGTGGGCTTCGACCGTGAGGCCGTCGCCGAGCCGCTCGACGCCCTGGCCGTGCAGTGAGTTCACGCGCACTTCGCTTGCGCCGCCGGCGAGCTTCTGCAACAGCCCGCCTTGCAGTAGATGCAGCGCATGCGAAGGCCCGTACTGCACGTCGAGGGCGTCTTCCTTGTTCTCACGGTGGTCGTCGTAACCTTCCACCGTTTGAACGCTTTGATGCAGCGTTCCACCGAATACGACATTCATTTCCTGAAAGCCACGGCAAATAGCAAGCACCGGGATGCCTGCGTCGATGGCGGCGCGCATCAGCGGCAGCGTCGTCGCGTCGCGTGCGGCGTCGTGCAGCGTGCCGGGTGCGCTCGCGTGACCGCCATAACGATGCGGCTCGACATTCGAATAGCTGCCCGTAAACAACAGGCCATCGATATGCGCGAACAGATCTTCCGGCGCCTGTCTGTCGCCTAACGCGGGCAGCAGCATCGCAAGCGCTTGCGCGCCGTCGACAATGGCCGCGATGTACTTCTCGCCGGCCACATGCGAAGGATGCAGACCCATCATCGTTCTGTCGGCCGTGACGCCGACTAAAGGTTTCGTTTGCATGACTAACTGGTATTCGTCGTTGACTGCGGGAACGCGGCAAATCGTGGTGTGCGTACGCGCGGCACGATGCCGCAGCCATGCGCAGAGCGCAAAGCTACTGGAAGCGTGCTTGCGTGGCAGCGTCGTCAGCGGATCGCGCCGCGCGTAGCAAACAGATACGCTGTCTGGTTCGCTCCGCTGCGTCCAATCGCAGGCGTGCAACGGCGCGTGTCCAGCTTAGGGACGAGCGCGACCGAACACGCGGCGCGATAACGCGCGCGAAGCATCGACCCGCAAGCGGGCCAGACAGCGGCAGATGGAAAGGCGCTAGGGCAAGAGCGATGCGACTTCATCGGTATGAACCGCGATGAAGGCACGCGCTGAAATGGAGTTGTGACGACGGACGGAACGGCGCGACAGGATCGTGAAGACGGACAGAAAGCGGCGAAACGCAAGCCTGCCGTTGCTGCCGTCGGCGATGGCGTTGTCAGCGCGAAGACACCTCGCGAACTGACTACGATCCCACCTAACCAAAGGGCCTCGGACTCTCACGATTACACTCGACTGGCACGTTGAAAGTATTGAACGCCTTGTTCAAAAAAACGCAGGAGGCGTTTAAAGAAACGGGACGTCAGGTTGTTATTCGAATCGCATCGAAACGGGATTCTTCACTCGCCACATCCGGTTGAATCGAACGATTGCAGCGAGAAATCTATCCAATGCGAATCAGGAAACATCAACCTGTAGTTCAGGATATACGAGTCAAAAAGGCCGTCAAAGTCTTTTTACGAATCTTTGATGAGGGCTTACCCTGAGCTATCTATGCGCAATAAAGTCAACTTTGAAGCCCATAGATGCGTAAAAATTTCGTTTCGCTTTCAGGGTTTTCCCCAGAAGCGGTCAATTTAAAGTGATTAGAATATTCAACACACGCGCGTGCTATTCGTATGCGGCTCTTTTCGTGAAGTGCTACCCGTTTCCATGAGTGAATCGATGTCAATTGAAGTGGCAACCCGTCTGCAGTACATCCGTAAAAAGCACGGTCTCTCGCAGCGGGAACTGGCGAAACGGGCGGGCGTGACGAACGGCACGATTTCGCTGATCGAGCAGAACCGCGTCAGTCCTTCTGTCGGCTCGCTGAAGAAGTTGCTCGAATGCATACCAATGAGTCTCGCTGAATTCTTCACATTTGAAATCGAGGCCGACCGCACCGTGGTGTCGCGGCGCGCGGAGATGCCGAACCTCGGCAACGAGCAGATCGAGTTCTATCTGGCGGGCGCGAGTGTGAAGGATCGCAACATGGGCATCATGCGCGAGGTGTATCAACCACTCGCGGATACGGGCCCGGAAATGCTGCAGCACGCAGGGCACGAGGGCGGCGTCGTGGTCAGCGGTCAACTCGAATTGACCGTCGACAACACGACGTGGCTGCTCGACCCCGGCGACAGCTATTACTTCGAAAGCCGTTTACCACATCGTTTTCGCAATCCCAGCGCGCAGCAGGTGTGCGAAGTCGTGTCGGCCAACTCGCCGCCCACTTTCTGATTTTTTCGCACGCCGCTTCGCGTCAACGCGTTTCGCGCAGCATCGCATCGCGCATGCCGGATGCGCTGCGCTGGACGCATAACATTGAGGCATCCTGATGGACAAGACGACATTGGCTTACTGGCAGGAAAAGGCAGCGACGCTCGCAATCGAAGGGCGCGCGTTTATCGACGGCGAGTATCGGACGGCGGAAAGCGGGCGCACGTTCGATTGCGTGAGTCCTATCGACGGCAAGGTACTGGTGAAAGTCGCCGATTGCGGCGAGGCCGACGTGAATGCAGCCGTACGCGCCGCGCGGCATGCATTCGACAAAGGCGTATGGTCCGGCCTCAATCCGCGTCAGCGTAAAGCGAAGCTGCTCAAATGGGCGGCGCTGATGCGTGAGCATCTCGACGAACTCGCGCTGCTCGAAACACTCGACGCGGGCAAGCCGATCGGCGATACGACGAGCGTTGACGTACCGGGCGCGGCGTATTGCGTCGAATGGTTTGCGGAAGCGATCGACAAGGTGGGCGGCGAAGTCGTTCCCGCCGATCATCACCTGGTCGGTCTTGTGACGCGCGAGCCGCTCGGCGTCGTCGCTGCCGTGGTGCCGTGGAATTTTCCGATCCTGATGGCATCGTGGAAATTCGGCCCCGCGCTCGCGGCGGGCAATAGCGTCGTGCTCAAGCCTTCGGAGAAGTCGCCGCTGACGGCGATACGCGTTGCGCAACTCGCACATGAAGCGGGCATTCCTGCAGGCGTGTTCAATGTGGTGCCGGGCGGCGGCGAGCCGGGCAAGCTGCTCGCACTGCATCATGATGTGGACTGTCTCGCGTTCACGGGTTCGACGAATGTCGGCAAGCTCATCATGCAATACGCGGGGCAATCGAACCTGAAGCGCGTGTGGCTGGAACTGGGCGGCAAATCGCCGAACATCGTGCTGCCTGATTGCCCGGACCTGGATCGCGCGGCAAAGACGGCAGCGGGGGCGATCTTCTACAACATGGGCGAGATGTGCACGGCGGGTTCGCGTCTGCTCGTGCATCGCGACATCAAGGACGTGTTTCTCGACAAGCTGGTCGCGGCGGCGCGCAGCTATGCACCGGGAAATCCGCTCGACCCGAAGACGTCGATGGGCGCGATCGTCGATCAGGTGCAACTCGATCGCGTGCTCGGTTATATCGAAGCAGGGCGCGCCGAAGCGAAGCTCGTGCACGGCGGCACGCGCGTACAGCAGGAAAGCGGCGGCTTCTATATCGAACCGACGGTTTTCGATGTGTCGACGCCCGATGCAAAGATCGCGCGTGAAGAGATCTTCGGGCCGGTGCTGTCGGTGATCACCTTCGATACGATCGACGAAGCCGTGAAGATCGCCAACGACAGCGATTACGGTCTCGCCGCCGCCGTGTGGACAGCCAACCTGACCACCGCGCATGAAGTGTCGCGGCGTCTGCGCGCGGGCACCGTGTGGGTCAACTGCTATGACGAAGGCGGCGACATGAACTTCCCGTTCGGCGGCTACAAGCAGTCGGGCAATGGACGCGACAAGTCGCTGCATGCGCTCGAAAAGTATACGGAGCTGAAGTCGACGCTGGTGCGCTTGCGCTGAGCGGAATGCGGCGCGCGTCGCCGGTTACGAGGATGAGGCCGAAGGCGCGCGCTGTCGCGCCTGCCGGTGCCCTTCACGCATGCCGAGCGTGTAGATCATGAGCGCGCCGCTCATGATGGCGAGTTGCCACATCAACAGGTCGTTGCCGAGGGCTTTCATGGCCGCCCCTGCAAACAGCGGCCCGGCAATCGAGCATGCGGTGAACGCGAGCGACAGCACGCGCATATTGCGGGTGATGGCCTGCTTGTCGCTGCACGCGGCCGCATACATGCCGAGCGTGATGTACGCGCTGTTCATGCCGCCGAGCAGCAGCGCGGCTCCAACATAAACAGGTGAACCAGACGGCGCGAGAGAAAACGCGACGATCGCCGCCGTGCTCACCAGCGCGCAGACGATCACCGTTGCCGCGAGACCGGCGCGATCCGCGAGCCATCCAACGGGGAACTGCAGCACCATGCCGCCGATACCGAAGCACGCGAGCATCGTCGCGGTTTGCGCGGCCGTGAGCCCGCGGCTGTCGGCGAAGAGCGGGAACAGTCCGTAGAGCGCACCGTCACCGATGCCGCCGACGGCAATCGTGGCGAGTCCGAGGCAAACAATTGGCCCCAGTTCGAGGCGCTTGCGATGCGTGACTCGCGGCTCCTCGATGACGGGTTGCGGCGAGGACGAACGCGTGAGCCACAACGGAACAGCGGCAGCAAGCGTCAGCAGCGAACCCGACACGAACACCAATGTCCCGCTCACGCCGCCATAGACCGCGAGCGCCGGCGCAAGCACGCCCGCTGATGCAATCAAGGTTTCGTGCACGCCCACCACTTTGCCGCTCTTGTCGGCGGGCACGAGACTGTAGAGCCAGGTTTCATTGGCGATCCAGCGCAGGCCGATGCCGAGTCCCGTCAGCATGCCGGGCAACATCCACGCAGGCCACGCCAGGGCACCGAACGATGCATACGCGACCAGCGACGCGGCGAGCCCCAGCGACACCGTCAGCTTCGATCCGATGCGTTCGATCAGACGCGGCGCAAACAGCAGTCCGATGAACATGCCCGTCCATTGCGCTGCGGCGAAGAGTCCGGCGCGCGGCGCGTCGAGTCCCTGATGCGCGAGCCACACGGGCAGGACCATAAAGCCGATGCCGAACTGGCCGATCTGCGAGAGCGTCGAGACAGCCGTCAGCGCGGCCACTGCGCGCCAGCGCACGGGCGGGGCGTTGATATCGGCGGCGTTCACGATGCGCTCCGCTCCGGCATCGGCAGTCCCTGCTCGCGGCATTCGACGGGGCAGCCCGCTTTCAGGCATGGCTTGTCGTCGCAGAAACGGCACAACTGCATCGCGTGGGGCGAGTCGCGGGTTTCGTTCCAGAGAATCTTGATGAGCAGACTTTCGAACACGTCGCGCTCGCTTTCATCGAGCCTCGCGACGATGCGTTCGAGCATGCGCCCACGCGCGGCGCGCAACCGGTTCGCTTCGCGGCGCCCGGTAGTCGTGAGGGCCAGCGCGACCGAGCGCTTGTCGCTGCCCGCCTTCTTTTCGACGAGGCCCGCGTCGACGAGTCCCGCGACCGCGCGCACGGCGGCAGGGTGCGAGAGGTCCACGGCTTCGCGCAGCAGTTCGATCGACGAGTCGGGGTACTGGCCGATCGCGTTGAGCATCGCGCGCGCAGTCGAACCGGCCAGCGCGGGAATGCTGGGTTGTGCGTTCAGTTCGTCCGTCACCAGAAGGGCGAGCACGCCAAGCAGGTTTTCCATGCGCCGTGTCATCGCGTCACCTCGATGTGTGCACTATGCATATGTGCATGATGCACATATCAGGCTATGATTTCAAGGTGAATTCCGCTGACCCTTTTTTACTTTTTGCGCGTTGCGCCAGGTCAAAGTGCAGAAATATCCAGTAACGCATTCGTAACTCACGCCTAAGTCTGTTGGACTATTGTTCTTCTATTGGACATTGGCATTTTTCATTGGCAGGTCGACGAACATGAACAAGACTCAGGTCACAAGAAAGGTCGCAATGCCGA
Source organism: Paraburkholderia largidicola (assembly GCF_013426895.1). Lineage (NCBI taxonomy): Bacteria > Pseudomonadati > Pseudomonadota > Betaproteobacteria > Burkholderiales > Burkholderiaceae > Paraburkholderia > Paraburkholderia largidicola. The sequence goes on along the minus strand of NZ_AP023175.1, from coordinate 1,034,482 downwards.
CGATCCTCGTCGGGGTGTTGCTCGCAATGGGCGGCTGTGCCGTCATCCCGCCGAGCGGTCCGAGCGTGGTGGCGCTGCCGCGCAAGGGCGAGCCGCTCGAGCAGTTCCAGCAGGACGACTACGCGTGTCGTGACTATGCGTACCGCAGCACGGACGCGAATGGTGCATCGCAGGCGGCCACCAACAACGCCGTCGGCAGTGCGGCTGTGGGCACGCTGGGCGGCGCGGCCGTCGGCGCGCTGATCGGTGCGGCAGCGGGCAATCCGGGCGCCGGCGCGGCGATCGGTGCGGGGAGCGGTTTGCTGGTCGGCGGCGCGACGGGCGCGAACGGCGCGTCGTACTCGGCTTATGGCCTGCAGGCTCGCTACGACGCGGCTTACGCGCAGTGCATGACGTCGAAGGGCAACACGATCTCGCAACCGCCCGCGCCCGTGTACGCGACACCGCCTGCATACTATGCGCCGGGACCTGTCTATTACGCGCCGCGTCCTTACTACTATGCCCCGCCGGGCGCCGTTTACGCGCCGTATCCTTATTACTGATCTGCACGCCAGGAAAGCGTGAGCGCGTCATCCGCGCTCACGCTTTTTTGTATCAATCCGTGCGTTGCGCAGATGTCGTCGCGCGTGCCTCTAGCAGCTTCGAACGGGTCGGGTTCGTCACGCCGAACGTCACGAAGCTCGCCGCCGCAAGCAGCCACGCGCCGACGCCGCCATACAGCATCACCCAGCCGAAGCCGTGCACGAGCGCATCGTGCGCGATCCTGCCGTCGAGCGCGACGACGTGGCCCGCCGCAATCGCAGCGCCAGCCGCGTGAATCTGCGCGGCGTCCTGCGCGGCTGGCCACACGCGCCACAGAGACGCTTCGACGCCCGCCACCAGCACGAACCCCATCAACGCGATGTTGATCGCGAGCGCGATCATCCGCGCGCTCATGTCGATGCCCGAGGCCATGCCCGCGCGTGCCGTCGATACGGCGCCCGTCGTCGTATTCGTCACGGTCGTGTTGGTCAGGCCGAGTCCGACGCCGGCAATCACGCAGCCGGGCAGCATCGTGAGCCAGCTGGCGTGCTCCGCACCGCTGCCGATGCGCATCAGCATGAAGCCGAGGCCGATCGTGAACAGCCCGCCGGGAATCACGAAGCCCGGCTGATAACGATGCGCGAGACGTTCCGCGACGGGCGGCACGACCAGCGTCGGCAGCGTATAGGCGAGCAGCGCGAGCCCCGCATGCAGATCGTCATAGCCGAGCGCGTTATGAAAGTACACGGGCAGATAGATCATGAAAGGCCAGAAGCTGAAATTCATCGCCGCCGATCCGATCAGCGCGCCCGAGAACTTGCGGATGTGAAACACGGAGAAGTCGAACATCGGATGCGCGTTCATGTTTTCGGCGACGAAGAACGCGACCAGGCACAGCGCGCTGGCGGCGAGGATGCCTAGCGCGGGCAGGCTCGCGAAGCCGAGGTCCGCGCCCTGCGTGATGTAGAAAGCGACGCCGAACACGGCGAGCGACAAGGTCACGACGCCCGCGATATCGAGCGTCTGCGCATGCGGATCACGCGATTCGCTCACGCCGCTGACAGCGAGCGCGATCGTCGCGAGCGCGAGCGGCGCGTGCACGAGAAACACCCATTGCCAGCCGGTCAACGCGACCGTCGCGCTGCCGATGATCGGCCCGAACCCCAGCCCGATCCCGAAAATGATGCCCCACGCGGCGAACGCCTTGACGCGCTCGTGTCCCTGCTGGAACTGGTGCGACAGCACGGCGACCTGGCAGATCAGCATGGCGCCGCCGCTCGCGCCTTGCAGGAAGCGTCCCGCGATCAGCACGGCCATGTTCGACGCCAGCCCGCACAGCAGCGACGTGATGCCGAACAGCGCAATGCTGACGACGAACACGCGCTTGCGGCCGAAGCGGTCGGCGAGCGTGCCCGTCGCCATCAGGACGGTCGTGCAAGCAATCGTGTACGCGTTCATGACCCACTGCATGTCCTTGAAGTCGCCGCGCAGCAGATGTTCGAGCGTCGGCAGGATGGCGGGGACGCTGGAAATCTCGAGACCGAACATCAACGATGAAAGGCAGGCGGCGAGCAGCGCAAGCGTGTTCCTGCGCGGATGAAGAGGCTGCATGACGGGAACCCCGTTGCTATGAATGAACGGCTAATATATCGGGAACATTGGTCCCGATTGACGAGGTGAATTCCCATGAATGTGGCCATAGAGGAACCAATCGGGCGGCGCGATGACTGACCGGCTGGATGGCGTGGCGACTTTCGTGCAGGTCGTCGAGGCAGGCAGTTTTGCGCTGGCGGCCGAACGGCTGAACCTGACGCGGTCGGCCGTCGGCAAGGTGATTGCGCGCCTGGAGACGCGGCTCGGCGTGCGTCTGATCCATCGGACGACGCGCAGTCAAAGCCTCACGGAAGACGGCCAGGCGTACTACGAGCGGTGCGTGCGCGCGCTCGGCGAACTGGAAGCCGCCGAGGCGGAACTCGAAGGCGGACGGCGCGCGCCGCGCGGCCGGCTGCGCGTGAGCTTGCCGCTCGCGTTCGGCCAGTTGTGCGTCGCGCCCGTGCTGATGAATCTGGCGCGCCGGCATCCGAAGCTGCAGATCGACATGTCGTTCAGCGACCGCATGGTCGATCTCGTCGAAGAAGGCTTCGATCTCGCCGTGCGGATCGGCGAGTTGCGCGACAGCACGAGTCTCGCCGCACGGCGCCTCGGCGTGCAGTACATCTGCGTCGGCGCGGCGCCGTCGTATCTTGCGCGGCACGGCATGCCCGCATCGCTCGATGCTATGCACGGGCGCGACGGCATCGTGTATGCGCGGGGCGGGGCGCTTGCACCATGGGATTTCCAGGACGACGAAGGCCGGCCAAAGCGCGTCAACATCAACCCGTATCTGAGCATGGACGATGTGCAGGCGATCGCCGCGGCCGCGATCGCGGGCTATGGACTTGCGCGCCTGCCGTCATGGCTGCTCGCGCGCTATGTGAAGTCGGGCGAACTCGCGCTGGTCAAAGGGCGTTGCAGTTTGCCGCCGCTGGAGATCAACGTCGTGTGGCCGCAAACGCGCTATATGGCGTCGAAGGTGCGTTGCGCAATCGATGCGCTCGTCGCCGAGATTCCCGCGCTGATCGACGAATGAAGGCGGCCGCTTCACATCGGCATGCGAAGCGGCCAAAGGTTGCTATGTCAGTCCGGCGCGTACTTGAACTCGGGCAGCGCTTCGAGCGACGTCTTGGTCGCCTCCGGCATCGTCACCTGCTTGGCGGTGATCTGCAGATCGCTGAACGGCACGGCGACGTAGTGCTTGCCCATGCCGAGAAAGCCGCCCACCGACAGAATCGCGAACGCGCTGTGATCGGACGGCGAGAGGATCAGATCGTCGATGGTGCCGATCTTGTCCTTGTCGCGGTTATACACGCTGGTTCCCGCGAGCTTCGATGCGCGAAAGCCGCTGCCCGTCTGCAAGACTTCCGTGCGGCGCTCGGTGACGGATTGCGGCGCGCCTTGCGCGAGCGCTGAAGTCGAGATGAGCGCGACGAGCAGGCTCGCGACGCCCATCTGGCATGTTCTGTTGAATAGGTGTTGCACGATGATCCTCCCTCCCTGGCATTCGATGTTGTCGACGAACGGCACCTGTTCTAGGGCTTGTCGTCCTCGTAATCGGGATTGACGTCGGGATCGAGCGGCGGTGCGTCCGGATCCTGCGACGGACCGATGTCGGGCAGATCCGTCTGCACGACATCGGACTGATCGGGGCGGATCGGATTGTCGCCTTCGTTGGGCGTGGTTGACATGGCCGGGCCTCCTTGGGCTTCGTTGCTGGCATCGATATCGTCAGCAAGTTGCGCACCCGGCCGGGCGCTTGATGCGACGCGCGGGCTTACGCGTCTTCGCCCGAATTGATACGCCCGATGCGCTCGCCGCGTTCGGGCGACGCCTGCTTCGCATTCTGCTGATGCGCGGCTTCCGCCTCGGCCAGGCGGCGCGCCGCTTCGCCCACTTCCTGGCGGAACTGCACGAGCGCGCTGAGCGACGCGTCGGGCGGCTGCAACGCGGACCACAGCACGTCGATCAGGCGGTCCGCCGTGGCGTCGATATCGGTGCGGCGATTGCCGAGCGTCGCATCCCACAGCACGTGTTCCATCGGGCCGAACACGAGCGAGCGCAGCAGGCGCAGCGGCACGTCCGAACGGATCTGGCCCGTCTGCTGTCCCTGCGACAGCACGCGCATCAGCGGCGCGGTATAGCGCCGTTGCAGCCCGGTCAGTTCTTCGCTGAGTTCGTGCTGACGCGTGCGACCTTCCGACAGCACGAGCGCGCACAGCCCCGTGCCGTTGACCAGCATCAGCCGCAAATGCGTGCGCACGATGAACGCGAACTGCTGGCGGATGCTGCCGTCGCGCGGCAGACCCGACTCGATGGCTTCGATGATCTCGTCGTACCAGTCGCCGATCACGCGCGCGCACAGCTCGCGCTTGCCGCGAAAGTAGCTGAACACCGTGGCTTCGGAAATGCCGAGCCGTTGCGCGATTTCGGCGGTGGTCGCGCGTTCGTAGCCCTTTTCGGAGAAGACGTCGCGGCCCGCCTGAAGAATCTCCTTCACGCGTTGCTGCGACTTGCGCCCCGCCGGCTGGCGGCGCGATCCCGATACCTCGGCCCTTGCTACGCCCATCATATGAGTCCAGTTCAGATTTTGGAGCGGAAAGGCTCCGTTGCGGCCGATACTATCACGCTGGCAGGCCATTCAGCGTGTACTTCACGATTTTTGAGTGATACTCAAAAATATCAATTGACGCTTACGTAAATCTGGAGTGAAATGCGCTCTGTGCTGCCGCGCAGCCGCACATGTCGAATGAATGACGATCTACGCAGGCTGCGCGGCCGACCAGCCGGCTGAGTCCGGCTCAGAAAAATTGCCTGATGCGAGGCGGCGCTGCGCGGCACGACACGCGTGACCCGCCTGCCACGAACTCCTGGAGACACACATGAGCAACTTGCCCGGTTTGCAGTTCCCGCTTGGTGAAGAGATCGAGATGCTGCGCGACAGCCTCGCGTCGTTTGCGGCGAAGGAGATCGCGCCGCGTGCGGGCGAGATCGACCACACCGACCAGTTCCCGATGGACCTGTGGAAGAAGTTTGGCGATCTGGGCGTGCTCGGCATGACGGTGTCCGAGGAGTACGGCGGCGCGAACATGGGTTACACCGCGCACATGGTCGCAATGGAAGAGATTTCGCGTGCGTCGGCATCGGTGGGTCTCTCATACGGCGCGCACTCGAACCTGTGCGTGAACCAGATCCATCGCAACGGCACCGCGGCGCAAAAAGAGAAGTACCTGCCGAAGCTGGTGTCGGGCGACCACATCGGCGCGCTGGCGATGAGCGAGCCGAACGCGGGTTCCGACGTGGTCAGCATGAAGCTGCGCGCCGAGAAGAAGGGCGACCGCTACGTGCTGAACGGCACGAAGATGTGGATCACGAACGGCCCGGACTGCGACACGCTCGTCGTCTACGCGAAGACGGATATCGAAGCCGGCCCGCGCGGCATCACGGCGTTCATCGTCGAGAAGGGCATGAAGGGCTTTTCCGTCGCGCAGAAGCTCGACAAGCTCGGCATGCGCGGCTCGCACACGGGCGAACTGGTGTTCGAGAACGTCGAAGTGCCCGAAGAGAACATCCTCGGTGAACTGAACGGCGGCGTGAAGGTGCTGATGAGTGGCCTCGACTACGAACGCGCTGTGCTCGCGGGCGGCCCGACGGGCATCATGATGGCGGTGATGGATGCCGTCGTGCCGTATATCCACGACCGCAAGCAGTTCGGCCAGTCGATCGGCGAATTCCAGCTGATCCAAGGCAAGGTCGCCGATCTGTACACGACGCTGCAGGCGTGCCGCGCGTATCTGTACGCGGTGGGTCGTCAGCTCGACACGATCGGTACGGCGCACGTGCGCCAGGTGCGCAAAGACTGCGCGGGCGTGATTCTCTACACGGCGGAAAAGGCGACGTGGATGGCAGGCGAGGCGATCCAGATTCTCGGCGGCAATGGTTATATCAACGAGTATCCCGTGGGACGTCTGTGGCGCGACGCGAAGCTCTATGAAATCGGCGCGGGCACGAGCGAAATCCGCCGCATGCTGATCGGCCGCGAACTGTTCGCGGAAACGATGTAATTCTCTTCGAGATATCACATGCCGATCATCGAATCAAAGTTGAACCCGCGTTCCGACGAATTCCGCACCAACGCGGCCGCGCTCGAAGCGCTCGTCGAAGACCTGAAGACGAAGATCAGCAAGCTCGCGCTGGGCGGCGGTCCCGCCGCGCGCGACAAGCACGTGTCGCGCGGCAAGCTGCTGCCGCGCGACCGCATCGCGCAACTGCTCGATCCGGGCACGCCGTTTCTCGAACTGTCGCAACTCGCGGCATTCGGCATGTATCACGACGACGCGCCGGGCGCGGGCGTGATTACGGGCATCGGGCGCATTGCGGGCCAGGAGTGCGTGATCGTCTGCAACGACGCAACGGTGAAGGGCGGCACGTACTACCCTGTGACCGTGAAGAAGCACGTGCGCGCACAGGAAATCGCCGAAGAAAACCGCTTGCCGTGCGTGTATCTCGTCGATTCGGGCGGCGCGAACCTGCCGAACCAGGACGAAGTGTTTCCCGATCGCGATCACTTCGGCCGCATCTTCTACAACCAGGCGAACCTGTCGGCGCAAGGCATTCCGCAGATCGCCGTCGTGATGGGCTCATGCACGGCGGGCGGCGCGTATGTGCCCGCAATGAGCGATGAGTCGATCATCGTCAAGAATCAAGGCACGATCTTTCTGGGCGGCCCGCCTCTCGTCAAGGCGGCGACGGGCGAAGAGGTCAGCGCGGAAGATCTGGGCGGCGGCGATGTGCACACGCGTCTGTCGGGCGTCGTCGATCATCTCGCGCAAAACGATGCGCATGCGTTGTCGATTGCGCGCAGCATCGTCGGCAATCTGAACCGGCGCAAGGACGTGCCCGTCACGATGCAGGAACCGAAGCCGCCGCGCTACGACGTGAAGAGCATCTACGGCGTGATTCCCGTCGATACGCGCAAGCCCTTCGATATCCGCGAAGTGATCGCGCGCATCGTCGACGATTCCGCATTTGATGAGTTCAAGGCGCGCTACGGCACGACGCTCGTATGCGGCTTCGCGCATATCTGGGGGCATCCCGTCGGCATCGTCGCGAACAACGGCATTCTGTTTTCCGAGTCGGCGTTGAAGGGCGCGCACTTCATCGAACTGTGCGCGCAGCGCAAGATTCCGCTCGTGTTCCTGCAGAACATCACGGGCTTCATGGTGGGCCGCAAGTACGAGAACGAAGGCATCGCGCGCAACGGCGCGAAGATGGTGACGGCCGTTGCTACTGCGAAGGTGCCGAAGTTCACGGTGATCATCGGCGGCTCGTTTGGTGCGGGCAATTACGGCATGTGCGGGCGCGCGTATTCGCCGCGCTTCCTGTGGATGTGGCCGAACGCACGCATCTCGGTGATGGGCGGCGAGCAGGCGGCTTCCGTGCTCGCCACTGTCAAGCGCGACGGCATCGAAGGAAAGGGCGGCACGTGGACGGCCGAACAGGAAGAAGCCTTCAAGCAGCCGATTCGCGAGCAATACGAGCATCAGGGCCATCCGTATTACGCCAGCGCGCGCTTGTGGGACGACGGCGTGATCGATCCCGCACAGACGCGCGACGTGCTGGGCCTCGGCTTGTCGGCGGCGATGAACGCGCCGATCGAAGACACGCGCTTCGGCGTGTTCCGCATGTAACGACGGCGCAGCGAAAGGAGCTTCGGCCATGCAATACGACAACCTGACCGTCACGTTTGACCAGCAGGTCGCCACCGTCACGCTCAATCGCCCGGACGTGCGCAACGCGTTCAACGAAGCGATGATCGCGGAACTCACGTCGGCGTTTCGCACGCTCGATGAACGCGACGACGTGCGCGCCGTCGTGCTCGCGGCGAACGGCAAGGCGTTCTGCGCGGGCGCAGACCTGAACTGGATGAAGAAGATGGCCGGTTACTCGGACGACGAGAACCGTGCCGACGCCATGCGTCTCGCCGACATGCTCGCGTCGATCTATCGCTGCAACAAGCCGGTGATCGCGCGCGTGAACGGCGACGCGTACGCGGGCGGCATGGGCCTGATCTCGGCGTGCGATATCGTCGTCGCCGTCGACAGCGCGAAGTTCTGCCTGTCCGAAGCACGCCTCGGCCTGATCCCCGCGACGATCGCGCCGTACGTGATCCGCGCGCTCGGCGAGCAGGCATCGCGCCGTTACTTCATGACAGCGGAAGCCTTTGATTGCGCGACGGCACAACGTCTCGGCTTCGTCGCCGAATGCGTGAGCGCGGACAAGCTCGACGAAACCGTGCAGCAACTCGCAGCTACGTTGTGCGCAAATGGCCCGCAAGCCGTGAAGGCGTGCAAGCAGCTCGTGCACGATATCGCGGGCCGCGAAATCAGCGCGGCGTTGATCGAAGACACGGCCGCGCGTATTGCGAAGACGCGCGCGGGCGCGGAAGGGCGCGAAGGCGTCGCGTCGTTTCTCGAGAAGCGCTCGCCTTCGTGGCGGGTTTGAAAGAGGCGCCTGACCGCTGCCACCGCACAGAACAACATCCATCGAGACACCTCATGTTCAACAAGATCCTGATTGCGAACCGGGGCGAAATTGCCTGCCGCGTCGCCGCGACCTGCAAGCGGCTCGGCATTACGAGCGTCGCGGTCTACTCCGACGCCGACGCGAACGCCAAGCACGTCGCCGCGTGCGACGAAGCCGTGCATATCGGCGGATCGACGGCGGCCGAAAGCTATCTGCGCGTCGAACGCATCATCGAGGCCGCGATCGCGACGGGCGCACAAGCCGTGCACCCCGGCTACGGCTTTTTGTCGGAGAACGAGGATTTCGCGCACGCTTGCGAGAAGGCGGGCATTGCGTTCATCGGGCCGCCCGTCGAAGCGATTGCCGCGATGGGCTCGAAGGCTGCGGCAAAGGCGCTGATGCACTCGGCTGCCGTGCCGCTCGTGCCGGGTTATCACGGCGACGATCAGAACGCCGACCTGCTGCATCGCCAGGCCGATGAGATCGGCTACCCCGTGCTGCTGAAGGCGAGCGCGGGCGGCGGCGGCAAGGGCATGCGCGTGGTGACGCGCACCGAGGAGTTCGACGCCGCGCTGGCATCATGCAAGCGCGAGGCCGCGAGCAGCTTCGGCAACGACCGTGTGCTGATCGAAAAGTATCTGACGCGTCCGCGTCACGTCGAAGTGCAGGTGTTCGCGGACAAGCATGGCGGAGCCGTTTATCTGTTCGACCGCGACTGCTCGGTGCAGCGCCGCCATCAGAAAGTACTCGAAGAAGCGCCCGCGCCCGGTCTTCAACCGCACGTGCGGCGTGCGATGGGCGAGGCCGCTGTCGCGGCGGCGCGCGCGGTGAATTACGTCGGCGCGGGCACGGTCGAATTCATCATGACGGAAGGTGGCGAGTTCTACTTCATGGAGATGAACACGCGTCTGCAGGTCGAGCACCCCGTCACGGAGATGGTGACGGGACTCGATCTCGTCGAATGGCAGTTGCGCGTGGCCGCAAACGAGCCGCTGCCGCTCGCGCAGGATCAACTGAAGATCGAAGGTCATGCGATCGAGGCGCGCATCTATGCCGAGCATCCGGCGCGCGGCTTCCTGCCGTCGACGGGTACGTTGAAGCATCTGCGCATGCCGGAAGGCGTGGAGTTTTCGATCGGCGTGGGCGGCGAGCGTGCACCCGTGCGTATCGACAGCGGCGTGCGCGAGGGCGATACGATCACGCCGTTCTACGATCCGATGATCGCGAAGCTGATCGTGCATGGCGCGAGCCGTGAAGAAGCGTTGAAGCGCATGAGCCAGGCGTTGCGTGGCTGCGAAGTGGTCGGCCCGCATACGAACGTCGAGTTCCTGCAGCGTATCGTCGCGAGCGTGCCGTTTTCGACGGGCGATCTCGATACGGGGTTGATCGAGCGTCATCACGATGCGTTGTTTGCGCCCGTCGAAAAGCCGTTCATCGAAGCGCTGGCGCTCGCTTGTGGTGCGCTGCTGACGCGAGAAGGCGGTGTTGAGCACGGCGCGTCGCCGTGGGATGCACTGTCCCACTGGCGCCTGAACGGTGGCTATACGCAGGCGCTCAACTGGCGCGACGTCGAGAAAGAGGCTGCGTTTACGGTGGTTTTCTCGCGCGACGGTGAGACGCGGACGCTCACGCACGATGGCCGCACCGAGCCGTTCAAGTGGTGGACGGGCGCGGGCAAGCACGAATATGGCGCGACGATCGGCGACGCGCATGTGACGGGCCGCGTGTTTGTCGATGGCGATACGTTCCATGTGTTCTGCCGGGGCGAGGCGCTTGCGTTCGAATGGCAGAACCTGCTTGCGCATGCAGCCGATGCCGAGCATGGCGAAGGCCGTCTCACTGCGCCGATGCCGGGCAAGGTGATCGCCGTGCTGGTCGAGCAGGGCGCAGTGGTGGAGAAAGGGCAGCCGCTGATCGTGATGGAAGCGATGAAAATGGAGCACACGATCGGTGCGCCCACAGCGGGCAAGGTGGCGGAGGTGCTGTATGCAGTCGGCGATCAGGTCGCCGACGGCGCGCAGCTGTTGGTGCTGGACGTCGAATAAGGCGCTGGTTGTCGAAAGGCGTCATGCGAGGCGCGCGTAGTTCGCTACGCGCGCCTCGTTTTCCATTTGGCGAATGCTTTCGTATGCTTCGGGCGGCAGGCGCGAAAAGCCTTTGAGCTTCAGTCGCCGCGCGCGTTCGGGTTGCGTTGCGACCGCTTCGTCGAGCGCGTCGCGCAGTGCGTCGGCCTGTTCAGGCGCGACATGCGTCGACGCAATCAACGGCAATCCCGGCGATGAGCGCGTGTAGCCGATTTCTCGCAGGCGGCCCGTCAGTTCGGGATACGCGTCGCGCACGAAGGCCATCGTGATGCAATCGATCGCGGCCACGTCCGCGCGATTCTCGGCAATCGCGCGCAGCGAGCCGAGATGCGATCCCGTCTCCAGTGATGCGCCGAAGAACCGGCCGTTTTTCGCATGCGGCGCAATGGTGTGCCGCAATGCGTTGTAGCCGCTGTTCGAATCGGTGGAATTGAAGGCGGCGCGCGTGCCTCGAAACGCTTCGATCGAATCGAACGGCGCGTCGCTACGCGTGACGAGCACGCTCGAATAGTTCGCGCCTTCGCAGCCGGGCGCATCGAATCGCGGCGTCGCGATCAGTTGCACGTCGTCGTGCAGCCCAAGCACGTAGGGATAACCGCAGGTCTGCGACAGCAGCAAATCGGGGCGCCGCCAGAATGCGTGCAGATCGTCCGGTTCGACGATCGTGGCGCGAGGCTCGACATTGCGCAGTACGTCTGTGAGCAGCGCGTGCCAGTCGGCGGCGAGCGCGGGCGAGACGTTGTACATCGGCAGGGCGGCGATCTTGTTCATGCAGACGATTCTAAACGCGGATCGGTCCGCGGGCCGCGTGGTTCAGCAAGCGATCACCGTGTCACGGTCGCCGTGACGGTACGCACGCTGAACAACGTCGTCGATGAAATAGCGCGCGCGGTCTCAGGCCGCTGCATCGAGGCTCGTGCGCGGCTCGTCCACCGTTGCGACGGACTGCAAGACCGCTTGCACCACACGTCCGACGTCCGGCCAATCCTGCAACCGCTGTCCGTCCGCGGACTTCTCCGGCGTGACGCTCAGATAGGGCGGCGGATAACCCCATATCGCGTCGTGAACTTCCGGTCTCGTGATGCTGCCGCCGAGCACGGCCACCGTTGGACGACGGAATGCCGCTGCGACGTGCATCAGCATCGTCGAGTTCGTCAGCACGACGTCCGCCTGCTCGACGAGTGCGAACATGACGCGCATCGGCGCCTCGCCCGCAACGGAGCGGACGGACACGCCCGGACCGGCTGCGGCGATGGCCTCGGTCGCGCGTGCCTGATCCGCCGCGCTGCCGACGATCACGACTTCGCATGCGTGGCCTTGCTGTTCCAGCGCTTGCGCGATCTGCGCGAGTGCCGCGCCCACCTCCCGCGCGGGCCATGCCTTGGTCGGTACGCCGGCACCGACGCCGGCGACGAGGCGCACCGTGCGCCGGCCCTGCGCGGCATTCGCCGTCCAGAGTTGTGCCGCGCGGGCGCGCTCGTCGCCCGTCAGAAAGAGTTGGGGGCGCACTTCCGGCAGCGCCGTCGCGCCGAGCAGTTCGCCTTGCGCGAGCGCCGCGCGTCCGGCCTGCCGTCTCGCGTAGACGACGTGCGCCTGGCAGCCGCTCCAGCCGCCGCGATAGCCGCGCACGCCGATGCGGTAGCGCGCGCCGAGCCGCATCATCAGCAGGGCGCCCATGTAACTGCCGAGCACATCGATCGCGACATCGAAACCGCCACGCGCGCGCAGCGCGTCGATCTGCGGGGATTTCCACAGGAAGCGCAGGACGTTCTTGTGCGAGCGATCCGCGACGATCTTGTTGTTCCAGGGCGCGTCGAGTTCGACGATTTCGTCGATATAGGGGTTGTTTTCGAGGATCGGGCGGCCCCAGCTGCCGATGCCGGCGATCAGGCGCGTCGTCGGAAACTGCTTGCGCAGCGATTCGAAGAGCGGGGTGGTGGAGAGTAGCTCGCCGAAATCGTTGGGGCGCAGCACGAGGATTTCGCGTGGCGTGTCGCGGCGCGGGTTGAAACGCGATGGATGGAAGCGGGCCATCAGCCAGACGGGCGTTTCGATTAGCAGGTTTTTCCAGTCCATGAGTTGTTCCTTTTATCGCGTGTGACGCCGCCCAATATGCGTTCGATTGTGCCGGGTTGCGGCTGTGCGGAAGCGCCGAGGTTCCGGTGTTTTCGGTCAGATCGGGGTGGTTTTTTGCTTTTTGCTTTTTGCTTTTGGCGCCTGGGCGGCGCGGGCGGTTTGGTTTGGTTGTTCTGGCCTTTGCGCTGGCATCCGCGTGATGTTATTGGTTCGCAAGCGTCGCCCCTGTGCGGGGCGGCACCTACTTTTCTTTGCCGTCGCAAAGAAAAGTAGGCAAAAGAAAGCGGCTCACACCGCCAATCCTTGACGTTAGCTTGCGGGCCCCCAACGGCCCCGTCCTTCACGCGGCACCTTGCTGCCGTGTGCCCGTTGCCAACGCTTCGAACGGATGCCTCACCCGCTTCAGACACCCGCACAAGGGTGAGTGACAGCGAGCGGTTCATGCCGCCCAGGTGGCAAACTGTGTGTAGGCATTCGCGCCATAGGCGCATTACTCCGGACTGTGTAGCAGGATTGGTGTTTCTGGTAAGCGCGCTAACCTGTACCGTGCGACAACCTACACACAGTTTGCCACCTGGGCGGCGGCGGGCTATCTGGCACGGGGTGCTGTGATGCGGGTGCGTGAAGTGGGTGAGGCGTACGGAGGGAACGTTGGCAACGAACGCGAACCAGGGTGTTGCCGTTTGAAGCGTAAGACCCGTTGGGGGCCCTCAGGCAAATACAAGAACTGGCGGTGTGAGCCGCTTTCTTTTGCCTACTTTTCTTTGCGGCGGCAAAGAAAAGTAGGGGCCGCCCCGCACAGGGGCAACGCTTGCGAACCAATAACATCACGCGGATGCCAGCACAAAGGCCAGAACAACCAAAACCGACCGCGCCACCGGGAATCAAAACCTCCCGCCCCTCGAAGCCCCGCGCTCGGCCCCAACGGACACACGAACCTCCCGCGCCTGCAGCCCGCCTGCAAACGTCTTACCCGCAGCACCAGGCCGACCCAACCGCGTACCGCGAAACAACTCCCCATGCACGGGCCGCACGGCCACACCAAACGCGTACTGCCTGGCCCACTCGCCATACCCCTTAACCAGAAACCCGCCCGACCGCTCGACATATTGCCCGCGGGACGCGACATAAACCTTGCGCAAAGCAAACCACGGCACATGCGGTAAATCATGATGCACAAGATGAAAATTATTATTCAAAAATAGCAACCGCCAATACCAGGCAGCCTCATTGATCACCGACCGCTGCTCATGCAATTCCGCATCGCGATGCTCCTGAAACGACCGCACCGAACTCAACGCCAGCGCCGGATACCCGACCCCTGCAATAAACAGCCAAGGCGCGATCCCACACTGACGATCAAGCCAGAACACCAACCCGGCAAGCGCCACACAATGCGCGATCCACGCAGGCACATCAGCCCAATCGCCACGCGCAACCTTCCGCAACGCCTGAGTCGAAGTCGCAGCAATCGAAAACGCCGGCCCGAGCAGCAGCCGCCCAACAAAAGTATTCCGCGCGATCAGCAGCGCGCGCGTCAGCATTCCAGCCTGCCGCCACGCCTCACGGCTGACGAAATAACTCTCAGGATCGACTTCGGGATGCGTGAGATGCGGATCATCGTGATGCTGCAAATGCAGATCGCGATAGACTCGATACGGAAACCACACCGCGAGCGGCGCAAAGCCGATGAGCCCGTTGACGAACGCCGAGCGCGTCGGATGCCCGTGCAGCAGTTCATGCTGAAGCGACATATACCAGGCGCTGAACACGGCGAGGAGCGGAATTGCCACGCCCAGCCCGAACCCACGCGCATGACTCGCGATAAAAAACCATCCGCCGTAGATCGCGCCGATCAGCAGCCACGTCGGCCATTCGGTACGCCATGTGAAGCTGTTGCGGCGCTGCGTGAGCGCGTGGCGTTGTGCGTCGTCGAGATAGAAAGACATCGGCGGATCGGTCGTATTGCAGTTCACCGATCCTAAAGGCGCGTCCGCCGCCGCCGAACCAATTTGTTCGGCAAAGCTTCTGAGTAAAGCGGATTTGGCGCCGGTTATACGTGCGAATTGAACAAATGCTCGGCGCTTTTACTGATGCATGCCGATTCTGCACGCGTGATCGAGCATGCCTTCCGCCGTGCCGCTGCCGTCGTCGAGTTCCAGCCCACTGTTGACGACGAGCCAGCCGTCGCTGTCTTTCGGCCCCGCGCCCGTCACGAGAATGGTCTGCTGCGCCATCAAGTCGCTACCCTGGCGGTCGCGCGCGACGATCCGGAACGGGTCGTTGTCGCCCGTCAGCGACAGCACGCGCATCACGCGGTACGCGCTGCCGTCGAGCTTCGTCCAGTGCCATTGGCCCGGCTCGACGGTGCGATAGCGCGCGAGGTCCTTGATGATGTCCTCCTGCATGCAGTCCATATGGATATGCAGCTGATTCTGCGTGCGGCGGAACTGCGAGTTGATCTCGAGACCTAGCTGATTGGGCGGGAACGTCAGGCCGATGCGCGAGCCGACGTACTGCCGCGCGGCCCACGCGTCGGCCCAGTAGTCGGGCGTATCGGCGGCGAGCACGCCCGGGCTTTCGATACCCGCCACACGATCGGTCGGAATCAGCAGATATTGCGTGTTGCCGTTGATGTCCTTGAGGATCGCGTAGTGTCCGGGCAGATTGACGGCCGTGCAGAAGCCCGCGCCGCCCGACGCGCGCGCGGCGGGCACGCACTGATGGTCGACGATATTCCAGAGCGCGTTGGGATCGGCGGCGGCGATGAGCGCACAGCCGGACGTGCACAGCGCGACGGCAAGCGTCGCGAGGCGCCTGATGCGTGGTCGGATCATGAGGTGTCAGATAGTCGGAGCGGGGACCGTGCCGAGCAGCGCTTCGAATGCAATGCCGATGGCGAGCAGCCGGCGGTCGCTGCCAAGCGGTCCATCCAGTTCGATGCCCACGG
Source organism: Paraburkholderia largidicola (assembly GCF_013426895.1). Classification (NCBI taxonomy): domain Bacteria; kingdom Pseudomonadati; phylum Pseudomonadota; class Betaproteobacteria; order Burkholderiales; family Burkholderiaceae; genus Paraburkholderia; species Paraburkholderia largidicola. The sequence continues at coordinate 1,018,732 of NZ_AP023175.1, read as the reverse complement.
GCAAGCCATCCTGCGTCAGGCCCGCGGGCAGCGAGAGGCCCGGAATGCCGGCGTTGCTGGCGGGATCGGTATTGCGCAGATAGGCGGTCATTTCGTCGATAGCGGGCGCGCCGTCGATCGACACGACGGACGAGCCGTTCACTTCGTCGATCGGCACGGCGACGAGGCGCGTGGTCGGAAAAAGCAGGGCGTCGAGACGCCCTGCCGCGAACGTGTCGGCATAGTGCTGCTGCAATTGCGGACGCCAGATATTCATCGCGTCCGAATAGTGCTGGGCCAGCGCGCCTGCCAGCACGACGTCGTAGATATTGCGCACGTCCGGGCTGGCGATGCGCGCGGCGAGCTCGCCGACCGTCCGGACGGGCGCATCGTTCGCGACGAGGTAGTCGCGCACGTCGTCGAGCGCTTCGTGGATCGCGATCGGGCCGCCCGTCTGCTCGTTCAACTGCAGCAGTTCGGGCATTGCGACGGGCACGAACGTGACGCCCGCCGCTTCGAGCGTCGTCAGCGCGGCGCGAGCAACATCTTCCGTCGCGCGTTCCAGGTCGGCCCACAGCGGCTCGGGCAAGCCGATGCGCAGCGTCGACAGCGGCACGTCGGGCAGCGCGGCGTCGCCGGTAATCACGCCGTCTAGCAACGCAACGTCCGCGGCCGTTCGCGCCATCGGCCCGACGGTATCGCGCGTGTGGCTGATCGGGACGACGGCCTGCGGGTCGTGATAGCGGCGCTCGGCGCCGCCGTTGCCCACCGACGGGCGGAAGCCCGCAATCCCCGTGAGCGCGGCGGGAATGCGCGTCGAGCCGCCCGTGTCGCTCCCCAGGCCGGCGGGCGCCACGCGTGCGGCGACGGCGACGGCCGTGCCGCCCGACGAGCCGCCCGCGATCAGCGACGGGTCATAAGGATTGCGCACGACGCCCGCATGCGGGGACAGATTCGCGCTCGTGATGCCGAACGCGAGTTCGTGCATGTTGGTCTTGCCGAGCACGATCGCGCCCGCGTCGATCAGTTTGCGCACGGAGGGCGCGTCCGTCTTCGGCTTGAAGCCGTCGAGCGCGGGCGTGCCCGCCGAGGTCAGCAGACCCGCCGTATTGATGTTGTCCTTGATGACGACGGGCAGGCCCGCGAGCGGAAGCCGGGCTTTTTCGTCGGGTGGGAGCGCGTCGATGCGTTTCGCGGCGGCGAGCGCACCTTCCATGTCGATCGCGGTGAATGCGTTGAGGCTGTCGAGCGCGGCGGCGCGCGCGAGCAGGGTCGCGACATAGTCGCGCGCGTCGAGCCGCCCGGACTGGATGGCGGCGACGGCCTGCGATGCGGTCAGCGCGAGTTGCTCATCGACGGTCCATTGCATGTGGTCTGTCTCCCTCGATTGGTACGTGTCGCGAAAGCGCCTGCGAGCGCAGGCGCGCGGCACGTGAATGGGCGTGCGTGTGTGCGCGGACTACTTGCGCATCAGGCGCAGTGCGAGCCGCGCGAGCGCAGGAACGAGCGCCGGACGGACGAGCCGTTTGTCGTATCCGGCCATCCGTTGGTCGTTTTCCTGGAGACAGAGTTCGATCAGTTGACGCGTCGAGAGTGCCTGGCCGATCGTCGCGCTGTTGGCGGGCAGGAAGTTCGAGTCGTGCGCGACACCGTTCGAGTCGATGCCCTTCGCAATCGCGACGCGGTCCCAGATCAGCTTGACCCAGATCGCGCCGACGCGCAGCGAATGCCACGGACGGCGCCACCACGGCATCGTGCGGCGATACCACGCGACCCAGTTGACGAAAAAGAGAATGTGGCGCGCTTCTTCCTGGATCACAGGCTCGAACGTTTCGACGAGTTCTTCCGGGAAATAGCCCGACAGCTGCGCGGAGCGGAACAGCCCGAACGAGAAGAAACTGTCGATGCACTCGCTGTAGCCGGTGAACATCCACGCCCATTCGGCGTCGCGGGGCGCGGGATACTCGGGCTCGGGCGCAAGCTCGATGCCGTAGGCGGCGACCAGGCGCGACAAAACGTGCTTGTGACGCGCTTCTTCTGCTGCGTCCATTTCGATCGCTTCGCGCACCAGCGGGTCTGGTACCTGCGCGGCGTAGGTGGCGACGCGAATCGACGCACGGCCTTCCGTCTGCACGGCGATGTCCCAGATAGGTAGGGACGTGATGCGCTTCAACGCATCGGGCGGCAACTGCGGCCAGTCGATAACGGCCGGTTTGTAAGGGTTATGCGTTTCGAGAAGCATCCGGCAGAACATCTGTTTGTGTTCGTCGGAGCCGACCCGCATGCGTGCGTGGCCATCGAAGGTCCAGTTGCGCAGTGCATGATCGTGAGCGGCCTCTGCTTCTGTTACCAGGGTGTCAGACATGTCAGGCGGAAACTTGGCTAGTTATTCCGCCTATTCTGTCATAACCCGTCAATTTGTGGCGTCGAGCGGGCATGCGCCGTGCTGCCGCACGCATTTTGCGCTGCGGGGCGCAAAAAATTGCAAAGAGCCGGACTGTTTACTGATGGCTGTCGACCCACAGGCGGCCCCAACGGAACGCATACGCAAGGGCGTGTTCTTCGTCGAAGAAATAGTCGAGCGCGTCGAACGAATAGGCGTGTCCGCCGCTGGCGGCCGTGGCTTTTTCGATGGTGAGGTTCGCGGCGAAGAGCCCGTTGGGCAGGCGCTGTGCAGCGGGGGCCACCTCATAGCCTTTGTAGCGGATATGTCTGTTCATCTGTTTCATGTTCGATCGCCTCCCCGCGACGGATTGCGCGCAGCACGGCGATCAGTTAATCGAAGCGGGCAGGGACTAGCGTAGGCTGGGCCGTGGAGCGCGTGAACCAATCATTCGTCGCAAGCAAATCACGGGCGGCCAGGGAACGGTCTGCGGGGATCTGGATGAGGCGTTATCGCGTGCGTTGTCGCGATGATGCGGCGGCGAAGGCTGCCGGGTCTGTTGTTTGGACCACGATCGCGGCGTCGTGCATGTTGGCCAGCGCACGCAGCGAGGCGATGCGGCAGTTGATGCCGTTGTGGGAACGGTGAAGGCGTATTAGCGCAAACGCGCAATGCCACGCGCCGCTTCGATGCGGTGCATGGCAGTGCGCCAAGGGAAGAGGAAGCGGCGAATCAGTTCGCCAGTGCGAGAACGCGCCTGGGGCGCGTGTCGTCGGCGTCACTCGCCGGAACTGCGGATGCCGCGGATGCGCCGTCCGCCTGATGCGAGCGGAACGCGAGCGCGAATTGCGAGGCCTGCTGGCCGACTATCGACAGTTGTTCGACTACCTTCGGATCGGAGCAGGTATCCGCGGATTCGAAACGTGTTTCGAGCGTGTTGATGCCTGCGCCGAACGGCGTCGGCCAGCCGCGCAACGCGTGCACGATCGAGCGCAGCGAGGTCAGCACGGAGCCCGCCGCCTGCCATCCATACGCAGTGACGATGCAGCCGACCGCGCGGCCGTCGAGATAGGGGCGTTCGTCGGCACGCAGTTCTTCGAGCGTGTCGAGCGCATTTTTCACGAGGCCCGACACGCCGCCGTGATAACCGGGTGTGGCGATGATGAGGGCATCCGCGTGACGGACGGCCTCGATCAATTCGATCTGTTCGTCGGTGCGTTGGGTGCTTTCAGGCGCGTAGTGCGGCAGGCTGTGCAGGAACGTGCCGCCAAACAGACGCGTGCGTGCGCCGGCCTGTTCGGCGCCGCGCAGCGCAAAGCCGAGCGCGCGTTCAGTGGACGATGCAGCGCGCGTGGTGCCGCCGATGCCGATCACGAGCGGGCGGCGGTTCTGGTCGAAACGGGTCAACTTCATGCTCCTTGCTGCAGTGGCGGCCGGCCGGATGCATGTTCGACGCCTGCGGCGCGTCCCATGCGATTGGGCCTCTGGACCTGAACCGCCATGTTAGTGACCGATCGTACCAGCGGGAAACGACTTTTTGTTCTAACGATATAACGGCGAAAGGGTTATCGGCTGCGCGCGGCGGCGTGGATTGCTTGTGCAAAAGGCTTCGTTGGAGCGGGGACGGGCGGGCGCTAAGATGAAATCGTCTCCTCCATGAGAACTCCTTGACATGGGATTGGCCCCGGATTCGCAAGAATCCGGGGCTTTTTTTGCGCTTGAGGAAACGGGACTTGGGTGTTACTGCGGCGGCAGCGGCACGATTCGCCGTGCGCCGAGCGCATTGTCGTCGGCCGTCAACTGACGGGCTTCGGGCGTCACGCAGACGGTGTCGCCTTCGAAGGCTTCGCGCCAGACGAAGCCGTTCTTGCAGGTGTTCGGTCCATACGCACCGCCGTTCGGCGAGCGGTTGTCGGAGGCGGCCTGGTTTTCGGCGATGATGCGCAGTTGCGTTTCGGGCGTGACGCACACTTTGTCGCGAGGTTGCGCCTGGCGCCAGACGAATGGCCTGACGCATGCGCCGCGATCGTGCGCGGCCCGCTGCAAAGCTTTCTTCGACACCATCTGATCGCCTTTGCCTGGCTGATTTCCAGGCGCGCTCGCCAGAGTCGGAACGGGTTCCGATGCAACGATGGTCGTGTCCGCTTTGGCCTCGTGTCCGGCCCCCGACATCTTCATGACGACCGCGCCCATCAGCGCGACGGCCGCGACCGCGCCGCCAATCGTCCACATTCGCGTGTGTTTTTTGCCGCCGTTCGCGTTCGAAGTGAGTCTGTCGTGCGGCGTGTCGGCGGGCGCGCTATCGCCCGATTCGTCGCCTGCGTGCGTGCGCAGCGCCTTGATCAGCAGTTGCACGTCGCTGTCCCAGCGGGCGTGCGTCAACTCGAATGCATTGCGGTACGCGAGGTCCTTGATATCGGTGGGCAGATCGGCTTCCTGCGGCATCGTCGCGCCTTGCACCAGCACGGGTATCACGGTCACGTCGCGCTTGAGGGCCGATGACGTTTCGAGCCGCACGAAGTCGCTCGGATTGTCGATGCGCCGTTTGCCTTCGCGATCCGTGACGGTGAGCCAGGTCCGTCCGATCAGCGCGAGCAGCACCGCGCATTTGTCGATGTTCGTCTCGATCGCGCGGCGAAAGTCGGCGCCGGGCTCGATCGTGGCGACGTCCATGAAGACCGTGTGTTCGCCGAACACTTCGCGCAGCGATTCGAACAGGCGACCTGCCTGGCCTTCCGTATCTTCGCGCCGGTAACTGATGAAAATGGGCCGCATCGAACGATTCCTCCCTCATCGGGTTGAACGGCGAGCCGATCCTGGAATTCAAACGCTCTTTTATTAAAGCAGAGCGGGCAATGGTCGGTTAGGCCTGCGTGGCAGGTGGATGTGTTTGAATGTGTGGAGGCCAACTGACTGGCGGTGCTGTTCGGGGTTCGGGGTTCGGTGTTCGGGGTTTTGGGTTTTGGGCTTTTCGCTGGCATCCGCGTTATGTTTTCGGTTCGCATGCGTTGCCCCTGTGCGGGGCGGCACCTACTTTTCTTTGCCGCCGCAAAGAAAAGTAGGCAAAAGAAAGCGGCTCACACCGCCAGTTCTAGTATTTGCCTGAGGGCCCCCAAAGGTTCTTACACTTCACACGGCAACCACGTGACCCACGTTCGTTGCCAGCGCTCTTGCGGTGCGCCTCACCCGCTTCACGCTCCCGCGTTACAGCATGCCGTGCCAGATAATCCGCCGCCGCCCAGGTGGCAAACTGTGTGTAGGCCACAGTACCTCACACGCCTCACTCCGGACCGATAGCGCAAGCGTCCCACCCTGTAAGAGCGCCAGGCTATACGACGCGACAACCTGCACACAGTTTGCCACCTGGGCGGCACGTACCATCCGGCGCCGCTTGCCTTGGTGCGGGTGCCTGAAGCGGGTGAGGCTTCTATTCAAAGCGTTGGCAACGAGCGTGAACAGAAATGCTGCCATGTGAAGTGTGGGGACGTTGGGGGCCCGTGGATAGGCACACGTGCTGGCGGTGTTAGCCGCTTTCTTTTGCCTACTTTTCTTTGCGGCGGTGTACAGACTGGAGACATCGCTGACAGGTGTACAGGGACATGACTGACACTTTCGGGTAATCAAACGCCCGGATTCCAACCATGCCCTGGGATGTAAAAGACACCATGAATCGTCGCGAAGACTTCGTCTGCGAGGCCGCCACACAGGCGCTCCCGTTCAGCGAGCTATGCCGTAAATTCAAGATCACCCGCCAGACCGGCTACAAGTGGCTCGCCCGCCACAAGTCTGAGGGTAGCAAGGGGCTGGCCGACCGCTCCCGGCGCCCGCATCACAGCCCCACACGCTCACCGGAGCACATCGAGGCACTGGTGCTGGACCTGCGCCGCGAGCATGGCTGGGGCGGACGCAAGATCGCACGGCGCCTGCGCGATCTGGGCCAGATTGAGGTTCCCGCGCCCGCCACCATCACCGAGATCCTGCGACGCCACGGGCTCATTGACGAGCAGGCGTCCCGCCAGCGCCAGCACTGGCAACGCTTCGAGCACGAGCATCCGAACTCGTTGTGGCAGATGGACTTCAAGGGCGACTTCCCGACGCTGGAGAGCGGGCGCTGCGCGCCGCTGACGGTCATCGATGACCACTCGCGCTACAACATCGTGCTGAGCGCCTGCGCGCGCACCACCACCGGGATCGTGCAGGCAGAGCTTGAGCGGGCGTTTCGCTGCTACGGGCTGCCATCGCGCATCAACACCGACAACGGCGCGCCGTGGGGCTCGCCCAGTGCGCCGGGGCAGCTCACCGAGCTCGCGGTCTGGCTGATCCGGCTGGGCATCCAGGTGAGCTATAGCCGCCCGTATCACCCGCAGACCAATGGCAAGGATGAACGGTTTCACCGCTCGCTGAAGGCCGAAGTGCTGGAGCGGCACACGTTCACCACGCACGCGCACGTGCAGCAGGTACTGGATCGCTGGCGGCAGGTGTACAACACCGAGCGTCCGCATGAGGCACTGGACATGGCGGTGCCGGTCACCCGCTACGCGTGCAGCCTGCGCAGGATGCCGGAGCGGCTGCCCGAGCCCGAATACGGTTGCGGCGATGAAGTGCTACAGGTCAATGCAAGCGGCGTGGTGCGCGTGCGAGGCGAGAAAGTGAAGCTCTCGATTGCGCTCAAGGGGCTGCAGGTGGCAGCCCGCCCGAGCGAAAACGAAGACGGAGTGATCGAGCTCTGGTTTGCCCATCAGCGAGTCGCAAAACTTGACCTGAAGACAGTAAAACCCTGACCATCATGTGTCAGCGATGTCCCTGTACATGTGTCAACCATGTCTCCAGTCTGTACACGGCGGCAAAGAAAAGTAGGTGCCGCCCCGCACAGGGGCGACGCTTGAAGCACGTAGGCAAAACGCGGATGCCAGCGCTAAGCAAACCGCCAACGCAAAGGCAAACCGCCAACGCAAAGGCAAACCGCAGATGCCCGCGCAAAGCCAAGAGCAAGAAAACCCCAACCCCATCCGCGCCGCCCAGGCGCCCCTCGATTCACTTTTGTTATCACCCCATCCAACAGTCGGATTGTTCCCGTATCGGCCGCCGCTTTATATTGCGTACACGGGCGGCCCATAACCCAACCCCAACCGCAACCCCAAACCCGGCCCCCAACAACGACAAATGCGCGAGCACCATCCCGCATCAGGAGCAAAACAAGGAGCGCAGCAATGAATCAGATCGATCTGGAGGGCCGTGTCGTCGTCGTTACAGGCGGCGCGCGGGGAATCGGCTACGCGGTCGCGCAGCGCGCGCTGCGCTCGGGCGCGGCCGTGGCGCTCTGGGACGTCGACAGCGAGCGGCTCGAGCGCAGTGCGAAAGAGCTCAGCGAACTCGGCAAGGTCGCAGCCGTCACCGTCGATCAAACCAAAGAAGCCGAGATCGACGCCGCCGTCAGCAAGACACTCGCCGCCCACGGCGCGATCGACGTGCTGATCAACTGCGCCGGCATCACAGGCGGCAACGGCACGACATGGGAACTCGAACCGGACATGTGGCGCCGCGTCATCGATGTGAATCTGATCGGCCCATATCTCGCATGCCGCGCAGTCGTGCCGCAGATGCTGAAGCAGGGCTACGGGCGCATCGTCAATATTGCTTCCGTGGCGGGCAAGGAAGGCAATCCGAACGCATCGCACTACAGCGCCTCGAAAGCCGGACTGATCGGCCTGACCAAATCGCTCGGCAAGGAACTCGCGACGAAGAACATCCTCGTCAATGCCGTCACGCCCGCTGCCGCGAAAACCGAAATCTTCGATTCGATGAAGCAGGAGCACATCGACTACATGCTGTCGAAGATTCCGATGAACCGCTTCCTGCTGCCGGACGAAGCGGCATCGCTGATCCTGTGGCTCGCGTCGGAAGACTGCGCGTTCAGCACGGGCGCCGTGTTCGATCTGTCGGGCGGCCGCGCGACGTATTAGACCCGTCGCACCCGACGCGATAGCAAACATAAGCGAAAGCGACGCACGAAAGCGGCACACGCATGCCGCTCGCGCCTTCGCACGAAGGCGACACGGAGACATGATGAACGGGACCTCGTCCGAAACGCGCGACACCCTCGACGGCATCGTCAGCCAGGTCATGCGGCGGTTGTTGCCGTTCCTGCTGCTGATGTACGTGCTCGCGTTCCTCGACCGCGCGAACATTGGTTTTGCACAAAAGGCTTTGCAGCACGACACGGGCATTTCGAACGCCGCGTTCGCATTCGGCGCGGGCGTGTTCTTCGTCGGCTATGCGCTGTTCGAAGTGCCGAGCAATCTGCTGCTGCATCGCGTCGGCGCCCGGCTTTGGATGTGCCGGATCATGGTCACGTGGGGCATCGTGTCGGCGGCAATGAGTCTTGCGCACACGGCCACGACCTTTTATGCGCTGCGCTTTCTGCTCGGCGTCGCTGAAGCAGGCTTCTTTCCGGGCGTCATCTATTACCTGACGCGCTGGTTTCCGCAATCGGCGCGTGCGCGTGCGGTCGGCGTGTTCTATTTCGGCGCGCCGCTTGCCTTCATGTTCGGCAGTCCGCTGTCGGGCTTTCTGCTCGATCTGCACGGCGCGATGAATCTCGCGGGCTGGCAGTGGCTGTTTCTGATCGAAGGCGGGCTGGCGTCGGTGGTCGGCGTGTGGGCGTTCTTCTATCTCGACGATCGGCCCGACGACGCGCGCTGGCTCACGCCGCAAGCGCGCAAGACCTTGAGCGCGGCACTCGACGACGATGCGCGCGCCGCGTCCGCGCACGGCCCGCGCAACCTGCTGGCGGCGCTCGTCGATAAACGCGTGCTGCTGTTCTCCGCGATCTATCTGCTGATCCAGATGAGCGTGTACGGCGTGATCTTCTATCTGCCGCAGCAGGTCGCGGCGCTGATGGGCGAGTCGGTCGGCTTGCGCGTCGGCATGGTGGCGGCCGTGCCGTGGATCTGCGCGCTCGCGCTGACGTGGTTCGTGCCGCGCCGCGCCGACGCGACGGGCACGCACCGGCGCTGGGCGGTCGCGCTGCTGGTGCTTGCCGGATGCGGGATCGGCATATCGGGCGCGACGCACAGTCCGCTCGTGGCAATGATCGCGCTGTGCTGCGCGGCAAGCGGCTTCATCGCCGCACAGCCGCTCTTCTGGACCTTTCCGACGCGCTACCTGACGGGCGCGGCGGCCGCAGGTGGCATCGCGTTGATCAACTCGCTCGGCAGCCTTGGCGGGTTCATCGCACCGACGCTGCGCACGAGCGCCGAGCATGCGTTCCAGTCGACCTCGGCGGGCTTGCTGCTGCTCGGCGCAGCGAGTTTGCTGGCCGCGCTGCTGATCGGCACGCTGGTGCGCCGCGACACGGCGCGCGACGCACCCGCTTTCCCGCAACCCATTCATCGCGCCCGCTGACACGCGAGGCGCTCCCAACCCACGAACGGAGCTCTAGAACATGGCGATGCCCACTATCCGGCACGTGCGTGCCTTCGTCGTCCGCGGCGGCGGCGCGGACTATCACGATCAGGCCGACGGACACTGGATCGACGATCACATCTCGACGCCGATGGCGCGTTATCCGCAGTACCGGCAAAGCCGGCGGTCGTTCGGCATCAACGTGCTGGGGACGCTGGTCGTCGAAATCGAGGCGAGCGACGGCACGGTCGGCTTCGCGGTGACGACGGGCGGCGAGATCGGCGCGTTCATCGTCGAGAAGCATCTGGCGCGCTTCCTCGAAGGACAACTGGTGACGGACATCGAGAAGATGTGGGATCAGATGTACTTCTCGACGCTCTATTACGGACGCAAGGGCGTCGTGCTCAACACGATTTCGGGCGTCGATCTCGCGCTGTGGGATCTGCTCGCGAAAGTGCGCAAGGAGCCGGTGTACCAGCTATTGGGCGGCCCGGTGCGCGACGAGTTGCAGTTCTACGCGACGGGTGCGCGGCCCGACCTTGCGAAGGAAATGGGCTTTATCGGCGGCAAGCTGCCTTTGCAGCACAATCCGGCAGAAGGTGAGGAGGGGCTCAGAAAGAACATCGACAAGCTCGCGGAAATGCGCAGCCGCGTTGGCGACGACTTCTGGCTGATGTACGACTGCTGGATGAGCCTCGACGTCCCGTATGCGACGAAGCTCGCGAAAGCCGCGCACGAATATGGCCTGAAGTGGATCGAAGAAGCGCTGTCGCCTGACGACTACTGGGGTTACGCCGAACTGCGCCGCAACGTGCCGCGCGGCATGATGGTATCGACGGGCGAGCACGAGGCGACGCGCTGGGGCTTCAGGATGCTGCTCGAAATGAACTGCTGCGATCTGATCCAGCCGGACGTGGGCTGGTGCGGCGGCATTACCGAACTGATCAAGATTTCCGCACTCGCCGACGCGCACAACGTGATGGTCGTGCCGCATGGGTCGTCGGTGTACAGCTATCACTTCGTCGTCACGCGTCACAACTCGCCGTTCGCCGAGTTTCTGATGATGGCGCCGAAGGCCGACCAGGTGGTGCCGATGTTCACGCCGTTGCTGCTCGACGAGCCGGTCCCTGTCAACGGCCGCATGAAGGTACCGGACACGCCGGGCTTCGGCGTGCGGCTGAATCCCGAGTGCACGCTCGAGCGGCCTTACCAACATTGAACGGAGAAGCATGTGCTGCTGAAAGACAAGGCGGTGATCGTTACGGGTGGCTCGCGCGGTATTGGGCGGGCGATTGCCGTGGCGTGTGCGAAAGAGGGCGCCGATGTTGCGATCAACTACTGGGGCGATAACGATGCATCGTATAACCGGCGCTCCGCGGTCGAAGAGGTGGTCGGCGAGATCGAGTCGCTGGGGCGGCGGGTGATTGCCGTCGAGGGCAATGTCGCGTTGAAGGAGACGGGGGCTGAGCTTGTGCGGCGCACGGTCGTGGCATTTGGCAAGGTCGATGTGCTGGCCAGCAATGCGGGCATCTGTCCGTTTCATGCGTTTCTCGACATGCCTGCCGATGTGCTGGAGACGACCGTTGCCGTCAATCTCAACGGCGCGTTCTTTGTCACGCAGGCTGCTGCGCAGCAGATGAAGGCGCAGGGCACGGGCGGTGCGATTGTCGCGACGAGTTCGATCAGTGCGCTCGTTGGTGGGGGGATGCAGACGCATTACACGCCGACTAAAGCGGGTGTGCATTCGCTGATGCAGTCTTGCGCGATTGCGCTTGGGCCTTATGGGATACGGTGTAATTCTGTTATGCCTGGCACGATTGCCACGGATCTGAATGCCGAGGATCTCGGCGATGAGGCGAAGAAGGCTTACTTCGAGAAGCGGATTCCGCTTGGGCGGCTGGGGCAGCCGGAGGATGTGGCGGATTGTGTGGTGTTTCTTGCTTCTGATCGGGCCAGGTATGTTACTGGCGCTGCTTTGTTGGTCGACGGTGGGTTGTTCGTGAATTTGCAGTAGGGGTTTTTTTGGTGTCTGCGACGCTGGGTGGTTTGCTTGTGTTAGCGCTGGCATCCGCGATTTGTTAGCGTGCTTCAAGCGTCGCCCCTGTGCGGGGCGGCACCTACTTTTCTTTGCCGCCGCAAAGAAAAGTAGGCAAAAGAAAGCGGCTCACACCGCCAGCCCGTGTTCCTATCCACGGGCCCCCAACGTCCCCATCCTTCACACGGCAGTGCCCTCGCCGGTGCTCGTTGCCAACGCTTCGAATGAACGCCTCACCCGCTTCAAATACCCGTACTCGTGCAAACGGCAACGAATGGTATGTGCCGCCCAGGTGGCAAACTGTGTGTAGGTTGTCGTGTCGTATGGCGTGGCGCTCCTACAGGTGGGACGCGTGCGCTATCGGTTCGGAGTGAGGCGTGCGGAGCACCAGGGGCCTACACACAGTTTGCCACCTGGGCGGCCGTGGACTGTCTGGCACAGCGGGTTGTAGTGCAGGTGCGTGAAGTGGGTGAGGCGTACAGAGAGAACGTTGGCAACGGACCCGAACCAGGGCGTTGCCGTGTGAAGCGTAAGACCCTTCGGGGGCCCTCAGGCAGGAACAAGGATTGGCGGTGTGAGCCGCTTTCTTTTGCCTACTTTTCTTTGCGGCGGCAAAGAAAAGTAGGTGCCGCCCCGCACAGGGGCGACGCTAGCGGACCAATAACATCACGCGGATGCCAGCGCAAAAGCCCCAAAAAACCCGAACAACGAAAAACCCTCAAACCCCAACCGCCAGGTTATCCACCCCCGCAAGGCGCTGCGAATGCACCCGAAGCAAATCAACAAACCGCTGCGCCGGCTCAGCCAGAGCCTCCTCTTTACGAGTAAGAATCCCAAACCCCGCAAGGCTCTTGCCAATCTCCACAGGCAACGCAACGAGCAACTTGCCGCGCACATGATCGCGCACCACGGACTCCGGCAACATCGCCACCGCATCATAGTTCTCGAGCAACTGCAGCGTGGCGAATATGGAAGCGCACTCGGTGAGATTGGCAGGCGTCCCAAGCCCCGCCCGGGCAAGTTCTTCTTCGAACAGAATACGGGCCGGACTCGTAACTGGCTGCGCCACCCACGGCCACTCCATCAACTCGCGCAGCGAAACAGCACCCCGCCCGGCAACGGGATGCACGGCCCGCACGACGAGCACCAACGTCTCCCGCGCCAGCGGCTCGAAACTGAAATCGTTATGCTGCAACGGATTCGTCAAGCGCCCCAGCGCGAGATCGACCTCGCGGCGATGCAGCAATTGCACCACCTGATCGCTGGTTTCTCCGAGAATGCACACATGCAACAACGGCCGTTCGGTTTTCAGCGCGGCGACGGCCATCGCCAGCAGATCGGGCGCGGCGCCCATGATCGCGCCAACCGTCAATTGCCCATGCCCGCCCTTGCGCTTCGCGTCCAGGTCCTCGGCAAAACGCGTGAGATCCGCCAGCGCGCGACGCGCATAGGCAAGCGTGACGACGCCGAGCGGCGTAGGCTGCATACCCCGTGCGTTGCGCTCGAACAGCAAAAAGCCGAGCGCCTCTTCGATGTCGCCCAGCATGCGGCTCGCGCTCGGCTGCGCGACGTTGATGGCATCGGCGGCCTGATGGACGTTGCGTGCGTCGTCGAGCGCGACGAGCAGCGCAAGATGCTTGAACTTGAGCCGGTTGACGAGGGGAATGCTGGCAGCGTTCTGGCTCATGGAGGATCAGCGGTGCGATTCGGTTTGAGTATCGCCCAATCCCAACAACGGATTGAGATGCTATCGACGCCCGAATTATAGTCGCATCAAGACGCTACCTTAGAGAGCGGCAAGAACAAGTGATCAAAGACACTGGAGACAAGCCCGGCATGGAGACAATCGCTTTCCGGATGGTGCTGAACCCCGGCATGCGCGACGAGTACGAGCGCCGGCATCGGGCAATCTGGCCGGAACTCGTCGACGCACTGCACAACGCAGGCGTGCGCGATTACCGGATCTTTCTCGACGAAGACACGCACCATCTGTTCGCGATACTGACGCGCGACGCCGATCATTCGATGGAGCGTCTGCCCGAACTCGCCGTGATGCGCAAATGGTGGGATTACATGGCCGACATCATGCAGACGGCGCCCGACCATACACCGCTCCAGCAAGTGCTGGTTCCAGTATTTGAACTGCAGCACCCCTTCCACTGATTCGCGACGCTCGCGGCGCACGCGCGCCGGCGACGAAGGACGCGCCATGAAAGTTGTCGACCCGCACATTCACCTGTGGGATCTGGAGACGCATCATTACCCGTGGCTCGCCAATCCCGGCGTGTCGTTCGTGGGCGATGCGCGCGTGCTCAAGCATGACTACCTGATCGCCGATCTGCTGAAAGACGCGGGCGACATCGAATTGCTCAAGTGCGTGCACGTCGAGGCGAATCACGATCCGAAAGATCCCGTCGAAGAGACGCGCTGGCTGCAATCGGTGGCGGATGCTGCGGGCTCCCGCTCGATGCCGAATGGAATCGTCGCCGCAGTCGATCTCGCTGCCGATAACGCCGCCGAAGTGCTCGAAGCGCATGCAGCATTCGCCAACACGCGCGGCGTGCGGCAAATCCTCAACGTGCATCACGACAAGCTGTATGACTACGTCGGCCGCCACTTCATGCGCGAGGCGGCGTGGCGCGAGAACGTCCGCTTGTTGCGCAGGCACGGCATGTCGTTCGACATGCAGCTCTATCCGTCGCAGATGGAAGACGCCGCCGAACTCGCGAACGCACATCGCGATACACAGTTCATCGTCAATCACACGGGCATGTTCGTCGATCGCAACAGCGTCGCAGGATATCGCGCGTGGCGCGAAGGAATGAAGACGCTCGCGCAATGTCCGAACGTCGCCGTGAAGATCAGCGGTCTGGCGATGTTCGATCACAAGTGGACAACCGAAAGCCTGCGGCCTTACGTGCTCGAAACGATCGACACATTCGGCGTCGATCGCGCGATGTTCGCCTCGAACTTTCCGGTGGACAGGCAGTTCGGCTCGTATGGCGATTTGTGGCGCGCCTATGCGTCGATCGTCGGCGACGCGAGCGATGCGGAGAAAGACGCGCTCTTCGCGCGCAATGCCGAACGGCTGTATCGCATTTGAAGCATCAGATAACACGCAGTCGCAGCATCAAGGAGGAGAGCGTGCAACAACATACTCAGGATGTGCCGCGGCTGGAACTGCGGCATGCCAGCAAAACGTTCGGGCGCGTGCGCGCGCTACTGGACGGCGAACTGATGCTCTGGCCCGGCGAAGTGCATGCGCTGCTCGGCGAGAATGGCGCGGGCAAATCGACGCTCGTGAAGATACTTGCAGGCGTGCATCAGCCCGATACGGGCGAGCTTCGCATCGACGGCGTCGAGCGCCGTTTCGCGACACCCGCCGAAGCGCGCGACGCGGGTCTTGCCGTCATCTATCAGGAACCGACGCTGTTCTTCGATCTGTCGATTGCCGAGAACATCTTCATGGGACGGCAGCCCGTCGATCGCTTCGGCCGCATTCAGCATGACGCGATGCGCCGCGAAGTCGATGGGCTGCTGGCGTCGCTCGGCGTCGATCTGCGCGCGGATCGTCTCGTGCGGGGTCTGTCGATCGCCGATCAGCAGGTGATCGAGATTGCCAAGGCGCTGTCGCTGAACGCGAACGTGCTCATCATGGACGAGCCGACGGCGGCGCTGTCGCTGCCGGAAGTCGAGCGGCTGTTCACGATCGTGCGCAAGCTGCGCGAGCGTGACGTTGCGATCCTGTTCATCACACACCGGCTCGACGAAGTGTTTGCGTTGACGCAGCACGTCACGATCATGCGCGACGGCGCGAAGGTGTTCGATGCGCCGACCTCGGAGATGACGACGGAATCCGTGGTCGCGAAGATGGTCGGGCGCGATCTGGAAACGTTCTATCCGAAAGCCGATGTGAAGCCTGGCGACGTGCGTCTGTCGGTGCGCAACCTGACGCGGGTCGGCGTGTTCAAGGACGTGTCGTTCGACGTGCGCGCAGGCGAAATCGTCGCGCTCGCGGGTCTGGTCGGCGCGGGCCGCAGCGAAGTGGCGCGCGCGATTTTCGGCATCGATCCGATCGATTCGGGCGAAGTGCAGATCGCGGGCAAGCGTCTAAAGACGGGCAGTCCCGCCGCAGCCGTGCGTGCAGGCCTCGCGCTCGTGCCCGAAGATCGTCGCCAGCAAGGTCTGGCGCTGGAGTTGAGCATCGCGCGCAATGCGTCGATGACGGTGCTCGGACGCCTCGTGCGCCACGGCCTGATCTCGACGCGCAGCGAGACGCAACTCGCGACGCGTTGGGGTACGCGCCTCCGCCTGAAGGCCAGCGATCCCTCAGCGCCCGTCGGCACACTGTCGGGCGGCAACCAGCAGAAGGTAGTGCTCGGCAAATGGCTCGCGACAGGCCCGAAAGTCCTGATCATCGACGAGCCGACGCGCGGCATCGACGTCGGCGCGAAAGCCGAAGTGTACGGCGCGCTCTCCGAACTCGTGCAGGAAGGCATGGCCGTGCTGATGATTTCGAGCGAACTGCCCGAAGTGCTCGGCATGGCCGACCGCGTGCTCGTGATGCACGAAGGCCGCATCAGTGCAGAGATTTCACGCGCCGATGCGAGCGAAGAGCGCATCATGAGCGCGGCACTCGGGCAATCGGCGGCATTACTGGGGCGCGCAGCATGATCCGGCATTCGACTCATTCACACGCGGCGTCGATCGAACACACGCCGATGCAACGCACGCGCTCGGGACCCGGCGGTATCGTCGGGACGATCGCGAAGAGCCGCGAGACCACGCTCTTCGTCGTGCTGATTCTGCTGATACTCGGTACGTCGCTCGCGCGGCCGCAGTTTCTGAATCTGCAGAATCTGCGCGACGTGCTGCTCAACGTGTCGATCGTCAGCTTGCTGACGGCGGGCATGACGGTCGTCATCCTGATGCGGCACATCGATCTGTCGATTGGCTCGACGGTCGGCATCAGCGCGTATGCCGTCGGCAGTCTGTATGTGGCGTTTCCGCATATGCCCGTGCTGGTCGCGCTGGTGGCGGGCGTCGCGATCGGGCTCGTCGCGGGCGGCATCAATGCGCTGCTGATCGCGGTAGGGCGCGTACCGTCGCTGGTGGCGACACTATCGACGCTCTACATTTTCCGAGGTGCCGATTACGCGTGGGTCCACGGCGGCCAGATCAACGCGACGAGCCTGCCCGAAGCGTACTCGCGTCTAGCGACGGGCACCGTGCTCGGCATTCCGACGCTCGCGCTGATCGCCGCCGCCGTGCTGCTCGCGCTGTCGTTCTATCTGAAGCATTTCCGCGCGGGCCGCGAGCATTACGCGATCGGCTCGAACCCGGAAGCGGCGCGTCTTGCTGGCGTCAACGTCGAACGGCGCGTGATGTCGGGCTTCCTGCTGTCAGGCGCGATAGCGGGCTTTGCGGGCGCGTTGTGGCTGGCGCGCTTCGGCACCGTCGACGCGAGCACCGCGAAAGGCATCGAACTGCAGGTGGTGGCGGCGGCCGTGGTCGGCAGTGTCGCGATCACGGGCGGTGTCGGCACGATACTCGGCGCGACGCTCGGCGCGCTCGTGCTCGGCGTCATCAGCATCGCGCTCGTCGTGCTGCACGTGTCGCCGTTCTGGGAGCAGGCTATCGAAGGCGCGCTGATCGTCGCGGCGATTGCCGCCGATACGCTGCTGGCCCGCTCCGTCGCCAAACGCATGATGAGGAAACGCGATCATGGCTAAACCCGATTCCGCGCTGCTCACGCGCAAGCGCGAAACGCCGCTGCGCTGGGAAACCTTGCTGGTCGTCGTACTGATACTTTCGCTCGGGTTGGGGCGCGTGCTGTCGCCCGTGTTCCTGACGGGCGCGAATCTCAGCAACGTACTCGCCGACCTCACCGAGATCGCGTTGATGGCGTTGCCGATGACGCTGATCATCGTCGCGGCGGAAATCGACCTCTCCGTAGCGTCGGTGCTCGGCGCGTCGAGCGCGCTGATGGGTGTTCTGTGGCACATGGGTTTGCCGATGCCCGTCGTGATCGTGCTCGTGTTGCTGTTCGGCGTGATCGCGGGGCTGTTCAACGGGCTCGTGATCGTGAAGCTGAATCTGCCATCGCTCGCCGTCACGATCGGCACGCTCGCGCTGTTTCGCGGGCTGTCCTACGTGCTGCTCGGCGATCAGGCCGTCGCGGATTTTCCGGCGGGCTACACGGCGTTCGGCATGGACACGCTGTTCGGCACGTTCATTCCGCTGCCGTTCGTGATCGTCATCGTTTGCGCGGTGTTGTTCACCGTGCTGTTGCAGGCGACGGCGTTCGGCCGCAGCCTCTATGCGATCGGCGCGAACTCGACGGCAGCCGCGTTCTCCGGCATCGAGGTCGCGAAAGTGCGGATGCGTCTCTTCATGCTGTCGGGCTTCATGAGCGCGCTGGCGGGCATCGTCTACACGCTGCGCTTCACGAGCGCGCGTGGCGACAATGGCGAAGGCTTCGAGCTGTCGGTGATCGCGGCTGTGCTGTTCGGCGGTGTGAGCATTTTCGGCGGACGCGGGTCGATGGTCGGCGTGCTGCTGTCGCTGCTCATCATCGGCGTGCTGAAGAATGCGCTCACGCTCGACGATGTTTCGAGCGAGACGCTGACCATCGTGACGGGCGCGCTGCTGCTCGCATCGGTGCTGATTCCGAATCTGGTCGCGCGCTGGCGTGCGATGCGCGACCGCAAGCTGATCGCCGCTCAGACGTTGACAAAGCCGAGTGCTTCGTAAGTCGTCAACACCTGCCGTACGTGATGCCGTTTAATTCAACCGGACACCAAAAGTCCGATCCACCACCAGGAGACAACAGATGAACAAACCACTGCGTCACGCGGGAGCGATGATGCTCTGCGCGGCCATGCTGGGCGTGAGCGTTGCCGCGTCGGCGGCCGGCATCAAGCCGGACCTGAAGATCGCGTTCGTGCCCAAGCAGATCAACAACCCATACGAGGTCATCGCCGACGACGGCGGCATGGCCGCGATCAAGGAGTTCAAGGGGCAGGGCAAGGTGGTGGGTCCGTCGGATGCGGGCGCATCGTCGCAGGTGTCGTACATCAACACGCTGACGACGCAGCGTCAGGATGCCATTGTCATCGCGGCGAACGACGCGAATGCGCTCGTGCCGTATCTGAAGAAAGCGATGTCGCAAGGCATCAAGGTCGTGACGTTCGACTCCGACACGGCGCCCGATGGCCGTCAGCTGTTCGTGAATCAGGCCAACGCGGAGAGTATCGGGCGCGGGCAGATCCAGCTCGTGTCGAAGCTGATGGGCGGCGAGGGCGAGTTCGCGATCCTGTCGGCCACCCCGAACGCGACGAACCAGAACACGTGGATCAAGTGGATGCAGGAAGAGCTGAAGAAGCCCGAGTATTCGAAGTTGAAGCTCGTGAAGATCGCGTACGGCAACGACGATGACCAGAAGTCGTTCGTCGAGACGCAAGGGCTTTTGCAGGCGTATCCGAACCTGAAGGCGATCGTGGCACCCACTTCGGTTGGCATTGCGGCGGCGGCGCGCTATATCTCGACCTCGTCGAGCAAGGGCAAGGTCGCAGTGACGGGTCTCGGCACGCCTAACCAGATGCGCGCGTTCGTGAAGAACGGCACCGTGAAAGCGTTCCAGTTGTGGGACCCGGGTCAGTTGGGCTATCTCGCGGCGTATGCGGCAGCAAGTCTTGCGTCGGGCGCGATCACGGGCAAGGAAGGCGAATCGTTCGACGCGGGCAAACTCGGCAAGCGCACGATCGGCGCGCAAGGCGAAATCATTCTTGGACCGCCGACGACTTTCGACGCGAGCAATATCGATAACTTCAACTTCTGACACATCCTGCATCTGCTGAGAAAACAGGGCCGCGCGCATCATGCGGGCGGCCCTTTCTTTTTTTCATTACACGCGGTTCTCCTGCGCACGGCGATGTTGGCCTCAGATCAGCCCGTTCTCCTGCGCATATTTGACCAGGTCGGCGTTCGTCTGGAGACCGAGCTTTTTCATGGCAGCGCTCTTTTGGGTCGCAACGGTCGAGATGGACCGGTTGACCCGTTGTGCGATCTGCGTCAACGCTACGCCCGCAGCGAAGTACCGTATCACGTCCAGTTCTTTCTTCGTCAGCGTGTGTGCGCCGCCTTGCGAGACGGCATGGCTGCAACGTAGCCGCAGGCGAGAACGGATTCTTTCCGAAAAGAATGGTCGCTGATGATTTACCACTTGCAGAATCGCCGATTGAAACTCCGCGATCCCTTCACACTTGTCCACAATGCCGGCGACGCCCGACCGGGATAGCCTCAGCAGCACGTCGTCATTGTTGAGCATCGTGAACACGATGACCGGCACGGATGGATGCCTTTTACACAAACTCGCGACCAGATTGAGCCCGTCGGTTTCGCTGCGCGTGCTCTGCATCGACAGGTCCGTGACAATCAGATCCCAGCTTCCCTCGGTGAGTCGGTCGAGCAGTTCCTGGCCGGAGTGTGCATTCGCGCCCACAGCGAAACCCGGCAGGTTTTCGATCGCGTTGACGACTGCTTGTCGAATGACGGGATGGTCGTCGGCGATGGCAACCCTGAACTCGCGATTGTTGTTCATGTTCTGAAGCAAAGCGGTCTCGGATACAAAGCGGCTGCGATGAAGAGGCGTGGGGCGAGGAGCCGCAATTGTCGAAGTGAGTAGCCTCTCAGGTCGGACGATTCTATCCTGCGATTCGGCTACGGATCAAATCTTCTAAGAGAATGAAATGTGAGCAAGTTGCAAATTGGAACGATTCTTCAATGTATTCGCGTAGTCCTACGAAATATCGAAGAAATCTGATTACCGAATTGAGGATCGGTATGGATAATCTGGTCCTCGTATCGGGTATCAACCAGTGTCCTGGAAAGAAAGTCGAAATCGAAAATGGCAGTGCCGACCAGATTAACTTTGTGCTTTGCGATGCTCGGTCTGGCCGTGGGTATGACGAGTACAAACGTGAGCGCGAGAGCGAATCGGCTTGCTGCCACATGTTCGTCATCCAGAGAGGTTCGGGATATCAGAGTGAAGACCGCATGCAGATCCGCTGCATTTCATTGCCAGCATTGCCTGCGCAGTTGCAGCAGATATCGGTGGCGCCATTCGGTGATGCATGTCGTGCGAACAAAACATCACGCGCATCGCGCTTCGGCCACCCGGATCCGGCCGGCGGTCAGTGCAGTGACGCAAATCGTCGAACCTGCGAGCGGCGTCGCGTCATTCGAGTACTTTCGAGCAATAAACCCGGACAGTTGGTCCGCGACGGATGGTGCACCGGTCGTCGTGAGAGCGAGAGCATATTCGGTCGAACAGAACATTGCATCGAACGTCGCGATTGCGGACCAGACAGATGGCGCGGCCAGGCTGATGTTAATGAGCGCGGCAGCACCGCCGCCGGTGTCGATAACCGGATGGTATGCATCGCCGCGTGAAAGTGAAGACGTTGCAATCGTGAAGTACTGACAGAGTGTTCCGGGCGGTTTTGTAGGAATGCGTTGACTTTGTCTCATCTTTGGAAGGAGGTGGCGGTGCAGAAAATCGAGCGTAATGAATTGGCGCAGGTGAAACTGGCTGGCGGTTACAGCGTTTCCAGCAGTTCGAGCAGCTTCAGTTCGAGTTCCAGCTCGAACACGATCACAGTCGTGATCGTTTCGGGCAATCGTTCATCTGGTGGAGGCGGAAACGGCCGCCCTCCGGTGCCGTGAACTGGCGTCGCCGTTAGCGATGCCGGATGCCGGAGTGAAATACCGAGGCGTGATGCAAGCTTGAAGTGGTGACGGGATCGACCCGTCAGTTGTGCAGTAAGGCAGTTCCTTTATAACCCTACGAGGAAAATGAAATGCAGAAAGTAGAGCGCAGTGTTCTGGAAAAGGCGACGTTGGCTGGCGGCTGCTGCAAGTCGAGCGCTACGAGCACCAGCACGAGCACCAGTTCGAGCACCAACACGATCACGGTCGTCGTCAAGCGCTGATCGCGGCCAGTGTTCGCCGACGGGACGCTGTGGTGAGCTGGCGTTGCGGTGGCGGATAGTAGCGGCGTGATGTCAGACGAACCCCACGCGCCAGCGTGGGGTTTTGCGCTTCGCGACGCAAGTGGTCGTCTATCTGCATGTCCGTGTGCATTCGAGTGCGCCTGCGCCAAAGGCAGTAACGAACTGCCGAAACTCAAAACAATAAAGCTATGAATCTGGTGTCGTGGCGGCAGGAATGGTCGCGTGCGCGAGGTGTGCTTGGCCGCGCAGTGCGGCGCGCGCGGCTTGCCGCGCTGCGTGTCGTGGCGTCTCGTGTTCCCCTTGCCGCGCTGGAGCCGATTGCCGTTGGATCCGCATTGCTGGGAGCGTCGGTCGACGTGAACCGCCGCGCACTTGCGCGCGAACGGGCCGATTTCGCACGCGAAGTAATGAACATCGCCCCACCGCGCTGCAGCCGCCTGCTCGCCGCGGGCGCGCTGGAGAAATTGATCGACCAGCGCTTGCACTTCGGACGCCAACGCCGGTTCGATGAGGCCTGGCCCGATCTTCAGCGTATTGCCGGCGAGCTTGCGCAAACCATCGCGCAGCTCAGGCGCGAGTCGCCGGGCAGTCCGTTCATCGTGTCGCCGTTTCACTTCGTATCGCAGTACGCAAACATCTATGTGATCGACGATTTACGCGCGAAGCTTGGACTCGCGAGGATCGGCGTGGTCTCTGGCGTGCCGCGCGACATCTACGGCAGTGACGATGCGATGATTCCCAGCCTCGATGTGCTGTACACCTACGATCAGGACAACCGCTCCGGCCTCGGCTTGCAGGTGGCGCGCTCGCTCAGGCGCAACGGCGTGGTCGTCATCTTCGCCGACGTGCCGCCGTTCACGCTGCATCGCTATCCAATGGAAACGGTCGGCGTGTCGATGTTCGGCCGCGCTGCGCGGATTCACAACGGCGTGTTTCGCATGGGCGGGCCGCTGGGTGCGATCCTCCTGCCGTTCTATCTGCGCTTCGAGCACGGCCGGTTCGCTGGCACTTTGCTCGAGCCCATACGGCTCGGCGAGCCCGATGCGTCGCTGCGCGTTGCGCGCGAAATCGAGCAGGCGCTCATAGGCAACTTCGAGCGCTCGCTCGTCGCAGGTCATCCCTCGCTGTATGCGTTTGCGCCCGCCAAATAAGAACGCAGCGCGCCATCTCCGGCGCGAGCATGACTCATAGGGCAGATCAAAATGGAACCAACCAGCCTTCCGCAGTTCAAGGATGTGCCGTGGCGATGGATCGCGTACGGCGCCTCTGGCATCGTCGTGGTGGCCGTTGCCTTCGGTTTCCTGCATGAGGTCGAGTTGAAGCAGGACGTGCAGTGCGAGATTGTTTCGCCGTCCGATGTCAAGGTGCAGGGACTGAGCGGACTCGTGTCGTCCGTCTATGTGCATGCCGGCGAACGCGTCACGCCGGGCATGCCGCTTTTTCGCGTGCAGCGTGACCTGTCGCTGGCAAGCGATGGCCGTCAGCGCGCAGCGTTCGACGAGCAGATGCGTGATGAGCAGATCCGTGCCACTGACGCGCAGTATCAGCAGCGCAAGGCGCAACTCGAGGCGCAACTCGGCGCATCGAACGCGACGATCGGCAACCGCCGCGCTGAAGTCGTGGCGCTCGACGAACAGATCGCGCAAAGCCGGCAACTCGTCGGCGAGGCCGAGCACAAACTGAACCGGCTGCAATCCGTATCCGATTACGTGACGGCCGACCGGATAGAACAGGCGAGCGCCGATACGCATCAGATGAAAATTTCGGTCGCGCAAGGCGTCGCGCGGCGGCAGCAACTCAATGGCGAGATTGCGACGCTGCACAGCACGCAAGGCAATCTGACGGCGCAATTGAAGGAAAACGACGCGCGTCATGCTCGGGACATTCAGGACATCCGGATGCGCTTTGAGCAGTCGCGTCAGGATTCGACGATTTCCGCGCCGAAGCCGGGCGTCGTCATGTTTTCGAGCCTTGTGCCGGGCCGCTCGCTCGAGCCCGCCGATGTCGCGCTCGTGATCTCCACCGAAGACAAAAGCGCGTTACGTGCCGCGCTGCGTATTCCATCGCGCCGGCGTGGCTTTGTGCAGATGGGGCAGATCGTACGTCTTAAGTTCGACGCGTTTCCGTACGTGAAATTCGGCACATATGAAGCGCGTATCGATGCGATCTCGCAAACGACGGTGCAATCGCCCATGTCGCTGCCACCCGTGACGCCGACCTCGCCAAAGGACACAGGCGATGGCGACTTCATGGCATGGGCCACATTGCGCGGTCGGACATTCGATTACGGTAATCAGCACTTCGACATCCTGCCCGGCATGCGCGCGACGGCGAGCATCGTGGTCGAACGCCGGACGATTGCCGAGTGGGTGCTCGAACCGCTGTTTCGCACGATAAGAGGCTGATCCCGATGCGCGTCATCTACCAGAACGAGGTCGCGGAATGCGGCTATGCCTGCCTTGCCATGGTGCTCACGCATCTGGGCCGCGCAACCGGGGTACGGGAGTTGTCCACCTATCGGCCTATCTCCGCGAACGGTCTTTCCGTGATGGACCTGTACGACATGGCCACCGAGTTTGGATTGGCGGTGCAGGCCTATCGCTTCGGAATCGAAGACGTACCGACTATCCGGCACGGCTCGATCCTGCATTTCGGCGGCGCGCATTTCGTGGTGTTCGAAAAATGCGGGCGCGGCTACGTGCAGATTCTCGATCCCGCAACCGGGCGGCGGCGCATTTCGATGGACACCTTCGCGTCAGCGGTATCGGGCTTTCTTCTGGAGTGCTCGCCGACACCCGGGATGCCGCGCATTCGCGCAAAGTTCCAGGTGCCGAAAGCGCTCGCACGCGTGCGGGCGCTGAACGCGGACTTGCGGCGTCATCTCGCCAAAGTCATGTTCGTCATGGTCGGCAGTCAGTTCGCGATTCTCGCTGCGCCTTACCTCGGCAATCTGACGCTCGACTACGTCGTCGCAGCGGACAACGTCAATCTGCTGAACGTGCTCGTGTTGACGTTCACGGGCATTTTCGCAGTCGGCGCGCTGAGCCAGTATGTCGAGGCGCGGCTCCTCGAATTGCTGCACCAGCGCGTGAGGGTGACCGCGACGGAAGGGCTGCTGGGGCATTTGCTGCGCAATCCCATTTCATGGTTCGAGAAGCGGCATGTCGGCGATGTGTTTGCGCGCGTCAAGGCGCATGACGAAATCAGCCTGCAGGCGACGCGCACATTCACGCAGATGTGTGTCGATACGACGGTCGGTTTGCTGGCGCTCGCGCTCATGTTGATCCAGAGCCGGATGCTCACGGCCGTGGCTCTCGGGATGTTCGCCATCTATCTGTCGATTGCGGTCGGCATGTTCGCGAGCATGCGCGACAACCACGCGCTCGTGCTGGAGACCTCGGCGCGTTGCGACGACGCCCTGATAGAAACCATTCGCGCTGCTTCGCTGATCAAGCTCGCGCAGGGCGAAACGCGGCGCACGGCAATCTTCCTGACGAAATATCGCGAGTACGTGGCGGCGTTGCTGATGGGCAACCGTCTGACGAGCGCGCGCGATGCCTTCCTGAAGGCCGTGCAATATGCGGACACTATCGCGGTCACGTGGGTGGCGGCGCGGCTGATGCTCGGCGGAAAGATTTCGGTTGGCGTGTTTTATTCGTTTCTGATCTACAAGTCGCTGATGTCGGACCGTTTCGCACATACCGTCAACGGCGTGTTCTCATATTTCATGCTGAGCGTGCCTGTTGCTCGCGTGGATGACATCGTCGAATGCGAGGGCGAACGCTATACGCCTGCTGCCGACACCCAGCGCGCGACGGAAGTCCGTACGTTCGAGCGTATCGACATTCGCGACGTCACGTTCAGCTACGGCGTGTCGGATCAGCCGGTGCTGAACAATGCCAGCATTGCCATTCGCGCAGGCGACAAGATTGCGATCACGGGCCCATCGGGAGCGGGCAAATCGACGCTTTTCAAGTTGATTTCGGCAGCCGAGCCGCTTCAGCATGGACACATGTCGCTGAACGGCATCGCATGGCCGAACCTCACCGTCGACGAGATCCGTCGACATGCCGCGCATATGCGGCAAGGCGATCTGATCCTGCATGGTTCGATCGCGGACAACGTGTCGCTGTTTTCGGCAAGCGTCGATGAAACCCGCCTGCAAGCGGTGCTCGAAGACGTGGGTCTATGGAACGATGTGATGCATCTGCCGATGCGCACCCGCACGATCATCAGCGACACCATCGCCAACATCTCGGCAGGCCAGCGGCAGCGTTTATTGCTTGCCCGTGCGCTTTATCAGGGCCGTAGCCTGCTGTTGCTCGACGAGCCCACGTCGAATCTCGATCCCGTTTCCGTCAGGCGCATCGGCGAACTGCTGCAACGACTCAATTGCACGGTCGTCGTCATCACGCATGACATGTCGCTCGCGTCGACGTTCGAGCATCGTTACCGGCTCGTCGATGGCGCGCTGGTGCGCGAGTCGTACAGTCCCGATCACTCCGCTGCAGCCGAGCCGTCACATGCGTAGATTCAGAGCTTGTCTCGTTTCGGCGGCGCTAGGCGTGACGAGCATCGGCGCGCATGCTGCCGATCTCGTGACCGTCGTTCAGCAATCGCTCGGCTACGACGCCGATCTTGCGCAGGCGCGCGCCGCGTATGAAGCGGCGAAAGAGGCCGTGCCACAGGCGCGCGCGGGATTGTTGCCGCAAGTGTCGGGCGGCTGGGGGCGTAGCTACAACAGCATCGCGACGCAAGGCTTCCCGAGGACGTCGTACTGGCAGAACGGCTGGACGGTCTCGCTGACACAGCCGTTGTTCGACTGGACTAAATTGTCGGCCTACCGTCAGGCGGACTTCGTTGAAGCGCGCGGCGCCGTCGATGTCGACCTTGCTCAGCAAAGCGTGCTATTGCGCGGGGTGCGCGCGTATTTCGACGAGCTCGCGGCGGAGGACGAGATCAGGCGGGCGGCCGGCTACGCTGCCGCTGTCGATGCGCATATGCAGATCCTGCAGCGCAATC
Organism: Paraburkholderia largidicola; assembly: GCF_013426895.1. Classification (NCBI taxonomy): domain Bacteria; kingdom Pseudomonadati; phylum Pseudomonadota; class Betaproteobacteria; order Burkholderiales; family Burkholderiaceae; genus Paraburkholderia; species Paraburkholderia largidicola. The sequence goes on along the minus strand of NZ_AP023175.1, from coordinate 991,896 downwards.
GCGCGGCGGGCGAGGCGACCATCGTCGATCTGCGCGAGGCCATGACGACCCGTGAGCAAGTCGCGCTGCAACAGACCGACGCGCAAAGCGCGTTGCAGGCGAAGCGCCGCGCGCTCGAACAGATGACAGGCGTGCCGTTCGACGCGCTTGCTGGACTTCCCGACGCGCTCGCGTTGCCGCGCCTCGTGCCGGAAGATAGCGACGCCTGGGCGACACAGGCGAAGGAGACTGGCTACGCTGTGCAGCAACGAAAACTCGATTGGGAGATTGCGAAGCTCGACGTCAGCAAGGCCGAAGGCGCGCACTATCCCACTGTTTATGCGACGGGCAGTTACACGCCTGCGGGCGCCGCATCCGGCTACGCGCGGCCGACCACGACCGCGACGGGCATGCTCTCCATCTCGATTCCGCTGTTTGCGGGTGGCGCGATGCAGTCGAAGGTGCGTGAAACGCAGGCGCTGCAGGACAAGGCCCGCGATGCGCTAGCGGCGGCAGCGCGTGCCGCTTATGCGTCGGCGCGCGACAACTACGCGCGCTATCAACAGGGGCGAGCGCGGGTGGAAATGCTGACGCATCTGCTCGTGTCGTGTCGCGAGACGCTGGCGGCAACGCGCGTGGGTTACAAGGTCGGCACGCGTACGAGCACCGACGTGTTGCGCGCCATCGACATGCTCTACGCCACGCAACGCGACCTGTCGGCCGCGCGATACGACGCTCTCGTCGCGTTGATCCAGCTGAAGGCGGACGCGTCGATGCTGAGCCTCTCGGATGTCGTGCAAATCAACGCGGTACTGCATTGAAAAATGCACGGATTTGAAGCGCAATGAGCGGCTCTCGTAAAGAACTGTCAAGAATGCAGAAGGCAGCAGAAAGCGCGTCAACGCTTCATCGGCCTGCGCGTTTAGAGCGATGACCACTATCCGGTCAGACGGCCACCGAGCCGTCAGTCAACAACCCAAGGTTTGAGGATTCAAGCAATGAACAAGCACATCATCGCCGCCGCTCTGGCAGGTCTGTTCTCGATCGCCGCATTCGCGCAGGCATCGGCTCCCGCAGCAACGGAAGAAGCGCCCGCAGCAGCATCGGCACCCGCTGCCAAGCATCATGCCAGGAAGCATCACGCGAAGAAGCACGCGCACAAGAAGGCAGCGCCCGCCAAGGCAGCCAGCGATGAAGCAGCATCGGCAGCACAGTAAGGCTTAGCGCTCCGCGCTGATGTCGAAGGAGGAAGCGCGGTTGTGAACCGCCTTCCTCTTTTTTGCTTCAACGGGCCGTGTTGCGCTGATCGGCAAACGGACCCAGCGCCGCGGCAAAACGGCGTGCGCATGACAGACCAAATGCAGTCGGACGCATGCCCCGGTCGTGCGCGACATCGAAACCCATGCGCCACGCCGCGATCCGTTTGCCGTAGCAGGTCAACGCATCGAGCGATTGCATCACGAAGACGATGGACGGCAGAATACGTTCGTAAAGCGCTTGCGCGTTGGTCTGATCGCCGGCTATGAAAGCGCTGTGAATCGCGGCTTGCCAGTCGAACGAATCAGGCGCGACGATCAGCCCCGCGCAACCGGCGCGCAGATTGTCGATCAGTTCCTGGCCTCCGCGCCCATTGAACACAGGGAACGGACTACCACGCTCGCGCAGCCGTTCGATCGTCGAATGAATGATCGTGGCCGGCCCTTCGCCCTTGAGCCACTGAAACTGCCCGCATTGCGCGGCGAGCGTGACAAGCGATTCAACCGACAACCCGACGCCCAGATATTCGGGCGCATTCTGGATGCCGACCGGCACGCGCACGCGCTGCATGACTTCGGCGAAAAAATCGAAGTAGAACGATTCGGGCTTGTCGCGAACGGATGGCGGTTGCAGGATCAGCGACGACGCGCCGTGGTCCGCTGCGTAATCCGCCAATGCGAGTTGCGCATCGGCAGTGTCGCCCGTGATCGTGACGGCGAACGGCACGCGTCCGGCGATGTGCGCGCCCGTCCATTCGATAAAGCGCTGCTTCTCGTCGAGCGTCAAACGGTTCACTTCCGTCGCAAGACCGAGAATCACGATGCCGCTTGCGCCCGCATCGATCGTCGCGTCGATCTGTGTGTCGATCGCTCGCCGGTCGAGCACATTGTTCGCGTCGAAGTAGGCGTAGAGCACGGGCCACATGCCGCGTGGCGAGAACGGGGCGGGGCGCGTCATGATCAATGCGAATCGCGCGGCACGTGGGCGCCGCTCGCGCCCACCAGGAAGTCGAGATCGGCGCCCTGATCGGCCTGCAACACATGCTCGACATAGAGCCGGTAATAGCCGCGCGCCGGCAGTTCTGGCGCACGCCATGCGGCGCGGCGCCGTTCCAGTTCTTCGTCGGATACGTCCAGATGCAGGCGCCGCGCGGCGACGTCGAGTTCGATCATGTCGCCCGTCTGCACGAGCGCGAGCGGGCCGCCTGCCGCCGCTTCGGGCGAGACGTGCAGCACGACGGCGCCATAGGCCGTGCCGCTCATGCGGCCATCGGAGATGCGCACCATGTCGGTAATGCCTTTTTGCAGGACCTTTTTCGGCAGCGGCATGTTGCCGACCTCGGCGAAACCGGGATAGCCCTTTGGCCCCGCGCCCTTGAGCACCATCACGCAATGCTCGTCGATATCGAGCGATTCGTCGTCGACCTTCGCGTGCAGTTCTTCGACGTTCTCGAACACGACGGCACGCCCGCGATGCTTCAACAGCGAAGCCGTCGCCGCCGAGGGCTTGATGACGGCGCCATTCGGCGCGAGATTGCCGCGCAGCACGGCGATGCCCGCGTGCGGCTTGAACGGCTCGGCGAAAGTCGTGATCACCTTCTGATCGTAGTTGGGCGCATCGCAGACGTTGTCCCAGATGGTTTTGCCGTTGACGGTCAGCGCATCGCGATGCAGCAGCCCCTGCTCGCCGAGTTGCTTCAACACGGCAGGCAGGCCGCCTGCGTAGTAGAAATCTTCCATCAGGTACTCGCCCGATGGCTGCAGGTTGACGAGGCACGGCACATCCGAGCCGAGTTCCCAGTCGTCGAGCGCGAGATCGACGCCGATGCGCCGCGCGAGCGCGATCAGATGCACGACGGCATTCGTCGATCCGCCGATCGCGGCGTTCGTGCGGATCGCGTTTTCGAAGGCCTGGCGCGTGAGGATCTTGTCCATCGTCACATCGTCGCGGACCATCTCGACGATGCGCCGGCCAGCGAGATGCGCAAGCACCTGGCGGCGCGCATCGACAGCGGGAATCGCCGCGTTGTGCGGCAGACCGATGCCGAGCGATTCGACCATCGACGCCATCGTCGATGCCGTACCCATCGTCATGCAATGACCGCGCGAGCGGTTCATGCACGATTCGGCATCGATGAACTCCTGCTGGCTCATCGTGCCCGCGCGCACTTCCTCGGACATCTGCCATACGCCCGTACCCGAACCGATCGTGCGGCCGCGGAAGCGGCCATTGAGCATCGGGCCGCCCGACACGGCGAGCGCGGGCAGATTGCATGACGCCGCGCCCATCAGGAGCGCCGGCGTAGTCTTGTCGCAGCCGACGAGCAGGATCACGCCGTCGAGCGGATTGCCGCGTATCGACTCCTCGACATCCATCGAAGCCAGATTGCGAAACAGCATCGCCGTGGGCCGCAGGTTCGATTCGCCGAGCGACATCACGGGGAATTCGAGCGGCAGGCCACCCGCTTCACGCACGCCGCGTTTCACGTACTCGGCGAGTTCGCGAAAGTGAGCGTTGCAGGGCGTCAGCTCCGACCACGTATTGCAAATGCCGACGACAGGACGGCCGTCGAATTCATCGTGCGGAATGCCCTGGTTTTTCATCCACGAACGATGGATGAAGCCGTCCTTGTCGTTGCGGCCGAACCAGCTTTGCGAGCGGAGTTTGCGCATGGGGTCTCCTGTTTTGGCTTCGTTCTTCGTGCGTCCGTTGTCGATCAGCTTAGCCCATTCGTCGCATGAGATGGCGTTCGTTGCAAGGGCTGCGAAGGGCGCGACGCATTGCGGTTGCAGCGCAACAGAAGCGATGAAAGGCAGCGTTTGCGCCGCAGGGCAGGGAGAACCCTTGACGGGGCATGTCGCTACGCGCCGCAAATGCGTCATTCCGCGGACGCCGACCTTCCAATAAGCGACACGCGCGACCACTCATCACGCATTGCAACATCCTCGCGAATCCTTGCTGCACAAGGGTTACACGCATCCGCTAACGTCCGTTCGTTTTTCATCGTGTCGCATTTCCGCAAGCGTCTGTCGCAATTAGTCGGCTAGTCGGGGTTTTTTCTGGCAACTATGTAGTCACACATGTGCAGGCCGGCGCCTGCACCACGAGGAGATGGACTCAATGAAATCCCCAAAGGTCGTGGTCGAAGGATTATGTAAGGTATTCGGGCCTAACCCGAAGTTGGCGCAGGACATGCTCTCGCGAGGCGCGTCGAAGGACGAAGTATTCGCCAAGACGGGGCACGTGGTCGGCGTCCACAACGTCTCCTTCGACGTGCAGGAAGGCGAGATTTTCGTGCTGATGGGCCTGTCGGGTTCCGGCAAGTCCACGCTGATCCGTCTCATCAATCGGCTGGTCGAACCGACGGCCGGGAAGGTGATCATCGATGGCCGCGATGTTGCCGCCATCAAGCGCTCGGAGCTGACCTCGCTGCGTCGCACCGACATGAGCATGGTGTTCCAGTCGTTCGCGCTGATGCCGCAACGCACGGTGCTGTCGAATGCGGCGTTCGGCCTCGAAGTCGGCGGCATGGGACGCAAGCAACGTGAGAAGCGCGCGCTCGAAGTGCTCGAACAGGTGGGCCTCGCGACCTTCGCCGGCAAGCTGCCGTCGGAATTGTCGGGCGGCATGCAGCAGCGCGTCGGTCTCGCGCGTGCGCTGGCGGTGAACCCCTCGCTGATGATCATGGATGAAGCGTTCTCCGCGCTCGACCCGCTCAAGCGCAAGGAAATGCAGAACGTGCTGCTGGAATTGCAGAAGAACCAGCAGCGCACGATCCTGTTCGTGTCCCACGATCTGGAAGAGGCGCTGCGCATCGGCACGCGCATCGCGATCATGGAAGGGGGGCGAGTCGTGCAGATCGGCACGCCGCAGGACATCATCGCGAACCCGGCGGACGACTACGTGCGCGCGTTCTTCGAAGGCGTCGATACGAGCCGCTATCTGACGGCGGGTGATCTGATGCAGGCGAACGGCGTGCCGCTGGTGCGCAATCTGGATCAGTCCAGCGTTGCCGAGTCGCTCAACGGCAGCGCGGAATACGCGTTCGTGCTGGATGCCGAGCGCCGTATCCGCGGCTTCGTCACACGCGATGCGATCGGCAATGCGTCGCCGTCGCTGAACAAGGTCGAATGCATTTCGCGCGGCGCGCCGCTCGAACATGTCGTGTCGCGCGTGTGCGCGAGCACGACGGCTCTGCCCGTGGTCGACGACGAAGACCGCTATTGCGGTTCCGTCGATCAGGCCGCGGTCCTCAAGGTGATTACGCGCAACAGAGGTGGTGCCCATGTCTGAGATGATTCCACTCGGCCGTTGGGTCGACCAGTCCGTTCACTATCTGCTCGATCACGACGCGAGCACCTTCGATTCGATCGGCAAGGCAATCGAGAGCTTCGCCGCGCTGATCGAGCATGGCTTGCAGGCCATTCCGATGTGGGCGCTGATGGCGTTCTTCATCGGCATCGGCCTGTGGCGCGTGGGCTGGCGTTTTGCAATTTTCGCCACGGCTTCGCTACTGCTGATTTACGCAACCGGCTTCTGGGACCAGACGGTCATCACGCTGGGCCTCACGCTGTCGTCGACGTTGATCAGTCTCGTGTTCGGCATTCCGCTCGGCATCTGGACCGCGAAGAACAAGCATGTGCAGATGATCGTGCGCCCGATTCTCGACCTGATGCAGACGATGCCCGCATTCGTCTACCTGATTCCCGCGGCGATGCTGTTCGGTCTTGGCCGCGTGCCGGGGATTCTCTCTACCGTGATCTTCGCGATGCCGCCTGCCGTGCGTCTGACGAGTCTCGGCATCAGGCATGTGAACCGCGAGATCGTCGAAGCGGGGCAGGCATTCGGTTGCACGCCGTGGCAGTTGCTGTACAAGGTGCAATTCCCGAACGCCTTGCCGTCGATTATGCAGGGCGTGAACCAGACCATCATGATGGCGCTGTCGATGGTGATCATCGCGTCGATGGTGGGCGCGGGCGGTCTCGGCAACGATGTGCTCGCGAGTATTCAGCGGCTCGATATCGGGCTGGGTTTCGAAAGCGGTCTTTCCGTCGTGTTGCTGGCGATCATTCTGGACCGTATCACCGAGAGCTTTGGCCGCTCGCCTGGCTCGGCCACTGCGCCGCGCTTCGCAGGCCTGCGCAACGTGATGCGCGTGCGCCGCGAACAGCCGGCCGTCGCGCAAAGCTAAGTCTTTGTCGTATTCGATCAAGCGCTGACTTTCTGGCGCGTCTGCAATAGAACCAATAGTGGTCGTCCCGCGAGAGCCTTCGGGCTTTCGCGGTGGCCAAACACATTCTTCTTTGTGCATCACGGAGCGCGACGTGACGTCTATCAGGGCTGAAACGCCGTTGTCGAATCTTGCGCATGTGGGCTTTCTGACTTTGCCCAGTTTTTCGATGATCGCGTTCACGAGCGCGGTCGAAGTGCTGCGCATGGCGAATTACGTTTCGCGCGCGCAGCACTATCGCTGGTCTGTGATTACGACCGACGGCGTGCCCGTGCGGGCGAGCAATGGCCTGACGGTCAAGCCGACGCGCACGCTCGAAGAGGCGGGCATGCCGGATGTGCTGATCGTGTGCGGCGGCACGCAGATACGCAATGCCGTCGATACCAACGTGAAGACACTGCTCGCGGATGCCGCATCGCAGGGCGTGCCGTTGGGCGGCGTTTGCACGGGCGCTTATGCGTTGATGGCGGCGGGGCTGCTCGACGGTTATCGCTGTTCGGTGCATTGGGAAGACCTGTCGGCGCTGCACAAGGAATATCCGCATGTGCAATTCGCCGACGAGCTGTTCGTGATCGATCGCGATCGCCTGACCTGCACGGGCGGCACGGCGCCGCTCGATCTGATGCTCGATCTGGTCAGTTCCCGCTTCGGGCAGACCCTTGCGGCGCAAGTGTCCGAGCAGTTCATTCTCGAGCGCATCCGCAGCGCGAGCGATCCGCAGCCGATTCCCGTCGATGCGCGCGTCGGTTTCTCGCGTGCCGAACTGATCGAAGTGGTGCGGCTGATGGAAGCGAATATCGAAGAGCCTTTGTCGCTCGAAGAACTCGCGCGGCTCGTGCAATTGTCGCAACGCCATTTACAGCGCATGTTCAAGGTTTATCTGAGTGTGTCGCCGACGCATTACTACCTGTCGCTGCGTTTGCGGCGCGCGCGCGATCTGCTGCGCACGACGGACGCATCGATTGCGCGCGTGACGACCGTGTGCGGATTTCATTCACCGTGTCATTTCAGCAAGGCTTATCGCGCGCAGTTCGGTCATGCGCCGAGCGTCGAGCGCCGCCACGCGAGCTAGGCCGTCGAGCGGCAAGCAAAATTATTCCGAGGAGAATCTGATGAAACGCAAGCTGATGATGGCGGCCGCGCTGTGCGCGACGGCTGCCGGGACCGCGCACGCCGCCGATCCCGCCGTGTGCCGCAACGTCCGTTTCGCCGATGTCGGCTGGACCGATATTGCCGCGACGACGGGCCTCGCATCGACGATCTTCCAGGGGCTCGGCTACAACCCGACGAAGACGATTGCTTCAGTGCCGATTACGTTCGCAGGCATCAAGAGCAAGCAGATCGACGTGTTTCTCGGCTATTGGGCACCGACGATGGACCCGATCATCCAGCCGTTCGTGAAGGCCGGCACGATCAAGGTGCTGGCGACGCCGAACCTGACGGGCGCGAAATATACGCTTGCTGTGCCGGATTATGTGTACAACGGCGGGCTGAAGAACTTCAGCGATATTGCAAAGTATGCGGACAAGCTTGATGGGAAGGTTTATGGCATCGAGCCCGGTAATGACGGCAACGCGTTGATCAAGAAGATGATCGACGGCAATCAGTTCGGGCTTGGCAAGTTCAAGCTGGTGGAGTCGAGCGAGGCGGGGATGCTGGTCGAGGTGAACCGTGCGGTTCGTGACAAGAAGTGGATCGTGTTTCTGGGCTGGGAGCCGCATCCCATGAATGTGCAGATGAAGATCGATTATCTGTCTGGTGGGGATGATGTGTTCGGGCCTAACTATGGCGAGGCGAAGGTGTTTACGGCGACGCCGCCCGATTACGCTGCGCGTTGCCCGAATGCGGCGAAGTTTGTTTCTAATCTGCAGTTCACGACGGCTATCGAGAATCATGTGATGGTGCCTATCATGAACAAGGAAGATGCAAATAAGGCTGCGCTGGCCTGGTTGAAGGCTAATCCTCAGGCTTTGGATAAGTGGCTGGCGGGAGTGCAGACGATTGATGGTAAAGATGGTCTGCCGGCTGTTAAGGCTTATATTGCGGCGCATTGAGGGCGGGTTTTTTTGTTTGCGAGGCTGTTCGGGTTTTTTGGGGGGCTTTGCGCTGGCATCCGCGTGATGTTATTGGTTCGCAAGCGTTGCCCCTGTGCGGGGCGGCACCTACTTTTCTTTGCCGCCGCAAAGAAAAGTAGGCAAAAGAAAGCGGCTCACACCGCCAGCCCGTGTCCCTATCCACGGGCCCCCAACGTCCCCGCGCTTCACACGGCAACGTCCTTGTTTGCGAGCGTTGCCAGCGCTTCGAACAGATGCCTCACCCGCTCCAGACACCTGCACAAGGGCCAGCGGCAGCGAATTATATGCGCCGCCCAGGTGGCAAACTGTGTGTAGGTTTTCGCGTCGCATAACCTGGCGCTCCTACAGGGTGGAACGCATGCGCTATCGGTCCGAAGTGAGGCGGGTGGAGTACTTCGGCCTACACACTGTTTACCACCTGGGCGGCGGTGGACTATCTTGTGCGGCATGCGGTAATTCGGGCGCGCGAAGCGGGTGAGGCGTACAGAGAGAACGTTGGCAACGCACGCGAACACGCGCGTTGCCGTGTGAAGCGTAAGACCCTTTTGGGGCCCTCAGGCGAACACAAGAACTGGCGGTGTGAGCCGCTTTCTTTTGCCTACTTTTCTTTGCGGCGGCAAAGAAAAGTAGGTGCCGCCCCGCACAGGGGCAACGCTTGAAGCACGTAGGCATAGCGCGGATGCCAGTGAAAACAAAAAAAACACCAAACGGCAACGCCTGAGCAAAAGCCAACCACCGTCGCAGACAAAAAACGCCCGTCAGGCCCGGATCGAAAACCCCTGCATATAAGCCAGATCAGCCTTCCCATCCCAAACCCGCCCATCAACGAGCACCGCCGACGGCGAATCGGCACACACGCTCACACCAACATTAGCAGCAGCCTCGCAATAGAGCTCAACCTGATTAACCTCACTCGCAATGCGTGCAAAATCATCCCGCCACTCAGCCATCCCCCACCGCGCGTACTGCGCAAAAAACCAAACCCCCTCCGCGGGATGCGGATAATTCACGACACCGTCTGCAAAAAACTTCACAGCCCGTCGCTTCTCATCAGAACCCGCAGCAATCAACCGTGGCGCAATCAACCCGGCGGGCACGCCAACAAACTCATCCGCAGCGAGCCGACGCGAAATCTCCACCCGATGCACATCATCATCGAGCCATCGACACGCCTCAAGCATCGTCTGCACGAGCGCCCGCGCAGTATTCGGATACCGCGTCACAAAATCGCGCCGACTCGCCAGCACCTTCTCGGGATGATCGGGCCACACCTCGCTCGAATACGCAATCGTTCTGCCAACACCGCGCTCCTGCGCAACAGCATTCCACGGCTCTCCAACACACAGCCCATCGAGCCGGTCCTGCGCGAGCGCATCGACCATCTGCGGCGGGGGAATCACCACGCCCTCGATATCGCGCAAAGGATGCACACCCTGCGAAGCGAGCCAGTAATACAGCCACATCGCATGCGTGCCCGTCGGGAAAGTCTGCGCGAACACGGGCTTGCGGCCGAGCGTCGCGAGCGCGGCGGGCAGCGTCTTGTGCTCGTCGAGCGCAGCGGCGAGACGGTTCGACACGGTGATCGCCTGGCCATTGCGGTTCAGCACCATCAGCACGGCCATATCCGTTTGCGGACCGCCGATGCCGAGCTGCACGCCATACACGAGGCCGTAAAGCGAATGCGCGGCGTCGAGATCGCCCGACAACAGCTTGTCGCGTATCGCAGCCCACGATGGCTGCTTCAGCAGTTCGATCGTCAGTCCGTGCGCATGGCCGAATTCGAGCAGCTTCGCGGCCACCAGCGGCGCGGCATCGCTGAGTGCGACGAACCCGAGGCGCAAGTGCGTCTTCTCGAGCTTGCCGGATGGGTCGGAGGATGAGGTGTAGGCAGGTGAGTTCATGAGCGGCGCATCAATCTGGCAAGTCGGCTGCGGCGACGATCTGGCGCGCGACTTCGGCGAGCTTCACGCCCTGGTTCATCGCGCGCTTGCGCATCGTCGCGTAGGCGGCATGTTCGGTCATCTTTTGCGAATCCATCAGCATGCGCTTCGCGCGGTCGATCAGCTTGCGCTCGGCCAGTTCGTTCTCGGCCTGCGCGAGCCGCTCGCGCAGTTGCGATTCCTGCGCGAAGCGCGCCAGCGCCACTTCGAGAATCGGCGCGAGGCGTTCCGTCGCCAGACCTTCGACGAGATACGCCGTCACGCCCGCGCCGACGGCATCGCGTATCAGTTGCTGGTTCGCGTCGTTGCTGAACATCAGCACCGGGCGCGGCGCGGTCGCGTTCATCACGGCGAGCTGTTCGAGCGTATCGCGCGAAGGCGATTCCGTGTCGACGATGATCACGTCGGGCCGTTCGCTTTCGACAGCTTTGTGCAGCGCTTGCGGCGAGGCCGTGGCGGCGAGCATGTAGTAGCCGAGCCGCGCAAGCGTATCGCGCAACTCGCCGATGGGCTTGTCGGTATCGGTTACGAGCAAAACACGCAGCATGGATTGCCCGGTATGGAGTAGGGGGAGTTACGCAGCTTCATTCGTTGGATTGCGGGTTCTGCATGACGCTTCGCGCCGGGTGACGGCAGCAGTCGCGTTCTGCCGTGACCCGCGCGGAGGCGTGCAGTATTACTGCAACTTGTGTGCCATCGAATGGGAATCGCCCTGACGTTTGCTGCGCACAGCTTCGAGCCCTCAAGGCGGCATGCCGCCGGTGCACCGCGACAGTGCGTGCCCGAATATGCTGCACCTGTTTGGCGCGAAGAAGTGACTGCAGCGCCGGCAGTGAACGGTCGGCTTGCGCGAAGCGTTTTACCGCGTGCCGGGCCAGCGCGCGTAACTGCGCGGCGAGAAAGCGAAGGTCAACGCGATCATCGCGGCGATGCAAGCCGCGAGCATGATCCACGCGGCCGTGAAGCTGCCCGTCAGATCGCGCAAACGTCCCGCGACGATGGGCGAAATCGCCGCCACGATGAAACCGACGCCCTGCACGAATGCAACGAGCCTTCCAGCGAGGCGATGATCGTCGGCATGATCGAGTGCCGTGACGAGCGTCAGCGAAAATGTCCCGCCGAGTCCCGCGCCTGCAATCCCGACCCACGCGAGCGGCAGCGCATCCGGCAACGCGAGCAGTCCGACGATCCCGATGAGTTGCGCGGACAGCCCTGCGACGAGCCATGGCCGGCGGTCGCGGAACGACGCTGCCGCGAGCGGCAGCAGCAACGCCGAAGCCGCCTGGAAGACGGTCATCGCCGCGAGCAGCGAGCCGCTGTGCGCGACGCTCGCGCCGCGCTGCTGGTAATACGCGGGCAGCCACGCAACCAGCGTCGTGTAGCCGCCATTGACGAGACCGAAGTGCAGACCCAACGCCCACGCGCGCCGCTTCTTCCAGATCGCCACATGCGGGTGCGCCGGGCTCGCGGCAACGTGCGCTGCGGCTCTTCCATCGAAAGCCGATGCGCGGCGTTGCAGCGCGAGCCAGCACACACACGCGAGCGCCGCAGGCACGGCCCACATCGCGAGGCCCGCGTGCCACGAACCGGATGCTTTCGCGACATAGGGGCTAAGGCTCGCGCCGAGCCCGCCGCCGCCCATGATCGACGCGGAGAACAGGCCCATCGCAAGCGGCACGCGTGCATGAAAGCGCTGCTTCATCACACCCGGCAGCAGCGCCTGAATGACGGCCACGCCGATGCCCGCCACGAGCGCCGTCGTCAGCAACGCCGTGCCGCTCGACGCGGCCAGACGCGCGCTGCACGCAACGGCTATCGCCAGCAGCCCCAGCGCGACGCCGCGCGTTTCGCCGACCGCGCGTGTCAGCAAGCCCGCGCCGAACGCGCCGATTCCCATCGCGACGACGGGCAAGCTCGTCAGCAGCGAAGCGCCCGAGAAACTGAGGCCCGTGGCCGCGCGGATCGTCGCCATCAATGGGCTCACGGACGTCAGCAGCGGCCGCAGATTGATGCCGATCGCGACGATGACTGAGAGCCAGAGCCCGTCCTGCCATGACAGGGCCGAGGTCGTCGTGCGACGCGAAATGCGCGGGGTATCGATGCCGGGAGTCTGGTTCACGGGGTATCCTGCGGATGAGTCGAATGCGTTTGGTTAACCATAATATCGTAAAATGGTTAACCATTCGGTGCCGATCCGCTATCGCCGGTATTTGGCGGATAGTGTCGACGCTTCATGCGTGCAAGGCCGCGCGCCGCTAAAATACGGCCGCCGCCGCAACCTTCCCAATCGCACAACATGGCCACACGCCCGAACACACCGCCGCCTGCCGCGGATGAAGACAACGTCGAGGACCGCATCTACGCATCGATCACCACGGCGCTGCTCGAAGGCCGACTGCGGCCGGGCGCGCAACTCGTCGAGCGCGATCTCGCGGCCGCGTTCAACTGCACGCGCGGCGCGCTGCGCAAGGTGCTGGCGCGGCTCGGCTTCGAAGGCAAGCTGGTGCTGGAAGCGAATCGCGGCGCGTTCGTGCCGGCGCCGTCGGAAGAGGATGTGCGGCAGGTCTACCGCGCGCGGCAGATCGTCGAGGCGGGGATCGTCACCGCGCTATGCGGCGCGCTGTCGTCACAGGACCGGCGGGTGCTGAAGGCGCATATCGCCGGCGAAAAAAAGGCGCTGAAGGAAGGGCGTGTCGATGAGCAGGTGCGGCTCGCGGGGCACTTTCATGTGCTGCTGACGCAGATTGCGGGGAGCGCGGAATTGCAGGGTTTCGTCGCGCAACTCGTCGCGAAGACGGAACTGTACAAGGCGCTTTACGATCCGTCGAAGGGCACGACATGCTCCGCCGACGAACACGCGCAACTCATCGAGGCTCTGTATGGGGGAGACTTGAACGCGGCGCTCGGAGCGATGCGCGCGCATCTCGCGGAACTGGAAGAACGCGTCGTGACGCGTATGCAGTCCAGTGCGAGTGACGATCCGCGTACGGTCTTTCGCGGATGAGTCGATCGGCATGCATTGCACATGCCGCATCTTTTGCTGTGATCGACGACTGCCCGGTACGTCGATTCACGATTGCGTCGCGCCGGTTTCGAGCGCGGGACGCTTCAGTGGTTTGCCGCTACGTTAGCGGCGGCGCATCGGTGCGCTACGCGGGCCGCTGCTGCGTTCGTCCTTGTGACGGAAGTTGATGCGGCCTTTGGTCAGGTCATAGACCGACAGTTCCAGCGTGACGCGGTCGCCCGCGAGGATACGGATGTGATTCTTGCGCATGCGTCCCGACGCGTACGCGCCCACGACCACGCCGTTATCCAGCGTGACGCGGTAGCGGCTATCGGGCAGCACTTCGTCGACGATGCCGTCCAGTTCAAGCAGTTCTTCTTTCGCCATGCATTACTCCTGGTCGATGAGGGAAGGGTGCCGCGCGCGGCGCGCAGCTTAACTTGCGCGGCAGCACGAAGGCTGCCGCGGCGATGCGGTGAGACAGTGATACGCGCCTTTTGCGGCGCGCGTGTGATCAGAGATCGGAAACGGTCTGTCCGTCGATCCGGCCATCGATCACTTGTGCTGCATGTTCCATGCAGGCCATGCGTGCCTTGCCCGCGCCTTCGAACGGCCGGAAATACGACAGGCGGAACACGCGGCCGTCGGCAGCGGCGTTCGCGCCGACACGGCAGATGCGAACCGACGCGTCGTAGCCGCTGTCGATCGAATTGCGGTGCGCCACGCCGTTCGCCGTGCGGCGCGGATAGATCAGCGGATGAATCTCGTAGCCCTTGTAGGTCTTGATGCTTTGAGTCGTCATATACAAAGTCCTGTGATACGGCTGCCGGCGCGCGTCACTGCAACGTGCAGGCGCGGCGAATAGGCAGCGGGCGGCGCAGCGCCATCGGGCGCGCCGCAATGGAAAAAGTCTCGCGCGAGCCGTATGCGCTGGCTCGAACGCAACCGCGATCAACGCGGAACGGATGGAGAAAAATACGCTGATGCCGCGCGGGCAACGAACGTAGCGAATGTCACCCCGTCGGGTTCAGGCGTGCAGCGCGTGGCCGGAGTGACGGATACCGCCGGGTTGCCGCTGCATGATGTTGCGCGATAACGGGACGGCTGGGATGCAATGCAATCAGTGCAACGCGGCGAAGACGAGAAGACGTTGACGCGTTACGGTGAAGAAGTTGACGGGTGATGCGGGCAGAGCGCTGCGTTAAATATATTATGCCCTAAAAACAGGGCTTTGGGTAGCAGAAACTTTCCCTTGACCGCTTTCGTGGAGCATGCCCGTCTGGCGCGCGGCGGCTGCGCGCGCCCGCTCCGCTTGCTCAGTCCGTGGTCTGCGTCAGGCGTTTTTGCAGTTCGCGGCTGGCCGCGAGCGGTATGCGCGCGTCGTCCCACTTCGCGAGCCATTCGACTTCCTTCGACGTGAAAACCTGGCCGTGATTGCGCAGCGCGTACTGCAGCGAATCGATGATGTGATTGCGGATGATCTCGGGCGTGCGTGCATCGTCGAGCACGGTACGAAACGCTTCGAGCGTAGCCATCGGTTGCCTCTTTTCGGTGAACGCTAGTGAAAGATCTGACTCTTGAGTCTTACCTTTTATCGCACATCAAAAAGCGCGGTGCCATGCGGTCAAAATTCACGTCGCTTCCTATCCGTGTGCCGTGCTGGGTATGCGCTTTGCGACGCGCAGAAGGCTTGACGTGGCTCGCCATTCCAGACGATTCCAGACGACACGAGGTTCTCCATGACACTCAGAACGATCGCGCCGCTCGCGCTATGGACCGTCGCCCAGCTGGCGATCGCAGCATCGGCCGATGCATCCTGCGGCGTACTGTCTGGCGCAGGTGGCGGCGCGGAGGCGTCGGGCGCATCGAGCGTGTCGGCGGCAAGCGGCTTCGCGTTGCGCGACGGCGAGCCCGTCGATTTCATCGCGGGCGGCAAGACGGTGCGCGGCACGCTCCATGTGCTGAAGGATGGCGGCGTCTATCGCGCGTACTGGCAGCCGCAAGGCCGCCCCGAGCGCTACGTGCTCGCGAATGCGGGTACGGATGCCGTGCGCCTGATCGCGACGCCGGCCCAAGGCACGCCCGCCACCGACGGCATGCCGGGCACGACCCTCAATCCGCAGCAGGTGCTGTCGTGTCCGACGCTGTGAGCGCCCGTGGGCGTCGGCGGGTGTCTCAGGCGCGATGCTCGGGCGCAGGCCACCACGCCCAGCCGCGCTCGTTGCGTTGCAGTTCGACGACGGAAAGGGGCGGAACCTCGATGCGCGCGAATGTCGCGGACGGCGCTTGCAGCACATGCATGAGCGCCGCGCGGATCACGCTCGCATGCGTGACGGCGATGACCGTGCCGTGATGCTGGAACGCGTCGAGCCAGCCGCCGACGCGCAAGTTCAGCGCATCGAACGATTCGCCCCCATGCGGCGCGGATGACGGATCGCGCGTCCACGTATCGAGCGCGTCTGTTTCCTCATTGGCCACGTCGAGCAGACGGCGGCCACGCCAGCGGCCGAAATCGGCATCGGCGAGATCCGGCACGGTCTTCGCCACGAGCCCGAGCGCCTGCGCCGTTTCCCGCGCGCACGCAGCGGGGCTGCTGAGCGCCACATCGGCGTTCAACAATCCGGCGTGCGATGCGCGAAACGCCGTGGCTTCTTCGACCGCGCGCGCATCGAGGGGGTCGTCTGCGGGAAACGTGCCCTTGCGCTGCGCGGCTGTCGCCGGGTGGCTGATCAACAACAGGCGTGTTTGCATCGACGGCCCTGGGTTGGGGAAATGGGAAGAAAGAGGAGAGCGTTCCGCAGTTTAGCCGTAGAATAGTTGCCACTCGAAGCGCGGAAGCCGGTGCAAGCCCGGCGCGGTCGCGCCACTGTAATCGGCAGTCAATGCGTACACAAACATGCTGTACACAAGCCGGAAGCCAGACCCAAGCTTCGACTTCCCTCATCATTCGACTATCGGGGCGCGTATCCCCCAGGAGATGTCCGTCATGAACGACGCCGTTATCGACCACGCCCGTCAGGCCGATCAACCCGCCATCACCCCCATTCCGCTGCGCGAACTGCTGCCGTGGGTCGTCTTCGGCGGCCTGCTGATGCTGCTTGCGCTGTATTTCGTCGGCGCCGAACAGGGCGCGACATCGCTGTTTTCCGGCATGTACGTGCATGAGTTCGTGCACGACGGCCGCCACCTGCTCGGCTTTCCTTGCCACTGATCGCGTAAGGGAGTCATCACCATGGTTGGCAAGTTGTTGATGCGAGGGATGCTCGCAGGCATCGTCGCGGGTCTGCTCACGTTCGCGTTCGCGCGGGTCGCAGGCGAGCCGCTCGTCGATACGGCGATCTCGTTCGAAGAAAAGATGCAAGCCGCGCACGATCACGGCGACGCGAGCGGCGGTCACGATCACGAAGAAGAACTCGTGAGCCGCGGCACGCAGGCGGGCCTCGGACTGCTGACGGGCGTCGTCGCGTATGGGATGGCGTTCGGCGGGCTGTTCTCGCTGACCTTCGCGTATCTGCACGGACGCGTCGGCCGGCTCAGCGCGCGCGCGTTGTCCGCGTGGCTCGCCGTGGGCGCCTACGTCGCCGTCGTGCTGGTGCCGACCATCAAGTACCCGGCGAATCCGCCTTCCGTCGGCGACCCGGATACGATCGGCATGCGCACCGGGCTGTTCTTTCTGATGATCGTCACGTCGCTCGTCGTGTCGGTGTTCGCGATGAAAGTCCGCAAGCATCTGGTGCCGCGCCTCGGGCTGTGGAACGCGTCGATCGTGGGCGGGATCGTGTTCGTCGCGATCATCGCCGCGATCCAGATCGCGCTGCCGACGGTCAACGAAGTGCCTGATGCGTTCCCGGCCGTCGTGCTGTGGAAGTTCCGCTTCACTGCGCTCGGCATGCAGGCAATCATGTGGGCGACGATCGGCCTGCTGTTCGGCGCGCTGGTCGAGCGCAGCGAACGCATCGCGCGCGCGTCGGCTGCGGCGGCGCGCAACTCGGCTTATCTGTAACGCTGCTTTCCCGCGCCTGCACCCGAATGGGCAGGCGCGCGGCTCGCTTCTTCATCTCGTGCGGTTCGCCGCTTCCCGGCAATGTCCAGAAACCGCGCCAGGCACGGATTGCGGTTCGACGGCGACCAGACGAGCATCTGCGAAATCGTCGGCGCGCCGGCGAGCGGCCTGAACACGACGCCCGCCAGTTGCGCCTTGCGCATCGACTCCGGCACCAGCGCGATTCCCACGCCTTCGTTCACGAGACTCAACACCGTCTGCTGCAACTGCACTTCGAACCGTACATCGGGCGCGAAGCCGCCTTGCGCGCAATGATCGACGATGGTCGCGCGCAGGCTCGGCGACACGGCTTCCGACGCCATCACGAACGGCTCGTGCGCGAGCTGGGCGATCGACAGTTGACGCGCATCGGCGAGCGGATGCGCGCGCGACAGCGCGACGCATAGCGGCTCGGTGAAGATCGCGCGGGTGTCGAGGTCCTTGCTTTGCGCGCCCGGAAACATGATCGCAGCGTCGATCTGCCCGCTCAGCACCTGCGAGGCCAGATCGTTCGATACGACCTCGCGCAGGTTCAGCGTCACGTCGGGCCAGGCGTCGCCGTACGCGCGCGCATAGGCGGGCAGCACGCTGTAAGCGGCGCACATCGTGAAGCCGATGGTCAAGTGGCCGCTGTCGCCGACGGATGCCGCGCGCGCATTTTTCGCCGCCTGCTCGATCGACGCGAGAATCGCCTTCGCATCCTCATAGAAACGTTCGCCCGCTGCCGTGAGCGCGACGCTGCGCGGACTGCGCTCGATCAGCGTGACGCCGAGCGATGCTTCGAGCGCGGCCAGTTGCCGGCTCAGTGGCGGCTGCGACAGGTTCAGCCGCGCGGCCGCGCGCCCGAAATGGCGCGTTTCGGCGAGCGCGACGAAATAGCGAAGCGGCTTGACGTCGAGCATGATGCGAAAAAGGTATCGTCACAGGTTTGATTCGGCATTGGATTGTATAGGTGTAAACGCTTACCCTTGCGCGTTTCTGTCCTCCTTCTCTTCGTTGCCGCAACTTCATGCTGTCTACGCTCGAAATCCTGCTGCCTGTCTTTGCGCTGATCTTCGCGGGCTTTTTCTGCCGCCGGCGCAATCTGCTCGGCCCCACGGCCGCTTCCGAACTGAACCGCTTCGTCGTGTGGCTCGCGCTGCCCGCGCTGCTGTTCGACACGATGGCCCATTCGACCTGGCGTCAGCTCGATCAGCCAGCCTTTATCGCGACGTTTTCGATTGCCTGCGCGGGGGTGTTTCTGGTCGTGCTGCTGGCTCGCCTCGCGAGCGGCCGGCATCTCGCCGATGCCAGCGTCGACGCGATTGCGGCGTCGTATCCGAACACGGGCTATATCGGCTTTCCGCTCGGGCTGCTCGCGTTCGGCAAGGCGAGTCTCACGCCGACCACCATCGCGACGATCATCGTCGCCTGCGTGCTGTTCGCGCTGGCGATCGTGCTCATCGAGATCGGCTTGCAGACCGAACGCACGCCGCACAAGCTCGGCGCGAAAGTGGTGTGGCGACTGCTGAGAAATCCGTTGATCGCGTCGCCGATCCTCGGTGTGCTGGCAGCGAGCGCCGACGTCACGCTGCCGCACAGCGTCGAAACGTTCCTGAAGCTGCTGAGTGGCGCGGCTAGCCCGTGCGCACTGGTGAGTCTGGGGCTCTTTCTCGCGGAAAAGCGCACGCCTGCCGAGGAAGCGGCCGAACCGGTCACGTCGTTCGTGCTGACGGCGATCAAGCTGATCGCACAGCCTGCGCTCGCATGGTGGATCGCCGCGCGCGTGTTCGCGCTGCCCGCGCCGATGGTCGATATGGCCGTGCTGCTCGCCGCGCTGCCGACGGGCACAGGCCCTTACATGCTCGCCGAGTTCTATGAACGCGAGGCGCACATCACGTCGCAGACCATTCTGCTGTCGACGCTGGGGTCGCTGGTTTCGCTGTCGCTGCTGCTGTTCTATATGCACGCGCCGGGGTGATCGCGTGCGGTTGATCCGTTGTCGCGGCCTCGCAACGCGCGTCGAATGAGCAGTGGTCTGCTCATTTTTTTCGCCTTACACTCGGCATAAGTTCCATATAAGGACACATGTTTTATATATGGAACAAAAAGACGACCGATTTATCTCGGCGAAAACAGGCAGACAGCGAGAGACCAGACAATATGAAGAGCTTGACCATCAACGCCCGGATCGCGACGACGATCGCTTTCCTTGGCGTGCTGCTGATCGCGACGGGCGCGCTCGGCATCTTCGGCATGGCGAAGAGCAACCGGGCGCAGCGGGAGGCATACGAGGTCAACTTTGCATCGGTGGTCGCGCTTGGGCGCTCGGGGACGGCGATGTCGCGGGCGCGCTTCGGCCTCGACTGGGCGATGAGCAATCCGCATTCGCCGCAGCTCGGCGAGCAGTTGAACCGGGCGAAGCGTCTGCTCGGCGACGCCGACAAGGCATGGAGCGACTTCCGCGCGCTGCCGAAGACGCCCGAACTGCAACGCCTCACCGACGATCTCGATGTCAAACGCACGGCTGTCCTGCGCGACGGCATCGACCAGTTGATCCAGGCGATCGGCAGCGGCGACACCAGCTGGATGGACGAGAGCCGTGCGAATCATCTGATCGGACTGTATTCGGCGATGAACGCGAGCCAGGGCGCGCTGGAAAAGTATCTCGACGACGCTGCGCAGGCCGCCGCCGAGCATTCGTCCGCGACGTTCAAAACACTGCTGACGGCGTGCATCGCGAGCATCGCCGTCGGGCTGGGCGTCGCGTTTCTCAGCTGGCGGGCGCTGCGCCGCGCGATCATGTCGCCGATGCGCGATGCGCTTGGGCAGTTCGACGCGATTGCATCGGGCGAACTGCGCACGCGCGTCGAGATCCGTTCCGAGGACGAAATGGGCACGCTGCTCCACGGCCTCGCGACGATGCAGGACAAGCTCGGCGCGACGATCACGACGGTGCGCAAGGGTTCCGATTCGATTGCAGCCGCGACGCAGCAGATCGCGGCGGGCAACCTCGATTTGTCGCAGCGCACGGAGGAGCAGGCCGCGTCGCTCGAACAGACGGCTGCCGCGATGGACGAACTGACGTCGACCGTGCAGTTGAACGCCGAGAACGCGCAGCACGCGAGCAAGCTCGCCGAAGATGCATCGTCGATGACGGCGCACGGGCGCGAAGCCGTCGGCAGCCTGGTCGAGACGATGCATGCCATCGACGCCGGCTCGTCGAAGATGACGGGCATCATCACGGCAATCGAAGGGATTGCGTTTCAGACGAATATTCTGGCGCTGAACGCGGCCGTCGAGGCGGCGCGCGCGGGCGAGGAAGGGCGCGGCTTTGCCGTCGTCGCGGGTGAGGTGCGCAGTCTTGCGCAACGTTCGGCTGCGGCGGCGAAGGAGATCGGCGTGCTGATCGCGGATTCGACGTCGCGGGTCGCGCAGGGCGCGCAGATTGCGACGGGTGCGGGCGATACGATTCGCGATATCGAGAGTGCTATTTCGCGTGTCGCGAAGATTGTGGGTGAGATTGCGACCGCGTCGCGGCAGCAAAGCGACGGCATCAAGGAAGTGAGCCTCGCCGTCACGCAGATGGATGAGGTGACGCAGCAGAACGCGGCGCTGGTCGAGGAGAATGCGGCGACGGCGGCCGCGCTGGCCGATGAGGCTAAACGGTTGAGTGAGTTGACGGCGGCGTTCAGGGTGGGGGTGGAAGGTTTGGGTGTATAGGTGGTTTGCTGGTGCTTTTCGCTGGCATCCGCGTGATGTTATTGGTTCGCAAGCGTTGCCCCTGTGCGGGGCGGCACCTACTTTTCTTTGCCGCCGCAAAGAAAAGTAGGCAAAAGAAAGCGGCTCACACCGCCAGCTCTTGTGTCTGCCTGAGGGCCCCCAACGGGTCTTATGCTTCACACGGCAACGTCTCTGCTGGCGCTCGTTGCCAACGCTTCGAACAGATGCCTCACCCGCTTCGAATACCCGTACTCGGGCCAGCGGCAGCGAACGGCTTGTGCCGCCCAGGTGGCAAACTGTGTGCAGGTTGTCGCGTCGTATAGCCTGGCGCTCTTACAGGGTGGAACGCGTGCGCTATCGGTCCGGAGTGAGGCGTGCGGCGCACCAGGGGCCTACACACAGTTTGCCACCTGGGCGGCCGTGGACTGTCTGGCACAGCGGGCTGTAGTGCAGGTGCGTGAAGTGGGTGAGGCGTACAGAGAGAACGTTGGCAACGGACCCGAACCAGGGCGTTGCCGTGTGAAGCGTAAGACCCTGTGAGGGCCCTCAGGCAAACACAAGGATTGGCGGTGTGAGCCGCTTTCTTTTGCCTACTTTTCTTTGCGGCGGCAAAGAAAAGTAGGTGCCGCCCCGCACAGGGGCAACGCTAGCGGACCAATAAAATCACGCGGATGCCAGCGAAAAGACCAAAACACCGAACGGCAACGCCTGAGGCACGAAGGCAAAACGCGGATGCCAGCGCAAAGCCGAAACACCCCTAACGAACAACACCGTTCACCCAAACCTCTCCACCCGAAACGGCCTCGAATCGGCAAACGGCGTCTCCCCCGTCATCATCTCCGCAAGCAGCCGCCCGGTAACGGGCCCAAGCGTGAGCCCGTGATGGTTATGCCCAAACGCGAACCACAACCCGCGATGCCGCGGCGCCGGCCCGATCACGGGCCGCATGTCCGGCGTGCAGGGCCGCATGCCGAGCCACGGCTTCTCATCGACGCGCTCGCCGAGACCAAAAGTCACACGCGCGAGCGGCTCGACGCGCTCTAGCTGAATGCCCGTCGGCGGCGCGCCGCGCTCCGCGATCTCGACGCCCGTCGTCAGCCGCAGGCGATTGCCTTCCATCGGCGCAATCACATACCCGCGTTCCGTATCGACGATCGGCACGGACAACATCTGCCGCCCCGGCCGATAGTGCATGTGATAACCGCGCTTCGCGCGCAACGGAATCCGATAGCCGAGCGGCCCGAACACGGTATCGGACCAGGGCCCGAGCGCGAGCACGACTTCTTTCGCGCTCAGCGTGCCTTGTTGTGTTTCTACCGTCCACACATCGCCCGATGAACGCAAGGTCGTCGCATCGCCAGTGACGAACGTGCCCCCGTTCGCTTCGAACAGCCGCGCATAGCCTTTCACCAGCGCGCCTGGATTGAGCACGCTCATCGGGTCCTTCCAGTGAATCGCGCCGCAGATGCCTTCGCCCACCGACGCTTCCTGCGCACGCAGCGCTGCTGCATCGAGCACGCTCACATGCAACCCATGCTCGCGGATCGCGTCTTCCGATGCTTTCGCTTCGCGCTCGAAAGCCTCACGCGTGCGAAACGCCTCGATCCAGCCGCCGTCGTGCACGAGCTGGCCGACGCCCGCGCGCGCGATCAGCTTGTCGTGCTCGTCGACGCATGCGGCGATCAACGGCATCAGGTCGCGCGCCGCGGCCGCGAGCCGCTGCGGCGATGATTCCCACCAGAAGCGCGCGAGCCACCCCGCGTACGCGGGCAGCGCCTTGTAGTCCCAGTAGAGATCGGTCGACTGGTTGCGCGCGTAGCGCAGCAGCGTGCCGAGCTTGCGCGGAAAGCCGTACGGCACGAGCGACGAGCGCTCGATCAGCCCCGCGTTGCCGAAGCTCGTCTCCTCGCCGGGTGCTCGCCGGTCGACCAGCGCGACGCGCCGCCCGCGATCCTGCAGATGCAGCGCCGACGACACGCCGACGATGCCCGCGCCCAGCACGATGACGTCGAAATCCATAACGATCGAAAGTGTGTTTGTTGATGCTTTAAAAGCGCAACGAGCGCGTGTCGCCACGCGCTCGCGTATCGAACCGACGGGGCCGTCTTCGACCAGGCCGTCTTCGCTGCTGCCGGCTCCGGCTCAGCAGCGTATCACTTCGCGATGATGTCGCGCTTGAAGTACTTCTGCGACAGCGCCGTCAGCGTGCCATCCTTCTTCAGTTCGGCGAGCGCGGCATCGACTTTCGCCTGCAGCGCCTTGTCGCCCTTGCGCAGACCGAAGCCCGTGCCTTCGCCGAGCGTGGCCGGGTCTTTCAGCGGCTCGCCGACCATGTCGAAGCCCGCGCCCGCCGGCTTGCTCAGGAAACCATCGTGCGCGGTCTGCGCTTCCTGCACGGCGGCGTCCAGACGTCCCGCGGCGAGGTCCGCGTAGACCTGATCCTGGTCCTGATACGAGACGATCTGCACGCCCGCATTCGCCCAGTGCTTCTTCAGGAAGTCTTCCTGCGACGACCCCTGCAACACGCCGACACGCTTGCCTTGCAGCGTCTTCACATCCGGCAGCAGATTGGAGCCGCGCTTCGCGATCATCACGATGGGCACCACATAGATGGGCGGCGTGAATGCGATGCTTTCCTTGCGCTTGACCGTGATGTTCATCGCCGAGTTGATCACGTCGAACTTGCGCGCCTGCAGCGCGGGAATCAGACCGTCGAACGCGTTCTCGACCCACACGCACTTCACCTTCATTTTCGCGCAGACCGCGTTGCCGACGTCCACGTCGAAGCCTTCGAGCTGGCCCGACGCGGTCTTGCTTTCGAACGGAGGATAGGCGGCTTCGATGCCGAAGCGCAACGTATCGGACGATTGCGCGCAGGCGGCGCCCGCCGTCATGGCAAAGACGGCGGCGGCGAAGGAGAGCTTCAGGTTCATGACGGTTCCTGTCGTTGATGATCGGGCCACGCGCGACGGCGGCGGCGCAGTTGAAATATAGACTGAAAGTCCAGTATGGACTATAGGGAATACGATAGTCCAGTGATCAAAAATGCCGCGCGGTTTCCTTCGAAGTCTTTTAAAGAAAGGGCGAGAGGCGCGAAAAGCCTGTCTGTCCGGATCTTCTTGCGCACGATGCACACGCCCAAAACGAGACTTTTTTGTCCAAATCTGCAAAGTCTCAAGTAGACTACAAGTCTACGCTTCGGTCGGATCGTCGATCGGAAAGGAATTGCAATTGACGCGTCACGCGTCGCTCAGGAGATGATTTCGATGATGACCGCCTTGCCACTCGCCGTTGACGAACAGGCTGTCCGCGCCGCGCTGCCCGCGCTCGATGTGCGCCGCGCGCTGAGCGCGATGTTTCGCGCGCTCGCTTCTGCCGGGGCGGTGCAGCCGCCGCAATCGCTGACGCTGTTCCCGAACGGCGCGGGCGACTTCATTACCTATCTCGGTGTGCTCGCCGACGCGAAGGTGTTCGGCGCGAAGCTGTCGCCGTATATCGTGACGGGCGCGAAGCCGGTGATTACCGCGTGGACGGCGCTGATGTCGATGGAAACGGGTCAGCCGCTGATGTGGTGCGACGCCGCTCTGCTCACCACCGAGCGCACGGCAGGCACCACGGCGCTCGCCGTCGACCAGCTCGCGCCCGCCGATGCGAAGCGGCTTTCGATCATCGGCGCGGGCGCTGTCGGCCTCGCGCATCTGCGGCATGTCGCGCCGCTGCGCGCGTGGGAATCGATTCGCGTGTATTCGCCCGATCTCACCGCCAGCGACGCAAAGCGCGCCGCCGTCCAGGCCGCCGACGCGCGCGCCGAAACGAGCGCAAGCATCGAGGCGTGCGTGAAGGACGCGGACGTGGTGATGCTGTGCACGTCGTCGGGCACGCCCGTGCTGCCGCGCGACGCGCTGACGAAACCCGCGCTCATCACGTCGATCAGCACGAATGCCGTGAACGCGCACGAAATCGATCCGGCGTGGCTGCCGGAGATGGATGTCTACTGCGACTACCGCGCGACCACGCCCGCGAGCGCCGGCGAGATGAAGCTCGCCGCGCAGCACGGCTGGTCGCCGCAGAAAGTGAAGGGCGATCTGCCGTCGCTGCTGGCGGGCACGTGCGAGAAGCCAGCGTACGAGCGGCACGCGTTCTTCCGCTCGATCGGCCTGGGCCTCGAAGACGTCGCGATCGCGAGCGAGCTGTACCGGCATCTGACGGATCGTAGAGGCCAGGCACAATAGCTACAATGGCGGTCAGCCGCCGCTGCGGGGCGAGCGTAACGACCGCAGCGGCATCACGAACACACCCGCGAACACAGCCACTGCCCGCCGATGCGCAAGAAGAATGCTTCCCCCGTCAAGGATCTGCTGCTGACCCGCTATGCGCCCATCGCGGACGGCATCGCTGCACTGTTCTTCCCCTATGCAGAGGTCGTGATTCACGACCTGCATGATCAGACCGTGCTGTATCTGGCGAACAATCTGTCGAAGCGGGAAATCGGCGATGATTCCGCGCTGGAAGAGACTGAGCATTCGGCGCGGGAGCGCGTGATCGGCCCGTACGAGAAGCTCAACTGGGACGGCCGCCGGATGCGCTGCGTCAGCAACGTGCTGTTCGACGACAACGGCCAGCCGGCGGGCATGCTGTGCATCAATTTCAACATCGCCGTGTTCGACGACGTGCGCTCGACGCTCGATCTGTTCATCAAGGGCGCGGGCGTCGTCGCGCAGCCGGAAGAGCTGTTCCGCGACGACTGGCAGGAGCGCATCAACACGTTCCTGCACGGCTGGCTGCGCGAACGGCAGATCGGTCTGAACGGACTCACGCGCGAGCATCGGCGCGAACTGGTCGAGGCGCTCTACGCGGAAGGCGCGTTTCGCGGCAAGAGTTCGGCGAACTATGTCGCGAACGTACTTGGCATGGGGCGTGCAACAGTCTATAAGCACCTGAAGCAGATGAAAGAGGGCGCAAGCTGACGCGTGCGGCTGCGTGCCGCTCGCGCTGCTTTTGTCCAATCATGCATCTGTGAGGAAACGACTGTGACCGTACGCTATCGACACTACAAAGGCGGCATTTACGAATTCATCTGCGAGGCGACGCTCGAATCGGACCCGGGCGTCACGATGATCGTCTATCGCGCCGACAACGGCACCATCTGGACGCGGCCGTCGTCGGTCTTCTTCGAGATGATCGAGCACGATGGTCAGACCGTGCCGCGATTTGCTCCCATCAACTAGCCCCTTGCGCTAGAACCGCCTGACGGGCGGCGTAGTCGGCGCAGGTGGCAACTCGGCGGCGTCGGGCGCGTCGAGCACGAGATCGCTCTGCGCGACGGCCACGCACGGCAGAATGTAGCCCTGTGCCTTTTCTTCGGCGCTGACGCCCGGCCATTCGATCGTGTAGCGCACGCTGCCCGATTCCAGCCTGCACAGGCAGGTCCGGCATGTGCCGTTGCGGCACATGCGCGGCAGATGCAGGTTCGCGAAACCCGCGGCTTCGAGAACGGTGAGCGATTCGGGCGCGTCGAAGGTGCGGCCGAGCGGCTCGACGCGCACCGTGAAGGTTCGCTCTTCATTCGATTCAGGCAGCGGCACGCTGCGGGACGGTTCTTCGCTGGACATGGCGCTCACGAAATGGATACGCCCAGAATCCGCCCGACGCCGAACGTGAAGGCGGCCGCGATCAACCCGATCACGATCTGACGGGAGGCCGAGAACGCGGCGCCGCGTCCGTTGAAGAGCGACGTGAAGACGCCGACGGCCGCCAGCCCGAACGCGCTCAACGCGACGCACTGCACGATTGCCGCCGTGCCGTGCGTCCACAGAAAGGGCATCGCCGGAAAAATCGCGCCCAGCGAGAACAGGCAGAACGACACGCCCGCCGCCGTCCACGGATTGCCGCCCAGTTCCGAAGGATCGAGACCGAGTTCTTCGCGCGTCAGCGTGTCGAGGGCTTTCTGCTTGTCACGCATCAGCTGTTCGGCGACGCGCTTCGCCTCGTCGGCATCGATGCCTTTCGACTGGAAGATCAGCGCCAGTTCATGCTGTTCGGCTTCGGGCGTGTGTTCGATTTCGTCGGCTTCTTTCGCGATCTGGGTGCGCGCCAGTTCGCGCGCATTCGTCACCGACAGCCACTCGCCGAGCGCCATCGAGCACGCGCCCGCAATCAGCCCGGCCAGCGCCGTCAGCAGGATCGCCTTGTTTCCTGTGCCCGCACCCGCGACGCCCATGATCAGGCAGAAGTTCGACACCAGACCGTCGTTCGCGCCGAGCACGGCCGCGCGCAGATCGTTGCCCGACGTCACGTTGCGATGCCACGACTCGGCGGCTGCGATCTGCGCGCCTTTCGAGGGCGATGTCTGCGGCCCTTTGACATCGGCGACGATCTGCTGCATCAGGGCGGCGTGATGCTGCTCGTCCTTCGACAGCTGCGCGGCGTCGGGCTGGTTCGCGTACTTGTCGCGGTCTGCATATTCGGCGGCGGCCAGCGACGGCAGCACGAACTTCGGCCCGAGCGTATGAATCAGGCCGCGCATCAGATGTGTCTTGAGGCTGTAGCGGTGCGGCGGCACGCGCGCGCCGTTCGCGTGCAGCTTGTTGGCCCAGAGGTTCGCGTGCACGCGCTCCGCGCTCGCGAGCTGCGTGAACAGCGTGCGGCGCTGCGGATCTTTTTCGACGCGCGACAGCGTTTCGTACAGCGCGGCGCTGTCGAGTTCGTCGGCGAGGTTCGTGCGATAGCGTTTGAGTTCGTGCCGGGAGGCCATCCGTCGATGCGCGACCAGAGTCGATATTCGTGGGGTCAGGACGAAGCTTAACGCAGCGCGGGGCGGCGCGCTGCGGGCAGAAGAGCGGAATGGGCGTTCAGTGGGTCGTGCGGATGCGCATGTAGCGGTAGACCGTGTTGCGCGCGAGTCCAAGCTCACGCGCTGCCGCCGAGATATTGCCGTTGTTGCGCGCGAGCGTCTGCTCGATCAGCGTCGCTTGCAACTCTTCCATGCGCGCGGGCCGCGACGGCGCGGAGGATTCGACGGCTGACAGCGCGTGCAGCGGCTCGTCGCGTGCGGGCTCGCAGTCGTGCAGGAAATCGTCGGGCAAATGTTCGACGTCGATTTCGGCGGCGCCTTCGGCCATGATGCTCGCCGTGCGCAGCACGTTTGCCAGCTGGCGCAGATTGCCCGGCCAGCGGCAGCGCGCGAAAAATTCGAGCACGTCCGCCGATACGCGCGTGGGCATGCGTTCGTTGTCGGGCTCGTCGTTACGCAGCCGCGACAGAATCCGCTCGACGAGCACGGGCAGATCCGTACGTTCGGCGAGCGCGGGCAGCGTGACGACGAGGCCGTTGATCCGGTAATACAGGTCTTCGCGGAACGTGCCTTCTTCGATCATTGCGCGCAGGTTGCGGTGCGTCGCGCAGACGATCCGCACGTCGACGGGCACCGCGCGCGTGCCGCCGAGCGGCACGACGCAGCGTTCCTGCAGCACGCGCATCAGACGCACCTGCTGCGCGAGCGGCATATCGCCGATTTCGTCGAGAAACAGCGTGCCGCCGTCGGCCTGCACGATCTTGCCGACGTTGCCGCGTTTTTTCGCGCCTGTGAAGGCGCCGTCCTCATAGCCGAACAGTTCCGCTTCGATCAGCGTATCGGGCAGCGAGGCGCAATTGACGGCGACGAACGGCGCGTCGCGGCGCGGTGATTCTTCGTGCATGGCGCGTGCGAGCCATTCCTTGCCGGTGCCCGTCTTGCCGAGCACGAGCAGCGCAATGTCGCGGCCTCGCACCTTCTCGACGCGATCGAGGACGGCCGCCATCCGCGCGTCGCCCGTGTCGAGCGTGGCGAAGGTGATGGCGGCGGTGCGCGGCCTGGCCGTGGCCGGCGCGACAGCTGACGGCGTCGCGGTGCGTGGGCCGCTCGAATCGGCGGAAAACGCGGGGCGCGCGGCGTATTCCGCGCGTGCGAGCACGCGCACGCCGCTTGGCAGCATCAGCGTCAGACATTCGCCTGGTGTGCGCAACGCCTGCTGGAGCGCGGCCGGAAATGCCGTGCCGAACAGCATTTCGAAGGGTTGGCCGAACAGCGTGTCGAGTGGGCGGCCGAACTGGAACAGCGCGCTGCGGTTCGCGGCGAGCAGCGCGCCGTCCGCGCCGAATGCGGCGAGCCCTTCGAACAGCGTGCCGATGAACTCGCTGCGCGCATGAAAGCGCACCCGCACGGCATCGCCGAACTGGTTCGCGAACAGCTGGTTTTCGATGATCTGCGCCGACATGCGCACGAGCGCCAGCGTGTGCTTGTGAAAGCCGCGCGGGTCGCCGCTCACGTCGAGCGCGCCGATGGTGCGGCCATAGGGATCGGCGATCGGCGCGCACGAGCAGGTCAGGATGCGATTGGCCTGCAGAAAATGTTCGCCGCCGTGCACGACGGTCGGCTGGCCTTCGGCGAGCGCGGTGCCGACGGCATTCGTGCCGCGATGCGCTTCGGACCACGACACGCCCGGACACAGCGCGACGCGTTCGGCTTTCTCGACGAAATCGCTATCGCCGAGACTGTGCAGGATCACGCCGTTGCTGTCGGTGAGCAGCACCATGCTGTCGGTATCGACGATCTGCGCATGCAGTGTTTCCATCACGGGCAAGGCGTGCGCGTACAGGGAGCGGTTGCAGTCGACGAGATCGCGCAGCGCGAGCGGCCGCAGCGGATGGAAGTCGGGCGCCTCGGACGCGCGCAGGCCGAACTGGCGCGAGCGCGCATGCGCCTGCGCGAGCACATCGGCGCGGCCCGTGACGGACGGCGTGACGGAACGTTGGGTCACTGCATGTCTCCGATGTTGTGCATTCTGCGTGCTGCTTTCCGCAGAGAAAGGGAGCGAGCATGTCGCTCTTGCAGTGCAGCACCGCTTGCCTGATGAAAGCTGCGCAGTCGGGCTGCGCCAGCCGGGAAGGCCACCGGTCTGTGCCGGCTCATGCCGGTCCATCTTACAGGAGGACGCGCGGCGCGTGTTCCGCTTGCCTTCTGGCACAGAAGTGCAATGATCGTAGACAGGCATGCGTTCGCGCCGCGTGCCGACGCTGGGACGATGTTCACGAGTCCCGGACAGCGCCATTTCGAGGAGAACGTCATGGTGAGCATGGAATTGAGAGTCGTCCTCGCCACGCTTGCGATCTTCATCGCACTGGGCGGCATTGGACTGTCGATCCACGGTTCGCTGAACTACCTGGACAACGAGATCTGGACGGGCGTGATCGCGATTGTGATCGGCATCGTGGGGTGCGTGACGATGCTGACGCTGTGGCCGCGGGACCTTCCTGACAAGACGCCACCCGAGCATCCCGCCGACGATATCGGCCCGCACGAACATCATCCGCATCTGCCGACCCAGTTTTAGGTTTTGGGCGCGTCGTTTCGCTGCGCTGCCGCATTTTGAGGGGCTGTTGCGCGGGCGATGGTTCGGGGTTGGTGACGCCTTTTTGTCCGGGTTTGGTGCCGTTTCGCAGTGCATGGCGGCACCATGCTGGCGTGTGGCGAAACAAAACTTGCGGCGCGCCGGAAGTCGTCTACAGTGTTGAAATCAACTGTGGGCGCGCGCGATAGCGGCGCGTGTTCGCGGTTGACAGCCCGCGCTGCGATCCATAACGGAGGCTTGAACAGGGGCACGCGCGGTCCTCGGCGGTGTCGTTCGACCAAGGTGTTCCCATGCAGATCAATTTCCCGAAAGAAGTCCCTGAGTACTCGGGGCGCGAGCTGACTCTGGCGTTTCCGGCTATGGTCGATGGGCAAAGGGTGGAATGCATGATCACCGCCGAGGCTCTGGAGGATCACTTTGGGGCGGCGTCTCCGCGCCTGGAAGACATGATGGGTGCGTTTTCGACGCATCGCGAAAGGATTGAGGCCGCTACAAGGCGTCTGCTGTCTGAGACGCGGGCTCAGTGCGTTGTTTTGCGTAGCGGGTATGTGCGGTTTTATGAGGCTAATTGGCGGAATTAGGGCGCCTTGGCGGCGCGGTGCTTTGGTTTGGTTTTGGTTGTTCTGGGCTTTGCGCGCGTATCCGCAGTTTGCCTTTTCGCTGGCATCCGCGGTTTGTTAGCGTGCTTCACGCGTTGCCCCTGTGCGGGGCGGCACCTACTTTTCTTTGCCGCCGCAAAGAAAAGTAGGCAAAAGAAAGCGGCTCACACCGCCAGTTCCAGTGTTTGCCTGAGGGCCCCCACAGGTTCTTACGCTTCACACGGCAACCACGTGACCCACGCTCGTTGCCAGCGCTCTTGTCGCGCGCCTCACCCGCTTCACGCACCCGAGTTACATCACTCCCCACCAGACATTCCACCGCCGCCCAGGTGGCAAACTGTGTGTAGGCCGAAGTACTCCACCCGCCTCACTTCGGACCGATAGCGCATGCGCCCCAAGCTGTAAGAGCGCCAGGCTATCCGGCGCGACAACCTACACACAGTTTGCCACCTGGGCGGCACATACCATTCGCTGCCGCTGGCCCAGGCACGGGTGTTCGAAGTGGGTGAGGCGGTCATTCGAAGCGTGGGCAACGCACGCCAACAGAAATGCTGCCGAGTGAAGGATGGGGACGTTGGGGGCCCGTGGATAAGAAGATGGGCTGGCGGTGTGAGCCGCTTTCTTTTGCCTACTTTTCTTTGCGGCGGCAAAGAAAAGTAGGTGCCGCCCCGCACAGGGGCAACGCTTGCGAACCAATAACATCACGCGGATGCCAGCGCAAAGGCAAACACACCGAACACCAACGCCTAAAGCAAGAAGTCAAGCCGCGGATGCCAGCGCAAAGGCCAGAACATCAAACAACGACGCGTGAAGTACAAACCGCAAACCGCGGAAGCCGCGCAAGTCTCCCCCAGCGTCGCAGACAAAAAAACTCACTCCGATCCAAGATAAAAAAACCGGAACAAAAACACAGCAGCAATAACCCACACAACGAGCTTCACCTGCCGCGCACGCCCAGTCAGCAACTTCAGCCCAGCATAAGAAATAAACCCAAACGCCACCCCATTAGCAATGGAATAGGTGAAAGGCATCATCAGAGCAGTCAGCGCCGCAGGCACGACTTCAGTCGCATCATCCCATGGCAGATCAGCCATCTCCCGCAGCATGAGACACGACACATACAGCAAAGCCGGCGCCGTGGCATAACCCGGCACGACCCCCGCCAGCGGCGCAAAGAACAGCGCCAGCAAGAACAGCACAGCAACCGTAATCGCGGTGACACCCGTGCGTCCACCCGCCTGCACACCCGAAGCGCTCTCGATATAAGCCGTCGTCGACGACGTACCCAGCACCGACCCTGCAAGGATCGCCGTACTATCCGCCAGCAGTGCGCGGTTCAAACGATGCATCTTGCCATGCACCAGCAACCCCGCGCGATTCGCGACACCCATCAGCGTGCCCGTCGCATCGAACAGTTCGACGAGGAAGAACACCAGAATCACATTCAGCACGCCCGTCGACAACGCAGCCTTCACGTCGAGCTGGAACAGCGTCGGCGAGATCGACGGCGGCACCGACACGATGCCGTGAAACTGGTTGCCGCCAAAGAAGAAGCTCAAGATCGTCACGCCGACGATACCGATCAGTATCGCCCCGCGCACGCGCAGAACGTCCAGCGTGACGATCGCGAAGAAGCCAATGATGGCCAGCACCACGTGCGGGTCGTGCAGGTTGCCGAGCGTGACGAGCGTCGCCGGATTGCCCGTCACGATGCCCGCCGTCTTCAACGAGATGATCGCGAGAAAGAGACCGATGCCGCCGGTGATCGCGACGCGTATCGAATGCGGAATGCCGTTGACGATCACCTCGCGCACGCGGAACAGCGTCACGATCAGGAACAGGCAGCCGGAGATGAACACCGCGCCGAGCGCGGCCTGCCATGTGAAGCCCATCCCCTTGACGACCGTGTACGCGAAGTACGCATTCAGGCCCATGCCCGGCGCGCAGGCAATCGGGTAGTTCGCATAGAAGCCCATGATGAGCGACGCGAGCGCTGCGACCAGGCAGGTCGCGACGAACACCGAGTCTTTCGGCATGCCGGCATCGCCGAGAATCGCCGGATTGACGAAGATGATGTAGGCCATCGTGAGGAAGGTGGTCACACCTGCCAGCACTTCCACGCGCAGGGTCGTGCCCGCTTCGTCAAAGCCGAAATACCGTTTTACGGAGTCCATGAGCCGAGTCTCTCGTCGTTTGAAATGTCGTTGGTCACTGCTTGTCGTGTTGCCGTCTCTGCCGCGCTCAATCTGCCACGCGGTGACGCCCCGTCCCGCATGGCGACGCACGCGGGCTCGCCGCTGCATCGACCATCATGACGCCACGGGCGGATTTAATCACGATTGGTCAGTAAATACCGCATTTGCCGCGTGCGCGTGGAGCCCATGCAACAGTCTGGACGTGCGCGCGAGCGCGCCGCGGCAACGGGCGGCGCCCGGGTGCGTTTTGCTGGCGAGGGGCGTGATGATACCTGACGCGGCGCATCAGGTTGGATTGCGAGGGGAGCGGAAAGGAAGGAAGCGCGGCGAAAGCGGCCTTGCGCAATGTCATGACGAACACCGCGCGCAAAGCCGTGTTGAACGTCTCAACGGGCAATGCAATGCGAGGCGCGCGTTGAATGAGCGCGTCTCGCATCCATCGGTATTACTGTTGCGTGCCTTGGGCCTGCGCGCGGCGTTGCGCGACGACGCGGCCGGCGGCGATGGCGTTGGCCGGGTAGTTGATCCAGTCGAGCGGATCGTAGCCCGCCTTGCGCCATTCGACGAGATCCGCCTTCACTTCGGCGCGGGTCTTGGGGGTGTTCTGATCATAGACGCGCGTCTGCGCAAATGCGGACGATACGGCTGCGACGCCGATAAGCGCGCCCAGAACCATACGAGGAATCAGCTTCATGGCAAGGGCCTGAAAAGTTAGGATGACCCTTTTATTCTAGGTTCTGTATTTGCAATGAGTAAGGTTCGGAACTGAAATGAACCGTTGCTCAGTTTGCATCTATCGCCGCGCTGGAGGCGTGGTTCATGCATGCTTCAGGCGCGTTCGTGTTCGAACGTTTGAGCGAGATTCGCACGGACAGGCGCGGCCTAGCCCATATGCTGAGAAGGCTTGGTCATCCGGTCGATCACGGCCGTCAACAGATCGACGGGTAACGGAAACACGATGGTCGAATTCTTGTCGGCGGCAATGGTTGTCAGTGTCTGCAAATACCGCAACGTCATTGCCTGCGGTTGTTGCGCGAGCATCTGTGCCGCCTGCAGCAATTTCTCGGACGCCTGCAACTCGCCCTCGGCATGAATGATCTTGGCGCGGCGCTCGCGCTCGGCTTCGGCCTGACGCGCAATCGCGCGGATCATCGTCTCGTTGATGTCGACATGCTTGATTTCCACATTCGATACCTTGATGCCCCACGCATCCGTTTGCGCATCGAGCACGCGCTGGATATCGGTATTGAGCTGCTCGCGCTCGGACAGCAGTTCGTCGAGTTCATGCTTGCCGAGCACCGCGCGCAGCGTGGTCTGCGACAGCTGGCTGGTCGCTTCGAAGTAGCGCGCGACCTGAATCACCGCGCGCTCCGGATCGACGACGCGAAAGTACACGACGGCATTGACCTTGACGGACACGTTGTCGCGCGTGATCACGTCCTGCGGCGGCACGTCGAACACGACGGTGCGCAGATCCATCCGCACCGCCTGCTGCACGATGGGAATGATCAGCACGAGACCCGGCCCCTTGACTTTCCAGAAGCGGCCGAGCATGAACACCACGCCGCGCTCGTACTCGCGAAACACGCGCACCGACGACGCGACCAGCACGATCGCCAGAACAATCAGGATGCTGCCGAAGCCGAAAGTGAAACCGATCATGTGTGTTCTCCCTCTTGTGATGAATTGCTTGCGGGAACCACGGTCAGCATCAGGCCGCGCCGCCCAGTCACGCGTACGGCGTGGCCCGCCGCGAGCGGCGCCGTGCTGCGCACCCGCCAGCGCTCGCCATGCACGCGCGCCCAGCCGATGCGGTCAGGCTCGCCGTGCAACAGGCTGTCGAGCGGGCTGTCCTGCGGACCATCGGCGCGGGCTTGCGGGGTATCCGCGACGAGGCCGTCGTCCAGCACCACGCCGACGCTGCCGATCATCGCCTCGGCGCCCGTCACCACGGGCCGCCGCCGCGAGCGCAGCACCATGCCCGACACGCCGAAGATGAACAGCACGCTGAACACGATGACGGCGGCGATCATCGGCAGCGGAACGCCGTAGCCGGGCACATCGGTATCGATCAGCATCAGCGCGCCGATCGCGAACGCAACGATGCCGCCGAAGCCCAGCGTGCCGAAGGTCGGCAGAAAGGCTTCGGCAATCAGAAACGCGAGGCCGAGGAAGATCAGACCGAGACCCACGTAATTGACGGGCAGCAATTGCAGCGCGAACAAACCCAGCAGCAGGCTGATCGCGCCCGCCACGCCGGGCAGCACGAAGCCGGGATTCGCGAACTCGAAGAACAGGCCATACATGCCGATCATCAGCAAGATCAAGGCCACGTTCGGATCGGTGATGACGGCGAGGAAGTGGCTGCGCCAGTCCGCTTCGAGCGTGACGACGGGCGCGTGTGCCGTCGTCAGATGCTTCGCGCCCGCGGCCGTATCGTAGGTGCGGCCGTCGAGTTGCCGCAGCAGGTCGGGAATATCGCGCGCAATCAGGTCGACGACCTTCTGTTCGAGCGCGTCGCGTGCCGACAGGCTCACGGCTTCGCGCACCGCGCGCTCGGCCCAGTCGACGTTGCGACCGCGCAGTTGCGCGAGACCGCGGATATACGCCTGCGCGTCGTGAAGCTGCTTGCGCAACTCCGTCGATTGACTGTCGAGCGGGAGCGCGCCGGATGCAGCGTTGTCCTTCTGGGCCGGTCCGGACGCAGGCGTCGCGCCCGGCAATGCGGGCGGCTGGCCGGGTTTCGGCGCATCCTGCCCGCCGATGCCCAGTTGCACGGGCGACGCCGCGCCCAGATTGGTGCCCGGCGCCATTGCCGCGATGTGGCTTGCATACGTGATATAGGTGCCCGCGCTCGCCGCGCGCGCGCCGCCTGGCGCGATATACGTCGCGACGGGGATGGGCGACGCCAGAATCGCCTTGATGATTTGCCGCATCGACGTGTCCAGCCCGCCCGGCGTGTCGAGTTGCAGGATGGCGAGCTGGGCGTGATCGTCGGCGGCGCGGGCGAGGCCGCGCACGATGAAATCGGCGGTGGCGGGGCCGATGGCGCCTGCGACGGGAATCACCACGACGCTGCCTGGCGCCACCCTGGATTGCGCGGCGTAGGCGGAAGGGACGAACCCGGCCACAGCGCAGAACGCCAGTGCGAGCAGCAACGCACGCTGCAACAGCCTTCCCGCCGCGCCGCAGACGGCGCGCGGAGCGCGAGCCGATGCGGCACGGGCAGCGGCGGCCATGAAAGCGCCACGCGCGCGGCGCAGCGTGCGTCGCGAACCCGCTTGCCGGATCGGGAGAAGCCGGTACGTTCCCATCGTCGACGGCCGGCGCGCCGCGCTGCGACGGATCACGTTCGCATGGCGGCGCGCCAGGCCTGAAAAGAGCTGGCCTGTCTTAAGCTTAGTCGGATTCCGCGCGTTCCGCCCGGCGGGAGATACCCGTGTTCGCCGTGGGCGCGCCCGCCATGTGCGCGTTCACCGCCCGGTAATCTGCCGGCCGCATCCCCGTCCATTTGCGAAACGCCCGATGAAACGCGCTTGGCTCCGCGAAGCCGAGCGCCGCCGCGATGTCGGCGACCGACTGGCCGCCGCGCTGCAACTGCGAAATCGCGATGTCGCGCCGCAAGTCGTCCTTGATCGACTGGTACGTATAGCCTTCCTGCTTCAGATGACGCCGCATCGTCGCCTCGGCGACGTGCAGGCGCTGCGCCATCTCGTCGGAGCCGGGCCAGGCGGACATCGGCAGCGCGCGCAGCGTCTTGCGCACCCGCGCCGCGAGCGAGCCGGGATTGCGGTACTTGATGATGAAGCTTGCAGGCGCGTCGCGCAGGAAGGGCTTGACGGATTTCGTGGTCTGCACGACGGGCAGTTCCAGAAAATCCGGCGCGAGATCGACATACGACTCGCTCTGTTCGAACGAAAGGTCGTCGCAGAACATCAGCCGGTACTCGTGCGCGGCGGGCGGCTCGGCGCATTGGAAGCGCGCCTCGATCAGCGGGATGCGCCGCCCGACCAGCCAGCATACGAGTCCATAGACGAGGATGAAGTACGTTGCATAAGCAAACATGGCCGGCTGGGGCGCGCCGTCGCGATGCGTGAATACGAGCCGCACGCAGTCGTCGCGCATGACGATCTGCGCGCGCATGTCGTCGAGTACGAGGCGCATGAAGTTGACGGCGCGTGTCAGCGCCTGGCCGCCGTTGCGAGCCGTCAGCGCCATCTGCGTCATCGCGATGAAGCTGCCGCTCTTCATTGCGTGGGCATCCTGACCGAAGAATTCGTCGTCGAGCGTTCTTGCGATGTTGGCCCACAGCGCGCCGTACTGCGCTGGTGTCACGCGGCTCTTCGGGCTCGCGAGCACCTGCGGCGCGATGCCTGCCGCCTCGATGATCGGCGTCACGTCGACGCCGCGCGCGCGGGCGAGCGCCAGCGTCTCTTCGACGAGACTCACGGAGATCGTGCCTCTTTCGCTTTTCATCCGGTCGTGGTTTCTCGAGTAGCCCGGAAGTGGGCGTTTCATGAATTCTGGCAAATGCGCTCACATAATTTGCCGGGAGCGCCTGCTGGAACCGCCATTCTGCCGCATTGGCGCCGGACGCGAAATCCAGTTATGGCAAATGCGCTCATGCAAATTGATCGGACGCGGCATCGAATCCCGCTTTCGCGCCGCCTACACTGGGTTCCAGCAGACGCGCCGCATGTGCAGTGCAGCAGGCGTGCAGAGGACAAACGGAGCGAGACACATGGACGAGTTCTACACCGACGAGCAGCGGATGATCCGCGACGCGGCACGCGACTTCTCGGTCGAACGCCTTGCGCCGAACGCGGCGCAATGGGACCGCGAAGGTCAGTTGCCTGCCGAAGTCGTCGGGCAGATGGGCGAGTTGGGCTTTCTCGGCATGATCGTGCCGCCCGAGTGGGGCGGCTCGTACACCGACTACATCGCTTATGCGCTCGCCCTCGAAGAGATCGCGGCTGGCTGCGCCGCCTGCGCGACGCTGATGAGCGTGCACAACTCAGTCGGCTGCGGGCCGATCCTCAACTTCGGCACTGACGCTCAAAAGGACCGTTATCTCGCCGATCTTGCGATGGGCAAGCGCATCGGCGCGTTCTGCCTGACCGAGCCGCATGCGGGCAGCGAGGCGAACAACATCCGCACGCGCGCCGTGCTGCGCGACGGCGAGTGGATCATCAACGGCAGCAAGCAGTTCGTGACGAACGGCGCGCGCGCCAGCATCGCGATCGTGTTCGCCGTCACCGATCCCGATGCGGGCAAACGCGGCATCTCGGCCTTCATCGTGCCGACGGATACGCCGGGCTTCAATGTCGGGCGACCGGAAAGCAAGCTCGGCATTCGGGCTTCCGATACCTGCCCGATTTCGCTCGACGATTGCGCCGTGCCCGAAGCGAATCTGCTCGGTGCGCCGGGCGAGGGCTTGCGCATCGCGCTGTCGAACCTCGAGGGCGGGCGCATCGGCATCGCGGCGCAGGCGATCGGCATCGCGCGTGCGGCTTTCGATGCAGCCCGTCTGTATGCGAACGAGCGCGTCCAGTTCGGCAAGGCACTCAAGGAGCATCAGACCATCGCCAATATGCTCGCCGACATGGCGACGCGCCTGAACGCCGCGCGGCTGCTCGTGCATCACGCGGCGCGCCTGCGCAGCGCGGGCAAGCCTTGCCTGTCGGAGGCGTCGCAGGCGAAGCTGTATGCGTCGGAGGTGGCCGAAGAGATCTGCTCGAAGGCGATTCAGATTCACGGCGGTTATGGGTATCTGGAGGACTACGCCGTCGAGCGGCATTATCGCGATGCACGCATTACGCAGATCTACGAAGGCACCAGCGAAGTACAAAGAATGGTTATCGCGCGGCACGTTTGAGCGCAGAATAATCCGCCAATAGAGCGCGTTCCGCGCCGGGCGCAAACGCGCCAACAATGGAGACGACGATGACGGCAGCCCAGAGCTTTTTCGACGCGCGCGACCTGTTGTTGCGCCATCGCACCGACTATGAGCGCGCGTACAGCGAGTTCAGATGGCCGGAACTCGCGGAGTTCAACTGGGCGCTCGATTATTTCGACGTTGTCGCGAGAGGGAACGACAACCCGGCGCTGTGGATCGTCGATGATCCGGCGCTAGAAGGGCTGAAGCTCTCGTATGCGCAGATGTCGGAGCGCTCGTCGCGGATGGCGAATTTTCTGCGCGGGCTGGGCGTAGGGCGCGGCGACCGGCTGCTGCTGATGCTGCCGAACCGCGTTGAACTGTGGGACGTGATGCTCGCGGCGATGAAACTCGGCGCGATCGTGCTGCCCGCCACGACGCAACTGTCGCCCGACGATGTGCGCGACCGCGTGC
The DNA here is from genome assembly GCF_013426895.1 of Paraburkholderia largidicola. NCBI lineage: Bacteria > Pseudomonadati > Pseudomonadota > Betaproteobacteria > Burkholderiales > Burkholderiaceae > Paraburkholderia > Paraburkholderia largidicola. Next base: position 952,135 of record NZ_AP023175.1, on the reverse strand, counting down.
AGATCGGCGGCGCGAATTTCGTGGTGGTCGATAGCGCGGAGACGGGCAAGTTCGACGCGCTCGATACACCGTTGAAGCGCATCTCGGTTGGCGCCCCGCGCGAAGGCTGGACGGATATCGCAGCCGCGTATGAATCGTCGCCGACCTTCGTGCCTGAGGGCGCCACACGCGCCAGCGATCCCATGCTGCTTTACTTCACGTCGGGCACGACGTCGAAGCCGAAACTGGTCGAGCATACGCACGAGAGCTACCCCGTCGGCCATCTGTCGACGATGTACTGGATCGGTCTGCAACCTGGCGACATCCACTGGAACATCAGCTCACCCGGCTGGGCGAAGCATGCGTGGAGCTGCTTCTTCGCGCCGTGGAATGCGCAGGGATGCGTGTTCGTCTACAACTTCGCGCGCTTCGTCCCGAAAGAAACGCTCGACGTGCTGGTGCGCTACAACGTCACGACGCTGTGCGCGCCGCCCACCGTGTGGCGCATGCTCGTGCAGGAGCCGCTCGCGTCGTATCCCGTGAAACTGCGCGAGATCGTCGGCGCGGGCGAGCCGTTGAACCCGGAGATCATCGAGCGCGTGCGGCATGCGTGGAACATCGTGATCCGCGACGGTTATGGGCAGACGGAAACCACGTGCCAGATCGGCAACCCGCCTGGGCAGCCTGTCGTGCCGGGATCGATGGGACGTCCGTTGCCGGGCTACCGCGTCGAACTCGTCGATGCCGACGATCATCCCGTGACGGAGGGCGAAATCGCGCTGCCGCTTGATTCGCGTCCGCTGGGCCTGATGACGGGCTACGCGAACAACGCGAAGGCCACCGAATACGCGATGCGCAACGGCTACTACCACACGTCGGATGTCGCGATGCGGCGTGACGATGGTTATCTCGTGTACGTCGGCCGCTCGGATGACGTGTTCAAGTCGTCCGATTACCGGCTGAGTCCATTCGAACTCGAGAGCGTGCTGATCGAACATGAAGCGATTGCCGAAGCGGCCGTGGTGCCGAGCAACGATCCGCTGCGACTGTCGGTGCCGAAGGCCTTCGTGACCGTGCGGTATGGATTCGAAGCGGGCCCCGAACTCGCGCGCGACGTGTTCCGCTTTTCGCGCGAGAAGCTCGCGCCATACAAGCGCATTCGCCGCCTGCAATTCAGCGAGTTACCGAAGACGATTTCCGGCAAGATTCGCCGCGTCGAGCTGAGGCGGCGCGAACTGGAGCGCACGGCAGAGCCTGCGCGCCTACAGGACGAATACTGGGAAGAGGATTTCCCCGAGCTTCGCAACGGAAACGGAAACTGAGCGGCAACTGAGCGGCAAGCGAGCCACCGATATCTACTTCAGGAGACATGCAGAATGAGCGCAATTCCTTCGACTCTGGCTGACCGCAAGGTCGACACAGTCAAGCTGTTGATCAACGGCGAATTTGTCGAGTCGAACGCGACCGACTGGCGCGACATTGTGAATCCGGCGACGCAGGAAGTGCTGGCGCGCGTGCCGTTCGCGACGAAAGCGGAAGTGGACGCGGCGATCCGCTCGGCGCACGCCGCGTTTGCGACGTGGAAGAACACACCGATTGGCGCGCGCATGCGCATCATGTTGAAGTACCAGGCGCTGGTTCGCGAGCACATGCCGCGCATTGCGAAGACCTTGACGGCCGAGCAGGGCAAGACTTTGCCCGACGCCGAGGGCGACATTTTCCGGGGCCTCGAAGTGGTCGAGCATGCGTGTTCGATCGGCACGTTGCAGCTGGGCGAGTTCGCGGAGAACGTGGCGGGCAGCGTCGACACCTATACACTGCGTCAACCGATCGGCGTATGCGCGGGCATCACACCGTTCAACTTCCCCGCGATGATTCCGCTGTGGATGTTCCCGATGGCGATCGTATGCGGCAACACATTCGTCCTCAAGCCGTCGGAGCAGGACCCGTTATCGACGATGCAACTGGTCGAGCTGGCCATCGAAGCGGGCGTGCCGAAGGGCGTGCTGAACGTGGTGCATGGCGGCAAGGAAGTTGTCGATGGATTGTGCACGCATGAACTGGTGAAGGCGATTTCGTTTGTTGGATCGACGGCGGTCGGGACGCATGTGTACAACCTGGGTAGCCAGCACGGCAAGCGTGTGCAATCGATGATGGGCGCGAAGAATCATGCTGTCGTGTTGCCGGATGCGAACCGCGAGCAGACGCTGAATGCGCTGGTGGGTGCCGGCTTTGGCGCGGCGGGGCAGCGGTGTATGGCGACTTCCGTTGTGGTGCTGGTGGGATCGTCGAAGGAATGGTTGCCCGAGCTTGTTGCGAAGGCGAAGACCTTGAAGGTGAATGCCGGGCATGAGGCTGGCACGGATATCGGGCCGGTGGTTTCGCGTGCCGCGAAAGAGCGGATTTTGAGCCTCATCGAGGCGGGTGTTAAGGAGGGGGCGACGCTTGCACTCGACGGACGTGGCGTTGGTGTACCTGGCTACGAGGCTGGCAATTTTATCGGTCCGACGGTTTTTAGTGATGTTGCCGTTGAGATGGATGTCTATAAGACGGAGATTTTTGGTCCTGTGTTGTGTGTGATGACTGTCCCGACGCTGGACGATGCCATTGCGCTGGTGAATAGCAATCCGATGGGGAATGGTGTCGGACTTTTCACGCAGAGCGGTGCGGCGGCTCGCAAGTTTCAGAGTGAGATCGATGTTGGGCAGGTGGGGATCAACATTCCTATTCCCGTGCCGGTGCCGTTTTTTAGTTTTACAGGTTCTCGGGGGTCCAAGCTTGGGGATCTTGGGCCTTATGGCAAGCAGGTTGTGCAGTTTTATACGCAGACCAAGACTGTTACTGCTCGGTGGTTTGATGATGCGACTGTTAGTGATGGTGTGAATACGACTATTAGCCTTCGGTAGGGGTTTTTTGTTTGTCTGCGACGCTGGGGTGGTTTTGCTTTGGCTTTGCGGTGGCATCCGCGTTTTGCCTACGTGCTTCAAGCGTTGCCCCTGTGCGGGGCGGCACCTACTTTTCTTTGCCGCCGCAAAGAAAAGTAGGCAAAAGAAAGCGGCTCACACCGCCAGTTCTTGTGTTTGCCTGAGGGCCCCCAAAGGTTCTTACGCTTCACACGGCAGTGCCCTGGCCGGTTCTCGTTGCTAACGCTTCAAATGAATGCCTCACCCGCTCCGAATACCCGTACCTGGGCCAGCGGCAACGAATGGTAAGTGCCGCCCAGGTGGCAAACTGTGTGTAGGTTGTCACGTCGTATAGCGTGGCGCTCTTACATGGCGGTATGCGCGTGCTATCGGTCCGAAGTGAGATGTGTGAGGCCCTCCGGCCTACACACAGTTTGCCACCTGGGCGGCCGTGGACTATCTGGCACGGCGTGCTGTAGTGCGGGCGCGTGAAGTGGGTGAGGCGTACTGAGAGAACGTTGGCAACGAACGCGAACCAGGGCGTTGCCGTGTGAAGTGTAAGACCCGTTGGGGGCCCTCAGGCAGGCACAAGGATTGGCGGTGTGAGCCGCTTTCTTTTGCCTACTTTTCTTTGCGGCGGCAAAGAAAAGTAGGTGCCGCCCCGCACAGGGGCGACGCTTGAAGCACGCAGGCATCACGCGGATGCCAGCAAACCAAACCAGCATACCGAACAGCGTCGCAGACAAAAAACCAAAAGGAGCAAACATGAAAATCGGCTTCATAGGACTAGGCAACATGGGTGCGCCGATGGCGCTGAACCTGCTGAAAGCGGGCCACGCATTGAACGTCTTCGACCTGAACGCGCAAGCAGTAGAAACACTGAAACAAGCAGGCGCAAGACCGGCAAAAACTCCCAAAGAAGCATCGACGGACGTCGAATACGTCATCACGATGCTCCCGGCTTCAGCCCATGTAAAAACAGTGCTAACCGGCGAAGAAGGCATCCTCGCGGGCATCGCGAAGCACACCCCGATCATCGACTCGAGCACGATCGACCCAGCCAGCGTAAAAGCCTTCGCCGAACTGGCAACACAAAACGGCAACACCTTCGTCGACGCACCCGTCTCAGGCGGCACTGGCGGCGCAACAGCCGGCACACTGACCTTCATGGTCGGCAGCACCACACACCTATATGAACAGATAAAACCGGTCCTCTCGGCAATGGGCAAAAACATAGTCCATTGCGGCGAAACCTCGACCGGCCAGGTCGCCAAGATCTGCAACAACCTGGTGCTAGGCATCACGATGGCAGGCGTCTCCGAGGCCATGGCACTCGGCGAAAAGCTCGGCATCGACCCCCAGGTACTGGGCAAGATCATCAACACATCGACGGGCCGTTGCTGGAGCTCGGACACCTATAACCCGTTCCCCGGCGTCATCGACACCGCGCCGTCGACGCGCGGCTACACCGGCGGCTTCGGCACCGATCTCATGCTCAAGGACCTGGGCCTCGCCACGGACGCAGCAAAACTCGCCCGCCAACCCGTCTACCTCGGCGCACTCGCGCAACAGCTCTATCAGACGATGAGCGCGAACGGTGCCGGCAAGCTCGACTTTTCAGCCGTGATCAAGCTGTATCGCAAGGATGGAGACGCGTGATGATCGAACTCGACTACGCGCATGACGGCAGCGTCGCCGTGCTGACGCTGAAGCGCCCGCCCGCGAACGCATTCACGCCGGAAGGGCTATTGCAGCTGCAACACACCATCGAACGACTGAACGGCGACGCGCAAGTGCGTGCCATCGTGATCACGGGCGACGGCCCGAAATTCTTCAGCGCTGGCGCCGATCTCAACACCTTCGCCGACGGCAACAAGGAAATCGCGCGACAAGCGGCATCGCGCTTCGGCGCGGCGTTCGAGACGCTGCAAAACGCGCGGCCCGTCGTGATTGCGGCAATCAACGGCTATGCGATGGGCGGCGGGCTCGAATGCGCGCTCGCGTGCGATATCCGCATTGCCGAGCAGCACGCGGTGATGGCCTTGCCGGAAACGGCCGTCGGGCTGCTGCCGTGCGGCTGCGGCACGCAGACGCTGCCGTGGCTCGTCGGCGAAGGCTGGGCGAAGCGCATCGTGCTGACGGGCGAGCGCGTCGATGCGGCAACGGCGCTGCGCATCGGGCTCGTCGAGGAAGTGGTCGAGAAAGGCGCGGCGCGCGACTTCGCGCTGCAGATGGCGGCGCGCGTCGCGGGCCTGAGTCCGCAGGCCGTCACGTTCAGCAAGGAACTGATCCAGCAGGCGCGCAACGGCGTACCGCGCAAGGCGGCACTGGCCGTGGAGCGCGAGCGCTTCGTCGATCTGTTCGACGGCGCCGATCAGCGCGAGGGCGTCAACGCGTTCCTCGAAAAGCGCCCGCCGAAGTGGCAGGGCGCGCAATCGAAGGAGTCGCAGCGATGAGCGCAGTTCTCAAGGAGCAAAGCGTGCACGAAGCCGACGTGCTGTTTCGCGTCGTCAATCGCGTCGCCATCGTCACGCTGAACCGTCCGGCCGCGCTGAACGCGTTGTCGCACGAGATGGTGCGCGAACTGGCCGTGCTGATCGAGCGCTGCCGCACCGATAGCGAGATCGTCGCTGTCGTCCTGCGCGGCGCGGGCGCGAAAGGTTTCTGCGCGGGCGGCGATGTGCGCGCGCTGTTCGGCATGCGGCAGCGCAACGAAAAAAGCTGGCAGCAGTTCTTCATCGACGAATACCGGCTCGACTACGCGCTGCATACCTTTCCGAAGCCCGTTGTCGCGCTGCTCGACGGCATCACGATGGGCGGCGGCATGGGGCTCGGCCAGGCGGCGCGGCTGCGCATCGTCACCGAGCGTACGAAGATCGCGATGCCGGAGACGCGCATCGGCTTTCTGCCCGACGTCGGCGCGACGCGTTTTCTGAGCGTGATGCCCGCGGAGATCGAACTGTATGTGGGGCTGACGGGCGTGACGCTGTCTGGCGCGGAAGCCTTGCGCTTCCAGTTGGCGGATCTATGCGTGCCGTCCGAATGGCTCGATACGTTCGAAGAGCGTCTGTTGCGCATTACCACTGCCGACGTCGCCAACGACGAACTGCTGCGCGCCTTGCGCACCGTCTTCGAGCCGCCGTGCAATATCGTCCCGCACGCGGGGCTCGGCGCATTCACGCAGCTGATCTTGCGTCACTTCGACCGGCGCTCGAGCGTCGAACGGATTGTCGCGACACTGCGTCAGGATCTGGAGCGCGAGCACGCGCGTGAGGTCCGTCAGTGGCTGCAAGCAACGTACGAAGCGTTGACCTCGCATTCGCCGACCATGCTGTACGTCACGCGCGACGCGTTGTTGCGCGGCCGTCAGATGACGCTCGCCGAATGTTTCCGGATGGAACTGGGCATCGTCACGCGCGCGATCGAAGAGGGCGATTTCAGCGAAGGCGTGCGCGCGCATCTGGTCGACAAGGACCGCAAGCCGCGCTGGGCACCCGCGACGCTGGCTGAAGTGCGGCCCGAGCGCGTGCGGCATTTCCTGTCGTCGCCATGGCGCGCGCAGGCGCATCCTCTGGCTGACCTCGGCGTCGAGCAAGCGCTCGCATGAACGCGCGCCGCGCCTAGAACCGATAACCGATACCGCCCATCAGCACATCCGTATCGCGGCTGTAGCGCGTGACGACGCGATTCCACGTCACGCGCGCCGCCCAGTGCTGCGTGAAGCGATACGACGCCGACGCCGATACGATGCCTGACAGCACGCCATCGCCCGTCGAGCGTTCGTCTGGGTCTTCGCCATGATGAATCGCGGCATACGCGCCCGCACCGAAACCGAGCGTCAAATGATCGTCGAGAAACGCGCGCGTCAGCCATAACTGCGCCGTGAGCCCGTCGCGGCGCGCTTTCAGGCCGCCGCCTTCGTGCAGATAGCCGAGCGTGCCGTCGAGCCAATGCGTGAGCCCGCGCCGGTATTCAATCGACTCGGCCACGGACGTCTGCGATTCCAGGCTGTTGAGAATGGTCTGGCCGACCATCACCGTGACTTCGTTGTTCGTCACGTCATGTGTGCGCGGCAGCGCCCAGGCGCGCGGGCCCGGCTCGTCGGGCGCGTCGAGCTGATAGCCGACGCCGAGCAGTACGGCCGTCGTCGAAGGTCCGCGCGACACCTGGATACGGTTGAGTTGCAGGCTGGTCGTCCAGCGGCGCGTCGTGTACCAGGTGGCCCGCGCGCTGAACAGGCCGCCCCAGCCGTGCGTGTTCGAATAGCCCTGGCCCTGTTCGGCCGCCTCCGTATCGAAGTATCGATACGGCCCGACGCCGAGCGCAAACACGAAACGGTTCTGCGCAAGCGGCAGACGCCCCCATATCTGCACCGCCTGGCCGTCGCGGTGATGGTCCGGCATATGCCCTTCGTTCAGCCATGTGATGCTGCCCGCGACGTATCTTCCAAAGCCTTCCGTATAGTCGATCGCCCACGAGTAGGTGTTCGTGCTGGCGCCTCCGAGCCAGCCGCCGTACAGCGCGATTTCCTGCGCCTGCGCGCTGCGGGCCGACAGCGCGCAGGCCATACCCACCAGCAGCAACGGTTTCCAACGGTGGCGCGGTTTCTTCTTCATCGTGTTCACGGATATGCTCTTTGAATCGAAATCATTCTGAATCAGTAGAGCGATTTGTGCGCTGCAAGGGGCAGATGTAACGGTTACCGTTTTTTGCAGCGGGGCACGCGAGGCCGGGTATCGCGCTTGCTTCGTCTGATGAGTCTGTCGATCGATCTGACCTATCAGACGGCTGGATAGTCAGAGGCGCGGATCGCGTTTGTGGTGCGGAGGTTGGCGGCACGCCACCGGCGCGTCCGCGAATCGACGCCTATACTTTTCGCTTGTCCATCGGTGCTCCACGTCACGGCGACGGTGTCGCGCGGTCGTGTCGAGCGCCATCTGGCATTCGACAGTCTTCCTTCCGATCGTCCCCTTCCGATTGCTGCATGGAGATTTCCCGATGCCCCATACCATCGCCCGACCCGAAGTCACTCCGCAGGACGCCAATCCGCCGGGCAGTACGCCACACACGCAATCGTCGTCGAGCGTCACGATTCCCGTCGAACTGAACGTGAACGGCACGACTTACGCGCTGTCGCTCGATCCGCGCACGACCCTGCTCGATGCGTTGCGCGAGCATCTGCATCTGACCGGCACGAAAAAAGGCTGCGACCACGGCCAGTGCGGCGCGTGCACCGTGCACGTGAACGGCCGCCGCCAGAACGCCTGTCTGTCGTTCGCGGCCACGCACGAAGGCGACACGATTACGACGATCGAAGGCATCGGCGAGCCCGACGCGCTGCACCCGATGCAGGCCGCGTTCGTCGAGTGCGACGGCTATCAGTGCGGCTACTGCACGTCCGGTCAGATCATGTCGGCCGTCGCGCTGCTCGACGAAGCGATCGGCCCCGACGACGCCGACGTGCGCGAAGCGATGAGCGGCAACCTGTGCCGCTGCGGCGCCTACCAGAACATCGTGACGGCCATCCAGACCGTGCGCGGCAAGCGCTAGGAGGCCACGATGGAACTGTTCCAGCTTTCGCGCGCCGACGACATGCGCGACGCGATCGTCGCGGGCGCTGCGTCGCAGACGGCGCAACAGGGCGCGCAGGTGCGCTTTCTCGCGGGCGGCACGACGCTGCTCGATCTGATGAAACTCGATGTGGAGAAGCCGGCGCGCGTGGTCGATATCAGCCGCTTGCCACTCGACCGCGTCGAAACGACCGACGAGGGCGGCGTGCGAATCGGCGCAATGGTGCGCAACGCCGACCTCGCGATGAACCCGCTGATTCACGAGCCCTACGCTGTGCTGTCGCAGGCGCTGCTGGCGGGCGCATCCGCGCAGTTGCGCAACATGGCGACGACGGGCGGCAATCTGCTGCAGCGCACGCGCTGCGTCTACTTCCGCGATACGGCGATGCCGTGCAACAAGCGCGTGCCCGGTTCCGGCTGTTCTGCCATCACCGGCTTCAACCGGACGATGGCGATACTCGGTACGAGCGACGCATGTATTGCGACCAATCCGTCGGATATGAACGTCGCGCTCGCGGCGCTCGGCGCGACGGTGCAGATTCAGGGGACGAAGGGCGCGCGCAGCGTTCCGATCGACGATTTCTACCTGCTGCCGGGCGACACGCCGGAGCGCGAAACCGTGCTCGAACCTGGCGATCTCGTCACACATGTCACGTTGCCTCCGATTCCGGGCAGCCGCTCGCTGTATCTGAAGCTGCGCGACCGCGCGTCGTATGAGTTCGCGCTGGCGTCGGCGGCCGTCGTCGTCAATGTGGCCGACGGGCGCATCACGCGCGCCCATGTCGCGCTCGGCGGTGTCGGTACGAAGCCGTGGCACGCGCGCGAAGCCGAAGCCGAACTCGCGGGGGCCGTGCCCGACGCAGCGAGCTTCGCGCGCGCCGCCGACGCCGCGCTCGCGAATGCGAAAGCGCAGAGCCAGAACGGCTTCAAGATCGAACTATCGAGGCGCTGCCTGATACATGCATTGACGCAGGTCATGCAGTCCGTCTGAAACCTTTTCGAGGACTTCTTTCCATGTCAGCTGTGTCCGATTCAATGCTGTCCATCATCGGGCAGCCGCAGTCGCGCATCGACGGTCCGCTGAAAGTGACCGGGCGCGCGCAGTACACCTCCGATATCGACTTGCCCGACATGTTGTACGCGGTGCCCGTGTGCGCGACGATCGCGAGCGGCCGCGTCACGTCGCTGGAATTTGCTGCCGCAGAGGCGATGCCCGGCGTGCGCGCGGTTCTGCATCGCGGCAACATTGGCCGCTTCTATCGCATTTCTGGCAACTCGATGGAGACGGGCTTCGTCGATGAAGCGCGCCCGCCGTTCGAGGACGATGTCATCCGCTATTACGGACAGTACGTGGCCGCCGTCGTCGCCGAGACCTTCGAGGCGGCAAGCAACGCCGCGGCGGCCGTGAAGGTCGGCTATGAAAAGACGGCGCATGACGTCAGCGACAAACTCGAAGCGAAGGACGAGTTGCACGTCCAGAGCGAGCGCGGCGATTCGGCATCCGCATTCGACACCAGCGAAACGACGCTTGACGAGACCTATGTCACGCCAGTCGAAACGCACAACCCGATCGAGCTGCACGCGACTGTCGCGCAGTGGGACGGCGAGGGCTACACGTTCTACGAGACCACGCAGGCGGTGTCGAACCATCAGGGCACGTTGATGCAGATGCTCGGCCTGCCCAAAGAGAAAGTGCGCGTGATCTCGCGCTATCTCGGCTCGGGCTTCGGCGGCAAGCTGTGGATGTGGCCGCACTCGCTGCTCGCGGCGGCTGCGACGCGTCACACGGGGCAACCGGTGAAGCTGGTCGTGAGCCGCAAGATGATGTTCCAGAACGTCGGCCATCGACCGACGACGCAGCAGCGCATGCGTCTTTCCGCCGATCGCAGCGGCAAGCTCACGTCGATTCGCCACGACTACCTGAACCACACCGCGATCGCCGATGACTACGAAGAAAGCTGCGGCGAGATCACGCCGTTCTTGTACAGCGTGCCGAATCTGCGCGTGAGTTCAGGTCTCGTGCGACGCAACGTCGGCTCGCCGACGGCGATGCGCGGACCGGGCGCGGTGCCGGGTTTGTATGCGCTCGAATCGGCGATGAACGAACTCGCTCGCAAGCTCGATATCGACCCCGTCGAATTCCGTTTGAGAAACGAGCCGAAGGTGGATGAATCGACGGGCTTGCCGTTTTCGTCGCGGCATCTCGTCGAGTGTCTGACGACAGGCGCGGAAAAGTTCGGCTGGGCGCAGCGCACGCCGGAAGTCGGGTCGATGACGCGCGACGGGCTGACGCTCGGCTGGGGCGTCGGCGCATGCGGCTGGCCGGGGCTGCGTTTTTCGGCGGAGGCAACGGTCGATCTGCACGCGGACGGCACGGCGCGCGTCGTGTGCGGCACGCAGGACATCGGCACGGGCACGTACACGATTCTGGCGCAACTGGTCGCGGGGCACACGGGCATTCCGCTCGACAAGATCGAAGTCGTGCTCGGCGACACGATGCTGCCGGTCGGACCGATATCGGGCGGCTCGGCGGCGACGGCTTCCGTGATTCCCGCGGTGCTGCAGGCGGCGCGCGCGGCAACGGACATGGTGCTGGCGCGGGCCGTCGCTATCGACGAGTCGCCATTTAAGGGGCGGACAAGGACGCGCTCGCGTTCGGCGCGGGACGTGTGTTTCGCAAGACGGATGCGGCGGAGAAGGGCGTGCCGTTCGCTGAGATCCTGCAGGCCGCGAAGATGCACGCGGCGTCAGGCAAGGGCAGCGCGCAGGGCGGCTTCGACGATCCGTTGAAGAAGCATTATTCGATTTACTCGTATGGCGCGCATTTCGCCGAAGTGACGTGGCAGCCGGAGACGGCGCGGCTACGTGTGAGCCGCATCGTGACGGTGATCGACGCGGGGCGGATTCTGAATCCGCGCGCCGGGCGCAATCAGATCGAAGGAGCGGTAGTGATGGGTGTCGGTATGGCGCTCTTCGAGCATACGATGTATGACGCGCAGAACGGTGCGCCTATCAATAGCAATTTTGCTGATTACATCATTGCTTCGCATGCGGATACGCCCGCGCTCGATGTGACGTTTCTGGATTATCCCGATCCGGTGTTCAACGAGCTTGGCGCGCGGGGGATTGCTGAGATCGGGCTGGCCGGGGTCGCGGCGGCGATTACGGATGCCGTGCATCATGCGACGGGTGTCAGAGTGCGGAGGTTGCCGGTGATGATTGAGGATGTGATTGCCGGGGAGGCATAGGGCTTGGGGTTTTTGCTGGTGTATTCGCTGGCATCCGCGATTTGCTTCTGGTTCGCAAGCGTTGCCCCGCACAGGGGCAACGCTTGCGAACCAATAACATCACGCGGATGCCACCGCAAAGCCAAACGCACCGAACGGCAAAACCTGAAGCAAAAAACCAAACCGCGGACGCCCGAGAAAAGCCCGACAAACCGCGAAAACGAAGCCTCACACCTCCCCAACCACCTCAGCCCCAGCCGCAGGCTTCACCGCGCCACCGGCGGTGGCATCACCCGCACCACTCACGCGCCCAATCCACACACACGCGAGCACCCCGGCAGCCGCCGCCAGCCATCCAACAGTCCCATAACCCGCTATCTGCCCCTGCGCAGTCGTCGACAGCAACAGACCGCCGAACCACGCCCCGCAACCGGTGCCCATCGCCTGCACCGCGCTGTTAGCGCTAAGAAACGCACCCCGGGTCTGCGGCGCCGGCACCGTCGTGAGCAGTGCCTGCATCGGCACCATGCGCGACGACATCGCAACCATGAACACGGGAAAGAACAGCACCATCACATAAAACGGCACATCGGGCAGATGCGTGACGAACAGCACAGGCAACACCGACAGCAACGCAGCGATACGGAACACGCGCTTCTTGCCGTAGCGATCGGCAAGTTCCCCAACCCGGCGCGACGTGAAGAAGGTTGCCGCACCGCCGGCCATATACAGCCACGACAGATTGGCGGGCGCGATGCCGTGATTCGCGACGAGCGTCGGCGCGATGAACGGAATCACCAGCATGTGCCCAATCATCACGACGAAGGTCAGCGCAAACGCATTCAGATGCCGCGGATTCGCGAAGAGACTCCACAGATCCGGCAACACCTGCGCGAGCGGCACGCGTTGTCTCTGCAGATGCTCGGTCAGCGACGGCACCATGCGCAGCCCGCCCATCCAGATCACGCAGGACAATATGACCAGCAACACGAACGGCGATGCCCAGCCGAAATGCGCGCCGAGCATCACGCCCGCCGGCACGCCCGCGATCGCCGCCAGCGAGAAGGCCGTCATGATCGTGCCCGTCGCCGCACCGCGCCGCGCGACGGGAATCACGTCGCCGACGATCGCCATCACCACCGAAGCCAGCACGCCACCCGTAATGCCCGCGAACGCGCGCGCCACCAGCAGCAGCGGAAAGTTCGGCGCGAGCGCACAGCCGAGGTTCGACAGCGCGAACAGCGCGTAAATGGCAAGCAGCAGACGCCGCCGGTCGAAACGGTCGATATACGTGGCGGCCAGCAGGCCCGATAGCCCGGAGCACCACGAATACGCCGAAACGGCCGTCGCGAACCGCGCGGGCGAGATCTGGAACGCGTGCATGATCTGCGGGCCGAGCGGCATCATCACCATGAAATCCATGATGATCGTGAATTGCGTGAGCGCGAGCAGCCACAACAGGCGCCGCTCGTGTGATTCGTTCAATGAGAGCAATGCATGGCTCCGTTCGATTGAGGCGTCAGTCGTTGAGATTCTCGTGGACGGCCTGCTCGCCCTGTTTCCAGTACGCGGACGCGCGGATGCGCGATTTGTCGATGCCGCGTTCGTTGACGAGGAACGCGCGCACCGCGCGCATCGTGGCCGCTTCGCCCGCTGCCCACACGTAGCCTTCGCCGTCCGGCAAGAACGTCTCGCGCACCGCTTTCAGCAACTCTGCGCCTCGATACGCGTCTTCGCTGCGATAGCGCCATTCGATATACAGGTCGGTCTGCGTCTCGAACTCGATGCGCGCGGATCGATCGGCGACTTCGATCACGGCCGCGACGCGCGCGCCTTGCGGCAATTCCGCGAGACGCCGGCCGATGGCGGGCAGGGCGGTATCGTCGCCGATCAGCAGATGCCAGTCGAAGCCCGTCGGCACCACGAACGAGCCACGCGGCCCACCGATGCCGAGATACTGCCCGGCCTTCGCCTGCGCCGCCCATTCGGCGGCGGGACCAGCTTCGTGCATCGCGAACTCCAGGTCGAGTTCGCGCGCGTCGCGGTCGAAGCGCTTCGGCGTGAAATCGCGCGCGACGGGGCGCGGACGGTCGGCGGGAAATACGGGGCCGTCGGGGCCAGCCGTCGGCACGGTCGGTTTGTCTTCGCCGGGCGCGGGGAAGAACACTTTGATGTGATCGTCGAAGGACGCGGACACGAAGTCGTGCAGGTCGTCGCCCGTCAGCGTCACGCGGATCAGATGCGGCGTGACGGCCTCGACGTGTTTCACCTGCAAGAGGCGGAATTTCAGCGGATGACGCACGCGCGTCACGGTCAGATCGGTTCGGGTTGCTTGCATAGGATGTTCTCTCAATGTCGTTGGGGTCGGCTGCTTCAAGCAGGTTCGCCCGACGTCTTGCCGCCGTTTTCGCGCGGTTTGCTTTCGATGTCGGCCGTGGCGCGTGCGAGGATCGCCGCGATGCGCCGCTGCTCGTCTGGCGATGCGTTGTCGCGCAGCAGCAGCGCATGTTTCAGCGCGCGGCGCGCCTGCACGAATTCGGGCAGCCAGCCGCCGTATTCGCTCGCGTCGTCGCCTGCTTCACCCGGTTGGCCTTCGCCCGCGAACGCGCGGCGCACGGAGTCCATCTTGCGGGCGATATGCGAGAGCTTGGCGAGCATCAGGTCTGCGCGCTCGCGGTTGCCGGCGAGGTATTCGCGGCCCGCGTCGGCGAGCGAGTAGCGCTTGCGGTTGCCTTCGAGTTGCACGGTCACATAGCCGAGCTCTTCCAGATAGGTGAGCGCCGGGTAGACCATGCCGGGACTCGGCGTGTAGAAGCCGTTCGAGCGTGCTTCGAGCGCCTTGATCAGCTCGTAGCCGTGACGCGGCTGTTCGTCGATCAGCGCGAGCAGCAGCAGTTGCAGATCGTCGGACGTGAACTTGCGGCCGCGCGGGAAGCCGTCGCCCTCGCCGCCGAATCCTCCGCCGAAGCCGCCTCCGAACGGACCACCCGCACCGCCGCCGAACGGGCCGCCATGCCGGCCGCCGCCGCCGCGTGGGTGGCGGCCGATTGCGTCTCTGAACATCTGGAAGCGTTCGTAAAAGCCGAAGAACGAAGGGTCGCGGGCAAAGTCGGCGCCGCGGGCGAAGTCACGGGAAAAGCGGTGGTGGTGATGACGCATGTTGGCATCTCCGAGTGTCTTAAGATGTATCGTAAGATATATATCTAAAGATAGTTCGTCAAGACAAATCTCGATCAAATCTTCATTGCGACTTAGGGTTTGTACCTATTCCAACAACATTCAATTGTTCTGCAACGGCTTAATTGCGCAAGTCGTCCGGCCTACACTGCAAGCACTGAAACGCAAACGGGTGTTTGCGGAGATATCAAAGCCTGGAGGTAGGAATCATGAAACTCGTTCAATCGCTTGTTGTTGCTGCTGCCCTCGCAATTCCGGCTGTGTCGTCGTTCGCCCAATCCAGCGAGGAAGCTGCGCCTGCCAATGCTCAGATCGTGCAGACGAACGCTGCCGCGGCCGACGCGGGTGGCGTTGCCGATGGCAGCACGGCGTCGGGCACCCGTCACGAATTGCGTTCGTTCCGCAACGCGGTTGCCCGCGTTGGGCACAAGATCGAAGGCTCGATCCGCCCGGACGCGAATGATGGAATGAAGCCGGTGTATTTCGGCTCGTAACTTGCCGCGATGATGACATTGGGCTATGCCGACGAGCCGGTGGACGGCAGGATCGATTGTTGACGGCCTGGCCTGGAGGCGCGCGCTACGGCACGCGCGTCTGATTCCACACTTTGCTGCCGGAGCAGCCGCGTTTCTGAGTCGGTTCGTCTTTGCGCAGCTGGAATCGATGCAGTCTCAGAGATCGGAGTTGCTGCTGCGAACCTTAACCCTGTCTCATGCATGAGCCTTCAACAGGGATAGCGGCCTTCCGTTCAATTTCCCCCCGCAGACTTTGACGTTTCTCCCTATTTGCCCGGGAACGTCGCGTTGCACTGCGATGAAGCATGCACGCCCGCCGCATGCTAGCCTTGATGGGTTCCGGTCCCCAAACAGGGCTAAACGGACACATCAATGAATGCCGGTCCCCTCGATCCCGATTCTGTCGCGCGTTCGGCTTTCGTGCTGGCTGTGCGTCACGACGCGCTCGATCAGCCATGGCGCAGCATGCGCCGCGCGCAGTTCGTGCAAGTGACGGAAGGCGTGCTGGCCGTGCATACGGAGAACGGGCTGTGGGTCGCGCCCTCGCATCACGCTGTCTGGATGCTGCCGGGCGTGTTGCACAGGATGTCGTCGGCGGCGCCTGTCGTGCTGCGCATCCTGTACGCCGACGAAGACGCGTTGTCCATGCCCGCGCGCTGTTGCGTCATGGCCGTGAACGGTCTGATGGACGAGTTGCTCGGCGCGGCGTCCCAATTCGACGCGAGCGCGCCCGCCGATGCCGAGCAGTTGCGCCTGCTGGCCGTGATCGCCGACCGCGTGCCGCGGCTGACGGAGGTGGCGCTGTCGCTGATTTATCCGCGCGATCTGCGCGCGCGGCATATCGCCGATGCGCTCGCTGCCGACCCGGCGCGCGCCGGCGTGCTCGACGATTTCGCTGAGCAGGCGTCGATCACCGCCCGCACGGCGGCGCGACTTTTCTCGAAGGAAACAGAGCTGACGTTCGGCCAATGGCGCCAGCAACTACGCCTGTTGACGGCGCTGATGCGCCTCGGCTCAGGCGCGAGCGTCACGCAGGTGGCGCTCGAGGTCGGCTATAGCGACGTGTCGTCGTTTATCGCGGTGTTCAAGGACGCGCTGGGCGAGACGCCCGCGCGCTTTTTCCGCTAGCGTCAGGGCTCACGCAACACGGTCGTTGTCGGCTGACATCGGCCTCAATGCGCGCCCGACGCATCCGCGCCACCGCCGCCGCGCGCGGGGCGCGTGATCCAGATGAGCGGAATGATCAGCACGAAGATGATCGCCGACGCATAGAAGATGTCGTTCAGCCCCATCATTGCGGCCTGCGTGTTCACGGTGAAATCGAACAGTGCATTCGACGTCGATGGGCTGACGTGCAGCAGCGTCTGCGTGTTGTCGATCTGCTGCGCGAAGACGGGATTGTTCGCGTTGGCCTGCTCGGTCAGGCGCTCGTGATGCAGGATCGTGCGGCTGTTCCACGCGGTGCCCGCGATCGACGTGCCGACTGCGCCGCAAAACACGCGCACGAAGTTCGACAGACCCGCCGCCGCCGGCACCTTCGGCCCAGGTTGCCCGGACAGAATGATGGCCGTCAGCGGCACGAAGAACATCGCCATCGGAATGCCTTGCAGCAAGGTGGGCAGCACCAGATGCCACGTGTCGATCTCGACGACGTAGTTCGAGCGCATGAAGAACACGATCGCGAAGCCGACGAAGGCGAGCGTCGCGATGATGCGCGCGTCCGAGCGCGGCAGCACGCGGCCCATCACGGGCGCGAGGATCACCGCGAAGATGCCGAGCGGCGCGGTGACGAGACCCGCGTCGACGGAACGGTAGTTCAGGTATTCCTGCATCCATTGCGGCAACAGCACGAGGTTGCCGAAGAACACGCCATACGCGACCGAAATCGCGATCGTCCCGCCGAGGAAGTTGCGCTGCGTGAAGAGCCGCAAATCGACGATCGGGTTCGGCTCCGTCAGTTCCCAGACCAGGAAAAACGCGAAGCTGATGACGGCCGTGACCGCGAGCGCGACGATCACGGGCGAGCCGAACCAGTCAAGATCCTTGCCCTTGTCGAGCATGATCTGCAGCGACGCGACCCACGTGATGAGCAGGCCGAGGCCGACAATGTCGATGGGCAGCTTGCGGGTCGGCGTTTCGCGCGTGCGGTAGATCATCCACGTGACGCCCGCCGCGAAAATGCCGACGGGAATGTTGATGTAGAAGATCCACGACCACGAGTAACTATCCGTGATCCAGCCGCCGAGCGCGGGGCCCGCGATCGGGCCGACGGTCGCCGTCATCGCCCATAACGCGAGCGCCGTCGACGATTTCGCCTTCGGCCATGAGCTGAGCAGAATGGCTTGCGACAGCGGAATCAGCGGACCCGCGACCACGCCCTGCAATACGCGCGCAAACAGCAGAATGGGCAGCGACGGCGCGACGCCGCACAGCCACGATGCGATCACAAAGCCGAGAATCGCGCCGACGAACAGCTTGATCTGCCCGAAGCGCTGCGTGAACCAGCCCGTCAGCGGAATCGACACGGCGTTCGACGCAGCGAACAC
Source organism: Paraburkholderia largidicola (assembly GCF_013426895.1). Classification (NCBI taxonomy): domain Bacteria; kingdom Pseudomonadati; phylum Pseudomonadota; class Betaproteobacteria; order Burkholderiales; family Burkholderiaceae; genus Paraburkholderia; species Paraburkholderia largidicola. Next base: position 934,218 of record NZ_AP023175.1, on the reverse strand, counting down.
GGTGATGACCCACGTGCCTTCATCGACGGAGACGCCGAGGTTGCCCGAGATGGTTGGAATCGCAACGTTGGCGATCGAGGTGTCCAGCACGTTCATGAAGGTCGCAAGCGCGACGGCGAAGGTCGCGAGCGCCAGCTGCCCGCCCTGCAGCGGCGGCTGTGCGGGCGGGCCCGGCGGCCCGGCGGGCTTCGAAGGGGCGGACGACGCGTCGGGTTGGTTCGGTTCGCTCAAGCAGGCTCCGTCGGTGAAGAGGTGTCGCGCGACATGCGTTGCGTGGCATGCTCGCGCGGCGCAACATGCCGATGATAGTCGCAAGCGCCGAACGGCATCGGCCACGTGCACAGACGCAGGCGGAGAGCGAATCAGAAATGTGTTGTCCAGTGCCGCGTCGCGCGCCGATATCAGGTGTTGGGCGCCACCGACGTTTTGCGTGAAATCCACGCAAGATTGCGGGACGCGTCGTATGCTCCCGCCTGCGCGTGACATGCGTGACACGGCAGCGGTGCAGTGCCCGCGGTGTGCGCCGCGCAATATGAAAGGATGAAGGCGATGGCCTGGGAACAATTCGACAACGGCTGGCGGCTCGCACCCGCCGAAGGACCGGCGACCTCGCTGGTCGTGCTGCTGCATGGCGTCGGCAGCAATGCTCAGGACCTCGTGCCGCTCGCGGACATCTGGCGCGAAGCGCTGCCGCAGGCGGCCTTCACGTCGCTCGACGGCAGCGAGCCGTTCGACGGCGGCTTCGGCGGGCGTCAGTGGTTCAGCCTGCGCAATGTCGATGAGCAGAACCGCACGGGACGCGTCACGGCCGCCTGGCCCGCGCTACACAAGATGCTCGACGCGGAGCTTGCGCATCAGGGCCTCGGCTACGGGCAACTGGCGCTGGTCGGTTTCTCGCAAGGCTCGATGATGTCGCTGCATCACGTGGCGACGAATCCACAGGGCGCAGCCGTCGTGGTCGCGTTCTCGGGGCGGCTCGCGTCGCCGGTTACCGCGACGAGCGCCACGCCTGTGACGCTGATCCATGGCGAAGACGACGCCGTCATCTCCGTCGATGAAACCGAGCGTGCCGCGATCGCGCTGCACGACGCGGGCTTCGACGTCGAAGCGTTCGCACTGCCGGGCGTCGGCCACACGATTTCCGGCGAAGGCGTCGCACTGGGCCGCGAGGCCCTCGTGCGCGCGCTTGCGCCGCTCGCCCGCCGCTAAGTCCTTCGCATTCCAATCCTCTGCGTGATACGTCGAAACGGCCGCCTGTAAGCGGCCGTAAGACGTTTTCGAGTTCATTCTCCTAAAGTTCGCCGGGCATCTGCCGATATGCGATCAATACCCGGAAAAAGTTTCCGAGGAACGCACGCGCAGCATGGCTGCGCTGTACGTTTGACATTTCCGCTGCAGCATACGCAGCTCACTTCTTTCAAAAGAGCCTGAACATGGCCAGATCGAATGCGCAGTCATCGCTGTTTGGACGCCTTTTCCGCTCGTCCGTGGCGGTCGATCTCGGCACTGCCAATACGCTGATCTATACCGACGACGGCGGCATTGTGCTCAACGAACCCTCCGTGGTCTGCTTCGACAAGCACGAGACGCCGGGACGCAAGCGCGTCGCGCTGGTCGGGAGCGAGGCCAAGCAGATGCTCGGTCGCGTGCCCGTCAACCTCGAAGCGGTGCGGCCGATGCGCCACGGCGTGATCGCCAATTTCCCCGCCGCCGAGCACATGATCCGGCAGTTCGTCGATATGGCGCGTCCGCGTCCGTTCTTCGCGCGCCGCGCCGCGTTCACGATCTGCGTGCCGTCCGGCGCGACCCAGGTGGAGCGCCGCGCGATCCGCGAGGCGGCTGCTGCGGCAGGCGCATGGAAGGTCAACCTGATCGACGAGTCGCTCGCGTCGGCCGTTGGTGCGGGTTTGCCGGTGTCGTCGGCAACGGGCTCGATGGTGGTCGATATCGGCGGGGGCACGACGGAAATCGGCGTGATCGCGCTGGGGGGCACGGCGTACAACGGCTCGATTCGCATCGGCGGCGACCAGTTCGATGCCGCCATCATCAAGCACGTGCGCAACAACTTCGGCGTGCTGCTCGGCGAGCAGACGGCCGAGCACGTGAAGAAGACCATCGGCTCGGCGCTCGCCGTCGTGCCGCCGGATACGATGCGCGCAACGGGGCGCGGCGTCGACGACGGCCTGCCGCGCACGGTCGAACTGTCGACGCAGGATGTGGTCGACGCCATCGCCGCGCCGCTGCGCCAGGTGCTGATCGCCGTGAAGGCCGCGCTCGAAAACGCGCCGCCCGAACTCGTCACCGATATCGCGGACGCAGGCATCGTGCTGACGGGCGGCGGCGCGCTGCTCGGCAATCTCGCGCGCTATTTCAGCAACGAGCTGGGTCTCGAGGTGCGCGTCGCCGACGAGCCGCTCACGTGCGCCGTGCGCGGTGCCGGTGCGGCGGCGAGTGCAGGGCTGCTCGATATGGGCGCGTACGACTGACGCAATCGTTTGACATTGCTTACAGCGCGCTTTCCGTGGCGCGCGTTTGTGCCGGCGTCATGTGACAATGAGGCTTTTACGGCGCGCATATCGTGCATAATGCGCGCCTTTTCATTTGCCTCTTTCAGTGAATCAGACTTCCGCTTCATCCGCACTTTCCATCGAACTGCCCAACGGCTTGCGCATGCCGTACGTCGAACAGGGCGAAGGCGAACTGCTGCTTTTCGTGCATGGCTCGCTGTGCGATTACCGCTACTGGGAGCCGCAACTCGCGGGTTTGTCGAAGCGTTTTCGATGCGTGGCCGTGAGCCTCACGCATTACTGGCCGGCTGTCGATACGCCTGCCACGATCCCGTTCAGCTGGAGCAATCATGCGGATGAAGTCGCGCAATTCATCGAGCGCTTTGGCGCGGGACCTGCGCATGTCGTGGGTCATTCGCGCGGCGGCTGTGTCGCGTATCACTTCGCGCGGCGTCATGGCCAGCATGTGAAGACACTGACGCTCGCCGATCCCGGCGGGCCGTTGCAGATTGCGGGGCGCGCACCCGCGAGCTTGCCGGAGACGGTCAACGCGTTGCGCGCGCGTGCCGCGCTACTGATCGAAGAGGGCGAGGTCGACGCGGGCCTGCAACTGTTCGTCGATTCCGTGAGCCGCCCGGGTTTCTGGGCGAAGAGCACGCCGGGCTTCCGGCGCATGGCGACGGATAACGCGCATACGCTCGCGCGCCAGTTCCGCGATCCGCTGCCGGCTTATACACCCGACAGCGCGAATGATGTGAAGTGCCCGGTGCTGCTGATCGACGGCGAGAAGAGTCCGCTGATGTTCCGGCGTGCGGCCGAAACGCTCGCGTCATGGTTGCCCGATGCGCGGCGCGAAACGGTGATGGGCGCATCGCATGGCATGAACCTCGCGCATCCCGCCGCCTTCAACCGTTTCGTCGACGCGTTCATTCAAGGCACGCGTTGAGCCTCTTGTAAAGCGTCAGTCCTTGGCGTGCGCGTCGATGTCGAGCGCGCGCTCGGCGCCTTCACCGATCAGGCCGCAGTAGTACAGATGCACGCCGATCGCGAGCGAGTCGTGGCGGATTTCATTGAATGCCTTCCACGCCTTGGCCGGTTCCTTGAACACGAGATAGTGCGCTTCCTGCGAAACGAGCCGCGCGACCTGATGCAGGCCATGTCCATGCAGACGGTCGACCAGTTCATCGAGGCTGCGGTGCGTGCGCGCGTCCGTGCGCGGATACAGCATGTGCAGCACGGCGACTTTTTCCGAGGCGAGTGCGGCCGACATCGCCAGCACGATGTCCTGGTGGTTCAGCGCCGTGACAACGATGTCGTCGGCTTCTTCGGTCGCGGGAAAGAGCGTGTCGATGTTCATGTTCATTTTGGTTATTCCTGTGTCTGACTTTAAAAAAGACCCGCCGTTTTGATGGCGGGTCCAAGACAGCATTGTGTTTGCAGGGGAAGCTAAACACGAAATCAGTATCTCAGACGCAAATGCATTTGGCGCCCCATGTAGAAGCAAAACATTGTTGCTGCCGGTGCGCTTACTTTCATTTGTCTGTCGGTGAAAAGCCTTGTCGCCACGTCGAGTATTGCTTGGTGCGAGATGGATTGTTGCGCGCCAGGAGTGCAATCAAATGCCGTGCGCGCCGTAGAATGCTCGGGGCTGCCGGGTGCGGCAAAAGGTGCTCTGGCCAGCGCGCAAGAAATCTGTTCAACGCGCAGTTGTTCGCCAGGCGCTCTAGGCGCCGCGCATCCCGGCCTCGCATGTCATATGTATTGCAATGTCGAAAGGAATCCCTGATGAACGTATCAACGACTAAAGCCACGCTGTCGTTTTCCGATAGCGACGAAAAAATCGAACTGCCGGTTTATAAAGGATCGTTGGGTCCGGATGTGATCGACATTCGCAAGCTGTACGGTCAGACCGGCAAGTTCACGTACGATCCGGGCTTCATGTCGACGGCGTCGTGCAATTCGGCGATCACGTATATCGACGGCGACAAGGGCGAGCTGCTGTATCGCGGCTATCCGATCGATAACCTCGCGCAGAATGCGGACTTTCTCGAAACGTGCTATCTGCTGCTGAAAGGCGAATTGCCCACGTTGCAGCAGAAGAAGGAATTCGAAGACACGGTCACGAAGCACACGATGGTGCATGAGCAGATGCACTTCTTCTTCCGTGGCTTCCGCCGCGACGCGCACCCGATGGCGATTCTCGTCGCTGCAGTCGGCGCGCTGTCGGCGTTCTATCACGACTCGCTCGATATCTCCGACCCGACGCACCGCGACGTGTCCGCGATCCGCATGATCGCCAAGCTGCCGACGCTGGTCGCGATGGCGTACAAGTACTCGGTCGGCCAGCCGTTCGTGTATCCGCGCAATGATCTGTCGTACAGCGCGAACTTCATGCACATGATGTTCTCGACGCCGGCCGAAGAGTACAAGGTCAACGAAGTGCTGGTGCGTGCGCTGGACCGTATCCTGATTCTGCATGCGGACCACGAGCAGAATGCGTCGACGTCGACGGTGCGTCTGGCGGGTTCGTCGGGTGCGAATCCGTTTGCGTGTATCGCGGCGGGGATCGCGTGTCTGTGGGGCCCGGCGCACGGCGGCGCGAACGAAGCGGCGCTGAACATGCTGGAAGAGATCGGCTCGGTCGACAACATTCCGAAGTTCATCGAGCAGGTGAAGGACAAGAACTCGGGCGTGAAGCTGATGGGCTTCGGTCACCGGGTGTACAAGAACTACGATCCGCGTGCGAAGCTGATGCGCGAAACCTGCCACGAAGTGCTGAACGAACTGGGGCTGCACGACGACCCGCTGTTCAAGCTCGCGATGGCGCTGGAAAAGATCGCGCTCGAGGATGAGTATTTCGTGTCGCGCAAGCTGTATCCGAATGTCGATTTTTACTCGGGGATCGTGCAGCGTGCGCTGGGCATTCCTACCGCGATGTTTACCTGTATTTTCTCGCTGGCGCGGACTGTGGGCTGGATCGCGCAGTGGAATGAGATGATCGCCGATCCTGAACAGAAGATTGGGCGTCCGCGGCAGTTGTTTGTTGGCGAGACGTCACGGGTGGCGGGGCCGATCGCACAGCGGTAAGGTTTATTCGTTATTCTTGCCGCTATTCGCGGTGTTCGGTGAAGGTGAAGGCGCTGCTTCTGGAAGAGGGGTGGCGCCTTTTTTTTTGTCTGCGACGGGTTTGGTTTGGTTTGGTTGTTCTGGACTTTGCGCTGGCATCCGCGTTATGCCTACGTGCTTCACGCGTTGCCCCTGTGCGGGGCGGCACCTACTTTTCTTTGCCGCCGCAAAGAAAAGTAGGCAAAAGAAAGCGGCTCACACCGCCAGCCCGTGTGTTTGCCTGAGGGCTCCCAAAGGTTCTTACGCTTCACACGGCAACCACGTGACCGACGTCCGTTGCCAACGTTCTCTCCGTACGCCTCACCCCCTTCATGCCCCCGCGTCACTGCACGCGGCGCCAGATAGTCCACGGCCGCCCAGGTGGCAAACTGTGTGTAGGGCGTAGTACCTCGCACGCCTTACTTCGGACCGATAGCACACGCGTTCCACACTGTAAGAGCGCCAGGCTATACGGCGCGACAACCTACACACAGTTTGCCACCTGGGCGGCATATACCATTCGCTGCCGCTGGCTCAAGCAGGGGTATTCGAAGCGGGTGAGGCGTGCATTCGAAGCGTTGGCAACGGGAATCAGCCAGGGGACTGCCGTGTGAAGCGTGGGGACGTTGGGGGCCCGTGGATAGGAACACGTACTGGCGGTGTGAGCCGCTTTCTTTTGCCTACTTTTCTTTGCGGCGGCAAAGAAAAGTAGGTGCCGCCCCGCACAGGGGCGACGCCTGAAGCACGCTAACAAATCGCGGATGCCAGCGAAAAAAAAACGGAAACCGCGGATGCACTTCAACAGGATGTCGAATCAATTTACCCAATATTCGAGTCACCGTAGGCGATGCTCAGACGCACAACTGACAAAGCTGAAACATTAGAAAAAAGTCAACAGCAAACCCAACCGCACGACCCGTGCCATCCCCCCTCTGTGACATTTCAAAGAAAAAAATCTCAAAGATTCGTGGCACCTCCGGCACTATCCCCTGTCGTAACCCCACGAACCTTCTACAATCACCGAAACGAAGCCACTAGAAGCCACTAGCACCACTAGCACAGGAGCAAGCTGATGCAGGATCCAGAAGCACTCGGCGGGTTGTCCCATCAGGGCGGCGTGGACTATCGCGGCGAGGAGAACGACGGCGCGTTCATCGCGCCTGAAAACCTGAACGTCGCGAGCGCAACCCAGCACGTGCTGAAGTCGGGCGGCACGTTTATCGTCAACGATCCCCTCGGTGACGTCACAGGCCACGACGACGGCCTGTTCGTCAACGATACCCGCGTGCTGTCGCAACTGCGTCTGACCTTCGGCGGACGCGCGCCCTCGCTGCTGTCGGGCAGCGTCAGCAGCGACAACACGTCATTCACCGCGCATCTGACCAACCGTCCGCTGCCGCCGCTCGGCGGCGACAGCACGCCGGAAGGCGTGATTCACGTCGAGCGCGTGCGCGTGCTGTCCGGCACGGTGATGAACGAAGCAATCGAACTCACCAACTACGGCACGACGGACGCGATCGTCCCGTTGTCCATCTCGTTTGCCAGCGACTTCCGCGACATGTTCGAAGTGCGCGGCCTGAAACGCGCGAAGCAGGGCAAGGTCGAAGCGCCACGCGTGCACAAGAACGAAGTGCTGCTCGGCTATATCGGTCTCGACGACGTAGCGCGGCACGTGCGCGTCGCGTTTTCGCCGATGCCCGACAAACTGCTCGCCGACCGCGCCGATTATTCGGTGAAGCTGCCTGCTCAGGCGTGTGTGTCGATTTATCTGTCGGTGGCCGTGCAGGTCGCGGCGCATAAGGGCGAGCCGGATGTCCACGTCGCGCAATCGACCCATACCGTCACCGAGCTGCACGTCTCGCAGGTCGACGCGGCGCGGCCGCGCGTGGGCCGCACGGCTGTGCGCGCGGCGCTCGTCGATGCCCACCTGGTGATGCGCGAGCGGCGCCGTGCGTCGGCGCGCGTGCGCTCGAGCAATCCGCTGTTCAATGCGTGGATCGACCGCTCGCAGGCGGACCTCAACCTGCTCACGACGGATCTCGCCAGCGGGCCGTATCCGTATGCAGGCATTCCGTGGTTCTCGACGCCGTTCGGGCGCGACGCCGTCATCACGTCGCTGCAGATGTTGTGGCTCCAGCCGGGCCTCGCGCGCGGCGTGTTGCGTTTTCTCGCCGAGCACCAGGCGATGGAAGATTCCGCGTTCCGCGACGCCGCTGTCGGCAAGATCATGCACGAAATGCGCCGCAGCGAAATGGCGGCGACGGGCGAGGTACCGTTCGCGCTCTATTACGGCGGTGTCGATACGACGCCGCTCTTCATCGTGCTCGCGGGCGCTTACGTGGCGCGCACGGGGGACACGCAACTCGTCGACGAGCTGTGGCCGGCGCTCGACCGCGCGGCGAAATGGGTATCGGGCGTATGCGATCGCAATATTTACGGGCTGCTCGATTATCAGCGCGCGTCGGACGGCGGTCTTGCGAACCAGGGCTGGAAGGACAGTCACGACTCCGTGTTTCACGCGGACGGCCGTTTCCCTGAAGGGCCGATCTCGCTCGTCGAAGTGCAGGCGTACGCGAGCGCCGCATTCGACACGATGGCGCAGTTCTCGATGTTGCGCGGCCTGCCCGACGACGCGGTGCGCTACACACAGCGCGCCACCGCGATCCGCGCCTGCGTCGAAGACAAGTACTGGATGGACGATTCGAACTTCTACGGCATCGCGCTCGACGGCAAGGGCGACCTGTGCCGCGTGATGGCATCGAATGCGGGTCATCTGCTGGCGTTCGGCTTGCCGTCGCGTGAACGCGGTGAAGCCGTCGCGCGCGCGCTCGAATCGACGCTCTTCCACACCGGCTGGGGCGTGCGCACGCTGGCGGCAGGCCAGCCGCGCTTCAATCCGATGGCGTATCACAATGGCTCGGTCTGGCCGCACGACAACGCGCTCTGCGCGCGCGGTCTTGCGCGCTACGGCGCGAAGGCGGCGGCCGTGCGTCTGTTGCAGGCGCTCTTCCAGGCGGCCGTCAACTTCGACATGCGTCTGCCCGAGCTGTTCTGCGGCTTCCCGCGCCGTCGCGGCGAACCGCCCACGGCGTACCCCGTCGCGTGTCTGCCGCAGGCGTGGGCGGCCGGCTCGCCGTTCATGATGCTCGAAGCGTGCCTGGGCATGACGATCGACGCGCAAAAACGCGAAGTGCTGATCGAGCAGCCGATGCTGCCGGAGGGCATCGACTGGATCGAGATCGGCGATCTGCGCGTCGGCGACGCGTCGGTGTCGATCACGTTCCGGCGTGTGGCGGGCAAGGTCGTGGCGTCGGCGGAGCAGGGCGACGTGCGGGTAATCGCGCTGCTGTAAGTCGACAACTGCACCCGGTCTTCGACGGAACTGCGAGATGCCGCAACAGAACGTCTATGTCGTGTTCAAGGGCGCGCTGAAACTCGGCGTGCCTTTTCTCGACGGCTACAAGGGCGATCCGCACTATGTGATCGTCGTCGACGATCCGGCAGGCGGTGAATTCAGGATCGTCACGAATGTGAAGTCGGACAGTTCGCTGACGGGGCCGGCTGGCTATCACGTGCTGTATTCGTGGAGCCAGTACTTCGATCATCCGATGGTGGCCGATCTCGCCAAGCTGCCGCCCGGTCTGACACAGACCGGGTTTCCGAAGCTCGACTACGTGCATGATCCGCGTCTCGTCGATCTGTCGACGATGCGGCCCATCACGCTCGACACGGCAAGCGCGCACAACGACATCAACGCGCTCGTCAACGACATGCTGCAACTGGATATGTCGGCGGCGCCCGTCGACTATCTGTATCCGGGCAAGAGCGGCAACGATATGCGGCGCGGCTGGAAGCCGACGAAGAACGTCACTGTGTACGGCTTCGGTTTTCTGTTCGAGCCCCAGCACGATGGCCTGCACGAAACGCATATGAACCAGGGCAACCCGAAGCCGCAGCCGGGCAGCCGTGTGAGGGATCATTCGTCGGAGAACGGCACGTTTCAGGACGGCGCGGTGATGGTCGAAGTGGACGGGCGCTTCCAGGCGCTGTTCGTCGCGTTTCAGACCCAACTGGTGCCGACCGACAACCGGGGCTGGCCGATTCCCGGCACGTCTCATCCAATTCTGGGCTGAGGACTGACGCCATGCGGCAGTGAGCTTCCGCTGGTTTCAGTCGGCTGCCATCAATTCTCGGGTCCTTGAAGAAGATCGAGTGGCCTGGTTTCAGGTCGGCTGTTGTTCTTGGCGTCGAGTGTGAACGGAAGATTATCGGCCGCGTCACATTCGTCTTTCCAGTTCTCTAATTCCCGTCTCATTCTGCGAAGGCATGATCTCCTCGACCGAGCCCGGATGCGGGACGCCACAGCAGGAGAACAGCATGGAAACCAACGCAGAAACGAACTATCGCCCGTATGTCGATGCATTACTGAGGGAACTGAAAACACGCGCCTGTGAACCCGCCATCCGCTATCAGGGAAGGGACGTCACGAGAGGCGAGTTGCGCAGCGCGATTTACCGTTATGCGCGTGCGCTCGGCGCACTCGGCATAGGCCGGGGCGCGGTGGTCGCGCTCCATGCGCCGAATCGCCCCGAAGCGCTCGCCGTTCGCTATGCGGCGAACCTGCTCGGCGCGGCCACCATGTTCCTGCCTGCGCTGGCGAGTGCCGAAAGCCGCGCGACCTTGCTCGCCCGGATCAGGCCGACGCTTCTGGTCGTGTTTCCGGAGACCGCTCATCTGGTACGCGATGCAGTCGATCAGCGCATCGTTTCTGTCGGCTACGAGAGCACATGGGTGCATCTCGACAGGTTCGCCAGCGTGCAGTCGGACCAGCCGCTCGAAAGCCGTGCCATGCCGGACGAACTCGCAGTGATCGTCTCCTCAGGCGGCACGACGGGCGTGCCGAAAGCGAGCCGCCGCTCGTTCGCGGCCTATTCCGCGATGGTGGTGTCGGCGCGCAACGCGAAGCGGCGTCAATTGATCAATGGTCCGCTCGCGTACCTGTCGCAAGTGCTGGTCGATACGACGTTGATCGGCGGCGGAAGTGTCGTGCTCGAACGGGCGTACAGTGCGCGGACGACGCTTGCAGTGATCGAGTCCGAACGCATCACGGATGTTTTTCTGGTCGAGCCTCAACTCTTCGAGATGATGGATCACCCGGACGTGGGCCGACGCGATCTGTCGTCGCTGCGTTGCATCGCGCATGTCGGCGGCTCGGCACCCGCGGCGTTGCGGCAACGCGCCGTCAGGCGTCTCGGCCCGGTGCTCGCGCATATGTACGGCGCAAGCGAAGCGGGACTCGTCAGCGTGCTGCCGCCGCCCGACTATGCGACAAATCCAGCGCGCCTGGATAGCGCGGGGCGCATCCGGCCTGGCGTCGAGGTGCGTTTGCGCTGCGTCGATGGCACGCTCGCGGCGAATGGGTACCCCGGCAGCATCGAGGTCCGGTCCGCTGCCGTGGCGCATGGATACCGCAATCAGCCCGTCGAAGGCGCGCAGAAATTCAGGGACGGCTGGTGCCTGACGGGCGATATCGGCCTGATCGACGATGGCGGTTATCTGCATGTGATCGGCCGTTCATCCGACGTCGCGGAAATCGATCAGCGCATCATCGGTCCCGTGCATATCGAAGATGTACTCTGCCGCCTGCCCGACGTGCGCTATGCCGTGGCATTCGCGTCGAACACGCAGGATGGCGAGCATGCATGGAATGCAGTCGTCGAGCCCTGGGCCGGACAGCATGTGGATCGCGCGCGCTGCGCGCGTGCACTGAACGCGGCGTTCGGCGATCTGGTGGCAAACGCGGTCAACCTATCGGAGGCGGGCGCGATACCGCTGACGGAGCAGGGCAAGGTGGATCGGGTCGCGATCGAAAGGACGCTGTTGGTTCAGCCGCGCGCGATCACTGAAAAGCCGACGTTCCGTGCGCATCGGCCGATGAGCGAGCGCCTCAGTGCCAGTTGATGCAATCAGGCCATGCCATTCGTTTCAGGAGATGAACATGCCCACTCGTGCACGCGGTCGTTGCGCGTACACGATCGGGACTGGCTTCGGTCATGCTGCACCGAGATCAGGGGAAGCGTGCTAGCGCGGCCACTGGTTTCTGCTTGCCAGCCCAGATAATGTGCGCGTCTCGTCGCTGGCTGCCTCACGTCCGCGACGAGGTTGACAATAAATAGATGACCAGTTATCTTGTTATCCATCAGCTCAACGGAGATCACGAAGTTGCCACGTCCTGCCAATCCTCAAGTACGTTCGCGTCTGCTCTCAGTGGGGCGTGATGTGGTTCACGACCGCGGTTTCAATGGCTGTGGCGTGCAGGACATCACGACGGCCGCCGGCGTGCCGAAGGGCTCGTTCTACAACTACTTCGAAAGCAAGGAAATGTTTGCGGCCGAAATTCTCGAAGACTACTGGCAGTCCATCGAAGACCGCCACGGTCCGATCCTGTACGACGCGCGAATCAGGCCGCTCGCGCGCGTTGCGAAATTCTTCCGTGCATTGACGGACGATCACAGCAAGAGCGATTTTGCGCTGGGTTGTCTGATTGGCAACCTGTCACTCGAACTGTCGAATGCCAGCGACGAGGCACGCTCGAAGCTTCTGGCATTGCTCGCGCGGTGGCAAGAGGCACTGGCCGCCTGCTTGCGCGAGGCGCAGGAGCGCAATGAACTGGACCGCAAGCAGAACGTGGACGAACTCGCGGCGATCCTGATCGAGGCTTACGAAGGCGCAGCCATGCGCGGCAAGATCGAGCAGAGCGGCAACGCGTACGAGCGTTTCGAGAAGGTCGTAATGCCCCGGCTGCTTCGCTAAGTTTTTTTTGTTTCTTTTATAAAGCGACCGGTCATCTATATTTAAAGTATGCCAACACTTTGCGCGGTTGCTGTCGTCCGATGTACTGACTTTTATATGGAGGTTTTATGAGTAACGCGAACCAGGCAGAGCAAGCGAACGCAAACCCATACGCGGATCCTGTCGATCCGGCTTTGCCGCAGACAGGCTTCAAACTGGACCCATCGAAGGCGGCACTGGTGGTCATTGATCCGCAGAATGATTTCCTGAGTCCGTCAGGGGCGAGCTGGTCGGTATTCGGGCCGAGCATTACCGAGAACAATACGGTCGCGAATCTGGGGCAACTGTTCAAGACGGCGAAGCAGGTGGGACTCACCGTGGCCGTTTCGCCGCACTATTACTACCCGTGCGATCACGAGTGGCACTTTGGCGGTCCGCTGGAAAAGGTGATGCACAACATCTGCATGTTCGATCGCAAAGGGCCGAACACGCTCGAGGACTTCGAGGGATCGGGCGCGGATTTTCTCGACGAGTACAAGCCGTACATTCTCGACGGCAAAACCATCATTGCGTCTCCGCATAAGGTCTATGGACCGGAGACGAACGATCTCGCCTTGCAACTTCGCAAGAAGGGCGTGTCGCAGATCATTCTCGCCGGCATGGCGGCGAACCTTTGCATCGAATCGCACTTGCGCGAGCTGATCGAACAAGGCTTCGAAGTGGCCGTGGTGCGTGACGCTACGGCAGGCCCGCGATTGCCGGACGGCGACGGCTATCTGGCCGCGATCATCAACTTCCGTTATCTCGCGCACGCGCTGTGGACGACGGAGCAGACGGTTCGGGCACTCGCGTCCTGATCGTTGAGGGTTGGGGGTTCACGAACGGATGGAAGCCCGTCGATGCAAGGCGGGCTTCGCCGAGCGGCTCGATCACCCACTCACCGATGAAAATAATCCGGCAAACGGAACCCGTCATAAACCCGGTTGCCCAGAATCGCATGACGAAACTCGTCCGATTGATAAGCCGCAACGATATCGGCTGTCGCCCGTGAATTGCGGTTCGCCGCTTTGACGACCACCTGATTCACATAAGGCGAGGTCATCTGTTCGAGCGCGAGCGCATCGGCGAGACGGTGTCCGCTCGCAATCGCGAAGTTGCCCTGAATCGCGGCATAGTCCACGTCTTCGAGCGCGCGCGGCGCCTGGGCGGATTCGAGCGGCACGATGCGAATGCCTGCGGGATTCGCGATCACATCGCGCTCGGTGACATCGACGGGATTCGGATTCGCGCGAATACGTATCCAGCCGATGTTCTGCAGGATCTTCAGCGCGCGCTCCAGGTTGACGGGATCGTTGGGTACGGCGACCGTCGTGCCGCGCTTCACTTCCGTGAGCGAGCGGTGCTTCGTCGAGTACAGGCCCATCGGCGGCGTCGGTACCTGCACGACAGGGACGAGATCGGTGCCGTTGCGATCGTTGTACGACTTCAGATAGACACTATGCTGCATCACGTCGGCCGTGATTTCACCGCTATAGACAGCGTGATTCGCTTCGAGGCCGGTGCTGAACTCGACGTATCGCACGGTATAGCCTTTGCGCACGAGTTGCGGCTCGACGCCTTGACGGAATTCATCCGCATAGGGACCCGGCACGAAACCGATGCGCAGCGTTTGCTGCGCTTTCGCTGCTGGATCGTCGGCGGCGTGCGCTGCGTTGACGGAAAACATGAGCATCGAGCAGGCGGCAGCCGTGGCGAAGCGCGCAAGTATGACGAGTCTGCGCATGAACGGGTTCCTGTTTGAAGTGAGATGGGGGAGCCGATTATGTCGATGCGCAAATACAGAGGTCAAAGAACGAATCGAGCGATCGTTAAGCGTCGCTATGTGATTTGCTTCGGTGCGTATCGAACGAAGACGCGCGTCGTTTCTTCATTGCACTCACGCGAATAACGTAAGCGAAAATTGGTCGTTAACCGGGCAAGAACGCGTCCCTATACTGGCACGCTTATTCGTCGACAAAAGCTCGACGCCCGGCATGTTCATGCCGGATCGCATGCCAGAACAAGGAACCACGAATGCCCGCTCAAGACCTCACGGATCGTGCCGCACGTGCACGCCTTCAGACGACGCTGGCCGGCTTGCCCGCGCTCGCAAAAGCCATCGGCGAAGGCGCCGCGTCGCGCGAGGCGCGGCGCGAGTTGCCGTACGACGGCTTTGCGCTGTTCCGGCAATCGGGACTCGGGCGCTTGCGCCTGCCCGTCGAATGGGGCGGTCTGGGTGGATCGCTCGAAGACGTGTTCGAGGTGATCGCCACACTCGCTGCCGGGGACAGCAATGTCGCGCACGCGCTGCGCATTCATTTCGATCAGACCGAGGCGTTGCTACTATCGCCGCGCACGCCGTTCAACGCGTTGCAGATCGAGCGCGTGGCCGAGGGCGCGATTTTCGGCGGTGCTTCGACGGAACTCGGCACGTCCCGTCCCGGCGAGATCACGACGCAACTGCGCCGCGACGGCGAGCACTACCGCTTGAGCGGCCGCAAATACTACGCGACGGGCACCGCATTCTCCGACTTCGCGCGCCTGAACCTGCAGGACGAGAACGGCAATTCCGTGGTCGCGATCGTGCCCGTCAACCGCGAAGGCTTTCGCGTGCTCGATGACTGGGACGGAATGGGCCAGCGGATGACGGCGAGCGGCAGCCTCGAATTCGACAATCTGCTGGTGCTCGCGGACGAAGTCACACCGCGCGTGCTGACGACCCTGGCCGGCCGTCATGGCGGCGCGCTGCGGCAGCTGCATCTGGTCGCGGTGGGCGCGGGCATCGTGCGCAACGTCGTCGCCGATGCCACGCGCTACGTGCTGCGCCATGGCCGTCCCGCGTTGCATAGCCCCGCGCCGTCGGCGCGTGAAGACGCGTTCATCCAGCAGGTAATCGGCGATCTGACCGCACACAGCCATACCATCGACGTGCTCGTGCGCGACAACGCGCGCGTGCTGGAACGCTCTTCGCAGGCCATCCGCAATGGCGAACCCGACGCGGAAGCGCGCGTGCTCGAAGGCGCGCTTGCGACGGCGCGCACGCAGCTGATCGTCAGCAAGCTCGCGTTGTATGCGGCCGAGCGCATGTTCGAAGCGGGCGGCGCGTCGGCGACATCGCGTGCACATAACTTCGACCGTCACTGGCGCAATCTGCGCACGATCTTCAGCCACAACCCGCTATTGCACAAAGCGCGCGTGATCGGCGATTACGAATTGAACGGCGTGACGACGCATCTGACGGAAGGCCGCGTTTTCTAGCGTGCTGCGCACGATTCATAGCGTGCAACAGCATATCGATGTGTCGATTTCTTCGTGGCGGTGCGCAAGTGCCGCATTCGACAATACCGACGTCACTTTCCAATCCGGTGATTCACGCGATGAACCGTGATCTTCACAGCGGAGAATTTCGATGAGCCGTATCACGGCACACGCGGCGCCGCGCCGCCTGCATCTGAACGTCAACATCCTGCATTCAGGTTTTGTGCCTTCCGCGTGGCGGCTGGCCGACGCGGACCCGCGCGCATTCGTCGACGTGAATCATTATGTGCGCGTCGCGCAGATCGCCGAGGCGGCGAAGCTCGATGCCGTCTTTCTCGCGGACAACGCCGCGATCGTCGACCAGATCGATTTCCGTCCCATCACCGCGCTGGAGCCGACCGTGCTGCTCGCCAGCATCGCCGCCGCGACGACACATATCGGCGTGATCGGCACGGCATCGACGAGCTATAACGAGCCGTACAACATCGCGCGGCGCTTCGCGACGCTCGACCATGTGAGCCACGGACGCGCGGGATGGAACGTCGTGACGACGGCCGACCTGCCGTCCGCGCGAAACTTCGGCCGCGATGCCGTGCCGGACCACGCGCAGCGTTATGAACGCGCCGCCGAATTCACCGCGCTCGTGAAGGCGCTGTGGGACAGCTGGGAAGACGATGCGTTCGTCGGCGACAAGGCGGGCGGCCGTTTCGTCGATGTCGCGAAGGTGCATCCCGTCACGCATCGCGGGCGGCACTTCGACGTGCAGGGTCCGCTGAACCTGCCGCGCTCGCCGCAAGGTCATCCCGTGGTGGTGCAGGCGGGCGGTTCGCCCGATGGCCGCGATCTCGCCGCGCGCCACGCAGAGGCGGTATTTTCGGCGTCGCAGTCGTTCGCGGAATCAGCAGCATATCGGCGCGACCTCAACACGCGCGCAGCGGCATACGGGCGTCCCGGCGTGAAGGTGCTCGCCGGTCTCACGACCATCATCGGCGCGACCGAGGCCGACGCGCTGCGCCGGCGCGACGAACTGGTCGATCAGATTCCATGGCGCTACAGCCTGAACCGTCTGGCAGGCACGCTGGGCATCGACGCCGAGCGCCTGAAGCTCGACCAGCCGTTGCCCGACGATCTCGTGCTGCCCGGCGGCGGCAACGGCAACCATACCTTTTTTCACGCGACCATCGCGCAGGGCCGCCGTCACGGCTATACGGTGCGCGAACTGATCCGCGCGCTGGCGGGCGGAACGGGGCATCGCGTGATCGTGGGCACGCCCGGGCAGATCGCCGACGATATCGAGCGCTGGTTCACGGGCGGCGCCGCGGACGGTTTCAATCTGATGCCCGACGCGCTGCCGGGCGGTCTGCAGGACTTCGTGGACGGCGTCGTACCGATCCTGCAGCAACGCGGCATCTTTCGCACCGACTATGAAGGTACGACGCTGCGCGAGCACCTGGGGCTCGCGCGTCCCGACAACGCGCAGCTATGGCGCAAAAGTGCCTAGGCACACGCACACACAATTCTGTTCTCGACAACCATGAGTTCACGCAAGGGTCATCTGCGCCTCGGCGCTTTTCTCTATCCGACGGGACATCACATCGCCGCATGGCGGCATCCTGATTCGCGGGTCGACGCGGGGCGCAATTTCCGGCACTACGTCCAGCTTGCGCAGGCCGCCGAGGCCGCGAAGTTCGATCTGATCTTTCTCGCGGACGGCGCGGGCACGCGCGGCGACAACGTCGACTTTCTGAGCCGCACGGCACACAGCTATGTCGCGCAGTTCGAGCCGCTCACGTTGCTGTCGGCGCTCGCTGCCGTCACGGAACGGATCGGTCTGGTCGGCACGGCATCGACGACATTCAACGAGCCGTATCACATCGCGCGCAAGTTCGCGTCGCTCGATCACATCAGTGGCGGCCGCGCGGGGTGGAATCTCGTCACGTCGTCGAGCGCGCATGAGGCGAAAAACTTCAACTTCGACGAGCATCTCGCGCATGCGCGGCGCTATGAGCGCGCGGTCGAATTCGCCGAGGTCGTCGAAGGCTTGTGGGATAGCTGGGACGACGAGGCGTTCGTGCGCGACAAGGCGTCGGGCCGTTACTTCGATCCGTCGAAGCGCCATGTGCTCGATCACCGCGGCGAGTTCTTCAATGTGCGCGGTCCGTTGAACGTCGAGCGTTCGCCGCAGGGCAGGCCCGTCGTCGTGCAGGCGGGCTCGTCGGAGGCGGGCAAGGCGCTGGCCGCGCGCACGGCGGAAGTGATCTTCACGGCCCAGCAGACGCTCGACGATGCCGTCGCGTTCTATGCGGACGTCAAAGGGCGGATGGCGGCATATGGCCGCGAACCGGACGATCTCAAGATCATGCCGGGTGTGATGCCGATCGTCGGCGCCACCGAAAGCGAGGCACGCGAGAAGTTCGACGCGCTTCAGGCGCTGATCGATCCCGCCGTGGGACTCGCGCTGGTACAGACGGTGACGGGCGGCTTCGACCTGTCCGGTTATCCGCTCGACGGGCCGATTCCCGAACTGCCCGAAACCAACGCAAGCAAGAGCCGCCAGTTGCTCGCGCTCGAACTCGCGCGGCGCGAAAACCTGACGATCCGCGAGCTCTATCTGCGCATTGCGGGCGCGCGCGGACACTGGCAACTGGTCGGCACGCCGGAGCAGATCGTCGACGCGCTCGAAGCGCGTTTCGTCAACCACGGCGCGGATGGCTATAACGTGATGCCGGCGCTGCTGCCCAACAGTCTCGACGATTTCATCCGGCTCGTGTTGCCGGAACTGCGGCGACGCGGATTGTTCCGCAGCGAATACGAAGGGCGCACGCTGCGCGAGAACCTTGGATTGAAGCAGCCTGTTTCGCGCTATGCGCTCGAATCAGTGACGTCTTCGTAATCCTCTTCAGGGGACGACTTCATGACTCAAACGACGAACCCGGATCAGGGCGCGCTCGATACGCTGCGGCTCATCGGTCCCGACCCGGACAACTGGGTGGCGGACAGGCCGGACATCGACCATAACGTGTTGATCGTCGGCGGCGGTCAGAGCGGTGCGGCATTCGCATTCGCGCTGCGGCGCGCGGGCATCGGCAAGGTGAGCGTGATCGACGGCGCGCCTGACGAGTCTCGCGCGGGCGTATGGCTCACGCGCGCGAGGATGACGCGATTGCGCACGCCGAAAGTGTTGCCTGGCCCCGAGGCGGGTTTGCCCGCGCTGAGCTTTCAGGCGTGGTACGAGGCGCGCCATGGCGCCGAGGCGTATGCGAAGATCGAGCGGATTCCGCGCGAGCAGTGGGCCGCGTATCTCGCGTGGTATCGGCATTTTCTGTCGATCCCGATTCGCTACGGAGTGACCCTGACGCGTATCGAGCCAGCCGATGGACATTTCCGTCTGCACCTGTCGATCCACGATGGCACGCGCATGTGGCATGTCGTCGAGACGACGCGCAAGATCATTCTGGCCAATGGCGTCGCCGGCAACGGCAAGCCGTTCATCCCCGACGTGCTGGCTGCGTTGCCGTCCGCGCAACTTTCCCATACGTCGCACGACATCGACTTCGCGGCGTTGCGCGGCAAGTCGGTGGCCGTCGTCGGCGGCGCGGCGTCGGCCTTCGATGCCGCCGCCACCGCGCTCGAAGCGGGTGCAGCCGACGTGCATCTGTTCGTGAGGCGCGCGTCGATACCTTCGGTGCCCGTCACCCGTTCGCGTGCGTATCCCGGCGCTTACGACAACTATTCCGCGTTGCCCGATGCGGTGCGCTGGAAGCAGGCGTTGCGGTTCAGGCGCTCGGGTTCGACGCCGCCACCCGACGCGATCGGGCGCGTGACGCGGCATGACAACTTTCATCTGCATCCCGGAGCGCAATGGCAGCACGCGCGCGTCGCGGATCAACGCGTCGAGGTTGTTGCCGCAGGCCATCCATTCGCGTTCGATCATGTGATCGCAGGCACGGGCTACGCAATCGATCTGCACGCACGCGCCGAACTCACCGACATCGCAGATCACGTGCTGTTGTGGCGAGACCGGTATGAGCCCGCGCCGCATGAACGCGACGATGCGCTCGGCGCGCATCCGTATCTCGGCGAAGCGCTCGAATACCTGGAGAAGACGCCCGGCGCGGCGCCCTGGTTGAAGCACATCCACATCTACAATCCGGCGGCGTTCGTCAGCTTCGGCTTGCCCGTCGGCGACGTGCCGAGCATGAAGCGCGATATTCCCGCCATCGTGAGGCGCATCAGCCGCGATCTGTTCATCGACGATCTCGACGCGCACGAAGCCCGCATCGATGCCGATGTCGCGCCGGAGTTCGATGAGTCGCATTACGCGCATCGAGTCTGGCGCGCCGATACCGTCGAGCATTGAATCGACGAGTGCTTGCGTCACCCGTAACGGGTGACGCCTTTGAACCCCTATCAGAACTTCACGCGCACGCCTGAAAACACGGCGACCTGACGATTCGTCGATGACGCCGTGCCGGCGTCGGCAATCGCCGCAATCTTCTGATACCCCGTGCCGACGCGCGTCGATGCATCGCCCGCCGCGAGTTGATAAGCCGCCGACAGATAAAGATCGGTGCGCTTGGACAGCGCGTAATCGACGCCGAGCGTGAACTGATGCCAGCGCGGCTTGAGGTTCGCGCCATTGGTGCCGGGCAGATTGGTCGCGCGTCCATCCGTGTACGTGTACACGCCGATCAGCGTCAGCGCGGGCGTGAACAGATAGCGCGCGTTCAGATCGTAGTTGTTGAACTTGCGCGACGAGCCATCGCTGTAGTCGAGCTGCGTATGGCTCCATGCGAAGCCGAATGTCGCCGCGCCGATCGCGTAGCTGGTGCCTGCCGCCGCGATCTGCTGACGCACGACGCCGCCATTCAATCCATAGAAGAATGCGCCGCTGTAGTCGTCGCCGGATGTCGTCGACGCGCCGCCAATCGCGCCGCCTGTGTTCGATGCCGTATTCGGATGATTCAGTACGTTATAGCCGCCGCCGATCGAGAACGGACCGTTGGTGTAGTTCGCCGCTATGCCCCATGCGCGGTTGTTGCTGAAGCCCGTGCCGTTGTTGCCGTTCGCCTGGTTGCTGAATGCATAGAGGCCGTCGACGGTGAAGCCCGCAATCGGGTCGCTGCGGAACTTGACTGCGTTGTTCACGCGGAAGGTCTGATTCAGATTGTCGTTATCGCCGATGTGCGTCGATGGCGACCAGAAGCCCGGGCCTGCATACTGCGAGACGAGATCGGTCACGGGCTCGTACTGCCGGCCGACGGTCACCGTGCCGATGCCCGTCTTCTGCACGCCCACGAACGCCTGGCGGCCGAACAGGCGTCCGCCTTGCGCTGCTGTGCCGTCGTTCGGACGGAAGCCGCTTTCCAGCGTGAAGACGGTCTTCAGTCCATCACCGAGATCCTCGACGCCGCGCAAACCCCAGCGGCTGCCGTTGAGCTTGCCGCTCGTCTGCTGGATGTTGCTCGCGCCTTTCTGGTTGTTGGTATAGGTGATGCCCGCGTCGACGAGTCCATACAACGTGACGGCACTCTGCGCATGCACGAGCGCGGGCGATGCAGCGACAAGACTTGCGGCGCTGGCCAGAACAACACGCTTCATTGGATTCCCTTTTTATTGATGTCACATGGTTAATAAGGAACCCGATGCTATTAGGGAGAACACTCAACACGAAGCAACTATTTCTAATTTGTTATCCGCATGCAATGCGATTTACAACGGACTTTCGCAGTGGAATGCAGATCAGCCGCATAGCGGAATACGTTGTGGCATAGTGGCCCTCTCTCCGGACTCGCAACTTCAAGTCGATATTCATCGAGGCGCTATGATCGATTTTTCCGCCGTCACGGCCGTGTTCTCTGTTTATATCGTCGGTGTCGTGATACCGGGCCCGAACTTCGTCGCCGTCGCGCACAAGTCGGTGTCGGCAACACGTCGCGATGCATTTGCGCTCGTCGCGGGAATCGTGGTGGTCAATCTCTTCTGGGCCACCTGTGCGATTCTCGGTGTGGGCGTCGTGTTCGCGATCTTTCCGTGGGTCGCCATTGCCGTGAAGCTCGCCGGCGCGGGTTATCTCATCTGGTTCGGCTTGCGCCTCATCAGGTCGGCGGGCACGCGTCCGATGGCGGTGCAAAACGTGTCGGCGTCGTCGGGCTTCGGTTCTGCGTTCATGCAAGGTGTCGCGACCAATATTGCCAATCCGAAATCGATCGCGTTCTACGCGGCGGTTTTTTCAACGGCGGCGCCTGCGCACGTACGCGCGCCGACCTTCCTCGCGATGCTCGCGACCGTGGGCGTGGTGGCGTCGTGCTGGTATGGCGGCGTCGCGCTGTTTCTGTCGCATGAGGCCGTTTCGGGCGCGTATCGCCGCGCGCAGAAATGGATCGACCGTGCATGTGGCGCGGTGATCGTCGCGCTCGGACTACGGCAGGCTCTGCGCTGACCGTACGGTCTGTTTATGTTCGTGGAAGTGGTGCGCGCGTAAATCGGCGGGGCCGCAAAAAGGGGTAGACTTTCGGCTACGCACGCTGAACCGGGTGCGACGGGGCGCTCTTTCGAGTCGCCCCGTCTGCCATGTGCGCAGGTTGTTTTCAGTGCTACAGCACATACGTATTGAAGACAGGCCGAACAGAATTGAGGTCCACAACCCATGCTCAAACCCGAATTCAATGACGCGGGCAGCGCGCGTCCCGAACTGCTGTGCTACCTCGTGGCCATCGCGGCGGCGTCGTACGCGCTGACACAGGAGTGGCGCGTCGATCACGTCGTCGAATGCTGCCGCCGCTGGCTCGCGAAAAACGATGTGAAGATGGACTGGCTCGACCGCGTCAGGATCGGC
The DNA here is from genome assembly GCF_013426895.1 of Paraburkholderia largidicola. NCBI lineage: Bacteria > Pseudomonadati > Pseudomonadota > Betaproteobacteria > Burkholderiales > Burkholderiaceae > Paraburkholderia > Paraburkholderia largidicola. The sequence goes on along the minus strand of NZ_AP023175.1, from coordinate 911,679 downwards.
CAGTTCGCGTTGAAGATCGCAAGCAAGGATCTGCTGGATGCCGGTATCGCCGTGCGTCTGTCCAGCGTCAATGCGCTCTTTACGAGCGAGATGGAACTGAACGAAGCGAGCACGATGGTGCAACGGATGATGTCGTTGTGTCAGGAAGCGCTTTGATCGCGCGTTGCGCAAATGCCAAGCCTGAGCGGCAAAGCGTGCGCCGGGTGAACACTGTGTTGCAACTTCGATAGCTGATCGCGAGACGGGGCCAATTCATACTTTGCGACTATCGCGCACCGCATCGTGCAGGTGCGAGCGTTCAGCTTAGAGGTTGTCGTGAATACATCTGGAGTCGATCGGGCGCTGTCAGGTCTGACTAATCTGATCAGTCGACGCGTGACAGTCGCAATGCGAAGACGGGCCGTGGGCACGGCCATTCTCGCGCTCGTGCCGCTGCTGATGCAGGCGTGTGCGAGTTCCAGCCCCGTCGTCGAGACGGGCGATGCAGGGCGATATACGCTACATGCATCGGCGGCGGGCGGCAGCGTCGCGTGGGCGAGGTCTCACAAGGCCGTCATGCAGAGCGCAAGCAACTTTTGCGCGCAGCGTGGCGAAGTGCCGAGCGTCGTGTCGGAGTCGTCCAGCGGCGTGCGCTCGCTCGAAACCCATGAGGCGCAACTCACGTTCGAATGCCACCCGCGCTTCTGACGGATGAGCCGACGGGCACGCCGGATAAAGCAGAAAGCCAAAAGTGCAGCCGATGTAAGCAATCGTTAAGGATGCGCGGCTATAACTTTTGATGCAAATGCGATCTGCGTGGCGCTGCCAGTCAACGATCAGAAAAGGGCGACCCGGACTCGCTGATTCAACCGACGACAGCGTCGACGTCCATTCAGAGGCCGCCCGTCATGCCGATCTACTCTCGCTCCATTGGACGTGTCTTCGCGCTGGCTCACGTGGTTGCGCCCGCGGCCATCGCGTTGCTGCTTGCCACGCCAGTCCACGCCGAGTCCACCTGTCCCGACTTCGTGATACTGCCGTCGGGCAGCGTCTTCAACATCGCGAAGCTGATCGCGGACACGGGTTCTCCGGAGGCCGCGCTCAAAAAGGCCAAGGGCGCACTCGATGAGATCGCCGCCAACGGCGGATGCCCGAAATCCGTGCGGCGGGCGGTGTGTGACGAAACGACGGCGGTCGCGAGGAAAGCCGTCGTTGCGCTCGAAGCGTGCGCCGCGCATGGTCCTCAGGCTGACGGCGTGGAGAAGGGCGGGCGCACGGCGTCGAAGTAGGCAGGCCACTGAGCCGATCACGACGCAGCCGCTTCAGGCCGACGCGTTCGTGGTGCGCAGCGCAGCGCCCAGGCTGCGGATCGTTTCTCTCATGGCGGCGTCCCGCACGCGTGTGTAGACGGCGATTTCGATTGGCGCGAGCGGCGGCAAGCCGAGCCGGCTGCCGACATCGACGGCTCGCGGCGGGCATCCCCGCCGCGTCATGGGCGCGACCGCGAGACCCGCCATCACGGCTGCGCCCACCGTGCCGATGCCGCCGCCGACGAACACCCCCGTCCACTTGATGCCGGCTTCATCGAGCGCTTTCAGCGCGTTCGCGCGCACGCCGCACGGCGCGGACAGCGATGCGATCCGCAGCGGCTCGCCGGGGCTGTGCATCCATTGCGGCGAAGCAAACCATCCACAGTGCTCGACGAACAGTTTCTCCGCGTCCCTGCGCGTGGCGTCGCGTCGCGCGAAGACGGCATCGAGTTCGCCGGAGTCGTAGCCGGCGAGCATTTCGCTCGATGCGCCGATCTTCACCTCCACGCGCAATGTAGGGTCCTGCGCCGAAATGCGCGCAATCAACGGTATGAGCCCGTCCGCGGCGGTGTGGTCGATGATGCCCAGACGCAGGCTGCGCTGCACCTGCACCGTCGGGTTTAGCGCGCGGTCGTGCGCGCTCAGCAATTCGCGGGCGGCGGCGAGGAATGCCGCGCCTTCGGGCAGGAGTTGCACGCGCCGCGGCGTGCGTTCGAGAAGGCGGCGCCCGAGCCGTTCTTCGAGGCGCTTCATCTTCAGGCTGATCGACGATTGCGTGATGTCGAGCACCTCGGCGGCGCGCGTGAAACTGCTGAGGTCGGCGACCAGCACGAATGCCTGAACGTCGTCGAGGTCGAGGCGACGCGTCGGCGATTGATAATCGGTGCTCATCCTGGCGGCTCCAGTCATTGGTTCTTCAAATCATAGACGAGTGCCCTGGTTCCCGCTGTGGCGATGCGCGTCTGCGCCCAGTTCATTAACTGACGAGGAAAATACAAAGAAAATCGACGTTTTAATCATTGGTGAAAATCATCGCAGAAATGCTTTGCGATGAATTGTTGTTATCGAAGTGCAGCCATAAGATTTGTCTCAAGCAAACGCACTTCAGGAGCTTCAAATGCCAATGACCCACGTATCGATGCGCAGCGGCAAGCCCGCCGCGTACCGCACCGCCGTACTCGAAGGTATCCACGAAACGCTTCACACGTCGCTCGGCGTGCATACCGACGCGTTCTTCATGACCGTCCGCGAACACGAGGACGCGAACTTTCACGTCAACATGTCCTTTCCGTTCGCGCGTTCGTCCGACGTGCTGCTCGTCCAGATCACGCTGACAACGGGCCGTTCAGCCGACGATAAACAGCGCTTCTATCAGGACCTCGTGGCGCGGCTCGCCAGGAACCCTGGCGTCAATCCCGCCGATGTGTTCATCAATCTCATCGAGGTGGCGGCCGACAACTGGTCGCCAGGAAACGGACTCGCGGGACAGAACCCGACGTCGGCAGCCGCCGCCTGAAACACGGCAATCCACCTCATTCAACTACTTTCGATTCTGGAGAAAATCATGTCGAAGCAATACGCCGTTCCTCTTTCGCCCCGTGGTCTGTCGAGCATCGCACCGCCGCCGCCGTGGCACTATTCGGGCGACTTTCTGATCGTCGAGTTCTGGGCCGATCCCGCCGCTGTGGCAGCGACGTTGCCAGCGGGTCTGAGCGTCGATCCGTCGTCGCCGGGGCATGCGACGGCGCTGTTCGTCGACTGGCAGTTCACGGGCGAAAACGATGAACTGCTGGACCCGGCGCGCTATCAGTACCGCGAGTTTTTCCTGCTCGTCGATGCGTTGTATGAAGGCCAGCCCGTCGCATACTGCCCGTACATTTTCGTGGACAACGACCCGGCGATGATGCGCGGCCTGATTCAAGGCTTTCCGAAGCGCCTCGGCGCCGTGCACCAGACGCGCACGTTCGCGGCGCCCAGCCTCGCTGCTGCACAGGTCGCGCCGGGTGCTCGCTTTGCGGCGACGGCATCGACGGCGGGCCAGCGCATTGCGCGTGCAGAGGTCAAGCTGACGGGCAAGGTGGACGATCCGTCGAGGCTCAGTCTCGCCGGACGTCCAATCGTGAATCTGCGTCACTTCCCGAGACTGGCTGCCGGGCAGCATGAGACGCCCGCCGTCCACGAACTCGTGATGTCGATCATGGACGATCCGCGCATGGCCGACGTGTGGGCAGGCGAAGGGCAGTTGAGCTTGCCGGTTGCCGAGGGCGAAGAAATATCCGACCTTGCACCTGTGCGTGTCGGCGCGGGCTATCGGCTGTCGATGTCGTACACGGTGACGGACCTGAAGACGCTGGTCGACGGTACGCAGGCTGCGTGAGATTGACGATTACGCCGCTATTGAAGTGAAACCACGCGGCTCAGGAAGCCATGCTTCCGGGCCGCGTGGCTTTTGCGCAGTTGAAGGCGTGCTGCTTAACGGCTGTTAAGCCGCGAGCCGTTCTTCATGACGCGCAACGACGGCCGCTTCGTCGCCCAGTGCCTTCTGCGCAGACGGGCGAGCTTCGACGCGCGCCACGTAGGCCATCAGGTTCTTCAGATGGTCGAGTTTCACACCCGAACGCTCATGCCACATCGTTGCCCACACGTAGGCATCGGCGACGGTGAACTGCTCGCCCGTCAGATACGGGCGTCCATCGGCGAGACGCTGGTCGAGCGCGGCGTAGGCCGACAGCAGCTTGTTCGTATGGAACTCGATGCCCTCCGGCGTCATCAGTTTGCGCATCAGCGGAATGTGCTTTTGCGCGATCTCCGTTGCGACGAACGTCAGCAGTTGATCCATGCGCACGCGCTCGATCGTCCCGCGTTGCGGAATCAGATCGGAGGCGGGATGCTGGTCCGCCAGATACGACGCGATCACGACCGTTTCCGTCAGGACGTCCTTGCTTTCATTGTCGAGTTCGAGCGCGGGCACATAGAGCAACGCGTTGACGTCGGCGAACGTCGAACCGTTCGACGTGGACTTGCCGAACACGTCGAAGTGCACGAGTTCCGGCGCGAGGCCGAGTTCGTTGGCGACGAGCTGGACGGCGAGCGAGCAGGTTGCTTTGGCGATGTAGAGCTTCATGGTCGTCATTCCTTGTAGGGCGGACCGGTCAGGGTCGGGTTCGTTGGGGCGCCGTTGCCGGCACCGTTGCAGCGAAGTATGGGCAGTTTCGGCGATGCGATAAACGGGGGAAGGAGCGTCGCTGAGTCGCTTCGCAAGCGACAATCGGGCAGGGGCATATGCGTACTTCGATTGTCGCGTCATGGGAGACGCACTGAATACCGCGCGGTTGTTTATCGGGTGAGTATCGGGCTGCATAATCGGGCCCCTGTCTTTCAGCCGCGATGCAGCTTTGCATCGGCGGCTCCTCTCCTGTCACTGCCTCTCTCCCGATCATGCACACGCCATCGTCCAACGGCGCGGAGGGCAACAAGCTGCTGATTCTGTCAGCCGTCTGCCTCGCCGCGTTAGTCTTGCCATTGTCTTTTTCCGGGGGCGCTGTCGCGACGCCCGCCATCGGTCGCGATCTCGGCGGAACGGCCACATCGCTGACCTGGATCACGAATGCGTTCATGTTGACGTTCGGCAGCCTGCTGATGGCGGCGGGCGCGCTGGCCGACCAGTTCGGCCGGAAGAAGCTGTTTGCGTTCGGACTCGGCGGCTTCGTGCTGACGTCGGCGGCGATGAGCTTCGCGCCATCGGTGTTGTGGCTCGACGTGCTGCGCGGAGCACAAGGTGTGGTCGCGGCCGCGTCGCTGTCGAGCGGCGCGGCTTCCCTTGCTCAGGAGTTCGATGGACATGCACGCACGCGCGCGTTCAGCCTGCTTGGCACGAGCTTCGGTATCGGCCTCGCGTTCGGGCCGTTGATGGCGGGTGTGTTGATCGAGCACTTCGGCTGGCGTTCCATTTTCATGGTCATCGCGGCGATCGGCACGCTTGCGTTCATGTTCGGCGTGCCGCGGATGCGCGAGACGCGCGACCCAGGCGCGACGGGCCTCGACTATCCCGGCACGATCACTTTCACGGCGACGCTCGTTCTGTTTACGTCCGGCGTGATTCAGGCTCCGGCGAGCGGCTGGGGCAGTGCGCCCGTCGTCATGCTGCTGATCGCTTCCGCCGCTTTCCTCGTCGCCTTCATCGTGATCGAGACCAGCGTGAAGCGGCCGATGCTGGAACTGAGTCTGTTTCGCTATCCGCGATTCGTCGGCGTGCAGATTCTGCCGGTGGGGACGTGCTACTGCTATATCGTGCTCGTCGTGATGTTGCCGCTGCGTTTCATCGGCGCGGAAGGGCTCAGTGAAATCGACGCGGGCGTGCTGATGATCGCGCTGTCGGCGCCGATGCTGGTGGTGCCGCTGCTCGTCGCGTCGTTCACGCGATGGGTATCCGCGGGCGTGCTGTCCGGCATCGGCTTTCTGATCGCCGCGGCGGGACTCTACTGGCTGAGCCTCATCGATTTCAGTGGAGCGAAGGCCGCGCTGGTGATGCCGATGCTCGTGATCGGCATCGGCGCGGGCATGCCGTGGGGGCTGATGGATGGCCTGTCCGTCAGCGTCGTTCCCAAAGAGCGTGCAGGCATGGCAGCCGGCATTTTCAGCACGACGCGCGTGGCAGGCGAAGGCATTGCACTCGCGATCGCGACGGCGATTCTTGCGGCGTTGGCGCACACGAGCCTGATGCACGTCGTACCGGATACGGACGCTGGAGTCGGCGCACGAATCGCGGAAGCGGCCCAACGCGTCGTTGCCGGCGACATGATCCATGCGGCGGCGATTCTTCCGGAAGCCAGCCGTCACGCACTCTCGATGAGTTACGCGGATGCATTCACGCGCCTTTTGCATGTGCTGATCGTCATCACGCTGCTATCCGCCGTGGCGACGTTTGCGTTCCTCCGTCGCACGCCCGGCCAGGATGACGAACCCGACGCGCAGGCGCGGGCAAAGCAGATGAAAGCCACCGTGGACGCATAGCGTGAACCACGCGGCTGTCTGACGCGCAAACGCAAGGGAACTGCTAAAGTGGCCGAACCCCTCGATTCCACGCCAATCGATCGTCAAATGAACGAACGCGCAGATGCACCGATCAATGAGATCGCGGTCTTCGTTGCGGTCGCGCAGAGTGGCAGTTTCACCCGCGCGGCCGAAGAGATAGGCAGCAGCAAGTCGAATGTCGGGAAGGCGGTGCAGCGCCTCGAAGCGCGGCTCGGCACGAAGCTGTTCCAGCGTACGACGCGCGCAGTCCGCCTCACCGAAGATGGCGAGACCTATCTACAGGCCGCGCAACAGGCGCTCGATGGTCTGCGCGAAGCGGAACAGCAACTCGCGTCGCGACGCTCGGAACCGGCGGGGCGCGTCAAGATCGATCTGCCTGCGGGGTTCGGCCGGCTGCTGCTTCCCAGCTTCATTCAACTGCGCGACAAGCATCCAAAGATCACGCTCGAAGTGGCGCTCACCGACCGGATGTCGGACCCTATCGGAGAAGGCTGGGATGTCGTCGTGCGTATCGGTGCGTTGCCCGACGATAGCGAGTTGACGGTGCGCAAGCTGTGCGATCTGCGGCTCGGGCTTTATGCCTCGCCTGAGTATCTTGCGCGTCGCGGCGAGATTCACGATGTAGGCGCGCTTGCTGCTCACGATGCGATCGTGTTTCGGGGGCCTTCGGGACGTTTGCGTGCGTGGACGGTGCAGGATGGTGAGGCTGTGCGCGAGTATTCGCCGCAGCCGGTGCTGGTGCTTGCAGACGGACAGGCGCTCGTCGAAGCAGCTGTTGCTGGTTTCGGCATCGCGCAGATTCTTGATCGCGTGGCGCTTCCGTATGTTGAGGCGGGGCGGCTCGTTCATCTGCTGCCGGGTGCCGATGTGGATGGGCCTCCTGTGCACGCGATTATCTCGCTCGGGCAGAAGATGGCGGCGAAAACGCGCGCCGTCGTTAATCATCTTGCGGAGACGTTGCAGCGGGAGGGGCGTTAGGGGGGGTTGTTTGCTCTTCAACTAGAGGGTTTGTTGAGGATTTGAGGGGCGCGTGGCGGCCGGGGCGGTTGAGTTTTGTCCTGCGCGGACGCCGTTAGTCTTTCGCTTTTGTTTTTGCTGTTGCTGTTGCTTTTGCTGGCATCCGCGTTTTGTTAGCGTGCTTCACGCGTTGCCCCTGTGCGGGGCGGCACCTACTTTTCTTTGCCGCCGCAAAGAAAAGTAGGCAAAAGAAAGCGGCTCACACCGCCAGCCCGTGTTCCTATCCACGGGCCCCCAACGTCCCCACGCTTCACACGGCAGCGCCCTGGTTGATGCTCGTTGCCAACGCTTCGAATCAACGCCTCACCCACTTCAAATACTCGTACATGGGCTCGCGGCAGCGAATCGCTGCTGCCGCCCAGGTGGCAAACTGTGTGTAGGCCGTCGCGTCACACGGGTCTGCACCGTTACGACACCGACCTTGCTTTTCCGTCCGGATTGATGCGTGCGGCGCGAAAGCCTATTCACCGTTGTCATCGTGGAGCGTTACTTTTGTGCGACCTTCGTTTGCGTCGCGGTTGGAGACCCAGCTTCACCCAGCACGGCCGGCTGCGGTATGACATTCCCCCAACCCCCGCCGAGCGCGCGGATCAGATTCACCGTCGACGCGGCCTGCACACCCTGCAACTGCACGGACGCGCGTCTCGCTTGCAAAACGGTCCGCTCGGCGTCGATCACATCGAGATAGTTCACCGCGCCTTCCACATACTGCTTGCGGGAAAGATCGGCGGCGCGCTGCGAGGCGTTGACGGCCTCGGCCCTCGTCCGCGTCTGGGTTTCGAGGATGCGCATGTCGGAGAGGTTGTCTTCGACTTCCTGAAACGCAACCAGAACCTGCTGACGATACTTCGCCACATCCTCTTCATAGACAGCGCGCGCATTCGCCAGGTTGCCCTTGCGTCGGCCGCCGTCGAAAATCGGCACGTTCAGGGCCGTGCCTGCAAGCGGACCCAGCAGAAAGGCGCGGCTGCTCCATTTGAAGAGATCGCCCAGCGTCGCCGATTCGAAGCCTCCCGTGCCCGTCAACGTCAGCGACGGAAAGAAGGCCGCCTTCGCAATGCCGATGCGCGCATTGGCAGCCGCCATGCCGCGCTCGGCGGCGGCGATATCCGGACGACGCTCCAGTAGCGACGAAGGCAGGCCGGGCGGAATCCGCAAATTGACGGGTTCGAGCGGATTGACCGCCATCGAAAATTCGGCGGGTGCGTGGCCGAGCAGAACCGCGAGGCTGTGCTCGGAAGAGGCGCGAAGGCGCTGGACCGTCATCGCGTCGGACTTCGCCGACGCAAGCTCGGCTTGCGCGCGTTGCAGATCGAGTTCCGTGACGTCGCCCTCCGCATAGCGACGCTGCACGAGTTTCAACGCCTGTTCGCGCAGCGACACCGCCTGCGCGAACACCTGCGCTTCCGCATCCAGCTCGCGCAACGCAAAGTAGTGTTGCGCGACATCCGCCTGGAGCGTCAGCAGCACGGAACGATAGAGCGCTTCGCTTTGTTTCGCATCGGCCCTGGCAGCATCGACGCTCGACGCGACGCGGCCAAACAGATCGACCTCGTACGATGCGCTTACCTGCGCGCGCCAGAGGGTTTGCTGCGGCACATTCGTGCCGTCGGGCTCGAACACCGATGCCGCCGACACCTGTTGCCGCGTCGGGCCAAAGCCCGCATCGAGCGTCGGGAACAGGCCCGCGCGTGCCGCCTGGTTCAGTGCGCGCGCTTCCTTCACGCGTGCGGCAGCCGCCTTCAGATTCTGATTGGCATCGTGCGCCTGCTGTTCGAGTTCATCGAGCTTCGCGTCGCCGAATACTTTCCACCACTCGCCTCGGGCCATGTTTTCGGCGGGCTGCGCGGTCTTCCAGGCGCCCAGTGCTTCGCCCGCAAGCGATTCCTGCGGCGCTTCCTTGAAGGCGCCGCTGACGCCGGGCGTCGCGGGCACGTCGTAGGTCGGCGCCAGCGAGCAGCCGGCGACAACCAGCAGCGCGCCGAGCAGCAGCGAACCCGTAAAACCCCGTTTCCAGAATGTGCTTCTCATGATGATGCTCCTTAATCCTGCAAGGCCGGTTCGCGGACCTTCGTCTCCGCTGCAGCCGGCGTGCGGCTTGCGCCATGTTCAGCGCTGTCGTGCTCGTCCGGGCCATGAATGTGCGGACGGCGGCCGTGCTTGTCCCTGAGCCGCTTGCCGCCCGAGAGCTTGCGCAGCAGCACGTAGAACACGGGCGTCAGCAGCAGACCGAAGAAGGTGACGCCCAGCATCCCGAAGAACACGGCAATGCCCATCGCGCGACGCATCTCCGAGCCGGCGCCCGTCGAGATGACGAGCGGCACCACGCCCATGATGAAAGCGATCGACGTCATCAGAATCGGACGCAGGCGCAGACGACATGCTTCGATAGCCGCCTGTACGATGGAACGGCCCTGAATTTCCAGCTCTCGCGCGAACTCGACGATCAGAATCGCGTTCTTCGCCGACAACCCGACCAGCACCATCAGGCCGATCTGCGTGAAGATGTTGTTGTCGCCGCGCGTGAGCCACACGCCGAACAGCGCGGACAGAATGCTCATCGGCACGATCAGCAGGATCGCGAGCGGCAGGGTCAGGCTTTCGTACATCGCGGCCAGCACGAGAAACACCAGCAGCACGCTGATCGGAAAGACCCAGAACGCTGTATTGCCCGTCAGGATCTGCTGATACGTGAGATCGGTCCATTCGAAACGGATGCCGCGCGGCAAGGTCTGCGCCGCGATGCGCTCGACGGCTGCCATCGCCTGGCCCGACGAGTAGCCCGGCGCGGGACCGCCGTTGATGTCGGCGGCGAGATAGCCGTTGTAGCGCACCACCATTTCCGGACCGTAAGTCGGCGTCACTTTGACGAGCGACGACAGCGGCACCATCTCGCCCTTGTCGTTGCGCGTCTTCAGTTGCAGGATGCTGTCCGCCGTCGCGCGGAACGGCGCGTCGGCCTGCGCCCGAACCTGATACACACGGCCGAACTTGTTGAAGTCGTTCACGTACAGCGAGCCGAGATAGATCTGCATCGTGTCGAACACATCCGTCACGGAGACACCGAGTTGCTTTGCCTTCTCGCGGTCCAGTTCGACGTTTAGCTGCGGCACGTTGATCTGATAGCTCGAGAACGACGGGCCGAGTTCGGGCGCTTTCGCAGCCGCGGCGAGGAACGCTTGCGTGGCCTTGTTCAAGGCTTCGTAGCCCAGCGCGCCGCGGTCTTCGATCTGCAGCTTGAATCCGCCGATCGTGCCGAGACCCTGAACGGGCGGCGGCGGGAACGTGGCGATGGCCGCGTCCTTGATGCCCGCATATTTCGTGTTCAGTCCGCCGACGATGTCGGCTGCCTTTTCGCCTTTGCCGCGCTCCTTCGACGGATTGGTCACGGAGAACACCAGGCCGCTGCTCGACGAATTCATCAGGCCCGTCACCGACAGTCCCGGGAATTCCGTCGTGTGTTTGACGCCCGGCTGCTGTCGCGCGATATCGCCCATTTCGTTCACGACTTTCTCGGTGCGATCGAGCGATGCGCCTGCGGGCAGTTGCAGGATGCTGACGAAATAGTCCTTGTCCTGCGCGGGGACGAAGCCGCCCGGCACGATCTTGCCCAACAGCAACGTGCCGCCCAGCAGCACGGCATACACGGCCATCATCGCGAGCTTGCGGTTGATGATGCCGCCGACACCCTTGCCGTACGCATCGGAACCGCGATTGAACAGCTTGTTGAAGAGGTTGAAAAACGGTCCGAAGAGGCGGTCCATGGCGCGCGTGAGCCAGTCCTTCGGCGCGTGATGATCCTTCAGCAGCAACGCCGACAGTGCAGGCGACAGCGTGAGCGAGTTGAACGCCGAGATGACGGTGGAAATCGCGATCGTCATCGCGAACTGTTTGTAGAACTGGCCCGTGAGCCCCGACATGAACGCGAGCGGAACGAACACGGCGACCAGCGTGAGCGCGATCGCGATGATCGGGCCGCTCACCTCGCGCATCGCCTCATACGATGCTTCGAGCGGCGTGAGGCCCGCCGCGATATTGCGCTCGACGTTCTCGACCACGACGATCGCGTCGTCGACCACGATACCGATGGCCAGCACCATGCCGAACAGTGAGAGCGCGTTGATCGTGAAGCCGAACGCGAGCATCAGCGAGAACGTGCCGACAATCGACACGGGCACCGCGAGCAGCGGTATCAGCGAAGCGCGCCAGGTCTGCAGAAACACGATGACCACGACCACCACGAGGAAAATGGCCTCGAACAGCGTGTGCACCACGGCATCGATACTTTCGCGCACGAACTGCGTCGGGTCGTAGACGATCTCGGCTTTGACGCCTTCGGGCATGTCCTTCTGCATTTCGGCGGTGAGACGCCGGATATCGTCCGAAATCTGCAGCGAGTTCGCATTGGGCTGCTGGAAGAGGATGATCTGAACGGCCTTCTTTCCGTCGATACCCGCGCGCAGCGCGTAATCGGATGCGCCCATCTCCACGCGGGCCACGTCGCCCAGATGCGTGACCGCGCCATCGGGCGACGTCTTCAGGATGATCCTGCGGAACTCGTCTTCCGTTTTCAGGCGGCCTTGCGCGTTGACGCTCAGTTGCAGCGGAATGTTGGTCGACATCGGCGCGCCGCCGACAATGCCCGCCGCCACCTGCACGTTCTGCTCGCGTATCGCCTTCACGACGTCGGTGGCCGTCAGGTTCTGGCGGGCGACCTTGGTCGGGTCGAGCCACACGCGCATCGAATAGTCGCCCGAACCCCACAGCACGACTTCGCCGACGCCCGGCACCTGCGCGAAGCGGTCCTTGATATTGATGAGCGCGTAGTTGCGCAGATACGTCAGGTCGTAACGGTCGTTCGGCGAGACGAGATTGACGCCCATGGTGAGCGTGGGGGACGACTTGACGGTCGTCACGCCAAGCCGCTGGACGTCCTCGGGCAAGCGGGGCATCGCCTGCGATACCCGGTTCTGCACGAGTTGCTGCGCCTTGTCCGGGTCGGTGCCGAGCTTGAACGTAACCGTCGTCGTCATGTTGCCGTCGCTGTTGGCCTGCGACTGCATGTACAGCATATTCTCGACGCCGTTGATCTGTTCCTCGATGGGCGACGCGACAGTTTCCGCGATCACTTTCGGGTTCGCGCCCGGATACTGCGCGCGGACCACGACGGAAGGCGGCACGACTTCGGGATATTCCGCCGTCGGCAATTTCGTCAGCGCGATCACGCCTGCGAGAAGAATCACCACCGACAGCACGGCCGCAAAAATCGGCCTGTCGATGAAAAACTTTGAGATGTTCATGATGAGTCTCTCGCGTCGTTACGCCGGCTGGCGCGCTGCGTTGACCATGTCGACGGCGTGAGGCTGCACGGTGTCGTTCGGACGCGCGCGCATCATGCCGTTGACGACGATGCGTTCGCCTGCCTTGAGACCGGCATCGACGACGCGCAGGTTGTCATGCAGTGCGCCGACCCTGACCTCGCGGTAATGGACCTTGTTCGAGCCGTCGACGACGAGCACGTATTTTTTGGCCTGATCGGTGCCGACGGCGGCATCGTCGACGAGGATCGCGGGGTGCGCTTCGCCGCCGCCCACTTTCACGCGCGCATAAAGGCCGGGGACGAGAGCGCCGTCGCTGTTGTCGATGGTGGCGCGCACGCGAACGGTCGCCGACGACGTGTCGAGCCGGTTGTCGACCGAACTGATCGCGCCATTGAGCGAGTAGCCTTCTTCGTTCGCAAGACCGATCGCGACGGGCACCTTTGCGTTGCGGTCGCGGCCCAGGTACTGCAGATAGGTCTGTTCGTCGACTTCGAATGACGCGTAAATGGGGGACACGGAAACGAGGGTCGTCAACAGCGGAGCATTGGCGCCCGCCGAGACGACGTTGCCGACCGTCAGTTCGGCGCGCGACACGCGGCCCGTCACGGGCGCTGTGACGTTCGTGTAGCCGAGATTCACCTGTGCCGATTCGAGCGAGGCTTCAGCCGCCTTGACGGCCGCCGACGCCTCGCGGTCCGCGTTGTGTTTTTCGTCGTAGTCGCGCTTTGCGATCGCGTTGTCCGCGAGCAGGCGGTCAGCCCGCGCCGCGTCCGTCGATGCATACGAAGCACGCGCTTTCGCCGCCGCGACTTGCGCCGCCGCGCGATCGACTTCCGCCTGATACGGACGTGGGTCGATCGTGAACAACGGCTCGCCTTTTTTTACCAGCGCGCCGTCCTTGAAGTGCACGGCGACGATGGTGCCGGGCACGAGCGGGCGCACGTCCACGCGGTCGATGGCTTCGAGCCGTCCCGAATAGCTTTGCCAGTCCGTGATGGTCTGGGACACGACCGTCGCCACATCGACTTCGACGGCGGGCGGCGGCGCATCGGCTGCATGGGCGCTATCGACGGGGCCGGCGTGCGGGCCGCGAAGATAGCCAAGCCCGGCGACAGCGCCAACGAAGGCGACGGCGCCGAGCGCGACGGTCACCCGTTTTCGGTTGAGATACATATGTAGATATCCTTATCAATGTAAATGGATCATTGAAGAGACGGTCGAATTGCGTTCCTGCGCGAGCCCGCTGGATTCGCGGGCTGTCAGCGTTGGCGGGAGTATGGACTGGCCGAACTGGCGGATAAAGCGGGCGGGAGTGGTTTCTTTGTATCTCGTGGAGCGACAATATCTGCGTCGCCGTGACCGGTCCGGCTATGAATGCACGAGGTCCGTTACCAGAGGTCGTACGCTGTCGTGACGGACGTGGTCCATCGCTTCGGATGCGTTTTTACGAAGCAGATGACAGCCTTCGAATCGCTCGGACACCCACTCGACAAACGCTCTGACCTGCGGCGACAAATGCCGGTTATGCGGGTACACGGCCCACACAGGCAAGGGCGCGCGGCGCCACTGGCCGAGCACTTCGACGAGGCACCCCGTCTGCAGATGGCGCGCGGCGAAGAAATGCGGCACCTGGATCAGCCCAAGCCCTTGCAGTCCGCATTGAAGGTAGGCGTCTCCATCATTGGCGGCGAGCTTCGAGCGCATGCGGACTTCGATCGGCTCGCCGTCGACGATGAAGTTCATCTCCATGATTCGTCCGTTGCGGCGCGAGAAATAGTTGACTGCCACGTGAGCATCGAGCTGAGGCAGTGACTTCGGCTCGCCGAACCGCGACAGATAGTCCGGACTGGCGGCAGTGACGAACTCCGATGTGCCGATACGCCGCGCGACGAGCGTCGAGTCGGGCAGATTTCCCATGCGTATCGCGCAATCGACGCCTTCCTGAACGAGGTCGACGGGCTTGTCGCTGACGCCGAGCATCAGATCGATGTCGGGATAGCGTGCATGAAAATCGTCGAGCGAGGGCACGACGATGAGTCGGCTGATCGAGCCGGGCATGTCGACTTTCAGTTTTCCGCGCGGCAGGGCTGCCGTCGACAGCGAGGTTTCGGAGTCTTCCACCGCCGCAAGAATGCGCGCGCATCGTTCGTAGTAGGCCGCGCCGTCGGGCGTGAGGCTGATGCGTCGCGTGGTGCGGTTCAGCAGACGCACCTTGAGATACGCCTCGAGATTCTGGATGATCGTCGTCACCGACGAACGTGTCATGTGCAGCGCGTCGGCCGCGCCGGAAAAGCTGTTGCAGTCCACGACCCGCGTGAAGACCTGCATTGCCTGAAGTTTGTCCATGATGGCGTGTTTCGTGTCGAGGCGTCTTTCAACGCTCGCCACGGCAAACGGGCATGGCTTGCGGGTCGTGCGGCAATGGACGTTCGATCGCGTGGACGATCGCGTCGACATAAGGATCGTTCACGCCGCATTCCGCCAGCGCCGCGTGCAGCTTGAACAGATACTCGGCATTGGTGCCGAACGTGCCCGTCGCGCATCCGATCAGCGGGGCGACCGTCGGCACGGACGAATCGTGCTGGAACTGCTCGCGGGATTCGTCGGCGACGAAGGCGATCGCGTGCGTTTGCTGGCCGTCTTCGAGCGTGACGGGCGCCCAGGTGGGACGGTACGACCCGAGCACCATCTCCCGTATCCAGATGCGCCGCAGTTCGTCGTTCGATGTTGCGTCGCGTAGCCGAAACGCGATGCCTCGCGTGTGCCCGCCGGGACGCAGCGCGAGCATCCTGCCCGGGTTGTCCGGGCTTGCGCGGCCCGCTGTCATCTGCAGGCAGAAGCTGCGTTGCCAGCCGTGCAGCGTCGCCACCATTCGCCTGTCGAACTCGATCATCGGATTCCAGATGAGCGAGCCATAGGCGAATATCCATATCGATGCGGCGTCCGCCGGCTTGTCCCGCAGCGTTGCTTCGAGCGATGCGGCGATCTGTTCGAGCGTCCACAGGTCCGGCAGCGACTCGAAATGTTGCAGGTATGCGCCTGAATCAATGATCTGTCTGGTCACCATCTTCGTCGCCCATGGAGATTGCGTCACATCGGGACGTGACGCCGTGACCGGCGACATGTCCCGAGAATGGGCACGAGTATGACGACGGCAGCGCGCCGGATAAACCGTCGCTGCGGAAACGCTTTGGCGACTCAGGCGCGACAATTGGGCTTCTACGTGAGCTACGCCGCGCGTGGAGCCGATCAATAAGCGAACTTCGTATAGCTTTCGCCCGTTGCGACGGCTTCGACGTTGTCCACACGCGGCATATACCGCAGAAGCCGCTTGCCTCTGGCGCGGAGGCTTTGAAAGACGTTTTCCGGCACATCGATTTTTACTTCCGGCCGGAAATACCAGCTGCGGCTATAGCCGATCACGACCATGGGGCGGGGCGCTTGCGTCAGATTTGGCGTTCCCCGATGCAGCGCGCGCACGTCCCTGATCATCACGTCGCCCAGTTCCATCGTGATCGTGTGCAACGGTGCGCGGCCTGTTTCATACGCTTCCAGCGCTTCCTTGTCACGCATGCGATGCGTGCCGAGCGTCGTCTCGAACGGTCCGTTCTCGCGCGTCACATCGCATAGCGGGAAATTGACGGCCAGCTGGAACGACGGCGTTTCCGGAAAACCGTCGAAGAGTGCCGGCGTGTCGCGGTGCACGTCCTGATAGTCGGAGCCATGAAGCGGCGTGTCGGAAGCCAGTTGGCACATGACGGGCTCGTCGCCCGCGACGCGCTCCACGATGGCGAGCACGTCGGGGTCGGCAAAAATAGCTTCGTCGGCGAAATCGCCCATAAAAGGCAGCGTGATGTAGTGCCGGTTCGGTCCGCGGACGGCCGTCGCGCTTTCCCGGAGACGCTGTTCGAGCAGCGCGTCGAACGCGTTGCGCCACTTCAGCAAGGTCTCTTTGGGGAAATGACGGCGGAGCACGACCATTCCGTCGGCGTCGAACTGCGTCGCGAGCGAGTCGAGTTCGGCTGTCGTATAGCGGCTCATCGGCGTCTCCGGAAGAATGGCGTCATGGTGGACTCCACTGTAATACGTCCCGCGACGTCAGGCCTGATTCATGCGGTGGGCTGTTTATCGATTCGTGGGGAGCGAGAGATGAGCAACGCACGCATGACTCAAGTCGCATTCAGCAGTGAAGTGGAAGCGCAGATCAAACTGCTTACGCTGATCGTCGCGCTGCATCTGCTCGTCTACGCCGAAACGAGATGGTGGCTGTCTCCGTCGCAGGCAGTCGACGCAATGCGGCGCTGGCATACGCCCGATTCGAGCGCGGTCGATGTCACGCACCGCGTCATGCTGTCGAGCCGGGCGCTGCCGCTCGCGATGCGTCTCGCCGAGTGCCACGCATGCCTTGTCGATCCGGCCGGCATGCAGGCTACCTTCACCGATCATATTCATATCGACAAACGCGCGAACCGCTACCGGCTGATCCGCGGCGCATGCGAAGCAGCGCTGTTGCGCCAGCAAGCCGGGATGTGATGTTCGGTGGAAGGGTGAGCGCGTGCTTCGCCGGATGACGGGCGCGAAGCACGCGTTACGCGCAACGGACGTGCGCGGTGGGTCCGTGTCAGCCTTGCGGCAGCGGTTGTTCGGCCGCTTGCCAGTGCTCGGTGACGGCCTTGTCGGTGATGCGCACCTTCGCGATAAGCGGCAGATAGCCGCGCAACTTGATCTCGCCGACAGCGAGCGTTTCTGAACGGTAGATCTCCGGGGTCACTTTGGTGCCGTCCTGGAACTCGACGGTGTATCCGTCGATCGGCCCCCATCGGCCCTTTGGTACGGGTTCGACATAAACGTGCAACATTTGATTTTCTCCAGCGGTATGAAAAAAGCACTGGGCGGGTCGCACCGGCTCGCCAATCGATCGGCTGGTCGTCGTCGAGCATCCACCTCTTGTATAAGAGAGTACCGAAGAAGGAGATAGCCGCGAGCGGGGAGTGTGGCGCGCCGAACGAATAAAAATGCGTTTTAAATCAATTGGTTGTGGATGGCGTTTCACGAGGCGAAAAGGGTTTTTCCGATGCGCAGTGCTTTCACGCTGCCATGCAGCAAGCAGTTTTGTGACACGGGCGATGATTTCGCAATGCGGGATTCCGGCCGCTCACATCGAGCGGCGCGTGTGTTCACAGCCATTCGACCTGGAATGCGTAACGGCTGAGCAGGTGCCCGAATTCCTGCTGTCGTCCTTTGGCGGCGACGCGTGCCACGACACCCCGGCGCCTGTCCTAAACGACTTCGACCGAAACGTCTGAGATGCCCGCCGCTTGCGCTTCTGCCAGAATCGTCCGTTTGATTTCCCGCTGAACCAGCGCGGGCTTGTAGATCTTGCCAACGGCCGTGACAGGCAGGCTTTCGACGATTTCGATGCGTTTGGGCACGGCGGCCCGTTCATGAATCGTCTGCGAGGCGAAAGACAGCAGCTCGCTTTCCGTCGCGTGATGTCCGGCGCGGAGCTGGACATAGGCGACGGGCACTTCGCCCGCGTACGCATCGGGCGCGCCGACGGCCGCCACCATCGCGACGGCGGGGTGCGCCTGGAGCGGCTCCTCGATCAGCTTCGGCTCGATGTTGTGCCCGCCGCGGATGATCAGTTCCTTGTTGCGCCCCGTCAGCCAGAAGTAGCCGCGCTCGTCCTGCCGACCGAGATCGCCGGTGATCAACCAGCGCAGTCCGTCGATGGTCAGCCAGATGCCTGCGTTGTGGTGATCTTCGAGGTAGCCCTTGAACAGATTCGGGCCGGGGATGATGATGCTGCCCACTTCGTCGACATTTGCGTCGCGCAGGTAGCGGCCTTTGTCGTCGAGTATGGCGACGCGCATGCCCTGATAGCACAGCCTGATACCAATCGATCCAGGCAGCCGGTCGCCGTCCGGCGGATTGCAGGAAGTCACACAGGTGCCTTCGGTGAGCCCGTAGCCTTCGAGAATACGGATGTGCGTGCGCCGCTCGAATTCGCGGAACAGTTCGACGGGCATCGGCGCTGCGCCGCAAATCGCGAACTCCAGGGACGAGAGATCGCGCGAATCGTCGGGATACTGCAGCAGCGCCGCGTACACGGTCGGCACGCCGGTGAAGAAATTGATGCGGTAGTGCTCTGCGATCGCCCAGAAGCTCGGGAGCACGCCTGCGCCGCGATAGCCCTGAGGCGTTCCGAGAACGACGTGATGTGCGTTCATCCATGCCATCAGTCCCGTCACCATCTGGCCGTTCGCATGGAATAGCGGCAACCCGCAGAAGTTGGTCTTGCGGGTATCGCCGAACTCCATATGTGCCGACGTCGACCAGGCATCGAACACCTCGGCGCCGTGCGTGCGCACGGCGATCTTCGGCAGGCCCGTCGTTCCGCCAGTGCATAGATATGAAGCGGTGTCATCACTGGCGAACTGGCGTTCGCTCGTCAGGCGGTCTGCGGGTTGCCGGTGCATCAGCGACCGCAGATCGTGAATCCGCCGGCCCTGGTGGCGCATTTTTTCCGCCGCGGCAATCAGACGGAGTGTGAGTCCTTTACCTGTGCTGACGTATGGCGCGAGATTGACCCAGACGATATCGCGCAAGGTCGGCAACTGCGCCAGATGCGGCATGAGCTTGGGCCAGAGATCGGTGCCGGGAGTCGGCGCCAGCGTGACCAGCACTTGGGCTCGCGCAGTGTCGATGAGTGCTGCGATCTGCTCGCCATCCAGTAACGGATTGATGGCCATCACGATGCCCGCCGCTTCACCGCCCCAGATCGTGAAGTGTGTTTCGGGCAAGTTCGGCAAAACGAACACGATCACGTCGTCGCGTCCGACGCCGAGTGCATGAAAGGCATTGGCCGCGCGGGTGATGTCCGCGAAGAACTGCGCGTAGTTCCAGTGGTGCGTCTGCTTGAAGTGCTGCGCGTCGAAGAAGAAACTCAATGCTGGCGAATCGGGATGCGCCTGCGCGCTGCGTCGAATGGTTTCGTACGTGCTGGTGGCGAGCCCGCGCGCTTCGAGCGGGACCGACTCGGCTTGCTGGACGTCGAGCAGAGATCTGAAGGCCATGGGGCTCGAAGCTCGCTGATCAGTCGATGTGACCGGCTATGGTGCCGCACGCACTACGCGTCGTCTTCTTCGCGGTAGACGCGAGGCATATGCAGGCACGGCGTCGTCAGAAATACCTGACCTGTTTTGCTCACGACGATCGACCCTCTCGTGTCGAGAATCGAAACGTTCAGGATGAACACCAGATTGGTGATGTCCCGCTTGTTGTCGGGCGTTTGCCACCACCAGAGTTCGGGCATTTTCAAATAGAGCGAGTACATCCCCAACGTGCTGATTCCCGCCTCCGATGTTGGCCCCTTCTTGGTATGCATCGGATCACACGTCAAGACCTTGATTTTCTCCAGTTCTCCAGCGCCCCAGAAGGCGGCTGAAAAATCTCGTGCGGTCAGCCCTTCGAGCGGTACACCGTCTGCGCTACGGACCCGAACGAGCGTGGGAATCCTGATTGCCGACTGGTCGTCGGAAGGATCAAACATCGGACCGGCGGGTGTCGACGTAAAGCCGATTGCTCCGTCGATGAGGATGTCTTCGTGTGCAAAGCGGGCCGGGATATCCACGGGTGCTTTGACGATAGGGCCAGTAACCATGGTTCACTCCTTGTTATGGGCGCAATGGCGACACGGGATGGTCTACCTGCTTTCGAATCGTTGACGAGTGCTACTGCATTACGTTAGGTCAATCGGGGTGATTTCGTGTTTTCAAGTGTTGGCGAGCGAACAGAACGCGTAGGTTCTTCCGCCGCATCACCCGCTCATCCCTCATTGGCCCCGCTCGATACCGGGTGATAACATTTGTTGTCATCCTCATCCCCGGTACACCGTATGCCCGACACCTTCGACCAGCTCGCCGCCCTGATCCGTGGACGCTTCTCCGAACTCAGTCCGCAGTTCCAGATGGGCGCGGCGTTTCTGCTCGATCATCCCGATGAGGTCGCCGTGTCGTCGATGCGCAAGGTCGCCGAGCGCGCCCAGGTGCAACCCGCGTCACTCGTGCGGCTATCGCAGCAACTGGGCTTTCCGGGCTGGAACGAATTGCGCGACCTGTTCGTCGCGCGCGTGCGCACGCGCCCCGAGCCGCTGACCAGCCGCGCCCGCTCGCTCGTCAAGGGGCACGCGAAAGACGCGCTCGCGCACGATCTGCTCGTCGCGCAACAGCACAATCTCGAAGTGACGGCGGCGCACAACACCCGCGTGACCGTCGAAGCGGCCAAGCTGTTGCGGCGCGCGCCGCACGTGCATGTCGCGGGTTTTCGTTCGTGCTTTCCCGTCGCGTTCGGTTTCGTCTATGGATACCGGCTGTTTCGCTCGTCCGTTTCGCTGCTGACAGGCGAAGCGGGCACGCTCGAAATGCAGTTGCGCGGTATCGAACGCGACAGCGCGACGGTCGTCGTCAGCTTCGCGCCGTATTCCGTCGAGGCGGCGCGCGTGGCCGAAGCCGCGCTGGAAAAGGGCAGCAAGCTGATCGCCATCACCGACAGCGCCGTGTCGCCCATCGCGCTGAACGCCGACAAGGTGCTGATCTTCTCGCACGAAAGTCCGTCGTTCTTCCCGTCGCTGGTGGCGGCGACAGCGATTGCGGAGTCGCTGGTCGCGCATCTGCTCGCGCTCGAAGGCACGGACGCCGTCCAGCAGCTCGAACTCGCCGAGCAGTCGCTGCACGCGAAGGGCGCCTACGTGCCCTGATCGGGCGCCCGCGAGCTTCAAGTCCACGTAAAAGCAACCGACGGGCGCATTGCATCGTTATTGACAACATATGTTGTAATGAACTATAAATGCGCATCGCGTGTTGATTGATGTTCGAGGTGTCGTGTGTCGAAGCAGAGTTGGGAATTGCATCGGATAGCGGGCGAGCCGTTTGACATTGGCCGTCAGCTCGGCGAACTGGCGCGGCCCGTGTTCGATGCGTACATGCAGCAGAGCGCGGCATGGCGCGACGTGCAGGCGTGGCGCGGGCACGCGTTTGTGCAGCAGTTGCGTGACGCGGCGCACGCGCATTGTCCGGATCAGCTCGCCGAACTGGACGGCATGGCGGCGGGTCTCGGCTGGCGCCCGGACGACATATTCCTGTGGAACTGCCGTGGCGAACTGGTGCACAACACGCCCGACGGCTGCACGACTTTCGCCGCCGTGCGAAGCGGCGACACGCTGATCGCGCACAACGAAGACGGCGATCCGTTCCTGCTCGGCAAGGGTTGGCTCGTCGACGTCCAGCCAAAGGGCAAACCCGGCTTCGTCAGCTTCTATTACCCCGGCTCGCTGCCTGGCCACACGTTCGCGGCGAACCGCGCGTGTCTCGCGCAGGCGATCAACAATCTGCGTATTCGTCGGCCGGTGACGGGCGTGCCGCGCATGATCCTGGCGCGTGCGGTGCTCGATCAATCGACGCTCGACGAGGCCGTGCAGCTTCTGCGTGATACCCCGCGCGCGAGCGGCTTTCATCACACGCTGGGCGCCGCGGGCGATCTCCGCGTGTTCAGCGTCGAGGCGACGGCAAGGCGCTGTTCGGTCGAACGCGTCGAGTGGATGTCCGGCCACGCCAATCACATGATTCATCCCGGCTGCGAAGACGAGGCGCAGATCGTCACCGATTCGTCATGCGATCGTCAGGCGCGCGTCGGCGTACTGCGCGATCAGCGCGGCGCGCAGATCGACGGCGACGTGCTCGTCGACATGCTGCATGACAAGACTCCGACCGGCTTACCCATTTACCGCGACGATCCACACGATCCCGACGGCGAAAACACGCTCGCGACGGCGCTGTTCCAACTTCGCGACGACGGTGTCGCGCTGCGCGTTCACGCGCAACGCGCCGTCGTGTTCGACACTTTCATTGCACGCACGGCGGCCTGAACGTCGCTGGCTTCCGCTCACTCAAGGAGAGCGCATGACTACCGTATTCCACCGCATGCCGAAGCAGACCTTGCCCGTCGCCGTCAAAGGCGAGGGCATCGAGATCGTCGATTCGACGGGCAAGCGTTATATCGACGCATCGGGCGGCGCGGCCGTCTCGTGCCTCGGCCACAGCAACCAGCGCGTGATCGATGCGATCAAGCGTCAGGCGCAGGCGCTGCCGTACGCCCATACGTCGTTCTTCACGACGCAGCCCGCCGAAGAACTCGCCAGCTATCTCGTCGAACGCGCGCCGCAAGGTCTCGCGCATGTGTATTTCGTGTCGGGCGGATCGGAGGCGATCGAGGCGGCGCTGAAGCTCGCGCGTCAATATTTCGTCGAAGTGGGGCAGCCGCAGCGGCGGCATATCATCGCGCGTCGGCAGAGCTATCACGGCAACACGCTGGGCGCGCTGGCGATCGGCGGCAATGCATGGCGGCGCGAGCCGTTCCTGCCGCTATTGATCGACGCGCATCACGTGAGCCCGTGCTACGCGTATCGCGAGCAGCGCGCGGACGAAACGGAAGAGCAGTTCGCGCAGCGTCTGGCCGACGAACTCGAGCAGAAGATTCTCGAACTCGGTTCCGACACGGTCGCCGCGTTCGTCGCGGAGACGGTGGTCGGCGCGACAGCGGGCGCGGTGCCGCCCGTGCGCGAGTATTTCCGCAAGATTCGCGCAGTGTGCGACCGCTACGGCGTGTTGCTGATTCTCGATGAAATCATGTCGGGCATGGGCCGCACGGGCCACCTGTTCGCGTGCGAAGAGGACGGCGTCACGCCTGATCTGCTGACCATCGCAAAGGGCCTCGGCGCGGGTTATCAGCCGATCGGCGCGACGCTCGTGAGCGACCGGATCTATCAGGCGATCACAGGCGGCTCCGGCTTTTTCCAGCATGGCCACACCTATATCGGCCACGCGACAGCCTGCGCCGCCGCGCTCGAAGTGCAGCGCGTGATTGCCGACGAGCATCTGCTCGACAACGTGAAGGCGCGCGGCGAGCAGTTGCGTTCGCTGCTGCGCGAGCACTATGCGCAGCATCCGTTTATCGGCGACGTGCGCGGACGCGGGCTCTTCGTCGGCGTGGAACTGGTGCAGGACCGCGCGACGAAAACGCCATTCGATGCCAAACTGAAGCTGCACGCCGCGATCAAGCGCGAAGCGTTCCAGCGCGGCCTGATGGTGTACCCGATGGGCGGCACCGTCGACGGCAAGATCGGCGATCATGTGCTGCTCGCGCCGCCGTTCATCTGCACGCCGCGCGATATCGAACAGATCGTCAGTCGCCTGGCCGATGCGATCGAAGGCGCGCTGGCGGCATCGGGCGCGGCCTGATCGACCCACCAACCCTGCACGAAGAGCTATTGATGACCAACCGCCTGCCTCCGTTCGACGCCAGCCGCGCGACACCCGACCAGAAAGCCGTGCTCGACGAAATCCTGTCGGGACCGCGCGGCAATCTGAACGGGCCGTTTCTCGGCTGGATTCATAGTCCCGAACTCGCGCAGCATGCGCAGCGTCTGGGCGCATTCTGCCGCTACAAGACGGGCTTGTCGCTGCGCCTGTCGGAACTGGCGATTCTCGTCACGGCCTCGCGCTGGCAGGCGCAGGCCGAGTGGTTCATCCACTATCCGATCGCCATCGACGCAGGCGTGCGCGCCGAAGATGCCGAGGCGATCCGCCTGGGCCAGGCGCCTTCGTTCGCCGATGCCGACGATGCGCTCATCTACGCATTCGCGACCGAACTGTACGACACGAAGCGCGTGTCCGACGCGACGTACGCGAAGACGGTCGAACGCTTCGGTCACGAGGTCGCCATCAATCTGGTCGGGCTGCTCGGCTATTACGCGCTGGTCGCGATGACGCTGAATGTGTTCGGCATGCGCGCGCAAGGGCAGGACTCGCTGCCGTTCGCCGAGTAAGCGGGCTCGGCGCAAATCCGGCGCAATCCGGCGCAGCAAAAGCAAAGGCCCCGGCTGACATCATGCGTCAGCCGGGGCCTTCGTTGTTTGGACAGCGGCGCGTGACTGTCTGATCACACGCGCCGCGTCACGTCACGGGCAGCAAATGCTTAGTTGCCGCGGAACGTCGAGAAAATGCGTTGTTCGACGCTCGGGCGCTTGCCCGATTGCGACGTGCCAGCCGATACGCCGCCGACTTCCGTCGATCCCGACGTTGCGCCGTATTGCGGCTTGGCGGGCGGATACGCCACGTCGTTCTGGTCGAGCGAGCCGTTTTGCTGGGCGGCGACCAGTTCGGCCTGGACTTGCGCGCGCGTCACGGGGCCATTGGCTTGCTGCGCGAACGCGGCAGCGGGAACGATCAGAGCGGATGCGACGACCACTGCGGAAAGAAGCGATTTCATGATGACCTCCGAGAACATTTGTTGATCGGTTCGGTTTGAACACCGATGTCCGAACCGTTGACCAGAGTGTATTTCCGCAGGGGTGATGAAAAAAGCGGCAGATTGGATAAAGATTCTTGCGGTGGATGAAATAATGGTCATTTACGCCGCTTCACGGCAGTGCCACCGATATCCGCCTATGATGAAGCTTCGGTCCACGCCCACGGCCTACGGGTTTGGCGCAGCACGCGTGACCGATGCCGGCGCCGCGTGATTTCGGGCGGGACCGTCGCGGCCGGCATCGTAGTGGGGAACGCGGCAGCACGAACCCGACACAGGAGCGACTAATGAAGCGCAAAGCATCAGCAATCTGGCAGGGCGGTCTGCAAGACGGCAAGGGCTCGATCTCCACCGATAGCGGCGTGCTCAAGGACACGCAGTATTCGTTCGCGACGCGCTTCGAAAACGGCATCGGCACGAACCCCGAAGAACTGATCGCGGCGGCGCATGCGGGATGCTTTTCGATGGCGTTGTCCGCCGAACTCGGCAAGGCCAACATCAAACCGGAGCGCATCTCGACCACGGCCACGGTCACGCTCGACAAGGACGGCGGCGGTTTCTCGGTAACCGCCTCGCACCTGGACGTCGTGGTGAAGATTCCGGGCGGCGATAAAGCCGCATTCGACAAGGCCGCGGCGGACGCCAAGGCCGGTTGCCCGATCTCGAAGGTGTTGAACGCGACGATCACGATGGACGCGAAGCTCGAAACCTGAGCAAGCGGCGCATAGTGCGCATTGTCTGTTTTTGCCCGGTCACGCGAGACAGGTCCGGGCAAAATTTCCCATTCAGCACTTTCCAAACATTCCGCATCCCTTTGCGCGATTGATGGAGCCGCCATGACAACGACACAAGCAGACAAGGCGCGGGCGTTTCGCGCGCTTCACGAGGCCAGCGTGCCGTTCATCATTCCCAATCCGTGGGACATCGGCTCGGCGCGCCTGCTCGAAGCGCTCGGCTTCAAGGCGCTGGCGACCACGAGCGCCGGCTATGCATTCACGCTGGGCTTGCCGGACAACGCTGTCGGTCGCGAGCAGATGATCCGGCATCTAGGCGAACTCGCGCCGTCGACGGATCTGCCCGTCAGCGCGGACCTCGAAAACGGCTTCGGCGACGCGCCGGAAGACGCGGCCGAAACGATTCGCCAGGCGGCTGCGGCGGGCGTCGTCGGCGGCTCGATCGAGGACGCGACGGGTCGCGCCGACGATCCCATCTACGCACACGAACTCGCCGTCGAGCGCGTGCGCGCCGCCGTCGAAGCCGCCCGTTCGCTGCCGTTTCCATTCACGCTGACGGCGCGCGCGGAGAACTATCTGAACGGCCGCGCAGATCTCGCCGATACGATCCGCCGCCTGCAGGGTTTCCAGGAAGCGGGCGCCGACGTGCTGTACGCGCCGGGCCTGAAAACGCGCGAGGATATCGCCGCCGTCGTCAGTTCCGTCGACCGGCCCGTCAACGTGCTGATGGGCATGGCGGGCATGCCGTTTTCCGTCGACGATCTCGCGCAGATGGGTGTGAAGCGGATCAGCGTCGGCGGGGCGCTTGCGCGCGCGGCGCTGGGCGCGTTGCTGCGCGCCGGCAACGAAATGCTCGGGCGCGGCACCTTCACGTACACGAATGAAGCGGCGACGATGAAAGACATCACCGATCTGTTCGCGGCCGTGCGCAGGACCGGTTAACGCAACTGGCTCCGCGTTACGAAGCGTCCGGGCGTTTTGCCGTGTAATGCGGGTCGCCTGCCTGCTGCCAGAGCGGCTCCAATCCGCCTTCAGAACCCGAGTCACGGTCCACGGCGTCCATATCATCGATATTCGACGCGGCTGCTTTTTCCGCGCGCCAGCGCTGGCGCGAGGCATACATCGTCTGCAACGCGAGGCGTGCCATCTTCACCCATCCGGATGGACGCGGGTCGGCCAGCATGCTGAGCGCGCGTGCGTAGTCGAGGGTGAGCCCCGGCGTCCATGCCATCGTCGCCGAGCGCTTTCTGACCTGAGCCGCGACCCAGAGTTCGGGCGTGGTCGCCACGCGAAAGAACGGCTTCCAGCCGCTTCGCTTTCCCGAGGCGCGCACCGACGCGCCTTCGATTGCCGCCTCCAGCGCTTTTGCGACCGTGCTCGAACAATTGCGGTATGTAAGGTTATAGGTCGTATCGCGCCGATACTCGGCCCAGAACCGTTCGAGCCGCTCCGGATCGTAATTGCGGATGCGGATCTGCCGCGTCGACGGACACCATGCCGCCGATTCCGTCGCGTAGTCAGGCTGGAACACACCGGGCACATCGTTGTCGCGTGTCGCGCGCAGGATCCGCGAGAATTCTTCCGGCGACCTTTCGATTTCGACCGCCGGGTACAGGCTGATATAGATGCCTTCGGCCGTTTCGAGTGCAGCGTGCCCCGTCGAGATCGAGCCGTTTCTGTCGACGGCGGCGATATAACGGTCGAGTATCGGTTGCCGCCGCGCTTCGCCTTTGACCGTCCCAACGGGCGTCCACACGTGAACCGTCAGCACATGCTCGTGCGGTTCGGGCGGACCGTCGAATGAGTCCGGTAACGGGCGCTTCCGTTCGGCGGACGTGTCCGTCGTGGCGGCCGTTGCCGATGCCGTTGCGCGTCCCGCGCGTTTTTCATCGGCGACGGCGGGGTTGATCGACATGCGCCGTACGCGCATCGCGAGCAGGATCATGTTCCAGCCGCCGAACAGCAGGCCGAACGCCACGCAATACGCAACGGTGCCCGCATAGTGATCGGGGTAGGGCTGATAGAAGAAGATTGCGATGGCAACCTCCAGCACGCCGCCTGCGGCTGCGATTTTCCACTTCCGGTAGCGGACCACTCTCGCCGCGATGATTTGCAGGGCACCGTCCACGAGAAACAGCGTGCCGAAGATCATCGACAGAATGAAGTTGCCGTGTTCCCCGCCGACCAGCACGAGCGCCGCGGACAGAATGAACGTGATCCCTTTCACGTAGCGCAGCGTGCGCTGGCCGCCCATGCCCGTCCATGCGACGCACACCGTCGCGACGCCCTCGATCATCAGCAGGGCGGCAAACGGGATGATCGGGAACCACAGCGCGCCGTCGAGCGCATCGCAGAAGATCGTCACGCCGAGCACGACACTCAGGCAGCCGACTAGCAGCAGTTCGCGCCAGCGGACGCGGAGATAGTCGACACCAAGAAGAATCATCGCGAGACGGACCATGATGTCATCCTTGCTGCATTTCCCGATTGATACACCGGGAGACCAGTTGGACTGCGCTTGCCGCGGGCGTTTCGGGCTAGGCCGCGGGACGGGCGACACAACGCATCATAGTGCGATTCTGGCGAGGACGAGAACCGTTGGCAGGATGCAGGGCACCTGCTGCACGGCCTGTTTTGTGTGACGATACTCGCGCCACAATATTCTTCTTCGCGGATCGTCATCACGGGTATGGAACCGCCAAACGCCCCGAGCACGATGACCGAGCAGGACCGCGAAATCGCCGCTGCGGTCGCCCGCGAGCGTCCGAGGCTGCGCAATTTCATCCGCCGCCGCGTCATCGATCAGGACGAAGCCGAGGACATCCTTCAGGACGTTTTCGAAGAGCTCGTCGAGGCCTGGCGGCTGCCGGACCCGGTTGAGCAGGTAGGCGCGTGGCTGTTCCGCGTCGCGAGAAACCGGATCATCGATCGCTTCCGCAAGAAGAAGGAAGCGCCACTGCCCGATGCCGCCCACGCCGCCGATGTCGAAGACGCTGACGGCGAATACCGCCTCGACCTGACACTGCCCTCCGCCGATGCCGGACCCGAGGCCGCTTACGCACGCGCGGTACTGCTCGACACACTGCGCGCCGCGCTCGACGAGTTGCCCGCGAACCAGCGCGAGGTCTTCATCGCTCACGAGCTGGACGGACGCAGCTTCAAGGAGATGGCGGCTGCGACGGGCGTCGGCGTCAACACGCTGCTCGCGCGCAAGCGCTACGCGGTACTGCATCTGCGCGAGCGCCTGCGGTCGTCCTACGACGACTTCGAGATATGAACCAAGGAGAATGCAATGAACTTCCGCCGCAAAATTTTCGCCAAGGCGCTGTTGATCGTGCTGATCATTGCGCTGATGGGCTGGATCGTCATGAGGTTATGGAACTGGATCATCCCGACCCTCGTGATCGATGCGCATGCGATCGACTATCCGCGCGCAATAGGTCTGCTCGTGCTCTGCCGGATTCTTTTCGGTGGATTCCGGGGACATGGCGGTTGCTACAAAGCGAGGCAATGGCGTCACTGGCAACAGATGACGCAGCAGGAGCGGGAGCGGCTGCGCAACGACCCAGCGTCGGCTGGCCGCCAGAACGAAGGAGCAGGCACATGACACGCAATGCCACTTCGGCCTGCAAACAGCCGCCCGGCGTGATCGTCCCCAAGGTCGATTTCACCCGTTGCGAAGGCAAGGCAGATTGCGCAGTTGTCTGCCCTGAAAACGTCTTCGATATCCGCCGTATCGATGCGGCCGATTACCAGACGCTCCGTCCATTACAACGTTTCAAGCTGCGCGTGCATGGCATGAAGGTCGCCTACGCGACGCGTGCAGACGCGTGCCGCGCATGCGGGCATTGTGTGTCGGCGTGTCCCGAGCACGCCATCACGCTCGTCAAGATGCGCTGAACGGGCGTCTACATCAAAGTGAGGCAACGACCATGCTCAGTCCACACGAACTGGCCACGCTGATGCTCGTGCGCAGCGCACCCGATCAGATCGACACGGCGCGTGTCGAACTCGATACCTTGCTGGATTACCGGCTGATCTCGCTCGAGCCACGCGTTGGCGGATGGCGTCGTCCGATGCTGACGCCTGCCGGCGTTCATCTGCTGGACGCCGCCGCGCGACTCGAACGACAACATGCCCGTGACGCACTGACGAGGGAAGACGACAATCTTCTCTAGCGACAAACATCAACCGACGGCGAACCGTCACGCGGACGTTCCCGTTCACGGGCTGACATAATCCCCCTGTCGCCCATCCACCCAGACATCTCCATGCCCGATACCGCCGCGCGCACGTTACGTGTCGCTCCGCTTTTTGCCCTGCTGCCGTTCCTGCGTCCTTATGCGAAGCGCTGGGCGCTCGCGTTCCTGGCGCTCCTGACGTCGGCGGGCGCGACGCTGGCGTTACCGGTGGCGTTCAAGTACCTGATCGACCGTGGCTTTGCGAGCGGCGACCGCACGCATATCGATCGCTACTTCATCGCGCTCTTCGTGGTCTCGCTGATCCTCGCCGCTGCGACGGCGCTACGCTTCTATTGGGTGTCGTGGCTCGGCGAACGCGTCACGGCTGATTTGCGGCGTGCCGTCTACGACCACGTGATGCGGATGAGCCCGCAATACTTCGAGACCACGCAGACGGGCGAGGTGCTGTCGCGGCTCACCACCGACACCACACTGATCCAGACCGTGGTCGGCACGAGCCTGTCGCTTGGACTGCGCAATGTCCTGCTGGCCGTCGGCGGCATCGCGATGCTGATCACGACGAGCCCGGTGCTGTCCGGCTACATCATTGCGACGCTGGTCGTGGTGGTCGCGCCCATCGTGATCTTCGGACGGCGCGTGCGGCGGCTTTCGCGCGCGAGCCAGGACAAGATCGCGAACGCCAGCGCGCTGGCGGGTGAAGTGCTCAACGCGATGCCGACGGTGCAGTCGTACACGCAGGAGGCCTACGAGGCGAAGCGCTTCGGTGGCGCGGTAGAACTGGCCTTCGATACGGCACTCACACGCATTCGCGCTCGCGCGTCGCTGACGGCCGTGGTGATCGTGTTCGTCTTCGCCGCCGTGGTGTTCGTGCTGTGGCTGGGCGCGCAGGCGGTACTCGCTGGACACATGACTGCGGGCCAGTTGTCCCAGTTCATCCTGTATGCGGTGTTCACGGCGGGTGCCGTGGGAGCCGTCGCGGAAGTGTGGGGTGATCTGCAGCGGGCTGCCGGCGCAACGGAACGGCTACTGCAGCTGCTGGCCGCGCGTTCGCCGGTGGAAGAGGCCAAGACGACGGTGCCGCTGCCGGCACAGGGAGACGGCATCCGTTTCCAGGATGTCAGCTTCTCCTATCCGTCGCGTCCCGGCATCGCTGCGCTGTCGGGCTTCTCGCTCGATGTGCGACCGGGCGAGCATGTCGCGCTGGTCGGGCCGTCGGGCGCGGGCAAGACAACACTGTTTCAACTGCTTTTGCGCTTTTACGAACCGCAGTCCGGCGACATCCTGATCAACGGTGTGCCGACGAATCAGGTGTCGCTGGCTTCGTTGCGCAAGGCGATCGGCGTCGTGCTGCAGGAATCGGTGATCTTTTCGGGGAGCGTGCTCGACAACATCCGCTACGGGATGCCCGACGCAACGCTCACTCAGGTGCAGCGCGCCGCTGAGATGGCGGCAGCCGCCGGTTTTATCGAGGAACTGCCGCAAGGTTATGACACGTTCCTGGGGGAGCGCGGAGTGCGGCTGTCGGGCGGTCAGCGTCAGCGCCTTGCGATCGCGCGCGCCATTCTCAAGAACCCGCCCATCCTGCTGCTCGATGAGGCGACCAGCGCGCTCGATGCCGCGAGCGAACGGCTCGTGCAAACCGCGCTGGACAACGCCGCGCTGAACCGTACGACGCTCGTGATCGCGCATCGGCTCGCTACCGTGCAGCAAGCGGATCGTATCGTTGTGCTGGATCAGGGGCGCATCGTCGCGCAAGGGCGTCACGCAGAGCTTCTGCAGAGTTCGCCGCTGTATGCGCAGCTTGCGGCACTGCAGTTTGGCGAGCTGCACGGCAAGCCTGTGGAGCGCGACATCTTGCGTGCTCACGTCGACTCTCAGTGAGGCAGTGAGGCAGTGAGGCGAACGTTAGTCCGCCCGCACCTTCACATACCGGCCAGGCGCCGGTTCGATCGGCCGGTGTTTCGTGCTGCCCAGCCGCGTGCGCGCTTTCACCTGTTCGCCCGCATGCTGCTTCAGCCAGACGATCCAATGGTTCCACCAGCTACCCGGCTGTTCTTCGGCGGACGCCAGCCATGCATCGGCGTCGCTGACAGACTCGCCGCTCGTCCAGTAGCTGCGCTTGTTCTTCGAAGCGGGATTGATGACGCCAGCGATATGGCCGCTAGCCCCCAGCACGAATTCGACCTGACCGCCCAGCAATTGTGTCGAGCGCCACGCGGATTGCCATGGAACGATGTGATCCTCCTGCGTCGCAAGCAGATAGCTGGGCATGTCGATGCGCTGGAGATCGACGGCCGTGCCGCACATCGTGAGCTTGCCTGGCACGCGCAGATTGTTCTCGAGGTACATGTTGCGCAGATACCAGCTATACATCGGCCCGGGCAGATTCGTCGTGTCCGCGTTCCAGTACAGCAGATCGAACGCGGCCGGTGTCTTGCCTTTCAGATAGTTGTTCACGACGTACGGCCAGATCAGATCGTTCGCGCGTAGCGTCTGGAAGGTGAAGCCGAGTTCGCGCCCCGGATACAGTCCACCGCGGCCGATCGACTGCTCGCGCATCGCGACACCCGCTTCGTCGATGAATACGCCGAGGTCGCCCGGTTCGCTGAAGTCGAGCAACGACGTCAACAAGGTCACACTGGATACCGACTCGTCGCCATTGGCGCGCATCACCGCGAGGGCGGACGACAGCATCGTACCGCCGACGCACCAGCCCAACGCATTGACCTGATCGGCGCGACTGATGGTGCGCGCGACGTCGATCGCCTTCATCACGCCATGTTCGAGATAGTCGTCCCAGCTGGTTTGAGCCGTCTGCGCGTCTGCATTGCGCCATGACACCATGAACACGGTGTGTCCCTGCTCAGTGGCAAAGCGCACAAAGGAGTTCTGAGGCTGCAGGTCGAGAATGTAGAACTTGTTGATGCAAGGCGGGACGATCACCAGCGGGCGCGCCGCGACCGTTGGCGTGAGCGGTGCGTACTGGATCAGCTGAAACAGATCGTTCTCGAATACCACCGACCCTTCGGACACGGCGACGCTGCGTCCCACTTCGAACGCGCTTTGATCAGTGATCGAAATGGTGCCTTGCTTCATATCCTCCAGCAGATGCGTGAAGCCCGCCAGCAGACTGCTGCCGCTGGTTTCGAGCGCACGCCGGATTACTTCGGGATTCGTTGCAGCAAAATTCGCAGGACTCGCGAGGTCGATAAACTGCCGCATGTAAAAGCGGAGCTTGTGCTTTTCCTTCTCGTTCAACGCGCTCGCCTCGGTCATGTCTTCGAGCATCTGGGCGTTGATCAGATAGTTTTCCTTCAAAAAACCAAACCAGCCATTTCCGGACCATTCTTCGCCATGAAAGCGCCGGTCGCCACGCGCAGGCTCCACAACCGGATTCGTGCCCGGCTGTGCGCCGAGCGCGCGGGTCAAGACGCTGCTCCAAAGCCCTGTCTGCTGTTGCCAGTATCGGGTCTGGGCACGCATCATGATGCTCGGCGCGCCGGACTCGACGGGATGAATCTCGTTACCTTCGGCGTCCGTTACGGTCATGTCGGGACGGTTGGTAAGCGGCAGTCCTCGCCAGAAATTGAAGCTGGACGCGAGCAAGCCTGTAGCGAACTCGTCTGGCATGCTAAATAACATCTTCATATCGAATCCCGGCCATTACCTTTTATTCACGGAAAGATCCGTGGGTGTCTTGCCCACGCTGTCGCGCGAAGTCGGCATGACGAGCGCGTCGCCATCGATCACGACTTTGCCGTCGACCGTGCAGACCGTCGACATCACCACGCGGCGTTTCTCCGGGATCAGTTCCTTGATGGTCACTTCTGCATGCACCGTGTCGCCTGGGCGAACGGGGGCTTTGAATCGGAGGTTCTGCCCGAGATACACGGTGCCCGGACCCGGCAGCCGGCCGGCGATGGTCGCCGAGATGATGCTCGCGGTGAGCATGCCGTGCGCGATGCGCCCCTTGAACGGCGTCGTCTGCGCAAATTGCTCGTTGATATGAACCGCGTTCATGTCCCCCGACGCACCAGCGAACAACAGAATGTCGGCCTCGGTGATGGTCTTGGCAAAGCTGGCGCGCATGCCAGGTTGCAGGTCTTCGTAGTCGAAACCGTTCAGTTCGTTCATGCGTTTTTCCAGTTGCCGGCGTGCATACCCCACCTTCATCGTGTCTTGCCACGTCATGGAGTTGCATCGGCCAGTGAGTCCGAGCGGTATGTCGTGCCTGACATCGTACTGTCAGGGTCGGTCGATGCCGGTGTCCAAATCTGCCGTTGCAGTGACAAAGCAGGCCATGCCGGCCATCGCGGCAAAGCGGGAGCTTCGCGCGCTGGCGTGCGCCAGTGCGTCGAAATCGATGCTTCAGGGGAAAAGCGGCGTGGGGGATGACCGCGCCAGCCGAATCGTCATTTCGACCGGCTGTTGCGCCAGTCGCGCGGCGTCATACGAAACTGCGAAGTGAACCACTTCGTGAACGATCCCTGTTGCGAGTAGCCCAGCAACACCGCGACCCGGCCGACGGGATAACGCGGATTGCTCATATAGCGCACGGCCAGTTCGCGCCGGACCTCCTCGACCAGCGTCGAGAAGCTGGTGTCCGCCGATTCGAGCTGGCGCTGCATGGTACGTACGCTCAGATGCAGATGCCGCGCAACCAGCTCGACCGTGGCCTGTTCGAGCGGCAGCAGCAGGTAGATCGCCTTGCGCGCTTCGAGTGCAGTGGAGTCGGTACTCGCGGCATTCAGTGGCGTGGCGAGGCTTTCGGCGTATCGCACCAGTTCGGGATCGGCGGCAGGATTCGGGTAGTCGAGATCGGCCGCCGCGCAGACGAAGCCGTTGAAGTCGCTCCCAAACTGCAGCGAGCAGCCGAAGAACCGTCGATGAAACGTCAGGTCAGCGGGCGCGGCGTGAGCAAAGTGGACGGTGCGCGGTTTCCAGTGGTCGCCGAGCAGGGCGCTGGCGTGGCGCGCGAGGACGCCGACGGCCAGTTCGATCGACTGTCGGGTCGGGGTGCCCGGTTCGACGACGAGTTCCTCCCGGATGGTGACCGTGTCGCCCGCGTTTTCGACGTAGACCGCCAGCGCTTCGTTGAGCAGATGACGGTATTCGGCTGCGGCGAGCAACACCTCGCGCAATGTGCGTTTGTGGGCGAGCAGAACATTGACCACGCCCGTCCCGAACTTCTGGCGGGTTTCCGCCATTTGCAGCGCGAAGGTCGGACATGACGCCTTTTCGGCCGTCAGTTCGACAAGCCGGCAGCAGGCGGCGGCGGGAACGCGATCTTCCGGATTGGCCAGCGCTGCCGCATCGATCCCGACCTGCTGCACGAGCTCGAACGGGTTCAGTCCGAGCCGCCGCGTCACATCGAAATAGCCGCCCATCGCCACTGATCGCAGCATCGTTTCCATTGCTATCCCCGCATAGAACGTGTCGGCCGCCAGTTCACGCTTCCCCGGTGCTCAGTGTTTTCACGGAGTGGCATGAAACGCTAAAACATTGGCGCCCAATCACAAAAGTGTATCGCGTGATTCCCTTACTGTGCGGATATCGGTTCTGGTGTTTTCGCTGATACGACGCGCCACCGGAACACCCTCACCCCACACCGGAGACACAAGATGCAGTTTCTCGACGATTCGCTCCACCCGGAGAACCAGGACAAGGTCGTCATCACCACGGCCCCGTACGGTCCGGAATGGATGCCGGCTGACTTCCCCGAAGACATTCCGGTGACGATGGATCAACAGATCCAGAAGGCCGTCGATTGCTACAACGCCGGCGCCACGGTGCTGCACCTGCACGTGCGTGAACTGGACGGCAAGGGCTCGAAGCGCCTGTCGAAGTTCAACGAACTGATCGCAGGTGTGCGTGCCGCCGTGCCCGACATGATCATCCAGGTGGGCGGCTCGATTTCGTTCGCACCGGAAAACGACGGACAGGCCGCGAAGTGGTTGTCCGACGATACGCGTCACATGCTGGCCGATCTCGACCCGAAGCCGGATCAGGTGACGGTCGCGATCAACACGACGCAGATGAACATCATGGAGTTGCTCTATCCGGAGTACCTGGCAGGCACCTCGCTGTCCAATCCGGCGTTCATGGCTGCGTACAGCGAGATGACCGTGCCTGCGGGCCCGGCATGGGTCGAAGAGCATCTGCGCCGTCTGCAGGCATCGGGCATTCAGCCGCACTTCCAGCTCACGGGCATTCACGCACTCGAAACGCTCGAGCGCCTCGTGCGCAAGGGCGTCTACAAAGGCCCGCTGAACCTGACGTGGATCGGCATCGGCGGCGGCTTCGACGGCCCGAATCCGTTCAACTTCTTCAATTTCGTGCATCGCGCGCCGGATGGCTGCACCCTGACTGCCGAGTCGTTGCTCAAGAACGTGTTGCCGTTCAACATGATGGCAATGTCGATGGGCCTGCATCCTCGCTGCGGTATCGAAGACACCATCATCGACCAGCACGGCAATCGCTTCACGTCCGTGCAGCAGATCGAGCAGTGCGTGCGCGTCGCGCGCGAACTCGGCCGTGAGATTGCCACGGGCAAGGAAGCGCGCGAGATCTACCGCATCGGCGTGCAGTACGAGACGGCCGATGAAACGCTCGCAGCCAACGGCATGGCGCCGAACCGCGAAACGGGCGTCAGGAATCTGCCGCTGCGCGCGGCGTGATGGACAGGTGTCGAGCCGGGGCCTGATGGTCGTCGGCTTCGAAGGCAGGACGCCCCGGCTCGCGCCGGGGTGCGAGAGACGATATCCATAGCCGGTCGCTGTGCCCTGCGGGCAAAGACGGCCGCTAGAGCGGGACGAAGGAGACACATCATGCTCATGCAGCATGCCGAACCCACGGCGGGCAATGTACCCGCCACACAAGCAGACGTGCGCGGCTATGCGTGGATCGTCTTTGCGCTGACGGTCGGGCTGCTGCTCTCCGACTACATGTCGCGGCAGGTGTTGAATGCCGTGTTTCCGCTGCTCAAAGCCACATGGAGCCTGTCCGATACCCGGCTGGGTTCGCTGAGCAGTGTGGTCGCGCTGATGGTCGGCGTGCTCACCTTTCCGCTGTCGGTGCTCGCCGACCGCTGGGGGCGCGTGAAGAGCATCGTCCTGATGGCGGCGATGTGGAGTCTCGCGACGCTGGGCTGCGCGATTTCGACGAACTACGGCGAAATGCTGCTCGCCCGGGCCTTCGTCGGAATCGGCGAGGCGGCGTACGGGAGTGTCGGGATCGCCGTGGTCCTGAGCATTTTCCCCGCGCGGCTGCGCTCCACGCTGACGGGCGCATTCATGGCGGGCGGGGCGTTCGGCTCGGTGCTGGGCATGGCGCTGGGCGGCGCGGTCGCGGCCCAGATGGGCTGGCGCATGGCGTTCGGCGCGATGGCGGCGCTGGGGATCGTATTGGTGATCGTCTACATGCTGGTCGTGACCGAAAAGCGTCTCGCGCAGTTGCAGCCGGCAAGCCTGAAACAGAAGTCGGAAGGGCTCGGTGTGCGGATGAGTCTGCGCGCACTGATGAAGGGGCTGTTCTCGACGAAGTCGGTGGTGTGCGCCTATGTCGGCAGCGGTATCCATCTGCTGGTTCCCGCCGCTGTCTGGGCATGGATGCCGAGCTTCCTGAATCGCTACTACGGCATGCCTACCGGCAAGGCTGCGACGAGCGCGGCGGTGTTCGTGCTGGTGACGGGTCTTGGCATGGTGGTGTGCGGCAGTCTCGCCGACCGGCTCAGCAAGAACGGGCGGGAACAGAAGTGGAGCGCGGCGATCGGCTTCTGCCTCGCATGCTTCACGTTGCTCGCGATCGGTTTTCGCATGCCTGCGGGGCCGTTTCAACTGATCGTGATCGGCGTCGGCATGTTCTTCTGCGCCGGGGCGAGCGGCCCGTCGGGTGCGATGGTGGCCAACCTCACGCCGCCGTCGATCCACGCATCGGCGTTCGCGACCCTGACGCTCGCGAACAACCTGCTGGGTCTGGCGCCCGCCGCCGTGCTCACGGGCATCATTGCCGACCGGCTGGGGCTGCTCGGCGCATTGCAGATCGTGCCGTTTGCGCCGCTCATCGCAGCGATCGCGTTTTTTATCGGCAAGCGGAACTACGCGAGCGACCTCGAGCGTCTGGATACGCTCCGTGAAGAGGCCGCACGGTGACTGAACAATGGCAGCGCGTGCTTTACGCCGCAGGCCAAAGACAACTTGCAGTTCAAGTAATGGATAGGAGATTCAACATGGCAAAGGCAGTGCGCTTCCATGAAACGGGCGGTCCCGAAGTCTTGCGCTACGAGGACGTTGAAGTGGGCGATCCCGGCCCCGGGCAGGTCCGTCTGCGTCACGAGGCAGTGGGGCTGAATTTTGCCGACACCTACTTCCGCAGTGGCCTTTATCCCGTCCCACTGCCTGCCGGGATGGGCGTCGAGGCGGCGGGCGTGGTCGAATCGATTGGTCCGGATGTGACGAACGTCGCGGTGGGCGATCGCGTGACCTACACGGGCTTCGTCAATACGCTCGGCGCCTATAGCACCGAACGTCTGGTGCCTGCGGCTCCCCTCATCAAGCTGCCCGATGCGATCTCCAGCGAAACGGCTGCTGGCATGACCATGCGCGGCCTGACGGCGTCGTATCTGATGCGACGTATCCACGACTTCAAGGCGGGCGACGTCATCCTGCTGCACGCGGCTGCGGGCGGCGTCGGGCTGATCGTGTCGCAATGGGCGAAGCTGCTGGGCCTGACCGTGATCGGCACGGTATCGACAGAAGCCAAGGGCGAGATTGCCCGCGCGCATGGCTGCGATCACATCGTCTACTACGGCCGCGAGGACGTCGCGAAGCGCGTGCGCGAACTGACGGGCGGCGTGGGCGTGAACGTGGTATTCGACAGCGTCGGCAAGGACACCTTCGAGGCGTCACTCGATTCGCTCAAGCGTCGCGGTCTGATGGTCTGCGTCGGCACGGCGTCGGGTCCGATCCCGCCGTTCAATCCGCAGATGCTGGCAGTGAAAGGCTCGCTGTATATGACGCGCCCGGCGCTGGCCGACTATATCGCCGACCCTGCCGAAAAGAACGAACTTGCCGGCGAAATCTTCGGGCATATCGCGGCGGGCCGCATCAAGATCGAACTCAACCAGCGCTACGCGCTCGAGGATGCGGCGCAAGCGCACCGCGACCTCGAATCGCGCAAGACGACTGGCTCGTCGGTCTTCGTCATCTGAGGGGCATGCCATGCGAGTCGAACCCTTGACGTATACGATCGGCGCCGAACTGACAGGCGTGCATCTGGCCGATGCGATCCACGATGACGGCCTGTTCGCGGAAATCCGCGCGGCGCTGCTGAAACACCGGGTGGTCTTCCTGCGCGACCAGGACATCACGCGCACCGAGCATGTGGCGTTCGCGCGCCGCTTCGGCGAACTGGAAGATCATCCCGTCGCCGGCAGCGATCCGGATCATCCGGGCCTCGTGCGCATCTACAAGAATCCGGACCAGCCCAACGATCGCTACGAGAACGCGTGGCACGCCGACGCCACCTGGCGGGAAGCGCCGCAGTTCGGCGCGGTGCTGCGCTGCGTGGAGTGCCCGCCCGTGGGCGGCGACACAATGTGGGCGAACATGGTCCTCGCCTACGAGAACCTGCCGGAGCACATCAAGACGCAGATCGCGGACTTGCGTGCCCGCCACAGCATCGAGGCGAGTTTCGGCGCCGTCATGCCCGTCGAGAAACGCCACGCGTTGAAGGCGCAATTCCCGGATGCGGAGCATCCGGTGGTGCGCACGCATCCTGAAACAGACGAGAAGGTGTTGTTCGTGAACGCCTTCACCACGCATTTCACCAACTATCACACGCCGGCACGGGTGCGCTTCGGCCAGGACGCGAATCCGGGCGCGGGCGACCTGCTGCGCTATCTGGTCAGCCAGGCTTATGTACCCGAGTACCAGGTGCGCTGGCGCTGGAAGCCGAACAGCATCGCGATATGGGACAACCGCAGCACGCAACACTACGCGGTGATGGACTACCCGCCGTGCCATCGCAAGATGGAGCGCGCCGGGATCATCGGCGACAAGCCGTATTGACTGGAAAGGCAACGTCGTCATGACTCTCGCTATCACACCGACCATTCTGATCGTGCCTGGCTTGCGCGACCACGTCGCCGGGCATTGGCAAACGCTGCTGGAACAGGCGTTGCCGAATGCGGCTTCCGTGCCGCCGCTCGAACACGACGGGCTCAGTTGCGCAGCGCGCGTCGCGGCACTCGATGCGGCGCTCGCGAAAATCGACGGCCCGGTCATTCTGGTTGCGCATAGCGCGGGCGTGATGATCACGGTGCACTGGGCGAGGCAGCACGACGGCAGGATTCACGGCGCGCTGCTCGCCACCCCTGCCGATCTCGAAACGCCGCTGCCGGCCGGTTATCCGACGCATGATGCGCTGGCAATGCATGGCTGGCATCCGATACCGCGCGAACGGCTGCCGTTTCCGAGCATCGTCGCTGCGAGCCGCAACGATCCGCTCGCCCAGTTCGAGCGTGTGGAAGGCATGGCGCATGACTGGGGCAGCCGTCTCGTCGATCTCGGCGAAGTCGGTCACCTCAATCCTGCTGCGGGTTTTGGCGAATGGCCGATGGCGACGACGCTGATCCGCGAACTGCTCTGATCTGACTGTCACTTCATTGAGCAAGGAAAGGAACCTGCGATGTCACGTCAGGTAGGGATGGGTGTTGCCGGCGAAATCGAGCCGGGCCAGCGCAAGCGGGTATTCGTCGACGGTCGCTGCGTCGTGATTTTCAACGTCGATGGCGAGATTTACGCGATCGACGATTCGTGTCCGCACAACGGTGCGTCGCTCGGGAACGGTGAGCTGGAAGGGTGCGTACTGCGCTGTCCCGCACACGGCCTGCGCTTCGATCTGCGCACGGGGCGCACGCCCGGAACGGGCGGCTTGAGCCTCACCACGTTTGCTGTCGCGACGGTCGATTCGAAGCGCGTCCTGATTCTCGACGAGCACGACGCGGCGCCGGCGAACGGAACAGGCGGCAATGCAGCAGGGCAACCGGAAGCGCAGCACTGCGCGACCAGACAGGAGAAGTAACAATGCAAGGTTTGATGATGCAGCAGCCGCTGCTGGTCGCGTCGCTGCTCACGCATGCGGAACGTCATCACGGCGGGCGGGAAATCGTGTCGCGACGTGTAGAAGGCGATATTCACCGCTATACATACCGTGAACTCGCGCAACGCGCGCGACGCATGGCCAATGCGCTGGCGGCCCTCGGCATCGAGCAGGGCGAGCGGGTTGCGACGCTCGCATGGAATGGCTACCGTCACATGGAGCTTTACTTCGCCGTGTCGGGCTCCGGCGCTGTGTTGCATACGCTGAACCCGCGGCTGCACGTCGATCAGCTCGCGTACATCATCGAGCACGCGCAGGATCGCATCGTGTTCTTCGACCTCACGTTCCTGCCGTTGATCGAGAGTGTCGCGTCGCGTGTGAAAAGCCCGAAGATCTTCGTCGCGATGACCGATCGGGCGCACATGCCGCCCACGCACGGCCTGTCGTCGATGCTGATGTGCTACGAGGATCTCATCGATCTTCACCATGACGTATTCGACTGGCCGCTGCTCGACGAGAACAGCGCCTCGTCGCTGTGCTACACGTCGGGCACCACGGGCAATCCGAAAGGCGTGCTGTACAGCCATCGTTCTACCGTGCTGCACACCTTTGCGGCGGCCTTGCCCGATTCGCTCAACTGTTCGGCCCGCGATGCGATTCTCCCCGTCGTGCCGATGTTCCATGTGAATGCATGGGGATTGCCGTATATCGCCTGCATGGTCGGCGCCAAGCTGGTGTTTCCGGGACCGGCGCTCGACGGCAAATCGCTCTACGAACTGATCGAAGCGGAGCAGGTCACGTTGTCGGCGGGTGTGCCGACAGTCTGGCAGGGACTGCTCGCACATGTCGATGCGGTCAAGGGCGTGTTCTCGCACATGCGGCGCACGATCGTCGGCGGCGCGGCCTGTTCGACCGCGATGACGGCCGCCTTCAGGGAGTGCCATCGCGTCGAGGTCCTGCATGCCTGGGGCATGACCGAATTGAGCCCGGTCGGCACGGTCTGCAGTCTGAAGGCGCATCAGCTTTCGCTGCCTGTCAGCGAGCGTTACGCGGTCCAGGCGAAGCAGGGGCGCTCGGTGTTCGGCATCGACATGAAGATCGTCGGTCCGGATGGCAACGCCTTGCCGTGGGACGGCATCGCGTCGGGTGACCTGATGGTGCGCGGTCCGTGGGTCGCGCGGGCGTACTTCGGCAGCGAAGGCCCGTCGCCGCTGCGCGACGGCTGGTTTCCGACGGGCGACATCGCCAGGATCGACGCCGACGGTTTCATGCAGATCACCGATCGCAGCAAGGACGTCATCAAGTCGGGCGGCGAATGGATCAGTTCGACCGACATCGAAAACGTCGCTTGCCTGCACCCCGATGTCGCGATGGCCGTCTGCATTGCCGCGCGGCACGCGAAGTGGGACGAACGGCCGTTGCTGCTGATCGTGAAGAAGCCCGGAAGCGTGCTGGACGCGAATGGATTGCTCGCGTTCCTCGACGGACGCATTGCCCGATGGTGGAAGCCGGATGCGGTGGTGTTCGTCGATACCGTGCCTATCGGCGCAACCGGCAAGGTGCTCAAGAACCAGTTGCGAGATCAATTCGGCGACTATTACCTGACGGCCTGAAACGAGACGCGAACCTGAGAGAAACGCAGTCATTCAATCAATAAACGACCGGGAACATTCCGGCATCCATAGGACTAGAGGAGACACAATGAAACTGAAGTCATGCTGCGCTGCTACGCTGGCGATTTTCGCCACGGCGGCCCATGCGCAATCGTCGGTCACGCTGTATGGCGTGATCGATACCGGGATGCTGTATCAGAGCACGTCGGCGGCGACGTTTCAGCCGCATGCGCCGAACCTCGGCCACGTCTATCAGCTCAAGGACGGCGGTATCTACGCCAGCTTCTGGGGGATCAAGGGCAGCGAAGATATCGGCGGCGGCTACAAGGTCAACTTCAAGCTGCAAGGCGTATTCAACTCCACGAACGGCAAATTCGGTCTCGCCGATACACCGGGCACGACCGCGATCTTCAACCAGTTCGCGACGATCGGCGTATCCGGGCCTTTCGGGACATTCGACGCCGGGCGGCAGATCATCCCGATGATCTACGCGATGGCCGAAACCGACGTGCGTGGCGCGCAGTATTTCGGCAGTATCCTGACTGCATGGCTTGGCGTGAATCAGGCGGCCGGCTGGCCCGGCACCAGCACGAACGCCCCGATCGGCGCCCTGTATGACAGCAATGCGCTGGTCTACAACTCGCCGAAATTCTACGGTGCCTCGGTGGCGCTCGAATACGCGCCGGGCGGCGTCGCCGGTCAGTTCCAGGGCGGAACACGCGAGTCGGCCGTACTCAAATATTCGAATTACGGTCTGAATCTGTCTGCCGTGTACTACAACGGGCACGATACCAATCCGTTCCCGCTGACGTATCCGGCCGCTCCCGCCGTGCCAGCGACGGGTCTCGCCAACAACCGTTTTTACTATTTCGGCGCGATGTACACGATCAGCGGCTTTTCGATCTCCGCGTCTTATGGCATCGGCAAGAATCCCGCGAAAAGCAATACTGCCGACTTCGAAATGGCATCGGGCGGCCTCGGCTATCAGTTCAATCCGCGCTTCAAGATCACGTCCGGTTACTACTACCTGAAGGACCGGAACAATTCAGCAAACCATTCGAGCGAGTTCGCGATAGGCGCGGAATACAACCTGTCCCAACGGACCAAGGCTTACGCGCAGGTCGGCTATGTCGACAACCATGGGACCATGAACCAGACCATCATCTACGGCGCGCCGGTTGCGCCGGGAGAGTCCACCACCGCGGCAATGATCGGCATCCGCCATACGTTCTGAGTCCGCCACGGACATCAACGGGAGTATTCGATGAAAAACAATCACGTAGTTAAACTGGCGGTCGCGGCTTTATTCGTCGCAGCGTCGATGAATGCATGGTCCCAGTCGGGTCAACCAGCCAGTGCGGCGGCCAGCGTGCCGGGCACATCCGCGATGACGGCATCCAGCGCAGCCGCGCCGGCGACCGGAAGAAAAGCGGATCGCGCGCTGCGTCGGAAGGTGTATGCCGCCATTGGCAAGCAGAAGGACATCAGCGCCGGGAATATCAGCGTCACGGCGAAAGACGGCGCGATAACGTTGAATGGCTCGGTAACCGATGCGTCGCAGGTCGACAAGGTCGCGGAGATCGCAAAGGGCGTTCCGGGGGTGACTTC
This sequence comes from Paraburkholderia largidicola, assembly GCF_013426895.1. Taxonomy (NCBI): domain Bacteria; kingdom Pseudomonadati; phylum Pseudomonadota; class Betaproteobacteria; order Burkholderiales; family Burkholderiaceae; genus Paraburkholderia; species Paraburkholderia largidicola. The sequence goes on along the minus strand of NZ_AP023175.1, from coordinate 867,395 downwards.
GGTGACCAACAAGCTGACCGTGAAGAAGCCGTTTGGCGGGATGTAGGAAAGCGCCGATGGCGATGCGCGGGTCGGGGTGGCGGGGCGGAATGGATCTTGATGTTCTCTTCGCCTCGAACCGTCTGAAACAGGCGGATAAAAGCCTTCTCCGATCGACGGTTCCTGTTTCCGCCCCGCTGCGCAAAAGCTACCCTTCATTCAAGGGCGAGGTCGTGTCAGGCGCCCAGACCTGAACACAGTTGCGCCCATTGTGCTTGGCTGCGTACAACGCTGCGTCGGCGCGCTCCTGTGTTGCATTGAGATCCTTTTCGTTCTCATCGTAGAGGGCAATGCCGATGCTGAGCGTTTGCGAAACCGTCGTCCCGGATTCGAGCGATATCGGCGTGTCCTGCATGGCAATGCGAATCCGTTCGGCGATCGCTCGCGCCTGTTCGAGATCGGTATCCAGCAGGATCGCGGCAAACTCTTCACCGCCCAGCCTGGCCGCCAGATCGTCTGCGCGAAGGGCGTCCTCGAACAATCGGGCGGTCGCCTGAAGCACGTGGTCGCCGGCTGCGTGTCCCCACGTGTCGTTGACGCGTTTGAAGAAGTCCAGGTCCAACGCCAGAACGGATAGCGGGCGGTGATGACGTCGTGCGTGCTCGATGGCCTTTTCAGCTGCCTGGGCGAAATACCGGCGATTGGCGAGTCCGGTCAGCGCATCGTAGTCGGCTTCTGTGCGCAACTGCTTGAGCAGCTGATGTTGATGGGTGATATCCACCAGCGTGACGAGCAGCGAATCCGGTTCATCATGTTGGTCGGCGGTTCGAAGCCGGGTGCAATGCACGAGCATGTGCCGGATTCCGTCGCGCGTGAGAAGAGGAACGGGCTCGTCCGTGACGACGTCCCGCACTCGCGTCCAGCTGGCGGCGTCGACGAAGAGCCGGGAGAACGGTTGACTCTTGCCGGCCACGGCACCGAACAGCGCAAGCAGCGCTTCATTGGCCAGCACGATATGCTCCGTTTCGATGTCGACGATCGCGACGGGTGTCGGCATGTTTTGCACGATGGTCAATACCGTGCCCGCAAATCTCTCGATCCGATCGTGCAGCCGTTGCTCACGATTGATGAGCAGCACGCCGCCAGCCAGCATCAGAAGGAGCAGGGTAGTCCCGGCGAGATTGATGTACATGCTGTTGCGCAGGCTGTCACGGTAGCTGCTGACCGCGTAGCCGACGTCGAGTGTCCAGTAACCTGCGGACGGCCCCAGCACGATCCGGCGCGTCGCAATGAGGCGCTCGGTCAGATCGAATCTCCAGCGCGCATAGTGAGTGCCCGGGATCGGCCCCTGATGAGCCGCGCCGTCTTCCACGAGCGCACGCCCGATTGCCAATCCGGAATAGTGGGGATAGCGCGCGATGACACGATAGTCGCTGTCGCTCAAGATGATCGCGGTGCCATTCGCCAGTTTCACGCCCTCGAGCAGGTGCTGTTCGAGGGGAATCAGATAGACAGCAATGGCATCGGATTTTCCAGCCCGGTTGCGATGTCCTTCTGCTACCACCAGCGCGCCGCTCTGCCTCCACACGACCGGTAGCCAGAGATGGGCGGCTGGGTCGGCGCGTACCGTGTCCAGGAGGGTGGCGAGGTTCGGGATTTCGTTGCGGATGCCGGGCTGAGAGGCCGCCACGAGGCGCGCACTCCCGTCGAACACCGCAATCGATGCATCTCCCAGCGACTCCTTCAGCGTGACGGTTACGCCATGGAGCGATGCATCGGTGAGGTTGTCTGCGTCGATCAGGGACCGCGTGACAGCCATCATTCCATTGAGATCCCGGAGCCGGTCTTCGACCAGCCGTTCAATGAGAGAGGTCTGTACATCCAGACGCTGGGCGGCCTGTTGATCGGTTGCCCGAAAATCGTGCAAGGACTGCAAGGTATTGACCACGATATTCGCGGCAACCAGCACGGCAAATACGGGCAACGCTTTCCGCAGCCACGACTTGCGCATGACGGGATGAAGCGACCGGCTAATCGCCGTGTTGAATGAACGCTGCATAGTTCGCCAAAGTCAGGGACCTGCCTTGATCGTATTTCAACTGTCGTCGCACTGTTTCATCGGCTCGAGCTGCGTTCTGGGTTCGCCGAGCCAGGCGATGAGTTCCTTGCTGCGCATCGCCTTTGCGAACAGCCAGCCCTGCCCGTACTGCACGCCGCGTTCTACCAGATAGTCGACCTGGGCATCGCGCTCCACGCCTTCCGCGAGAATCTCCACGCCTAGCTCGTGCGCCATCTTGATGATATGCGGCGCGACGATGCTCGATGCCGCGTCCTGTGCGATGGTGTCGATAAACGACTTGTCTATTTTGAGGACGTCGATGGTGAAGGTTTGCAGATACGACAGGCTGGAGTAGCCGGTTCCGAAGTCGTCGATATAGACGGGGTGGCCGGCCTTTCTGAAGGCCGCTATCGTTTGCCGCGTGGTGTCGGCGTTGATGAAGATGCGCTCCGTCAGTTCGATCCTGATCTGCGCGGGACGAATGCCCGTCCCTTCCAGTCGAGCGGTGAGAACATCCAGGAAGCGGCTCGTTTGCAAATCCTCGCTGCTCACGTTGATCGAAACGTAGAACGATGGACGCGAACGCAGGAACGTCGAGAGTTCGTCGATCGTCTTGTCCAGTACGAGATCGGTCAACGGCTGAATCAGGCCGTTTTGCTCGGCCACCGCGACGAAGATGTCGGGCGAGATGTCGAGCCCGTTCAGCTTCCATCGAACCAGCGCTTCTGCGCCCACGCATTCGCGGTCCGCGAGTGTGACGATCGGCTGAAAACACACGTCGATCCGCTTGCGTGCAATGGCCCATTCGAGCGTCGACGGGAAGGAGAGTTGTTGTGAGATTTTCCGGAAAGACAGCCAGCCGAACAGGCCCCCCACGACAACGCCGATCGACAGCCACATCCCAAGCAACCCTGTCCAGTTGCCGAGCAGACTGTTACGCGGGGATTTGACGACCACCGAGAGAGGCAGGGTTGCCGAATGGGCAGTCGCGTAGTGCCATTGGTCGCTGCTGACGTTTGCAGCCTGTTTCCAGGCATGGAGCATATCGGCCGCATCTGCATCCATCGACAAAGCCAGAAGCGCGTTGGTCTCGGTGCTGAACACGGCGATCGGCCTTCGGGCAGGATCGATGAGATCGACGTAGGACTGGGCGTCGATGGAAACGTAATTGCCGTTACGTCCCACCTGAATATCCTGGCGCGCGTCGCTGAGTGGGTTTTTATGCCTGTACCAGATCAGATAGCCGTCGTTGCTGCGCCGGTCGGGCTCAGACATCGTCAGATGCTGTTCACGCACGTCGCCCAAAAGCGGCGAGCACAAATACTGTCCGCCGCCGTAAGCGCCCGCGTCCTGCACGTACCGGTAGTTGAAGATCACGTGGGCAAGTTGCGCGAGGTGGGCCGGCGAGCAGGGCGGGCCGGGTGTCGCCGCCATGTCGGCAAGGGCGGCGACCGCCTGATAGGAAACGAGTTCTGCGCGCATGACGGCTTTCGTTGCGAATTCTCGCAGATCATCCCGTTCCCGGCGTTCTGCGTCTTCTTCCGCGATATAGATGCTGGTCAGTACTGGCGCAACGGAAGCAATGCAGCCGAGTGCAACGGAAGCCGAAACGATCGACGCTCGCTTGATCATCTGGCAAGTCCTGTTGTGAACGAGCGCGGGAGAGAAAGCGCATGACACACTGCCGTCCGATCGCGGTCGAACGCGCGGCATCATGATGTCAGCGTCAATCATAGTATCTGACGCTATTAATTCAATGCGTCGACATCGCGCAATCATCAAGAACCGTTTGCGAAAACAATCAATCCATGTCGGGAAAATGCAGAATGAGACTAAGCTTTAGTTGCGCGCAAGCGGTCTGAATGTGGATATCAACGGTATTCTCGTGAACACATGTGACGCTGATGCGCCGTACAGGCGGAGGGACTCGCGATGAGGCTATGGAGTAAACGGCAATTTCATGCTGTCCTGGGCGACGTCTTTCGGCCTGAACATGAAGCAGGCAAACGTGTCCTGCTCATTGCACTCTGCGCTTCCTTGTCGCTTCTGGCGGGGTGTCCATACTATGCGGTGCCTCCGGGAACCGTGGTCACGACGACACCGGCCAGCTTCGACCGGTCGTTTTCGGCGGCATCGGGGGCGATGCATGACGAGGGCCTGGTGATTACCGTGCAGGATCCGGGCACGGGCAACGTCGTCGGCACATCCGGAGGCAGTACGGTGACGGCGAGCGTGCGCCAGCAGGCCGATGGCAGCGTGGTCGTGCAGTTCAATTCAAAAGACGCGCGCGACCCGACACTGCTTGATCGCATCTCGCGCAGTTACGATCGGCGTATGGGACGCTGAGGGCGCGGCCCACGCTGGCACCGCGGGCCGATCGCGGACACTCGCACGCGTCTATCGTCTCCTGATGCACGCGATCCGATAGACACCGTCTTCGACTTCTACGCCGTGGGTATCATGAGTGAAGCCAGGGAAGCGCAAGTCGTACTGTTCGAGCGCTTTCAGGTAACCGAGCAGCGGACCATCGGCGGGGCCCGCATTTTCGCCTGGCATCAGCAGCGGAATGCCGGGCGGGTAGGGCACGACTGCATTTGCCACCGTGCGGCCCTCCATCTCCGACAGTTCCAAGGTTTCCACCTCGTTGTGCACCAGCAACTCGAAGGCTTCCTGCGGACTGTAGTCGGGATCGGGGAGCGTCGAGAAGCCACGCGACATCATTTCGGTCGTCTTCAGATCGCCCATTGCGTGGAACATGAGGTCGCACAGATTGCGTAGCCCGAGGCCGCTATACCGCTCGGGATAACGTGCAGTGAGATGTGGCAATGCCTGATCCAGCGGCAGATTGGCATCGTAGTCTTTCTTGAAGTCCAGTAGCGTATTGACGAGCGTCCCCCACTTTCCCTTCGTGATACCGATAGAGAACAGCAGCAGAATCGTGAAGTCGGTGGTCTTTTCGACGACGATACCGTGTCGAGCGAGGTATGCGGTCACGACGCACGCCGGAATGCCGACTGACGTCAGCCCGCCTTGCGGCGCGACACCCGGTGTCAGGATCGACACCTTGATCGGATCGAGCATGCAGTAGCCATCTTCGATTGCGCCGAAGCCGTGCCATGTATCGTTGGAATGCAGGACCCAGCAGGTTGGATCAGTGGCGAGCAGTTCTTCGTCGGCTTCATGGAAGGGCGTGCGTCGTCCGGTATTGCGATTGAGGACGACATCGGGCTGCCAGCCATTGAAGAACCAGTCGCTTCGCTCGTCGAACTGCGCATGCAGTCTGCCGAGCATCTGCCGGAATGAAATCGCCTCGCGGATTGCATCGCCTGTGAGCGCCTCGCCGCCAGGGCCGTCCATCATCGCGGCGCTGACATCGTTGGACGCGATGATCGCGTACTGCGGCGAGGTGGACGCATGCATCATGTACGCCTCGTTGAAGCGCGCATGTTCGATCGGGTTCCGCCCGTCGCGGATGTGAATGAACGACGCCTGCGACAACGCCGCGAGCAGTTTGTGAGTGGAGTGCGTGGCGAATACCGTCGGCTTCGAGGCGTCGTGGGCGGCGGGATCGCCGTGCATGGCGAAGCGATCCTTATACAGTGGATTGAAGCGCGCATAACCATACCAGGCTTCGTCGAAGTGCAGGCGATCGACGCTCTGCCCAAGTAATTCCTCCAGCCGCGTGACGTTGTAGCAGAGGCCGTCATACGTCGAATTCGTCACGAGCGCATGGACGGGCGTCGGTATCACACCCTCGCGATTCCTGACCAGCGGGTTCTGTTCGATCAGAAGACGGATGGCGGCCGCCGTGAGCCGCTCCGGCATGATCGGGCCGATGATCCCGTAGTGGTTGCGCGACGGCACGAGATACGTCGGTATCGCACCCGACATCGTCATCGCGTGCTCGGCGGACTTGTGGCAATTGCGGTCGCATAGCGCGATCTGGTTGCGCGTGACGCTCGCCATCAGAATGACGCGGTTCGACATCGACGAGCCGTTCGTCACGTGATAGGTGCGATGCGAGCCGAATACTCTGGCCGCGTAACGCTCGCTTTCGCCGATCGAACCGCTGTGGTCCAGCAGCGAGCCGAGTTCACCGACGGAGATCGACAGGTCCGAGCGAAACAACTGTTCGCCGAAGAACTCGAAGAACGCCTGTCCGACTGTCGACTTCATGAACGCCGTGCCGCCCGTATGTCCCGGCGTGTGCCATGAGTACTCGAATACTTTTGAGAAGCGCGCCAGCGCGGCGAACATCGGCGGCAGCACAGTTTCGCGATAGCGCTCGATCGACGCCACAATGCGCCCCGCAATGAACGCAGTGGTGTCTTCCAGCATCCAGATGAAGTCGTCCGCCTTCTGCATCGCGTCGACAGGCACCGTGGCAACGCTCGTGCGGCTCGCGAGCAGAAAGATCGGCACGGTCGCGCTGCGCACCCGCTGCGTATCGAGTACCCGCTGTGCGGGTTGATGAGTTTCGTCGTTTTCGAGTTCCCAACTGAGCAGCAGACATTGGATCAACGGATCGGACCGGATCACCGACACCGCGTCGTCAGCCGAATTCGCGATGACGATCCGCACATGCCGCTCTTCCAGTTCAGTTGCGAGCGACTGGGCGGCGCGGCCGCTGGCCGTGCGGGAATCCACCTCGTGGTGAACCAGCAGCACTTTCATGCCCAGACGGCGATAGACGGATTCAGACGAGGAAGACATGTGAATTTCCCTCTGGTTTGACCTCGGGCGCTCACTCGGGCAAGACGGCGAGGCGATAGAAATTCTTCGTCTCCTGGTCTGGTTCGCCGAACCACTTCACATAGAGTCCGCGATACTGACCCGACGCGAACATCTGGCTCAGCGTACGGTCGACGAAAAAGCGCATGTCTTCATCGTCACGCGCGACACCGAGCGAGATCGGCACATCGGTAAACCGCCGTTGAAGCACGATGAGGGCATCCGACGCGGGACTCCGTTTGACTGCGTCCTGCAGCACCTGGCGTTCCGCGAAAAAGACATTGGTTTTCCGGTCGAGCACCAGCCGGACGCCTTCTTCAAAGCTCGACACGTTGACGACGCGCGCCGTCAGTTCGAACTGGTTCATACGGTCGGCCAGCCACCGTTGGGTGGGCGTGTCCTTGACGGTCGAGAACGTCTGCGTATTCAGGAGTTGGGCGGGCGAAGCGCGCCAGATGGGCCGATGAGCCTGCGTATCGCCGCTCAGTATCTCCTTGAGGCCGGGCGACGCGTCGGCACGCATCAGCGCGCCGACGCCGCCTGGGTAGACGGGAAGGGAGTAGCTGATGAACCGGCGGCCTGTCAGCGTTTCGGGGTCGCCGCACAGGATGTCGATCCGGTGTTCGCGCAGCGCGCGATAGCGGTCGTCGGCGGAGACTTCGACCCAGTTCACCGTCAACGCGGGAAGGCCGAGTCCGCTTTTGACCTGGTCCGCTACGCTTTGACACAGCCCCGCCAGGTAACCCACGGCGTGGCCTTCGTTGTCACGGTACACAAACGGGCTGGCCGCGTTGAGATAGCCGATATTCATCGCGCCAGACTGCTTGATCCGTACGAGGGCACCCGACATGGCCGTACCCGCTTCGGCCGCGTGGACAGGGCGCGGAGCGGGCGCAACCAGAACCGCGAAGGCGATGACGCTGGCGGCCGCAATGATCGGTTTGTGCGCCTTCGTGCCAAGGAGTGCAAGCCGGGGCGCGATCAGGCCGTAGATGACATAGCCGATCGCCATGACCAGCATGCCGCCGAGCACGGCATCCTTGCCCGACGCATAGAGCGCATAGATCGAGTAGACCATCGCCAGCACGGCAACGACTGCGTTGCGCCTGTAGACCGCTGGCTCCGTTCCCGCATCGCGCATCATGACGAACAGCGCGGACAGCGACACGATGTACGGCACGACATTCGTGACCACGGCAAGATTGACGAGTGCCGCGAACTGTTCGGAGAGGTTAGGCGACATCGTCGAGAGCGCCATCAACGACTGGACGATACCCATGATGATCATGCCCGCGATCGGCGCGCCGCTGTGGCTGGCCTTGCTGAAGACCGAGGGGAACATGTTGCTGTCGGCAGCGTCCTTTGCGGTCTGGGCCAGCGTGAACTGCCAGCCGAGCAACGATCCCACACAGGCCATCGCGGCGAGCGCCATCACGATCGAACCGACCACCGGACTGAACATGTGCGCGAAGGCGAGACCGAATGGCCCCGTGGACTTTGCGAGGTCCGCGTTGGGTACGATGCCCTGGATCGCCGTGGTCGACAGAATGTAGATGGCGGCCGCGCCAAGCGTGCCGAACATGCACGCGAGCGGCACGTCGCGTTTCGGATTTTCGACGGCCGACGAGTTCTGCACGGCCGATTCCATTCCCAGAAATGCCCATAACGTGAGCGAGATGCTGGAGCCCATGCCTTCGATCAGCCGCAAGCCTTGCGGATTCCACGCCGCCGCGAAGGTATCGGCGCGAAACCAGAACCACCCGGCTATCGACATGAAGCCGACGGGCAGAATGACACCCCATACCGTCACGGAGCCGATGCGCCCCGTCAGCTTGGGGCCGCCGAAGTTGGCCACCGTGGTGAGCCATAGCAGCGCGATCACGCCGACGCAGGTCGCGAACGGCGACGATGTCAGCACGGGGAAGAAAGCGGCGAGATACCCGAGCGCCGAACTGGCGACCGCGACGTTCGCGATCGCGAGAGAGAGGAAGTACAGAAAGAAAACCTGAAAGTAGCCAGGCTTTCCGTAGGCGTCTTCGGCATAGGCGGCCATTCCGCCCGCTCGCTGGTTGAGAATGCCGGCCTGTGCAAAGCCGTAGGCAATGGCCATCGACCCGAGCGCCGTCACGACCCACGACAGCAACGAGATGGCACCGACTTTCGCCATATTGGTGGGGAGCATGATAATGCCCGACCCCATCATGTTGACGGTAACGATGAACGTCAGTTGCACGACGTTCATCTTTTTGGGTTGATCAGCCATGGCGCACACTCCTTGATGGCCTTCCTTATCGCTTATTCACTGACCACATAGGTATAAAAGCGGATACGACCGTCTTCACGTTCCTGGAATACGCCCTGAACCTCGTAGTTGAAGCCAGGGAACCGGTTGAACGATTCCTGGAACGCCATGAAGTAATTCAACATCGGTTGGGCCCGGTCATCCCAACGTTCGCCCGGAAGCACGACGCCGATTCCAGGCGGGTAGATCAACGCCAGGGTTGCGGACACGCGGTTTCTGACCTGATCGAGCGGCACGTACTCGACCCGGTTCGCGACGAGCGCCTCGTACGCTTCTTTGGGCGACATCGCGAGTTCGGGAAAGCTCGACGCGCGGAAGCACAGCCGCTGCAGTTCCTTGACGTTCGCTTCGCGGTAGAAGCCATGCATTTCGTTGCAGACCCGGCGCAGCGTGTAGCCCTCGTAGCGCTCGCTGTGGGCGTTGCACAGCGTAGGCAATACTTCCGCCAGCGAGGCATCGCGATCCCACAGGTTCTTGAACTTGACGAAGCGCGCGATCAGGGTGTTCAGCTTGCTTTCGTCCTCGGCCGGCGTCATCAGGAAGAGGATGCTGTTCAGATCGCATTTCTCGGGGACGATGCCTTCCTCGCGCAGGTAGTTCGCCACGACAGTCGCCGGCACGCCGAACTCCAGATAGTCGCCTGTCTTCCGGTCGATACCTGGTGTCAGCAGATTGAGCTTGTTCGGGTCGACCATCACGTAGCCGTCGGCATACCCCGTATAGCCGTGCCAGGACGCTTCCGGACGGAATTCCCAGCACTGCTGCTCGCGTTTGATGACGTCAGTGGGAATGTCCTCCCATGCGACGTTCGACGCATCGGCCATGAAACGTGAATTGTGGATATCCACGACGTCAGGAACGAAGGGATCGAAGAACCATTGCTCCTGCGCGCTCTTGCCCGTCGTCTCATAGTGGCGCGCGAACTGTCGGAATTTCTTGCGCGCCTCGATGCCGAGTTCGATGCAGCTATCCCACAGCATCTCGCCCGCTTTCCCCTCGTGTACTTTTGCATTGACGTCGAGCGATGCGAAAAGCGGATAGAAGGGCGACGTGCTGGCATTGATCAGAAAAGATTCGTTGAAGCGCTTGTGCTCGATATAGCGTTTCTGTCCGCGAATATGATCGTCCCGCTTGTGAATCTGGGACGCCTGGGAAAAACCGGCTCCCTGCTTATGAACGGATTGTGTCGAGAACAGTCCCGGCATCTGTGGCGTCAGATCGTCGAGGCGCATGGGGCTGTGATCGTCGAACAGCGGGTGGAACGCGTTGTAGCCAATCCACGCTTCGTCCCACAGCACGTAGTCACACAGGTGGCCGATTTTCTCGAGCACCTTGCGGACGTTATAGATCGTCCCGTCATAGGTCGCGAGCTGGATACAGGCGAGCCGGAACGGCCGTTCCGCGTTGCTGCGCTCCCGGTCTTCGACGAGCGGGCTGTTTCGGATCTGCTCGCGAAGATAGCTCTCGTCCCACGCCTGCCAGTCGACTGCGCCGATCATGCCAAACGCGTTACGCGACGTCGGCAGGAAGATGGGAATCGCGCCTGCCTGCACCAGCGCGCCCTGATGCAGCGATTTGTGGTTGTTCCGGTCGAATAGCACGAGATCGCCGCGTTTGAGCACGGCGCCCGTCACGATCTTGTTCGAGGTGCTGGTTCCGTTCAGGACGAAGTAGGTCTGGTCCGCGCCGAACACTTCGGCAGCGTGACGCTCCGCGTCCGCGGCAGCGCCTTCGTGAATCAGCAGGTCACCCAGATTGACGTCGGCGTTGCACAGGTCGTTACGAAAGATGCTTTCGCCGAAATGCTTGAAGAACAACTGTCCAGCTGGGGACTTTCGATAGAACTGCCCTCCCTGATGCCCGGGGCAATCGAAGGCGATGTTGGCTGCCGCGTCGTAGGCGACAAGTCCGCCGAAGAACGGCGGCAGCAGGCTCAGGCCGTATTTGACGAGGCTTGCTATCACCTGCTTCGCGTAAAACGCGGGTGTCTGCAGCCCGAGATAGATGTAGCCGTCCACTTCGCCCAGTCCGCCCGTCACGGCGAGATCCGACAGGCGGTGCGAGTTGGCGAGCGCCCAGAGCGGCGTCCGGAAGCCGAGCGCGCGCACGGAAGCCGCAAGGTTGCGCGCGGCCTCGAGACGAGTGCCATCGATCAGGGCGATGTAAGCGCCGACATCCGCGTCTTCGTTGACGTCGCGTACCAGGCTATCGGTGACTTCGACGCGGAAATGCTCCGACGTGATGTGTTCGAGCAGTTCATTTGTTTGCGCGTCGCTACGGTCCACGATCGCGACCACCTTCAGAAGCTTCTGGAAGGGAATCGGGATGGTGGGCGCCTTGAAAGGCCGGGGGACCATGACCACTCCTTGACTTGTCGGCTGCGCACGTCAGGTTTCACCCAGCCGGCGCGAGTCCGTCGCACCCAGGCGAAGACGAATCGTTCTGCGCGTAAGCATCCGGCGATGTATGCAATGTATGGCTTGGCTCCGCGAGGTACTGGACGGCGGAACAAACGTAAGTGGACTAACGAACTCAGGTGCGATGTGGATGCGAAATGACAACTTGCAGCAATGCGTTGCTGCCGGTCTCCCACTATTTCGTGGTACCCGGCCGAGAGATCGTCAAAGCGGGTTGACGTACTGGCCGGGAGGTCTACGTATATAGTTGGATAGCTTTCAGTTCAATGCAAATTTTTTTTGAGTGACATCGCTCAATAACGTTGACTGCGTCAAATATCAGGCTCGGTGCTGTTGCTATATTTGGTACGAAGGACTAAAGAGTTTCGATAAGAATCAACAAGGCATAGTGTTTTATGACGAGCGAATCGCATTCGCATTGGCATTTTCTGTTTTCTCGTTGTCCGCGTCGTGTTGGGCGGACTGCACCGGCTTGCGCCCACGCAAGATGTCACCTATAACAGCCGACAGAAGTTTATGTGCTCGGCCCAGCTTCACGTTTTATCTCATCGTGTGCGAATTCGGAGATCTTACAAACCGGAGAAGGTTATGAAAATCATCAGCGTCATATCAGCTGGCGCGCTCATTGTGTTCGCATCGAGCGCGGTCGCGCAAAACGAGGCGGCGCCGCCGGCTGCGGCACCTGCTGCACAGACAGGTAGCAATGATGCGATCGTGAAAATGCGTCATGAGGAAGCCGCCGCGAATCGCGCTTACGACAAGAAGGTGGCCGCTGCAAAGAAGGTTTATGACCATAAGAAGGCAGAAGCGAAGAAAGAGCGTGATTCTGCTATTGCCGCAGCGCGATATGGAACGAGTCAATAAGCAGCATGCTTATCTGATGTCCACCTGAAAGCGTAGGGGGAGCTTGAAACCCGCTTGTTGCGGGTTATGTTTCTGTGTGCATCAAAAGCAGATTTGCTTTGGGTATCGCGCCGCGACGGCGTGATACCTCGTGCTGGTGGTTCTTTCCTTCCTTGAACAATACACATTTATCAACCAGAATTTGTTGCAGAAGCTGTTCGGAGAAATTAGTAGCCGACGTACGAAAGTACTCTTCACTAAACGAATAAAAGCGGCAACAGACAGGCATGCACTTGCATAAATAAAAAAGTAGTCCTCTGCTCCGAAGAAAATCGGGAGTCTGGCGAGCCGAATCATGTCTCAACCGGGACGCTGACTCGCGTCGTTCTGTTCGCAGCAATCATCCAGGCTTCGGTCCTCACTACGGATCCATGCCCCTCTCTTTGCAGATGGGAGAACGCGATGAATGCAGATGTCACGAGGCTCGGAGCCTACTCCGAAGTGGGCAAATTGCGCATGGTGATGGTCTCGTCGCCGGGGCTTGCTCATCAACGTTTGACGCCTAGCAATTGCGACGAGCTTCTTTTCGATGATGTGATCTGGGTGAGTCAGGCCAAACGCGATCATTTCGATTTTGTGACGAAGATGCGCGAGCGCGGAGTAGAGGTGCTGGATGTACACAACCTGCTCACGCAGACAATGGACAATCCGGAAGCACGTCAATGGGTGCTCGACAGAAGAGTCGGCGACGATAGCGTTGGCGTAGGACTGAGCACCGAAGTGCGCGCGTGGATGAACGAACTGGATTCACGCCGACTCGCCGAACTGCTGATTGGCGGTGTGTCGCTGGACGATATCCCGGGCAGTGACGCGCCTGTTCTGAAGCTATTTCGCGAGTATCTGGATTACTCCAGCTTCCTGCTGGCACCGCTGCCCAATATGGTGTTCACGCGCGACACCACATGCTGGATCTATGGCGGCGTGACACTCAACCCGATGTATTGGCCCGCGCGGCGGCAGGAGACACTGCTCGCCGCGGCTATCTACAAGTTTCACCCGACCTTCGCCAATGCAAACTTCGAGTTCTGGTACGGAGACCCGGACAAGGATCATGGCGCCTCCACGCTCGAAGGCGGCGACGTCATGCCGATCGGCAAAGGTGTCGTCCTGATCGGCATGGGCGAACGCACATCGCGTCAGGCAATCGGGCAGGTTGCTCGATCGTTGTTCGACAAGGGCGCGGCTGAGCGGGTGCTGGTCGCCGGCATGCCGAAATCACGCGCTGCGATGCATCTCGACACGGTGTTCAGCTTTTGCGACCGCGATCTCGTGACGATTTTCCCGGAAGTGGTCGGACGGATCGTCACGTTCTCGATCAGGCCCGACGACAAGACGGCATACGGCATGAGCATCCAGCGCGAAAGCAAGCCATTCGTCGAAGTCGTCGGCGACGCATTGGGACTGAAGGAGTTGCGGGTCGTCGAAACAGGCGGAAACCGCTTCGCCGCGGAACGGGAGCAATGGGACGACGGCAATAACATGGTGTGTGTCGAGCCCGGCGTCGTGATTGGTTACGACCGGAATACGTTCACGAATACGCTGCTGCGCAAGGCGGGCATCGAAGTGATCACGATCGCGGCGAGCGAGCTTGGGCGCGGACGGGGCGGCGGGCATTGCATGACGTGTCCCATTGCCCGCGACGCTGTCGATTATTGAGGTGTTGGCACTGTGCGCCGCGGATCCGGCGCGACCGCCCGACAAACGGAGACAACTCATGGCTTTCAACCTGCGAAACCGTAGCCTGCTTAGCCTGATGCATCACAGCGGCCGTGAACTGCGCTATCTGCTCGACCTGTCGCGCGATCTCAAACGCGCCAAATACGCAGGCACGGAACAGCAGCATCTGCAGCGCAAGAACATTGCGCTGATCTTCGAGAAGACCTCGACGCGTACCCGCTGTGCATTCGAAGTCGCTGCGCACGACCAGGGCGCGCACGTGACCTATATCGACCCGAATTCATCCCAGATCGGACACAAGGAGAGCATGAAGGACACGGCGCGCGTGCTCGGCCGCATGTTCGACGCGATCGAATATCGGGGATTCAGTCAGGAAGTGGTAGAGGAACTCGCACAATACGCGTCCGTACCCGTCTTCAATGGCTTGACGGACGAATACCATCCGACGCAGATGCTCGCGGACGTATTGACGATGCGCGAATACGCCGACAAGCCGCTACATGACATCAGTTACGCGTATATGGGCGACGCGCGAAACAACATGGGGAATTCCCTGTTGCTGATCGGCGCGAAGCTCGGCATGGATGTGCGAATTGGCGCACCGAAGTCGTTATGGCCGAATGAGGCGCACATCGAGGCGTGCCGGCAGTTTGCCAAGGAGAGCGGCGCACGTGTGACGCTCTCGGAGGACCCGAAGGAAGCCGTGAAGATGGTCGATTTCATTCACACCGACGTCTGGGTGTCGATGGGCGAGCCGGTCGAAGCCTGGGACGAGAGAATCAAGGTGTTGCTGCCGTATCAGGTGAACCGGGCGTTGATCGAGGCGACGGGCAACCCGCGAACCCGCTTCATGCACTGTCTGCCGGCGTTCCACAATTGCGAGACCAAAGTGGGTCAGCAGATCTCGGAGCGTTACCCAAATCTGGTGAACGGTATCGAAGTGACGGAAGACGTTTTCGAGTCCGATTACAACATTGCCTTCGAACAGGCGGAAAACCGGATGCATACGATCAAGGCGATCCTCGTTTCGACGCTGGCCGATATCTGACCATACTGGCCCGTGCTCCCTATCCGTTGTCCTGCGGCGCGTCGTTAGTCGCTGGGCGACGCGTTTTCAGGAGGTCATATCATGCGCCTTGTCATAGCGCTAGGTGGCAACGCGCTGCTGCAGCGCGGTCAGCCCATGACGGACAGCCAGCAGCGCGAGAACGTCAGGGTTGCTGCCGCGCAGATCGCGAGGGTCGCGACGGGCAATGAACTGGTCATCGCGCATGGCAATGGTCCGCAAGTTGGACTGCTGGCATTGCAAAGCGCCGCGTACACGGAAGTCGCGCCGTATCCGCTCGACGTGCTCGGTGCGCAGACGGAAGGCATGATCGGCTACATGATCGAGCAGGAGTTGGGGAATCTTCTGCCGTTCGAAGTACCCTTTGCGACGATCCTGACTCAGGTCGAAGTGGATCTCGCGGACCCGGCGTTCGCGCATCCGACCAAGCCGATCGGACCGGTGTATTCGAAGGAAGAAGCTCAGAGGCTTGCGCGCGAGAAAGGGTGGAGTATTGCCGAAGATGGCGACAAGTATCGTAGGGTGGTCGCGAGCCCGCGACCCAAGAGGATCTTCGAAATTCGTCCGGTGAGGTGGCTGCTCGAAAGAGGGACGGTCGTCATTTGCGCGGGCGGCGGCGGCATCCCGACGTGTTACGACGACAATCGCAAGCTGCGAGGCGTCGAAGCTGTCATCGACAAGGACCTGTGTTCCGCGTTGCTTGCGCAGGAGCTCGAGGCGGACCTGCTGATCATCGCCACCGATGTCAACGCGGCTTATGTCGATTGGGGTAAGCCGACGCAAAAGGCCATCGCCGAGGCCCATCCCGACGAACTCGAAAAGCTGGGTTTCGCGTCGGGGTCGATGGGTCCCAAAGTGCAGGCCGCCATCGAGTTCGTGCGCAATACCGGTAAGGACGCAGTGATCGGCGCGCTGCCGGATATCGTCGCGATCACGCAGGGCAGCGCCGGTACGCGGATCGGCCTGCGCACGCGCGGAATCGGGTTCTATCCGTCTGCGTAGTACGGCGAGAGGTGTTCGCGCCGTGCCGGTGACACGCTACGGCGCGACGGCAGGGCCGGGATTCGACGAGGCGGGCGAAGGATCGGCAGTGTGGGGTACGCTCAATCGTCCATCGGACGATGTGTCCCGCCCGCCGCGTGGCGTCATGGTCCGAAGCAGGATGAAGTCCCGTTCGGGATCGGGCATCGCGATGATCGCGTGCAAGGTCACTCGCGTCATCCAGCACATATCCGATGCCGTTGCCTTCGACGGATTGGACGCGTAATACGCATATCGTTCCATGTTCATCTCGTCGCCGTGCAGTTCCGCGATAAGCGTGCGCGAGAGTTGCTGATCGGCGGCCTCATTCTGTTGTGGCGTTCCCGTTGGAACGGGCGCATTCGACGCCTCGATCACGAGCACCTTGAACAGCAGCGAGAAGTACAGGTCGACGTCGGAATCCGTCATCTCGCGCAACGAGATGCGATTCATCACCGAGCGCATGTCGGACAGACCGAAGCAGTTGACGGGAACCAGCTCGTCGAGGAATCGGGTCAGCAATGTCACGTATTTGAGCCGGTCTGAAGGCGTGAGATGGGCCAGTCCGTTCGACATGTAACTTTCACGTGCGGCCGGATCGAGAAAGATCTGATCGATGCGCCGTGTGTCACCGTTGGTGCCCGTCGCGATGTCGGGGTCGTGCCGGATCTTCTCGACCCACCTGCGAATGATGTGAGCCTTGTTCGAATCCGGATCGATGCTCGCCCTCAGAAGCAGGCTTTCCAGATCGACCTGTTGCGCATCCGTCGGAGCATCGGAGAAGGTGGGGCCGACCGTCAGCGAGTCGAACGCGGGATCGCGGCGTATCGCGGCGCCAGCCAGTGTCGTGGCCGCCAGTGCGACGATCAGCAAGGCGATACAAGAGGCGGAACGTCTCATGTTGCCTCCCCGCATTGAGCCGCTTTACGCGTGTGTTAGCCCTGAAAGTCGGGAATCAGGGAAGACACGGGCTGTTTGCCACGAGGGTCCGTTGTTGTCACGGGCTTACGCGGCAGACCGTTCATCAAGTGTGCGTCCCGACTTCAAGGCTGCACCTTCGCCCAGCCGGGTCCAGGGTCGAACGACGAAATGGCTTTCGCCTTCGCCGCGCTGTCGGGCCCGAGATCGCGTTCATAGACCTGACCCGCATGACTGACCATGAAGCTCTTGATGCCCGTGTCCCCATAGCGCACAGGCCACGCGAGAACGGCGAAACCGCCGAACAGCTTGCCGTGCGCGACATAGTCATAGGCACCGCCCGGCGCATGCGGACCTTGCGAGGTCAGTAGCTTGTAGTGGTAGCCGTGATAGCCCGCATCCGCGGCATTGCGAGTGGTCGCCTGCACGAAAGCCGGGCCGAGCGGGCTGGGAGGCGCATTGGGTTCGGTCGGCCAGTACAAACCGTCATGCTTTCCGGGTGAACTCGACAGTTTCGATGCATACCGGAGCAGGCCGACGCCATCGTGGTCGGTGAGGGCATATTCGCGCTGCGCGTCGTAGATCGCGAGCATCGTCTGAATGACCGCGAGTTCGTTTCGGCCGATGCGACGCAGGCGCATTTCCTCGACACCCGCCTGCATATCGAAGTGCCATCCTTTTGCGCTCTTCACGAGCGGAATGGGAAAAGTCCATCCGTCGTTGCCGACGCCGATGCGGGCATGCTTGTCGCCCGTCTGCTCGACTTGATGCGCCTTGCCCCATTCGTCGAGGAAGCGGCTGCGGATGTCGGCGCCGACGGGCGGAATCAGGTTGCGAAAGTCGCTCCCGAAGATGGATTGCAGCGTCGCCTCGTCGTTGTTCGTGACGGCCTCGCCGAATGCGTTCATTGCGGCATCGGGCGTACTGAAGTCCTTCTCGGCCTGCGCCGCCGGCAAGGCGCCGAAACACAGTACGCATCCCACGACAAAGCTGCGCAAGATGCCCACAAGCCGTTCCGAACGAAATCTCGAGGTGGATGTCATGCTCGTGTCTCCCTAGCGTCTTCCGCCGCGCCCGCCGCCCGCCCGCATGCCGCCGCCGCCGCTCGGTCGGCTGAAGCCCGAGCCCTGCATGCTGGAGCGTCCCCGGTCATAGCTGCGTTGTGTGGCGCCGCCTGCGCCTACACCCTGAAATGCGTTGTCGCGTCCGCCACTGACGCCGCCACCGCCACCACCCACGCGATCGGCGGCGCGCGACAAGTCGCTGGTGCCCGCGCGGTTCGCGCCGCCGCCGAAATTACCGGCCGCGGATCTGTCCGCGCCACCGACACCACCCGCGCCACCCCGATCGCCCATGTTCGACCTGTCCGCGACAGATCCGCGATTGCCTGCATTTCCTCGGTCGGCTGTGTTGGCGCGTCCACCTGCGCCCCCGTCACGCCCGCGGAAATCATTGCGTCCCTCGGCACCGCTGACGTTGCGCGAATACTTGTCGCGAGTTGCATTGTCGCGGTACGCCACGCCCTGGCGATGGCTGCCGTCGTGCTGCCAGCGTCCACCTTCCACCTTGGTGCGGTCGAAGTTGCGATCGATGTTCGCGGCCTTGTTGACGTTGATGTTGACGTCGCCGCCGCCCCAGTTGCAGTTGCTGAAGATCGCGCCCGCCGCGGCGAGCCCGATGCCCCACGCGAATCCCGTCATCAGCGCCGCGCCTGGATAGTAGGCAGGATAGGGCGGCCAGTAGGTCGGCGGATAGGCGGGATAACTCCACGCGCCGTAGACCACCGTCGGGTTGTATGCGGGAACGTAGATCACTTGCGGATTCGCAGGCTCGATCTTCACGATGGTCTGGGTTTGCCCGCCCGCGGGCGCCGGTTCGACGACCACGTTCTGCTGTTCGTTCGACTTGAGATTGCCCGAGTCTTTCGCGCGGGCGCGCAGTCGCTGCACTGCGGCGAATACTTCCTTTTGCTGCGCGAGGAAAGCGTCGCCGAGTTTCTGGGTCCAGTCGAGCTTGTCATTCATCGGCTCGAGAATTTGGGGGAACGCAACGAGCGATTTCACGCTGACATCCCACGGCTCATTTTCGACGGCCTTCACGGCAGCGTCACCCTTGACGTTGGGATTGGCCTTGACCCAACGCGCCGCGTGCACGATCTCCAGCGGATAAGTCGACGCCATCAATACCTGCGACAGCACGGAATCGGGATACAGCGCGATCGGCGCGACCAGTGCCTCGATCTCTTCCGGCTTGAATGATTGGGCTGGCGCGGGCTGCGTATTCTGGGCTTCCTGGGCGAGCGCGGTGCCCGCGCCGAGCGTCAGCACGACAAGCAGCCAAAGACACGTGGCTTTGGCCCGTCGTAGGTTCCACGAGGACATGGCCGCTCCTTCAGACTGGATGACAGGAACCTCGACGAATCGGTCCTGTTGCGACTGACGGCAGATTGCAAATTGGCTTGCGGGATATTGCGGCGTCTTCTCAATACGATGTTAGAACATCTATCGCTTCTTGCGGATTAAATAGTCAGTGCTTTTGGCGCAGGGTAAGTCGGGTGGCGATGATCGATGACGGCTGCTAGAGTGCCTTTACATCTCTGCATTGTGATCGGCTCATTCTTCATCGCATTCAATCAGGCGCGGAGCGCAACGGCTCGCGTTTCGTGAAGCCAAATAATTGCACGTTTTAAGCCTTGCACCGTAATCCGCCTTTCCCAGATCGATGAGTAGGCATCACAAGGCGTGCTGCGTGTGGGTTGTCGTTTGCGGAAGGCGAATACCAACGGCTGACGTCAATGATGACCTTCGACGGCAGCCATTGATGACAGTCGACGTCGGTCCGGGAGTTGACCTTGGTACGTCTCGCACAATGCGGCGCGGCAGTCCTGGCGGTCTGCCTCTTCCTCATAGCGGTTTCAACCCATGCGCGCGCAGCCGACGGCGACACGCTCGCGCAGGTACGAGCACGCGGCGTGGTGAGATGCGGTGTCAGCGAAGGCGTCCAGGGGTTTTCCATCAAGGATCGATCCGGGCTCTGGAGCGGAATCGATGTGGACTTCTGTCGCGCGGTGGCCGCTGCGGCGTTGGGCGATCCATCCAAAGTGGCTTATGTGCCGCTCAGAGCTGCCGCGCGTTTCCCGGCACTCACAGAAGGCATGATCGATCTTCTCGCCCGCAACACCACGTGGACGCTGCGCCGCGAAGCGGCACTCAAGGTGCAGTTCGCGGGCGTTCTCTTTTATGACACGCAGGGATTCCTCGTGCGTAGCGCGCGCGGCGTCCAGACGGCCGCTGGGCTGAAGGGCGCAACAGTGTGTGTCGAAAAAGGAACCTCCACGCAGGTGCATTTGCGCGACTACTCCGCCGACAACCAGCTGGAAATCATACCGTTGGTGATCGACTCCGCCATCGAAGCGCGCCGGGCTTTTTTCGCAGGGCGTTGCAGTGCCTATGCAGCCGATTCGGCACAGCTCGCGGCAGTGCGCCTGGAAGCTCCCGATGGGCCGCAATCCGTGCAGCTCCTGCCGGAGCGGATCGCCAAAGAACCGCTCAGCCCAGCCGTTCGCGGCGGAGATCAAAGCTGGTTGACGCTCGTACGCTGGGTGCTGTTCGCGCTGGTGGCGGCAGAAGAGTTGGGTGTCACGCGCGATAACCTGCAATCGCGCCTGAGCGAAGTGGCAGTCAGGCGCGCGCTCGCCGATGGCGACGAAAGCGATCGCAGCCTGGGCGTCGAAACAGGCTGGCGGGCTCGCGCCGTGCAAAGTGCCGGCAACTACGGGGAAATGTTCGATCGGAACCTCGGACCCGGTACATCGCTGAAACTGGACCGCGGCCTGAACCGGCTGTGGACGCAAGGCGGCTTGATGTATGCGCCGCCTTTCCGCTAAAGATCTGGACGGTGACATGAGCCAGGTGCAGATCTATATCACGGTTGCCGTATTCGCGGCCGTCATTCTGCTGATCGCATTCAATGTGATCGACATGGCCGTCGCGGCATTGACGGGCGCATGCATCCTGATTGCGCTCGGCATCCTGGACGAGCAGGACCTCGTGGAGGCGACCCGCACGGCTGCCGGTCCGCTTGGCTTGCTGTTCGGCGGCATGGTCGTGGCACGCGTCCTCGCCACCACGGGCCTGTTCGACGTCATCGGCGACGTCTATCTCCGGGCGACGGGCGGAAGCGGAACCCGCTTTCTGCTGATGCTGATCGCGCTGGTCGCGCCAATCTGCGCGGTGTTACCGAATGCCACGACGGTCATTCTTCTTGCGCCCATCATCGTGCGCGTGTGTATTGCGCTCGACGCTGACTACGTCAGGCCTATGGTGCTGACGGCGATCATCAGCAACTCGGCTGGATTGCTCACGCTAGTGGGCGATCCAGCAACCTTCCTGGTGGGAAGCGCGATCGGCATGACCTTTGGCGAGTACCTGCGCCGTGTGTCGCTCGGAGGGCTGATCGCGGTGCTTGTCATCGTCCCGCTTCTGCCCGTTCTGATGCGGGACCTGTGGGACCTGAAGCGCGCGTTGCCGCCGCGCGGCCCGGCGAAACGGATTGAACGGCCGGTGTATGCGACGCTCGCTGGCGCCGTGCTCTTTTTCATGATCGCGTTATTCGTATTCGGCGAAAACCTGCCGACGCGTATCGTGCCGCCCGCGGTCGCGCTGATCGCAAGCGCGCTCGCATTACTGGTGGGCTTTGCCGCCAAAGTCGAACCCACCGATAACGTACTGCGCGACGTGGACTGGAAAACCCTGGTCTTTCTTGCGAGCATCTTCTGTCTGGTACAAGCCATGGCGAAGACAGGACTGCTCCAGATCCTGGCGTTCAAGCTGTATCAGGTATTCGGCGTGCAGTTGACGCTCGTTGCGCTGACGCTGCTCGCTGGCATTGGGCTGCTGTCGAGCCTGCTTGCCAATGTACCTGTCGCCGCCGCGTCGATCGTCATGGTCAAGGGTTATCTCGTGATGGCCGAAGTCGTGCCTGAAACCGCGCTTTCGGCGGGCTTTTCCCAATGGCCCGCCGCGTCAGTGCCGGTATTCATCGGCATGATGTTCGGCGCAACCCTCGGTGGCAATGCGACGCTCGTCGGCGCAGCGGCTAACATCGTTGCGGCGGGCATTTGCGCGCGTCAAGGAAGGCCCATCACGTTTGGCACATTCCTTCGGTATGGATTGCCCATCACGCTGGCGCAGCTTGCCATGTCCGCTTTGTATTTGCTCGCTTTGACGCGCTTCTTACGTTGAGGGGCGAGAAGAGTTCGTCACGATACGACCTAACGTCGGCCGCCACGTCCGCCTCCGCCGCCGCCACGTGCTGCGCCGCCCCCACGGTTGAAGTTCGAAGACTGTGCGCTCGCCTGCCCACGATTGAAGTCCCGCTGCGTCGCCCCCGCACCCCCGCCGACGCCCTGGAATGCCGAGTCGCGGCCGCCGCCCCCGCCTGCACCTCCGAAGCCGGTCTGTGCGTTCGACGAGCCGACACGCGTGGGTGTTTGCGCGCGATTGCTCGCGGCCGCACTTCGATTGGACGTCTGCGCGCGATTGCCGGCTGCGGCGTCGCGGTTGGCTGTCTGCGCGCGATGGTTGGCGCCAGCGCCAGCGGTCCGGTTGGCCGTCTGTGCGCGGTTGCCGGCTGTAGCACTTCGGGCCGTCTTGTCGGACCGATTGCCGGCGCCTGCGCTTCGGCCTGCGCGGTCGGCGGTACTCACATTGTTCTGACGACCGGTGCGATTTGTGCCTTCCGCCCGATTGGCGACTCCCGCACGCTCGGTGGCGCCGCCGGTGCGACCGCGATAATCGCGTCGCGCGTCGGCGCCCTGGACACCGTTCGCGTACTTGTTGCGAGTCGCATTGTCACGATAGGCGACGCCCTGACGATGTCCCGCATCGTGTTTCCATTTGCCGCCCTCTACCTTGGTGCGGTCGAAATTCCGGTCGATGTTGGCGGCCTTGTTCACGTTGATGTTGACGTCGCCGCCGCCCCAGTTGCAGTTGCTGAAGATTGCGCCCGCTGCGGCGATGCCGAGCCCCCATGCGAACCCGCTCGCAAGCGCGGCGCCGGGGTAGTAGGCGGGATACGGCGGCCAGTAGGTCGGCGGATAGGCGGGCGCGCTCCAGCCGCCGTAGACGACGGTGGGGTTGTAGGCGGGCACGTAGACGACCTGGGGATTGGATGGCTCGATGCGCACGATGGTTTGCTGCGCGGGAGCGGCCTGGCCGCCTGCACCCGGAGCAGCAGGTGCTTCGACAATGACCTTCTGTTGTTCGTTAGACGCCAGGTGTCCGGCCTTTTGCGCACGCATCCTCAACCGCTGCACCGCGTCGAGCACGTCCTTCTCATTGGCCAGGAACGCATCGCCGAGCCTTTGGGTCCAGTCGAGCTTGTCGTTCATCGGCTCCAGCACCTGCGGAAACGCCACCAGCGACTTCACGCTGACGTCCCACGGCTGGTCTTGCACTGCTTGCACGGCGGCATCGCCCTTCAGGTTCTTATGCGTTTTCACCCAACGGGCAGCGTGCACGATCTCGAGCGGATAGGTCGACGCCATCAGGATTTGCGATAACAGCGAGTCGGGATAGAGCGCAATCGGCGCGACTAACGCCTCGAGTTCTTCCGGCGGGAATTGCTGGGCCTGAGACTCGGGCGCCGAGGCGGGGAGCGGTACGGACGCAGGGGCCGCGACAGATGCCACGGCCGGCGCCGACGCTGGCGCGGAAGCGGGCACAGAAGCCGGCGCCGAAGCGGCCTGGGTCTGAGTCTGCTGATCCTGTTGTTTCGATGGGCAGCCCGCCAGCAGGACGACGAGGCTGGTGCTCAACAGTCGTGCAATCCGTATCGACATGGTCACCCCTGTTTCTTCGTCAGGCAGCGAATTGATCCAGGGCTTCGAGGCACGCGGCCGGATGAGCAGGCGGATGAAATCGCTGATTGATAGATTGACGCGACGCTGCACTGCGATCCGATGATTGATCATTCACTAGATTAGTACTCGTCGCACGATCGGTACAGTTCGATGCAGTGTGATCGAATACTGCAAGTCCAAACGATGACAGTGCGCGCAAAGTACTCCGTCGCGAAGTTGGCGCGTAGAGCGGCATTCAATTAGAGTCATCGAGAGAAGAAAAGCAATAAGCGCGTCGACACGACGCGCTTATTGCGCGCTGCTCTCGTTTACACATGAGTTCACGCAACCATCTTTTTTGAAACAATCAGGCCAATGGATTCGCATTTCGCATTGGTCGCGACGCCTGTTTCGGGTAGCGAATGCCATGTTTATTTCGTTCGTGCGTCAGAATCCGGAATCCGGCAGCGATGTCCATCGCGTGCACAGGATTCGCACCATGCGGACGGACGTTCTCCGTTGCCCTGCAAATTGTTCGAGAGGACGAAGGCGTCCTCGTTATGACGGGTGGTTCCGGGCAGCGTGGACCGCGGCGATTTTTTCGGCTATCGCCCTCACGCCGGTTGACGCGCACGCAAGTGATGAATCTCTCAGTTTCAGGGACCCGGATGACGGGCAATTCGACGTAAGCGACTTCCTGCTCAAACACAAAGGCGCGTTACCCGTACCCATTCTGATCACCGAGCCCGCGGTCGGCTACGGCCTTGGACTTGGACTATTGTTCTTTTCCGATCCGGCTTCCGACGCCGGGCCCGCTCCGCCGCGCGATAGCAAGGATCGCGTGCCGCCCAACGTGACGGTACTGGGCGGCCTGTACACCCAGAACGGTACGTGGGCCGCTGCTGCAGGCCACTTCCACACCTGGGACAACGACCGCTACCGATATCTTGGTGCGATCGCCAAAGTAGATGCGCATCTCGACTACTTTGGCCTTTCCAGTCAGCCGAGATCCTATACGCTCCAGGGCGTTGCCTTGATCCAGCAAATGCTCATGCGTATCGGCAGTAGTCGCTGGTATGCGGGTTTGCGCTATATCTTTTTCGATTCGTCGTCTACGTTCGGTTCTGGCGAAATACCGGGAGAACTCGGCAGCGTGCAAAAAGATCAGCGCATTGGCGCCGGCAGTATCGTCGTGGACTATGATTCCCGAGACAATATTTTCTACCCGGGTGAAGGCAGTTTCCTCGAGATCGAGGCGCAGGCCGCCCGGGCGGCTTTCGGCAGCACGCAAAACTACGATGTCTACGCTGCGCGAGGCTACACATGGCAACCGTTGACCCGTACGCTGATACTCGGCCTGCGCGTGGACAGCAAATTTTCCACCGGTGACATTCCGTTTTACGCACAACCGTATGTCGATCTGCGTGGCGTTCAGAAGGGCCGGTACCAGGACAGGAATGCCTTGACGGCCGAAATAGAATTGAGATGGGATCTCATACCCCGCTGGTCATTGCTCGGCTTTACAGGCGTGGGCAAGGCATATGGACGGTGGCACAGCTTTTCTGAATCGCAGAATGTACAGAGCGTCGGCGCGGGCGTGCGCTATCTGATCGCACGCAAGCTCGGCCTCGCGGTAGGCATCGACGTCGCACACAGCAAGGATCAAAACGCGTTCTACATACAGGTCGGCAGCGGGTGGCGGTGACGGAATCGGTGCGCCCGCACATCAGAGGATGAAACCGATGAAGACGATGCGTGGCGAGATTCTCGGTGCGGTCGCTTTATGTGCTGCGATTCGGAGTGTAGAAGCCAGCCCGATTGACTTGTCGAACGCCTTGCCTAATTTTTTTGGAGGCGGTATCGGATCGACGACGGAGTATGCGGGTGGCAAGGACCGGATAGTCGGCGTCGTGCCGGGCATGCGCTATGTGACGAGCGGCGGTCACTTGCTGGAGTGGTATGGAACCTACGCACAATATAACTTCGGTGACCTTTCAGGCTTCCAGTGGGGCCCAGCTCTGGCATTGCGGCTGGGTCGGCGAAATGTGGACGATGCCGTGGTCTCGCAGGTTCACAGCGTGGACACGACGCTGGAAGGTGGCGGCTTCGTCGGATACGAATACAGCCACGTCGGCGATATTCCGTATCGCCTGCGAGGAGAGGTCACGGTCGTCACGAATGCGGGTGTGGTCTATTCAGGCGCGCGCGTCTCGCTGAACACCAGCGCGTGGTTC
Source organism: Paraburkholderia largidicola (assembly GCF_013426895.1). Classification (NCBI taxonomy): domain Bacteria; kingdom Pseudomonadati; phylum Pseudomonadota; class Betaproteobacteria; order Burkholderiales; family Burkholderiaceae; genus Paraburkholderia; species Paraburkholderia largidicola. Next base: position 841,248 of record NZ_AP023175.1, on the reverse strand, counting down.
CCGGTACATCAGCGGATGTTCGTCGGAGGCGGGCTGGGGGCGACGTGGGTGAGCGCAGGTTTCAACGAAACCTATTACGGCGTCACGGCAGAGGACGCCGCCAAAAGCGGACTGCCCATGTATACGCCAGGCGGAGGACTGAATCAGGTGACGGGATGGCTTGCCGCTATCTATCAGATCAATCCGAGCTGGTATGCGGGCGCCATGATCTACTACCAGCGCATCAGCGGGGACGCAGCCGCGAGTCCGATCGTCACGCAGCGGGGCACGCGGAACCAGCTGACCTATGGAGTCGGCATCGCGTACGCCTTTCGCTAAGTGTTTGCTCGCATCGGTTGGCAGCAACATCTGGCAGGATTAGTTGGCCGGATCGCATGTCGACGGATTGACGAAGTGGATGTGAACAACCACGATACAGAGATTGAGCCGCGGCTTCAGCAACCCGGCGTGTTTCGAGAGCCGCGCGCGGCCGCCAGGCGAAGACGGGTCGCCATCAAAGGAAAGCAACCTGACGCGTCAATTGACGGGAGGGCTTGATGCGGTTTCGCACCATTGAGTCAGCTTGCAGTCTCGAAGACGATCGCCAAGGCACCCTGGAGACGGCCATTTTCCGCCGGCCACGGCCGCGTTGCACGCTATGCCTCGCGATGAGCGCGTGCCTGATCCTCGTCTTGCTGCCGCTTCCGGCACGCGCCCAGCAAACACCGGATCAACAGCTGTCGAACCGCACGGTGATCGGCGGCAACGTGAAGCAGCACGCCGACGCAGTGCTCGCGGTGATGAGCTACACGACGGTCCCGGATGTCACGACCAGTTCGCTTTCGATCAACAACGGTACTTCCGGAAATCCTGGTTTCGGTCAGTCACAACTGGGGGGCGGGTTTACGCTCAGCAGGTCCTTTCCGTTGTACGTAGAGGGCACGCTCGCCTATAGCCGCTACGACCCGACGTTCCTCGCCACGGACGGTGCCCAGCAGCGTGAATTGCCAACCCGATGGAACACCTTCAGCACCACGGTCGGGATCGGCTGGGACTTCCGGATCACCAATGAACTGGTATTCCGTCCGATTCTCAACGGTACGATTGGACGCGTATCGAGCGATCTGAAGATCGGGCAGTCGGTCGTCAACCATGTGACCGACCGCAATCTCCAGTTCCTGCAGAATGGATCGCTGGATGCATATGGCTATGGCGGCTCGCTCGTGCTCGACCTCGAACACTACCGCGAAACCTATGAGATCGACGCTGAATTGCGCGCGACGGACATTTACCTGCGCAGCTTCGGCAGCACGTCGGATGCCGTTCAGGGTTCGGCGATGGCGCAGCAAGTGAGCCTGTGGACGCGCTGGCGCGCGCCGACCGGCTGGCACGCACTCGACCGCCCGATCCGCTATGTGCTGGAACTGGCTTACTCGCACTACTTTGGCGACAGCGCCGGGGTACTCGGTTTCAACGATCTCACGTCATTGGGCGTTGGACTCGAACTCGACAGCAGCAAATATCCGATCGTCATCACGCGCACGCGCGCCCTCGTGAGATACGTCTTTGGACACAATGTGCACGGCGTGTCGTTCGGGTTTGCTGTGAGCTTTTAAGTGCATCGGCGCAACCCATATCTGACATGAGACTAAAGTCCAATAACGTCCTTGGGATAGAGCGCCTAGATTAATAAGTTTCCAGGCCGCCATATCCTCAAATGGAGGACCGTCCGGAAGCGTTCTCCATGGACGCGTTCACGCGGCGTCCGATCATTCGTGTTCAGCGCTTCGCCAGCGAACACGCTGGCGTATCAGTTCGCGTAGGCGCATCAGGCGCTGGCGCGGGGAGGATCATGCCATTCTTCCGCACATGGCGGGCAGTTGCCTGCATCCTGATCGCGCTCGGCGCTTGCATCATTGCCGCGCATGGCGCGCCTCTGCCCGCCACGCTGCAAGGAATCGTCAACACCGCGACGGGAGCGGCATCGCCCGTTCCGGCATCGCAATCCGCATCTTCCGCCGCCAGCGAGGCTGAGCTCGCGCGTTCGCTGGACACCTTGATCGATACACTCGACAACGACACCCAACGCACTGCGCTCGTCACCCAACTGAAAGGGCTGCGAGACGCCAACCAGCATGTTGCGCCCGCAGCGCCTGCGCCAGCCAAAGGCGATCTGCTCGGCGCGATCGCATCCGGCCTTGCATCCGTCGAGAGCAACCTGAACGAAGGCCGCACGCCGCTGCATTTCTGGGCGACCCGTTTCAACGCGGCAGCCGGCGAACTGCGAACGGTTCTCACAGGTTCACGCGGAGAATCATTCGCCGCGGTTCTGATCGGCATGGCTGTGACGCTGGCGGGATGGGGCGGTTGCGCAGGCTTGCTGGCCTATGTGCAGCGACGCGTCGGTGCGCATTATGGCTGGCATGTTGCACTCGCGCCGAATCCGACGTCGGTCGACCTGTTGAGCTTCGCTTTGCGGCAGACCGGGCCCTGGATCGTCGCGTTCGTGGCGGTGCTGCTGTTCGTGCAGGCAATGCCCGATGCACTCGGACGAACCCTCGGGCTGGTGATTGCCTATGCGATCGTCGTGGGATCGGTCTTCTCGGCGATCTGCATGATCGCGTTCTCCGTGTTCGGCACGGCTCATCGGCGCGTCGCCGTCCAGCAGTTGCTGGCGCGGGGCCTTTGGCCGCTGTTTGCAATCGGAGCCTGTGGCGCGCTTGGCGACGCAACGGCTAATCCTGAAGTGATACGCCTGCTCGGCGCGAATCTGGCCGGGCTCGTGTCGAGCTTCGCAAACATGGCGGCGGGCATTCTGATCGGCTACTTTGCGCTCGCTTACCGCCGGCCCGTCACGCACCTGATACGCAACCGCGCGTATTCGCGCAGGCGCGATCACAAGTTCGCCACGGAAGCGCTCGATATTCTCGCTTCACTGTGGCATATCCCGATCCTGCTGATCGCGATCGCCTCCGTCGTCGCGATCATCGACGGGCGTGGTGAAGAGGGGAACGTCTTGCAACCGTCTCTTCTCAGTGCGCTGTTTCTTGTTCTCACGTTGTTCGTGTCGGCGTTGCTGCTGCATCTGACGCGTCGTAAGGATTCGCGCGTGCAGCGCCGTGCGCCGCACCTGATGCGACTGTTGCGCTTCGCCATCATGTTGTTCCTGCTTGCGATGTGGCTCGCGTACATACGTTTCGAACTGGTGCTGTGGAGTGGTCCGATCGCCCGGTTGATCCGACACAACGCAATGACGCCTGGCTTCAGACATGCGCTAGTCGCCGTTATCGCGACGGTGTTTGGCGCGTGGTTGGTATGGATTCTCATCGATACCGTCATTCTCGAAACATTGGGCCCGAGCAGTTCGCGCAACAAGACACTCAATCCGGGCGTGCGAGCACGCACGATGTTGCCGCTGCTGCGCAACGCGACATTCGTGACGGTTGCGAGCCTGGCGGCCATCGTCGGCGCCGCGAGTCTTGGGATCAACCTGACGCCTCTGCTGGCAGGCGCCGGTGTGATCGGTCTGGCTGTCGGCTTCGGTGCGAAGTCGCTGGTCACGGATCTGATTACGGGACTGTTCATCATTGTCGAGGAGACGATCTCGGTAGGCGACTGGATCGACGTCGACGGCGGCCACGCCGGGACCGTGATGGACCTGACGATCCGCACAGTCCGGTTGCGCGACGGACAAGGCGCGGTTCACACGATCCCGTTCTCGCAGATCAAGATCGTCAAGAATCTTTCGCGTGACTTCGCCAATGCCGTCTTCGAAGTCAGGCTGCCGTTCTCGGCGGACATCGATCAGGTCACACGGATGATCGCGGAAGTCGGGGCCGAGCTGATTGAAGATTCCCGCTTTCGCGACGAGATACTCGGTCCCATCGAAGTGTGGGGGCTCGACCGGTTCGACCCCAACTGGATCGTCGTAAAAGGGCAGATCAAGACCCGGCCGCTAAAGCAATGGAGCGTGGCGCGTGCTTTCAATGCACGGCTCAAGCTCGTGATGGACCGGGCTGGCATCGAGATCCCGGTGCCGCAGATGCAGCTGCACGCATCACAGAAGGAGCGCAGCGTGTGATCTCGCCCGAAGCCGGCATTGAATAGCGGCGCGCAGCTGCTTTCTGCAGAAGGTATCTACGCGGGAATGATCCGTTCCTGCTTCAACCTGTCGAACAGTGCGAAGAACGCATCCGGTGTGCTCTGGTAATCGAGGAAGCCGGCTCGACGGCTTTTGCTCATGTCAGTCAGAACTTCCATTGGACGACCGAGATCGGCATCCGTATGCCACCACGACACGAGCCTGTCGATGCTGCTTTCCTTCAACTGATAACGGCCCGCAATTTCCGACCATTGTCTGCTCGCTTCCTGCATGCGATGTTCGAGCGGACGCGTCTCACCGTCGAAGGGCGCGGGCTCGATGCCGAAATACTGCGCAAGCTGCGACCACATCCATTTCCACCGGAACACGTCGCCATTGACGACGTTGAAGTCCTCGTTGCGCGCGTTGGGCGACGTGGATGCCCATTCGAGATGCCGCGCGAGCAGGCTCGCGTCGGTCATATCCGTGAGGCTGTTCCATTGCGCGGCCGAACCGGGAAACACGAACGGCTGCCCCGTCTCCTTGCACAGCGTCGCGTACACGGCGAGCGTGACGCCCATGTTCATCGCATTGCCGAGCGCGAAGCCAATGATCGTATGCGGCCGATGCACGCTCCAGCTGAAGTCATATCGATGCGCTGCTTCGAACAGCCGGTCTTCCTGCTCGTAGTAGAAATTGTCGACGGGCTGGCGGCCCTGTTCCTCGCGAAACGGTGTGAGCGGGACACTGCCTTGCGCATACGCTTCGAACGGCCCGAGGTAGTGCTTGAGCCCTGTGACCAGCGCAGCGTGTTCGAGTGTGCCGGACGGGCCGAGCGCGTCCAGCACGTGACGGACCATTGCGCCGTTCACTTCGATGTTCTCGCGCTCGGTTGCCTGTCGCGACCATGCGGTAAAGAACACGTGGCTGAAATGCTGCTCTTGCAGCGCATCGGCAATGGATTTCGCGGAAGTCAGATCGGCGGTGACGGCTTCGATTCCATCGGGCGCTGCCGTGCGGCCGCGCGAGAGACCCGTGACGTTCCAGCCTCCGGATGCGAGTAAATGTTGCGCGAGATTACCGCCGACGATGCCCGTCGCGCCGATGATGAGAGCCCGTTTGTCCATATCGCGTCAATATCGAAAAGTATCTGTGTTTGCAGGGGGAATCTGTGGATCCACGCTTAGTCGGCGGATGCGTCTGCACGCTGTCGAACGTCCTGTGGGCCACTGCATGCAAGAGTAGCGGGTTCTATAATCTGGCGTTTCGACGCTGGACACAGCGTGCTTCCCGACGGCGCCAATGTGGCATGGTTGACGGAGCGCATCAAGCAATTGCTATTACTAGTAATGGCAGTAACAGGGAAAGCAGAAGGAGGCTGGACATGGAGAAGCAGCAACGCCTGAACGAACTGGCCGATTTTCTGAGAACGCGCCGCGCACGTCTTCGACCTGAGGACATCGACTTTCCGAGCGGCAGCCGCCGCAAGACACCGGGCCTGCGGCGCGAAGAAGTGGCCGAACGCGCCGGCATCAGCGTGACCTGGTATGCGTGGCTCGAACAGGGCAGGGAAGTGAATGTGTCGTTCAAGACCATCGAAAGTCTTGCCAATGCGTTGAAGCTGTCTGCGCATGAGCGTGCGCATCTGTTCGAGCTGGCCAATCACTACACACCGCCTGGCCCGTATCCCATTGCGCAAAACGTGACGGACACCGTTCGACGCATGCTCGATCAGCTTGGCAACATGCCGGCGTATGTCATCGACGGCAACTGGAACTATGTGACATGGAACGAGGCAGCCGTGCGCGTGTTCGCCGATTTCCGCACGATGCCCGTAGGCCGCTGCAATCTGCTGTGGTTCACGTTCCAGCAGGACGGCGCGCGTGCGCTCTTTCAGGGCTGGGACGCCTATGCGAAATGCGTGCTGGCGCAGTTTCGCGGCGACTACATTCTTCGGCCTTCGGGCGAGGTGTTTTTACGCGATCTCGTCGAAGAACTGAGCGAAACGGACGCTGACTTCTGCCGCTGGTGGGCGGAGCATGAAGTGCTCAAGCGCAGCGACTGGCGCAAGGTGATCCAACATCCGGTCGCCGGCGTACTGGAACTGGATGCACTGTCGCTGGAAGTGCCCGATGCGCCGGGGATACGCATCATGGTCTACACGCCGGCGCCGTCGACGGACACCGCGCTGCGCATCGAGGCGCTGATGAAAATCGATCTCGCGGCGACAACGCAATTCGAGGCCGCGACGGTACTGGACACATTTCGAAAAGCGCGAGTGTCGAAAAGCGGTCGAAGCCGTTGACGACACCAGGCGCTGGTATAAACCCTGGGCCGCGCCATGCGAGATGCCACGTCCCAGTCACGACGCCGTGCTACCGCTTCATGCACGAAATGCGTGCACGCTTTTCGGCGTAGAACATCGAGAGGACGCAATTGGAACAGCCAGGACGCGTATTATGAAAATACCCCGTTCGGCCTCGTTTCCGATCGACGTATGACAGTTCGGTTGAGGTAGGTATTGCAGATCGGCAATGCTTACCTCAACGCTTATCCGACCAGATGCGGCAGCGCCGGCTCGTACGTCAGGGCTCGGCGTGAGCATCGATGTGCGAGAGGGCATCCCATGCTGCAGCCATTTGCATCATCTGATCCGTTCACGATGGGCGTCGAACTCGAGGTTCAGGTCGTCAACACCCATGATTACAACCTGACGAAGGCGGCGACGGAGTTGCTGAATCGGGTGAGCGAACAGACCTTTGCGGGCGCGATCAAGCCGGAGACGACGGAAGGGATGATCGAGCTGTCGACGGGGATATGCCAAAACTTCGACCAGGCACGCAGCGAATTGCAGGGGCTTCGCGACACCCTGGTTCGGGCCGCCGACTTTCTGAATGTCGGAGTCTGCGGCGGCGGCACCAACTTCTTCCAGAACTGGTACGACCAGCGTTCCGACGGACGCGAGCGCTCCGAATATCTGATGGGGCTGTATGGCGCGCTATACCAGCAATTCACCATCTTTGGCCAGCACGTGCATGTGGGCTGTCCCGATCCTGATTCGGCGCTCGTTCTTTTGCATTCGCTTTCGCGTTACGTTCCGCACTTCATTGCTTTGGCGGCTTCGTCGCCTTACGTACAAGGGAGCGACACGAAGTTCCAGTGCGCCCGGCTCAATTCGGTTGCTCCCTTTCCTTTGTCGGGGCGAGCGCCGTTCGTGACGACGTGGTCGGCGTTCGAAGAGTATTTCGAGCGCATGGCGAAGACGGGCCTCGTCAATAGCCTGAAGGATTTCTACTGGGACATACGTCCAAGCCCGGGATACGGCACGATTGAGATACGTGTCATGGACACGCCGCTGCGCGTCGAATGGGCCGCCGCGATCGCGGCTTATATCCAGGCCGTTGCGCGTTATCTGCTGGTCGATAAGCCATTGCATCTCAGTGAGCGTGATTACGAAGTGTATCGGGCGAACCGGTTCATGGCCTGCCGCTATGGGCTCGATGGTCTATGCGTGAATCCGGAGAGTGGGCATCGCAGTCCGATTCGGGGCGACATACTCCTCACGCTGGAAGCGATCGCCGAGCATGCGCGCATTCTGGGCGCGGAGGAGGGCCTCGATATCATCAAGCGCACGGTGACCGACGGCGTCAGCGACGCCATGTGGTTGCGCCGTATCTACGGCGTACACAATTCGTTGCATGAGGTTGCCCGTCAGCAATGCCAGGTTTGGCGTGGCGCGCAGATGCCGGGATAGACGCTGGATTTTGCAGACCGTTGTTTTCCTTTCCATGCATGCGATTGGAGTGACAGTCGAAGCCGTGTCGCCAACGGAACGGACGGCACGTCCGCTGCATCCGTAACGGATAGCGGATATGGTAGTCGGCATGCAATGGTTCGCGATTGCTTTCGGAAGAAGTGGTGTCGTCGACAGTCGCGAGCCGATATCCCCGTTGTACCTGCACGTTGTCGCGTACGCACGCGAATTGACGGGCTGCTTTGCGCCTGCGAGGGTGCGGAGGTAGCACTATGGATGCGCCGACAGATTTCCAGCTGCGAAAAATCCCGCTGAAACACGGGCCTGGTGCGATGCCCGCCATCGGGTTCGGTACGCTCATCCCCGATCCGGCCACGACCCGAACGGCTGTCTACGATGCTCTGACAGAAGGGTTTCGACACTTCGATTGCGCGGAGCGATATAGAAACGAGAGCGAGGTAGGCGAGGCCTTGCAGAAGGGGCTCGCAGCGAATGGGATCGCTCGCGAAGAGGTCTTCGTTACGACCAAGCTCTGGAACTCGAACCATCGGCCCGAGCGCGTCCCGCAGGCTTTCGAAGCAAGCTGCAAGAAGCTTGGAATCGACTATCTGGATCTGTACCTGATACACACGCCCTTTGCATTCCAGCCCGGAGACGATCAGGACCCACGCGATCAGAATGGCGACGTGATCTACGACGACGGCGTGACGTTGCTCGACACATGGCGCGCGATGGAAGCGCTCGTCGATGGCGGGAAATGCCGCGCAATCGGACTGTCCGACATTACGTTGAGCGATCTGCAACCTCTATATGAGGTGGCACGAATCAAACCGGCGGCGGTGCAGGTCGAAGCCCATCCGTATCTTCCTGAAACGGAGCTTCTCGAGTTCTGCAACGGCAACGGGATCGTGTTTTTGGCGTTTGCTCCGCTGGGACATGGAATAAGGCCGGGCCCGCTCGATGATCCCGTCGTCGCAGCGATCGCTGCGCGTGTCGAGAAAACACCGGCCCAGGTCCTACTTGCCTGGGCGGTGCAACGCGGCACGGCGATGCTGACCACGCCAAAGACAGCCGCTCGCGCGCGGGAAAACTTCAGTATTGCCGCGCTCCCGGCAGACGCGTTCGAGGCGATCGATCAGATTCAGACCCGGCGTCGATACAACGAAGTCGTGAAGACGGGCACGCCAGGATTCATTCCGTCACGCAAATGAGCGCCGTGTATTGCCGTAGTTGACCAAGCGCGCATCGCGGCAAGGACGCGCTCTGCCGGAAATCGTATAGAGGTGTGAGTGACATGGCTCGACTGCTATCGGTGAATGTTGGCCTCCCGCGCGACATCGAATGGAATGGGCGGACCGTGCATACGGGAATCTGGAAGCTTCCGGTGCAAGGGCGTTGTGTCGCGCGGCGACTGGGCCTTGAAGGTGACGGTCAAGGAGACCTTGGCGGTCATGGCGGAGAACAACGCGCCGTGCTGGCCTATCAGATCGACTCGTATCGACACTGGGAGGCGTCGCTGAACAGGAAAGCGTTCGGCTTTGGACAGTTCAGCGAGAACTTCACGATAGATGGGATGCCGGACCGTGAGGTCTGCATCGGCGATGTCTACCAGATCGGTCATGCAATTTTCGAAGTCACTCAGCCGCGCGTGACCTGCTATCGCCTTGGCATTCGCATGGATGAGCCGCGTATGCCGGCTTTGCTGACATCCAGCGGACGCCCGGGGTTCTATTTGCGCGTCCTGCAGGAAGGCGACGTCGGTGCGGGCGACGAAATCATCAAGCTGCGAAGTGCGAAGGAGCAGATGACCGTCGAAGAGATCAATGCGCTGCTGTATTCGCCTGACCATCCACGCGACCGACTGGAGCGCGCATTGTGTATCGATGCGCTGTCGCCGGGATGGCGGAGGTCGTTCAACACATTACTCGGCAGCATCGAGGCGGGCGCGACTAGCGGCAACGCGGGGCTTGCACCTGCTGCGGCGTCGAATGCGGTTGCGCCCGGCTTTCGACCACTCACGGTCGTCGCAATCCAAACAGAGTCAGCCGACGTTCTTTCGTTCGTCTTCGAGGCGACGGACGGACTGCCGCTTCAGCAGGCTCGTCCGGGGCAATATGTCGTGTTGCGATTGAGACAGAGCGCTGACGATGCGCCGTTCTTTCGGAGCTATTCGCTCTCGGGCGCGCCATCGACAGGCCGATATCGCATCAGCGTGAAAGTCGAACCGGACGGTGTGGCCGGCACCTATCTCGGCGGTCGGGTTCGGGTTGGAGATACGCTCGATGTCAGCGCGCCACGCGGGGACTTCATCCTCAAGGAAGGAACGAATCCCGTCGTGTTGCTCAGTGCGGGAATCGGCGTGACGCCGGTTCTCTCGATGCTGAACGCACTGTCGGCGGCAGGGGTGGAGCGGCAGGTACTCTGGATTCATGCGGCCCGTGATGGCAAGCATCATCCGCTCAGCGCCGAATCTGGCCACCTGCTTAGCATGCTCGAGCACGGACGCAGCTACGTTTGCTACAGCGCGCCAGCGGCGGGCGATCGTATCGGCGTCGATTTCGACGACACGGGGCGTGTGTCGCAAACGATGTTGGAAAAGGTCGGCCTTCCCGCGGATGCCGATGTCTATCTGTGCGGACCCACATCGTTCATGCAGGACATGAAGCGAACGCTGGGAGAAGGCATGGGTGTTCCGGGTTCACGGCTTCATATGGAGCGCTTCGGCGGCGTCGAATCGCTGAATCCCGGTATGACGGACACGTCGGTACGGGCTCCGCATTTGCCGGTAGCCGCGTCTACGGAAGGGCCGCTGGTGTCGTTCGCGCGCAGTGGCATCGCCACGCACTGGAATGCGCTTTCTTATCAAAGCATTCTTGAACTGGCCGAAGCCTGCGATGTGCCCGTCCGGTGGTCATGCCGGTCGGGAATATGTCACAACTGCGAGAGTGGGCTTGTTTCAGGGGCGGTCGCCTATGCGCCGGAGCCGCTCGACAAGCCTGCCGATGGCAATGTGCTGATTTGCTGCGCGCGGCCCGTCGGAGATGTCGTGGTGGATTTGTAGTTTTGATCGTCGCGTGCTCATTGCTTACCGAAGAGGGTGATCGGCTTTTTGGTGTTGGTGCCAAGGCCGCCGTCGGCATGTCATGACCATTAAAACGGATTCCTAATCATATGCCGTGTCGAAACACGACGACGCTTCGACGGCGACACGATCAAGCGTTTATCTGACGTGAGAAATCGGAGCAAGCCACTGGGCTTCGAGGAGGCGCGATCTATCGTCGTTTTGAGTCGTCCACGCGTGATCGGAAATGACAAACGCGACCGCGGCGCACGGTGGCGCCCGCAGAAAAGCACCTTGACCCCACAAACGGACCAGACTTCGATTTGCGGCAGGTGCCTAAACTATGACCGATGCACGCTTGCGTAATTCGGCATGGCGGGTTGACGCTGGCGCGCCGCTGACGGATATTGGCCAATCTGCCCCGCGCCATTCCGATTCGTCTTATCTATATGCGACAGCGTTATCGTTCGCATCGAATGGCGCAGCTACATTTTTACGGGGGAACATTTTGACGATGGACGCGCAAGCCGCTCGTCGCCCGGTTTTTTTGACCACGTGTGCGCGTTGCGGCGGTAAGTTATTCGAGCCAGTTAATTTTTGTCCACATTGCGGAGCGCCTGCGAAGCTCGCGTCCAGCGAAAGCGCCTCGGTGAAGAAGCCCGATGCTCCAACGGCATCCAGAACGGCGAGTGCAACTGCGGCACGGCCCAAGGTTGCGCCCGAGGGTCGCAGCCAGCCGGTTCGGCCGACACGCCTGGCCGGGGCTGACCCCTATGGCGACACGCGTTCGCCTTCGCTATTGCGTGGCGGTTCCCGAAACTGGCGTGTGAAAGTTGGAGCCGCCGCGCTGGCGGCATTAGTCGTGCTCTGCGGAGCAGTGGTGTTGTTGCACCGGCATGATGATTCCTCTGATGGGGAACAGGCAGCGGCGTCGAACACGGTGCAAGGTAGCGTCACGCCAAATGGCACGGGTCAGGCCAGACAGGCGCCGGCCGCTAACGCGCCGACAATCGCGCCCGGCCCGGCGCAAAATCCAGCGGGGGCGCAAAGCCCGACGGTGACAGCGGGACCCACGCCTGCGTCGGAGGCCGTGTCCGCACCGCCCCCGCCGTCCACTGCGACACCTCAGCCATCTCAATCGGTGTCCTCGCCGAGAGAGGGCGACAAGAATCAGAGGCTGATGGCTCTGGCACTTGCGCGGGCACACGCCGGTCTCGAGAAAAACGACCTGCATATGGCACGCTCGGGCGTTTTTTGGGCGCTGTCGTTGCAGCACGACAATAGCGAGGCACTCATGTTGAAGCAGGAGTTGCTATCGCGAGAAAGAGCGCGTCGTACCCCATGAGCACCACGTGCGGAGCCCGTATTTAATTAATTGATTGTCGAACTCCGTGAGATAGGAGCAGGGGACACGTCTGACGGGTCAGGCGAATCGTCATGGGTGAACCGACCAGGATCCGGCGCATTGCAATGCAATGCGCCGACGTCTCCAACTGTACGCCTGCCATCTGAAATGCAGCGAGCGGTCAGCATGGGTCCATCCTTCACTCGATCTCGCGATACCCAGTGCTATAGTGTGTTCCACACTCTTCTGCGATCCTGACTGCCATGTTTTGCGACGCATGCGACGGAATGCTACAGAGCGCTACTCCTGTTCCCCATCCGCAATTGGAGAAAGCACGCTGTTCGACAAGGCTGCGTCCGCTACGTCGCAGCCCGCTCGAAGTGTGCAGATATCGTTGTCTGCAGTGCGGGGTGAACTGGATGCTCGAAACTGACATGTCGAATCCAGGCGTGCAAGAGTGGATCTGTCTTTACCAATCGTCGAGCATTCTCGAGCCCGGCAGCGTTTCGGCTGTCACTTCGCAGTCGGAAGCTGATTCTCCAAAGATCACGCACGTGAACGCAGCTCATGCGGTGGGCCCGGAACGGCCTTATCAAATGTTGATCCGGCTAGGATCGCTGCCATTCCTGTAACGCGATAAATGACTAGGCGCTAATGTCGGTGAATTGTCGCAAAGTCAATCACATTCAATACTTGATGTCGCGAGCTGTCTGCCGGCCGTGTTGCTTGGTTTCACGTTTATCCTGCCTGCATTGCGAGTTGGATTGCTGGTTGGCAGCCCGGCAATCCCGTTTTGTGTGGCGGGAGCCCTGGCGTGTTTCCTGTCGAACATCACGTCCAGCGCGACGTTGCTGAGCCTGTTCGGTTGCCATCGAATTCCCGGCAGAGACTGCCAGCAAGATTGCGGCGAAAGTCACCGCGCACCGTCTATTCCGTAAGAACATGATGCAGTCTCCCTGGGCGTGATGGCTCAGGCGCGATGTCACGCCTGTCGTGATATGGTCGCCTTTGCTTCCGCGATCAATGGACACTCGGTCTCGTCGTCACCGTGCGTTCGCGGTGTCACGTGTGTCAATTCAGATCGAGAAGATGACTTGCACGGTAACGCACCTACAACCACAAATGCAATGCTTCTTCTTCCCGGGCAGAACAGTTTTCCCGCCGCCCGACCCGTCATTGGACCAAAGTCCAATACAAACTTTTGTTCGGCGTGTATAGGCTGAAATTCTCTACCTGCGGGTCATAGGGCGTGTGTCATGCAAATCATGAATATGGCCTGAAGAGAATCTGGACGCGAGTCCAACGGTTTCTGAATTCAAGCGGGGGCGCGGTTAGCAAAAAGATCTACGACCACAAGAAATCGGAAGATGCTGCGACTAAAGCCGCCCATCACGGCATGAGTCAGGGAAAGTGCTTTGCATTCGCAAGGTGTTACGCGTTCGCGGCCGAATGTGAATGGAACTGGCGCACGTTCGCGACAAGATACGAGGCCTCTGCATACCAGCTTCAACAGTGGCATTTACGTCAATATCAGTGCGCGTTTCTCCCTGCCATGCCGGTGATGCCGATTTGGGCTCGCCCTGATTTGTCGCCGGCAAATGATCAGGGTGACCTGCCGGGAGGATAGTCATGCTGCTCACACCGGATACCCAACGGGTGCTGTCCCGGCAATTGCTCGATGTACTGATCCGCGCCGGACTCGTCGCCGTTCTGGCCATCTTCTGTTTCCGGATCTTTGTCCCGTTCCTCAACCTCATGGTTTGGGCATTGATCCTTGCCATCACGCTGTATCCGCTGCAGGTCAGGCTTCGGCGTTCGCTCGCCGGCAAGGATGGCCTGATCGCCACGGTGATCATCCTCTGCGCATTCGTGATAATTCTCGTGCCGACCTACTTGCTGGGCGTCGCGGTGGCCAATTCGATCGAGCGGGCGATGGCCGTTTTCAGGAGCGGCAGCTTCCAGATTCCGCCACCTGATCAATCCGTCGCCGCGTGGCCGCTAATAGGCGAGCGGGTTTATGGCTTCTGGACGCAGGCTTCGACCGATCTCACTGGACTCGCGCAGAAGTTCGCACCGCAACTCAAGGAAGCCGGGCTCGCAATTCTCGGCACGGTCACGGGTCTGGGTGCGGGACTGCTGGTCTTTTTCATTGCGCTGATCGTCGCGGGCATTTTCATGGCGCATGGAGAGAAGGGCTACCAGAGTTCAGTGCAGATTGCCTCGCGCATCTCGGGTCCCGAAAACGGCCAGCAGATTGCCGATTTATGCACGTCCACCATTCGGGCCGTGGCGCAGGGCGTGGTCGGTATTGCGTTTATCCAGATGCTGCTCATCGGCATCGCGTTCATCGTCATGGGTATTCCCGGCGCGGGCCTGCTCGCGCTTGCCGTGCTGCTGATCGGCATCATGCAGTTACCCGCAACGCTGATTACAGTACCCGTCATCATTTTCGTGATTGTGACGCAGGGGGTGAGCACGGCGACGGTGGCATTCTCCGTCTACGTTTTCGTTGCCGGTCTGGCCGATAACGTGCTCAAACCGCTGTTGCTGGGCCGTGGCGTCGCGGTGCCGATGCCCGTGGTGCTGATCGGTGCGATCGGGGGCATGGTGACGGGCGGCGTGATCGGGCTGTTCATTGGTCCCGTCATGCTCGCGGTGGGTTACCAGCTGTTCTGGCGATGGGTGAAAGACCAGCCGGCATCCGCGCAGTGCCAGACACCCGAACAACCCTGAGTCTCCAGAGACCGCGCTGTGTCGCCTTCAATGCTCCCATGCGGGGCGGCGATGCCGCTTCGCACCGTGTTGCTGATCGGGAGCCTCTCGGGCCTCCTGAACGGGTGCATGCGCGTGGGCCCGGACTTTCATCCGCAGCATGAGGCGTGGAGCGAGCACTGGAGCAGCGCATCGATCGGGCAGGTCACGCAGCAGGCAGCGCAACCCGATGCGCGTCAGTGGTGGCAGATTTTCGGCGACGAGAACCTCGAGCATCTGATCGCGCAAGCCGATGCAAACAACGGCGATCTGAAGATTGCCGGCCTGCGCGTGATCGAGGCCCGCGCGCAGCTCGGTATCGCGCTGGCGGGACGCTATCCCCAGGTGCAGCAGGTCAACGCCGACGTGCTTTACGCGGCGCGCAAGAACTCGGATGGCTTCAACCCGCGCTCGGGTGCCTACTGGCAATACGGCACGGGCTTCAGCATCGGCTGGGAACTCGACTTCTGGGGGCGTTTCAGCCGCGCAATCGAGTCGGCCGACGCCGCGTTCTTTGCCGCGCAAGCCAACCGCGATGCCGCGTTGGTCCTGTTGCATGCGCAGGTTGCCGATACCTATTTCACGCTGCGCACGGCCGAGGCGCGTCTGCGCATCGCGCGGGACAACGCCCGCTTGCAGAAGCGCAGTTACGACATCGCGCAAAAGCTCTTCAAGAGCGGCGAGACGGATGAGCTCGACTTCCAGCAGGCCAAAACGCAGTATCTGGGCACGCTGAGCAGCATCCCCGAACTCGAGAGCCAGAGCATTCTCGCGCGTCATGCGCTGTCCGTACTGACGGGGCGACCGCCCGGGCCGCTGCCGGAACTCGACGTGCAGCCCGGCAAGGAAGGCGTGATCCCGCTCGTCGACCATGCCGTGCTGCAGGACGTGCCCGCCGATCTGCTATTGCGCCGCCCCGACGTTCGTGCTGCCGAGTATCAGATGGCCGCACAGTCGGCGCAGATCGGTGTGGCGAAAGCCGATCTGTACCCATCCGTGTCGCTGGTGGGCTCGCTCGTCTGGAGCGCGAGTTCGCTCACCGGCTCACCGAATACGCTGGCCGTGGTAGCCGGCCCGAGCGTCACGTGGAACGTGTTCGATCATGGCCGGATCATCAACAACGTGCGCGTGCAGGACGTCCGGCTGCAACAGTTGACGGTCGCCTATCAGAACACCGTGCGCGAAGCCGCGCGTGAAGCGGATGATGCCGCGACCGCGCTGATCTCCGCATTGCAGCGGGACACCATTCTGAACGACGCTCAAGGGGCCGCGCGGCGCTCGCTCACGCTCGCCAATACGATCTATCGCGAAGGGTATTCGGACTTTCAGCGCGTGCTCGATGCGCAGCGCGCGCTGTTCGCACAGCAGGACGCGTATATCGTCAACCGCAGCAATGCCGTGGGCAGTCTGATCGCGTTGTACAAGGCGCTCGGCGGGGGCTGGTACACGGAGCAGCCGACCGTCGACGCGGCGACCCGCGCGCAGATGCAGGAGCGCACCAACTGGGGCGATCTGCTGAACGAGCCGGGCACGCCGCCCGCTGCCGCCGTTCCGTCCTCAGGTCCGTCCTCAGGTCCGTCCTCAGGTCCGTCCCAATGAGCGACACGCCCGAGTCCTCCAAAGCCGCACCGGCACCGTCTCCCGACGCCGATCCGTCGGGGAGGGCGGTGAAGTGGGTCGTCGGCCTGATCGTCGTGAGCCTGATCTGGTATTTGCTCGCCGATCGCTTCACGCCCTACACGCAACAGGCGCGTGTGCAGGCCTATGTCGTCCCCGTCGCCGCGGAAGTATCGGGACGGGTGACGCGCGTCCTCGTGCACAACAACCAGGAGGTCAACGCGGGTGACGTGCTGTTCGAAATCGACAGCGAGCAATACCGTATTTCCGCCGATCGCGCACGGGCCGACCTCGAGTCCACGCGCCGACAGGTCGGCGCCAGCACGGCCGGCATCGATTCGGCGCTCGCGTCGCTGCGAGCGGCGATCGCAAACGAGGTCAAGGCGCGCCAGGACAGCGAGCGCCTGGAACGGCTGTACCGCGAAGACGAAGGCACGGTCTCGCTTCGACGTCTCGAGGTGGCCCGCGCGACGCACGAGCAGGCCGAAAGCCAGGTTGCCGCAGCGCGTGCCGAAGTGGAGCGTGCGCGTGAGCAGCAGGGCGGTCACGACGCGGAGAACGCGCAATTGCGCAGCGCGGCGGCTGCTGTCCAGAAGGCCGAACTCGATCTGGCCAACGCGCGTATTACGGCCCGCACAGGTGGCGTCATCACGGATCTTCGCGCCGAGGTCGGTCAGTTCGCGGCGGCAGGCAATCCGGTGATGACACTGATCGCAATCGGCACCGTGTGGATCAGCGCCGATATGACCGAGAACAACCTGGGCCACCTCCGGCCCGACACGCCCGTGGCTATTGCACTGGACGCACTGCCGGGCGAAGTCTTCGAAGGGCGCGTCCGCAGTATCGGTTATGGCGTGAGCGCGGGGCAGAGCACGCCACCCGGCGGTCTGCCTACCGTGCAGAACAGCCGCGACTGGTTGCGTCCCGCCCAGCGCTTTCCGGTCATCGTCGAGTTCGACCCGAATGAGCGCGCGCGTCTGCACGACATCCGCGTCGGCGGACAGGCCGAGGTGATGGCGTTTCCAAGTCAGGGCAATCCGCTCAATCCGCTGGGTCGCGTGTTTCTGCGCGTGATGAGCTGGGTCTCCTACCTCTACTGACGTCGATGGCAATCACCCTCCAGATCCTCGGTCGCCGCACGCTGCGCGTTGCCACAGGGACGGCACTCTGCCTCGCGGTCAGTTTCGGGCTGGACCTGCCGATTCCCGTGGTCGGGCCGGTGTTCGCCGTCTTTCTGCTCGCGACGCAAAACCGGCCACTGTCGTTCAGGGCAGGCATCTCGTTCGCACTGGTCGTCGCATTGACCACGGGCAGTGGCTTGCTACTCGTTCCGCTGCTTCGTCATTACGCGTTCGCTGGCGTGATGATCACGGGTCTCATGCTGTTTCTGGCCTTTCGCTACGGATTGCGCGGCGGGAACAATCTGGTCGCCACCTTTCTGGTGGCGGGACTGACGATGATCTCCGCAGCGGGTACCGCCGACTTCCAGTTGGCCGCGACGGTCGTTGGCGCACTGGTGAAGGGGCTCATGCTTGCCGTGGTGGTATCGGCTTTGGTCCACCGGCTGCTTCCTGAGCCCTTGAGTGCGCAGCCCCAGCGTGCGGCGCCCGTCATGCCGAACGGCCTGGCCGTACGCGTTGCGCTGCGCGCCGCGCTCGTAGTGATGCCGGTCTACCTGCTCGCGATGACCGACCCGGCGAGCTACATGCCGATCATCATGAAGTCCGTCAGCCTCGGCCGACAGAGTTGCACCACGTCGGCCCGCAGTGCGGCGCGCGATCTCATCGGCTCCACGCTGCTAGGCGGCCTGCTCGCGGTCGCGTTCTGGTTCGCACTCAGGCTCTTCGTGGACCTGTGGATGTTCTTTCTTTGGATGCTGCTGTTCGGTCTGCTGGTGGGACGCAAACTGTATCGCATCAGCCCGACGCGTTACTCGCCGGGATTCTGGCTGAACAGCCTCGTCACGATGATCATCCTGCTCGGCCAGTCGGTGCAGGATAGCGTGGCAGGCAAGGACGTCTACAGCGCATTCGCCGTACGCATGGGGCTCTTTCTCGCTGTGACGCTCTACGCGTGTCTGACGCTTCAGCTCTTCGACCACTACAGCCGTGCACACTGACATAGCGCGACGGCGCGACTGATGAGAAGCGTGATTTCCGATTGGACCAAGGTCCAATATCACCGGCGCCATGCAGTGAATAAACTGAAAGCAAAGCGTCTTTGCTGGTCGGCGACGCGGTTCCGCAGCCCGCCCCCAATGCGTTGCCTGGAACCCTGTCGACGGTCTGTTCAGGAGAACACCAGATGACGAAGTTGCTGATCGACGTAGTCATCTTCCTTGCGGCGGCGCTGATTGCCGTGCCGCTGGCAGTCCGCCTCGGCTTTGGCGCCGTACTTGGCTATCTGGTGGCCGGCATCGTGATCGGCCCGTGGGGATTGAAGCTGGTGACCGACATCGACGCGATCCTCCATTTTTCCGAATTGGGCATCGTGTTGATGATGTTCGTGATCGGACTGGAAATGCGGGTCGACGCATTATGGGCGATGCGCCGTACTATCTTTGGCTACGGCACCATGCAGATGACCGTCTGTGCCGCGGCGTTGTCGGGGATTTTCCTGGTGTTGGGGCTGCCCTGGCGCATCGCGTTGGCGGGCGGCCTTGCGCTGTCGCTGTCATCGACGGCAATGGTGATGTCCGAACTTCAGGAGCGCAAGTTGATGGATGAGCCGACGGGCCGTGCCGGGTTCGGCATTCTGCTGTTTCAGGACATGGCAGCGATCCCGCTGATTGCTCTGCTGCCGTTGCTTGGGCCGACGGTGCCCACTCCCGCAGAGGAACCGGGTTGGCTCGTCGCCCTGAAAGCGCTGGCCATGTTGGGTGCGATCGCGCTTGTCGGCCGTTATCTGTTGCATGTCGTGCTGCGTTTGATTACCAGCATTGGCGTTCCCGAGATTTTCACCGCGTTTGCACTGCTCTGGATCGTAGGCATCGCATTGCTCATGGAAAGCGTTCATCTGTCGATGTCTCTGGGCGCCTTTGTCGCGGGTGTACTGCTTGCGGACTCGGACTTTCGCCACCAGGTCGAAATCGACATGGCGCCCTTCAAGGGATTGTTGCTCGGTCTGTTTTTCATTGCAGTGGGGACGTCGATCGATTTCGGTGTGTTGATGCGCGAGCCGGTACGTGTCGCGGTACTCGTCGTGGCACTGGTCGGTATCAAGTCGATTGCACAGTGGCTGCTTGCGAACCGGTTTGGCGTGCCGCCTTCGCAACGCAGCTATTTCGCGATTCTGCTGTCACAAGGCGGCGAGTTCGCGTTCGTGGTGATGGCCGCTTCGCTGGCCGCGGGGGTGATCGATCAGCGTCAGTCGTCCCTTGTTACGCTGGTCGTTGCGCTCTCGATGGTCGCGACGCCTTTACTGTTGCTCGTGCATCGCCGGCTCTTGCAGCCGTTTGCCAGTCGTGAGGTTGGAGAAGGGTAGTCGAGCGCATCCATTGCGAAGCCGGATCGCGGATTACCCGGGGCCGTCGATCGCGACGAATCTCTTCTGCCTTGATTGAATCCGGCAAGACCACGAGGAGTGCCGCTAACATGTCAAATGAACGCGAACCCTTGATTGAGCCGATCGACAGAGTCTGCGAGATCGTCTTTGGTGTGCTGATGGCGCTGTCGTTCACAGGCGCCCTTAGCGTTGCGACCGCCGGCAGCCAGGAAGTCCGGACGATGACGTTCACCGCGCTCGGGTGCAACCTCGCGTGGGGGCTCGTCGATGCCGTCATGTATCTGATACGCACAGCCACTGAGCGACGCAGGAAGGTCACGTTGCTGGCGCGGCTCCGGGCGACACAAGACAAGCCCGAATCGCATCGCCTGATTGCCGATGCGCTCCCGCAACTTTACGCGGCCATCGTCCAGCCTGCGGTGCTCGATGCACTGCGCCAGGGGCTGCTTACCGTACGCGTGCCGGCTGTCCGGCTCGAGGGGAAAGACTATGCCGCCGCATTCGGCATATTCGCGCTGGTCGTCCTCGCGACTTTCCCGGTCGTGGTTCCGTTCATGTTCATTTCGAAAGTCGTGCTGGCGTTGCGCGTCTCGAACGCACTCGCCGTTATCACGCTCTTCATCGGCGGGTTTGCGCTCGGTCGCTACACGGGTGGAAGACCGTGGGCGTACGGTCTTGCCATGTCCGGAATTGGCGTCGCACTGCTTGCGATCATCATCGCTTTAGGAGGTTGATTAGGCGTATCGGCTACCGCAGGGCGAACACCTCCCTGAAGCTTTCGGTGGAGTACTTTCTTTAGACCAATGCAGCAACACGGTTTGACCGTGAACCACGATGGAGGTAACCATGCTCAGAAGAAAGTTTATAAAGACGGGTAGCGCTGCACTCGCTGTTTCGGGCCTGACGCTGGCAGGTTTCACGGTGACACTGAGCGACGTCCTCGCCGCCGAGTCCAACACAGCGAAACGGCATGAAATCGACACCAAGGTCCACGCGACCTTGTCGCGCCTGTACGAGACGGTCAAAGGATCGAAGGAACTCGTCGGCAAGGCGAACGGCGTTCTCGTGTTCCCATCCGTGCTGAAGGTCGGCTTCATCGCGGGCGGCGAATATGGCGAAGGCGCATTGCACGTAGGCGGGAAGACGTCTGGGTACTACAGCACGGTGTCGGGCTCGTTCGGTTTGCAGGCAGGCGCACAATCGAAGGCCGTCATTTTTCTGTTCATGACGCACGAGGCGCTCAACAGCTTTCGCAATTCCAAAGGCTGGTCGGTTGGTGGCGAAGGGTCGGTCGCGCTGTTGAAGGTCGGCGCGAACGGAGAGATCGATACGACGACGGCCACCGCGCCCGTCGAAGCGATCGTGCTGACCAATGCCGGTCTGATGGGGGACGTGTCGCTGTCAGGCACTAAAGTTTCGCGCCTGAAAATCTGATGACGAAGCCTGCTGGGTTTCGATGGCGAACGTCGATAGAGGGGACAGTGTCGCATCGCGTGCCGCTTTTCCTGCAAGATATTTGCACCGCCAAGTGTGCGCTGTCCCACCTCGCGGCCTGTCGCTGCGCCAACCGATGTTCTATCGTCGATCTGAAGCCGTGTGTTCAGACAAACCCGTGGCGAACGCGAACGTCACTGCTCCACTAACCAGCATCTCTTTACAAAAGGCGTTATCCAATCGTTTTGTATCAGTCGGGAGAGCGCCGGTTGGCTACCTGCACCCGTCGAATGAACAGGGGAGTTCACATTTCCAGGAGCGAATGTCGTGGAAGAACTCGACGAATTCTTCTGGAGTGACCTGCTCGACTACATCGACGAAGGGCGGGTCATTGCAGTGGTGGACGACGGGCTGCTGCCCGTCAGTCAGGACGGTCGATCGCTGGGATTCGATGCGCTCGTCGCCACCCGGCTGGCCGAAAAGCTCCGCATCGGCCTGACCGGACTCGACGATCCGCCGCGGCTCGACGACGTCGTCAGCCGTTACCTGCTGCAGCCGCGCGCGCGCAAGGAAGACCTGTACGTTCGCACCTCGCAGGTCGTGAGAGATCTGGAGATCGAGCCGCCGCAAGCGTTGCTGGATCTCGCCGCGGTGTGCCCGTTCGATCTGTTCGTGACGCTGTCGTTCGACGGCCTGCTGACCCGCGCAATCGATCTCGTCCGTCACGGCGGGGAAGCGCGCACTGACGTCGTGACCTTCTCTCCGAATCGGCCCGCCGATCTGCCGCTCCCGCGCGGGCGCCTGACCTCGCCAACCGTGTTCCATCTGCTCGGCCGCCAGTCGTCAGCGCCCGATTGGGTGATCTGCGACGAGGATCGCCTGGAGTTCCTTCATGCGTTGCAGGACGACGCGCGCCGGCCGAAGCTGCTGTTCGATGCATTGCGCGACGACCATCTGCTGCTGCTCGGTTGCCGGCTGCCGGACTGGCTCGCGCGTTTTTTCCTGCGCGCTGCCAAGAACGAACGGCTCTCGTCACGTCGCGAAACGGTGGAATACCTGGTCGATCCGATGGCTGCGCGCGATCCGGCGTTGAAAGCCTTTCTCGCCGACTTCAGCCCGGCAACCCGGGTCGTCTCGCTGGAGCCGACCGTTTTTTGCGCCGAGTTGCGCACGCGTTGGGTCCAGCGTCATCCCGCGGGCGTTGCGAAAGTGCCATCGACGCCCGTCGCGCAGCGCGCTGTAGAGGGCGCAGTGTTCATCAGCTATTCGAGCCAGGATACAGACGCCGTGCAAGGTCTCGCTCGAGAACTCGATGCTGCAGGCATCGACGTATGGTTCGATCGAAGTGAGCTTCGGGGCGGCGATGATTGGGAGCGCAACATCCGGCGTGGCGTGGACACCAGCAGCCTGTTCATGCCCGTGATTTCGCGCGCCACGCACGACCCTGGCCGGCGGCGCGACTATTTCTGGCGCGAGTGGATGGCCGCCGACGAGCGCGCTCGCGGCATGGCGCCCGACGAACCCTTCCTCGTCCCGGTGGTGATCGACGACACGCCGACGTACGGCGACTGGCTCCCCGACCGCTTTCGCTCAGCCCAATGGATGACGCTGCCGGGCGCGCGCACTGACGAGCGGTTCGTCGCGCACGTGCGCGATCTCTACCGGCAAATCTCCAGCCGCGCACGGCGGAGCTGACATGGCAGATGACGCTGTCGAGCCCGGGGACGAAAAGCTGTCGACGGATGCGCTGACGCCGTCGCGCCCCTGGCCCGGCCTCGCGTCGTTCACCGAGGCCGATCAATACTTCTTTCGCGGTCGCGAGAACGAGGGCGAAGAACTTGCGCGGCTGGTGCGCCGTGAAGTGCTGACCGTCCTGTTCGGCCGCTCGGGGCTGGGAAAGACTTCGCTGCTCAATGCGGGGCTGTTTCCGCGATTGCGCGAGAACCTGCACGTGCCCGTGATGATACGTCTCGCGCACGGCGCCGCATTGCCGCTGCGCGACCAGGTCTGGCAGGCGCTCGCCGCCGCTTGCAGTGCCGCTGGCGTCGACGCAACGGAGCCGTTGCCGGGGGCGTCGTTGTGGGAACACTTTCATCGCGCCGGTGCCGGGTTCTGGAACACGCGCAACCGGGCCGTGATACCCGTGCTGGTTTTCGATCAGTTCGAAGAGCTGTTCACGCTCGGCCAGGTCGACGAAGAGACGCGCCGCCGCGCTGCCGGCTTCGTCAACGAGCTTTCGGACCTGATCGAAAACCGCCCGCCGGAAGCGTTGCGTCAAGCGCTCGATGCCGGCACGGTACCCGCGGAGCGCATCGATTTCGGCCGCCGGGATTGCAAGGTCGTGCTGAGCTTTCGCGAAGACTTCCTGGCGGACGTGGAAGGCTTGCGCGGGAGCATCCCGTCGCTCATGCGCAACCGCTACCGCCTGTTGCCGATGGACGGCTACCAGGCCCGTGCGGTGGTCGACAGCGGCAGTGCGCTCGTGGCGCCGGCGGTGGCCGAGTGCATCATCGGTCTGGCGTGGCGCAATCGCGCCGAAGCGCCTTCGCCAGACGACTATAGCCGGATGGAGGTCGATCCCGCGCTTCTGAGCGTGATCTGCAGCGAACTCAATTTGCGTCGTATCGCACAGGGTAGCGATCACATCGGTGCCGAACTGGTAGCCAGCGCCGAGCGCGAGATTCTCGTCGATTTCTATGAGCGCTCGCTGCGAGATGTCGACCCGCGTGTGCGTGTGTTTATCGAGGATGAGCTGATCACGGCCGCTGGCCACCGCGACAGCTATGCGCTCGAGGATGCGCTCGTGCTGCCCGGTATCTCGCGCGCCGACATCGAGCGGCTGGTGGCCGGCCGGCTGCTGCGCGTCGATGACCGTTTCGGCGTTCGCAGGCTCGAACTCACCCATGATGTGCTGACGCGCGTCGTCAAGGACAGTCGCGATGCGCGGCAGGCCCGTGAAGCGGCGGCGGCTGCCGCGGCGCGCGTGCGTGAGGCGCTGGAGATACAGCGGCGTAACCGCCGCAACGCAATGTGGGTCGGCGCTGGCTTCGTGTTCGCAGTGGCTTTGCTGCTCGTTGCGGCGTACGCCGCATACGAAGCGACGGTGCAACGAGACCGTGCGCGTACGGCGCAGAACGATGCTGTCGCCGCGAAGCAGCAGTTGGTCAAGGAGACCGAGAAATCGATTCAGGCGAAGCTCGCAATCGAGGAAGCCCAGGAAAAGATGAAGCAGGCGGCAGTGGAGTTGCAAAAGATGGGCGACTCCGCAGCCGAGGCCGATCGTCGTGCGAAAGAGGCGCAGGCGGTCGCAGCGAAAGATGCCGCGTTGGCAGCTATCCAGCAGAAGCGGGCAGACGAAGCCACCACGCATGCCGGGCAACTGACGCGCGAGGCGATGATCTCCGGCGTGATCGCCAATGCCAGTTCCGAGGACGCGGAGCATCCCGATCGCGCGCTGCTGCTGGGTGCCGAAGCCAGCCACGCGGACCCCTTGCGGCTGGATGCGCAGCTTGCGCAACTGGCGCGGCTGATTGCCGACGAAGGCGTGCACAAAATGCTGCGGATCGGCGATAAGGTGACCGCGTCGGCAACCAGCGCTGACGGCAAGCGGATGGCGATGGGTACCGACGGCGGCGACGTCATCGATCTGGATATGACGACGTGGACCGTGCTGAGGCGCTGGAGAGGGCATGACGCTGCCGTGCGGGCGTTGGCATACGACCAGGGCGCATCACGTCTCGTATCCGCCGATGCAAAGGGTAACGTCATCGCCTGGCAAGTGCGCGATGCGAAGGAAATCGGGCGTGTCACGGTCCGCGATGCCCGCGAGATCAGAAGGATCGTCGTCAGTCATCGTGGCCAGTTCGTTGCGGTTGGCAGCAGCTCGCAGGTCTACGTGTGGACGATGCCCGGCCAACCGGGTGATGCGGTGTTGAAGCGCGTCGGCAGCGGCGACGGTCAATGTCTCGGGTTCGACCGCGAAGACGCCACGCTGCTCTATGGTTTCGGAAATAGCATCGTCGCTGCGCCGCTGCCCGTCACGGGCACGGCACCGTCGCCCAGGGCCACACGGCCCTTGCTCGCGCGCACGCCCGACTGCCGCTTCGATGCCTTGCTTCACACTAACCCCGATGGCAAGCGCGTCGTCGAGCTTCGCGACGAATCGACCGACACGGTCATCGGAACATTGGACGCAGACGCAGGCGAATTACAAGCAGTCTTCGAACCGCGCGGCGGCTTTTTCGCGCTTCGGGGTGCCCAGGCGACAAGCGTGTGGAAGATCCAACCGCTGCAGAAGATCGGCACGATACGTCATGAAAGCGGCAGAGCCGTTCGCATGTCGTTGAGTCCGGACGGCCGGTGGCTGGCCACGGCCCTGGCCAGCGGTGAGGAGATGATTCAGCCTACCAACGGCGGCCGGGCGCGAGTCAAGACGAGGCAAGGACAGCGCGTTGCCGGCTTTCAGTTTTCGCCGAACGGCGACACCGTCGCTTACCAGGTCGACCAGCAGGAGACGCTGTACACCATATGGTCGCTCGCGCCGGGGTCTGTATTGCGGTCCGGCAAATCCCTGTACTACGCCGAGGAAGTGGAATTCAACCGCAGCGGCAAGGTGCTGGCGACCGTTCCGGCAGGCACCGATATCGCCGATTTCTGGAATCCCGACGATGCCATGCAATTGCGTAGCGAAAGCGGCATGCTTCGCGCCGAGTTCAGTCCTGACGGTTCGCTTCTCGCTATTCAGCGCGCCAACGGCACCGTCGATGTACTGGATATGACCGGCCATGTTCTTCGGCAGCTTCAGAAGCCGGCGGAGGCCGACGTCGAGCGCTTTGCGATAAGTTGGGACAACCGGCGTCTTGCGATCACGCTGTCCGACGGGTCGATCCATGTGTACGAGATAACGGCAGCGGGACGCGAAACTGTGCTGTCCGGGAAGCGTGGCTCGGAAGTCGTCGCGTTCAGTCCCGACGGCCGGGTGCTGGCGGTGGCGGGCGACGATGGCGTCGTGCGCCTGTTCCGCTTCGGGTCGCAAAAGCCCATGATCGAATTGCCTGATCCGCACAAGGAGAGCGTACGTCAGCTGGCATTCAGCCCGGACGGCAAGCGGCTCGTATCGGGGGGCGACGATCAGATGGCGATTCTGCACGACGTCGAAAGCGGTCAAACTGTGGCCAAATTCGGCCCTCATGACGGCCCGGTTGACCGGCTGGTATTCATTGGCAACGGCGAGGCGCTCGTCAGCGGTGACGCGAAGGGGGAACGCCACGTGTGGGATCTCCGCAAGGGGAGCCAACTGGCCAGGCTGCGTGCCGCGGGCGGCACTGTGTCGAGCGTCGATATCAGTCCGGGCGGACGTCGTGTGGCTGTGTTGCATGAGGATCAGACTGTGTCGTTGCGCAACTGGGACAGCGAGTCGATGCTGACGGATGCTTGCGCGATCGCGAATCGCAATCTCGATTGTGCGGAGTGGCGACAGTTCATGTCGGGGGCGCCTTATCGCAAGACGTGTGCGGCGTTGCCTGCGCCAAAGCCGGCTTGTCATTGAGAGGGATATACGGTTGTGGTCATTCCGTGTGGGGTAAAGCCGAATGGTATCGGTGAAGATCCTTTGTTCGTAACTGGCGTAAGAACTGAATCGTCTTCTTTGTGGAAGATATCCGGTAGAAAGCAAATTAAATGAGACGATTTTGCTTTTTTACCGATGCCGCCTTCAGGCGTCCTTTTGATGGCTACACTTCTTGGGAGAGTGGATGAATCTGTAAAAGCAGATCATCGCTTGACATTGAAGCGTGTCAGATAGTTGTGCAGGAGAAAGCGGACGCCAGCCCGCTCGCGGGCACGGCCTACCAGACCCGGTAAGGCAATCCCATGGAATTTCTCTTATTGGCCGCAATTTTCACTACGTCGACTGCATTTCTTTTCGGCGCATCGGGGGCACCATCACCGCCCGCGGAGATCGAGCCAACCTCCGTTTCCAGACACATCGAAGATGGGGCAATTGGCTTGCCGCTAATTTCCCAATTGCAAGGGGCGAACGGCCTGTTCGCTCAGCAAGCTGGCGGAGTGACCTTCGGCAATACGATGTCGGACGAGCGCATCAGCAGTGAAGCGCACGACTGAACCGTTTGTTTGACGCTGTGACGATTACCGTTTATCTCGTGCGGCTTTCACGGCATATCGCGTGACAGCAAGAGACCGCGATGTGTCCGCCAGGCGGCGAATTGCTTGAATGTTCAGCCTGTCGAGAACCGGCCGCCGGTTCATGAGCAAAGGCATTAAATGCTTGTGTTGCAACGAAGCTTCGTGATTATTTCATGAATCAGGGGATCGTGATGCGCGCCCACCTTGCTCTCGTTGTCGTACCTTTTGTGCTTCTTGGTTGCAACACGCCACCCATTCCCCCGGGAAAACCCGTCGATATTCCCACCGCATTGGAGCAGGTGATGACGGGGCTTTGCAACTTCAAGAAGGAACAGGCGGCGCGCGGAAAGGACTGGGGCGTCGCAATGGAATCGATTACCGTCGAACTCGACCTGACCGTGGACGGGGCAAGAAATCCACCCGTGGCCGTGGCGCCCGACATTCAGTTTATTCCGACCGTCAGTTACGGGCAGATCATCACGGCCAATCGCGGCAGCAGGATCGCGCTGACTTTCAAGAACACCAGTGGCGTTGTACCCACCGGCGAATGCGCTTTGTCCAAAGCCGAAAAATAGGTGACGTCATATCGCACTGCAAATAGTCACGGACTTCCGAGTCGTCCGATGCATTGGGAACAGTTGTCGAAATAGTTGAGAACTCAAAGAAAGAACGAATCGCATTTGTCGGTCATTCGCGTGTTGTTTCTCCCGGTCTCAGGCTGAGGCAAAAATGAACAAGTTACTTATAACCGGCGCGACGACGATGATCACCCTGGCCAGCGTGGCAGCGCATGCGCAAAGCAGTGTCACGCTATACGGGCTGATCGACGCGGGTCTCACCTACACGAACAGTCAGATCAGCGGGACGGGTGGCGGACACAGCAACTGGGAGATGACGAGCGGTGCGGTTCAGTACAGTCGCTGGGGCTTGCGAGGGGCTGAAGACCTCGGCGCGGGGCTGAAAGCCGTCTTCGTCCTGGAGAGCGGCTTCAACCTGAACAACGGGCAGTTCTCGTCGAACAATCGCATTTTCAATCGACAAGCCTACGTCGGCTTGTCGAGCCGCGAATACGGCGCGCTCACGCTAGGCCGTCAAACCGACGGCATGGTCGATTTTGTCGCGCCACTTTCATTGACGGGTACGGAGTTCGGCGGTACGCATTTCGCGCATCCGCTAGACAATGACAACCTGAACGATTCGTTCCAGATAAATAACTCGGTGAAGTACATGAGCCCGGATTTTGGTGGCCTGAAGTTCGGTGCGCTGTACGGTTTTTCCAATCAGGCGGGTGGATTCACGAACAATCGCGCCTATAGCTTTGGTATGTCCTATGTATGGGGAGCGCTGAACTTCGGTGCTGGTTATCTCCAGCTCAACAGTTCTGCGCGCACGCCGGGACAGTTGAACACGAGTGGCGCAGTCACCGATACAACCGGCTCGTCCCTGCAGGGTGCGCTCTCGCCGACCTCTGTACCCTTAGGCGTACTGGCCGGCAGTCAGAAGACCTTTGGCGCCGGGGTGAACTACACCTTTGGCCCGGCGGTGGCGGGTTTCGTGTACTCGCACAGCAAGCTCGCGCAATTCTTTCAGACCGGGCTAAGTGGAACTTTCCAGAACTTCGAGGGCAACTTCCGCTATGCGCTGACGCCGGCGGTCGAAGTGTCGGGCGCCTACACCTATTCGCGCGCAGGCGGAAACGGAGGCGGCGGCATCCCCCATTGGAATCAGGTGAGTGCGATGGCCGACTACCGCTTGTCGCGGCGCACCGATGCCTACCTTCAGGGCGCGTGGCAACGCGTGAGCCCAAGCGGCACTTCGCCCTTGGGCGTGGCATGGATCAACGGCGTCACCGCGCCGGCATCCACCAGCAATCAGATTGAGGCAACCGTGGGCTTGCGGCATCGCTTCTGATGCCCCAGGAAAGACCGAATTGCCTGACAGAGCATCGTCACCATGGATTTGTGGTGGTCCGTCGAATGCCTGTTGCCCGAGTGTCCTGGCGGTTGCGTAGGAACTCATCCGCGCCCGCGCCGATTACACTTCCGGGATGCGCGACGCCCATCATCAAACCCCTATGACGCGAACGGTCGGATGGCTGACGGGAGCCGCGCTCACCCACGCGGCCTTTCTTGCCGCCTGTTCGACCGTTCCGCTCACGCCCGCCAGCGGACCGCCGGTGACCACGATCGATGTGGTCGAGCGCGGCTGGCATACGGATGTCTGCGTGCAGGTGCGGGACGTGCCGGACCTGCAGGTCTGGCTGGCGCAGGACTTCGTCGGCGCCACCTATCTGTGCTTCGGCTTCGGCGAACGTGAATACGCGATGACGCGGGAGCACAGCATCCTGGCGACGCTGTCGGCCCTGTGGCCCGGCCCCGGCGCGATCCTGATGACCGTGCTGCGCGACACACCCGTCGCGGCGTACGGCGCAGACAAGGTGGTCACGCTGCAGGTGGCCGCGGCCGGCAAGGCAGGTCTCGCCGCCTACCTCGACCAGTCGGTGCAGCGCGACAAGCTGGCGCGCCCCGTGCAACTCGGCGACGGCCCCTATGCCGGCAGCCGGTACTTCGGGGCCTCGGCGAACTACGCGGGCTACTACACCTGCAATACCTGGATCGCCGACGCGCTGCGGTCTGCGCAACTACCGGTGGACGGCGCGATCCTGTTTGCCAGCACCGTGTTCCGACAGGCGCGCGACGTCGCCGCCTGCCAGCACCCCGGCACCGTCACTGGCACGGACCGGGCGTGCATACCACCGTAGAACCCGCAGGCACGACAACCGTGTGAGAGTTCGGCTGAGGCGAGGAGTCGCTGCTGCTCAACGAGATGCAGCCGGTCAGGGTCAGCAGAGGCAGCAATGCCAGCGAGCACGCAATGAATCTGAACCTTGCCATGACGGTCTCCAGGTCAGGTCGGGCGGGTGCCGATGCGGGCGTCCGGAACCTCGCCTTTCTGGAGTATAGGTAACAACTGATAGGTCTCGCATGCGCGGCCGCACCGTTCTCGTCAAGTGCGGTATGTGCGATATCGGTCGAAGGGGGCTCATGCGATTGACGAGCGCTCGTCACTTCCCGCAAGCGCCCTGGTCGAGCGCCGCGTCAGTCGCCAGTCTCAGAACCGATGCCGAAGCCCCAGCGTCACCGATGCGCTATCGTCATACCCCGCGTAGGGACCGTTGAACGCGCTGCTCACCGTGCTATACGCGCCCGCCAGATAAACATCCGTCCGCTTCGACAGCAGGTAATCGCCCGTCAGGAAGGCCGAGAGCTTGTTTCCCCCTTCGCCATTCGCATTCACATGTCGGCCCAGGTCATAGATCGCCGCGGCCTTGAACTGCAGCGCGGGCGTCGCCTGCCAGGTCGTGCCC
Source organism: Paraburkholderia largidicola (assembly GCF_013426895.1). NCBI lineage: Bacteria > Pseudomonadati > Pseudomonadota > Betaproteobacteria > Burkholderiales > Burkholderiaceae > Paraburkholderia > Paraburkholderia largidicola. The sequence continues at coordinate 810,211 of NZ_AP023175.1, read as the reverse complement.
AGCTGGAAGACGTGATCGGTGCGTGCCTCGCTGCTCGTGCCGATGTTGGTGTTACCCGGATTCGTGTAGAGCTGCGCATAGGAGCCATAGGTCGGGGAGAAATCCTGTCCGGCGGTGGGTGTGAATCTGCCGTCGCGGCGGGTGTACAGGTAATAGGCGCTCACGGTCACAGGACCCGTCACATACAATGCACCCGCACCGAGATTCGATTGCTTGTTGCCGGCGAGATCCTTGGCCTGCTGGGCGGTGAGTCCTGCAGAAAAAACGTCGCCCTGATAGTTGAGCCCGACTGAATAGGTCGAACCATGCGACACGCTGCCCGCCTGTCCGCCGAACGAGTAGGCCGCGGCAAACTTCCACTTCTGCACGTTGAGCGTGTACTTGGCCGTATTGTCGAGCCGCGATCCTGCAAACTGCTGCACCCAGACATCCGAGGCCGCCGAGTTGGCCCAGCCGATGATGTCATAAGGCAAGAGCGTCTCGAACGGCAAGCTGTACTGCCGCCCGAGCGTCAATTGCCCGAAGTTTCCCTTGAGGCCGACATAAGCCTGTCGTCCGAATTCCCGGCTGCCTTGCAGCGAGACGCCCGTCGTCGGATTGAAGCCAGACTCGAGGCGAAAGATCGCCGACGTTCCTCCGCCCAGGTCTTCTGTGCCGAACAAGCCCCAGCGTGAACCGTTGAAGAAGCCGGGACCGAGCGCAACCGAGCTTCCGCTCGAAGTGGCGCGACCATTCGAGGCCGTCGAGCCGACCTGATGCGTCTGCCATGACAGCGCTGTGTCGATCAGCCCGTAAAGCGTCACGCTGCTTTGCGCGTGAGCCGCGCAGGAAAAGAGAAGTGCAGCCGCAGGCGCGCACACGTATTTCATTGCTTGAGTCTCCGTTGTTTTGATTAGATATCCGAAATAATTGAAAGTCATCGGGCCGACAGGAAAAATAGAAAAGCCCGAAGACGCTACTGCAGCGATCAGCCGATCAGACGCCCGACCGCACTCCGATACTCATCGACGAGACGCATCACCACATCCGCGGCACCAGGCAGATCGTCGATGAGGCCAGCAGACTGCCCCAGTTCGACCTTGCCACGTTCGATGTCGCCGTCGAGCGCCGCCTGTTTGAGCGTGCTGCTCATGAAAAGCGCGTGGTACGCATCGTCGTCGGCTTCATGCTGGTCGGCGTGAAGCACGTCGTCGGCGAAGCGGTTCTTCGTCATGCGCACGGGCAGTTTGCGCACACCGACCAGCACCGTGCCATCGATCTCGGTTTGCAGCACCGCGCGCTTGTAGTTCTCATGCACGCCCGCTTCACGCGTGGCGATGAAGCGCGTGCCCAATTGCACCGCGTCAGCGCCGAGCGCGAGCAGGGCGGCGATGCCGAAACCATCGGCGACGCCACCGCCCGCAATGATCGGCATCGAAGGAAAGGCCTGCACGGCACGCCGCACGGCGACGAGCGTGCTCACGCCATTGGCAGGCGGATGCCCGCCTGCTTCGGCGCCTACCACGACGAGCGCATCGACCCCGGCCGATGCCGCCTTGCGCGCATGCTCGAGTGTGGAGACGACATGGACCCAGCGCGTCCCGATGCTCTGGAAGCGCACGAGATGCGCCTTCGGCCCGCCTTGCGATGCGAACAGGACGGGTACGCGTTCATCTTCGATCACATCGAGAAAGCGCTCCGCCTCCGGACGGTACAGCGGAAGATTCACACCGAAAGGCTTGCCGTTCACCGCCCGCTTCACTTCGCGCACGGCGTCGCGGAACGCATCGAGGTACATCGGGCCGGCGGCGATGACGCCCAGGCCGCCCGCATTGCTCACCGCGGCGGGCAGCGCTGCATTGGACGACGCCCAGCTCATCCCGGCCTGAATGATCGGATACTCGATGTTCAGCATCCGGGTGAGTCGAGTCGACATCATCGTCATGTCCTTTCTGTTCTGGTGTGCGCAACGCGCGAGGTGATCAATACGTGCGAGGTCAATCGAAGGGCAGAGTTCATGCGGCCTTGTCCACCGCGAGCAGGCGCGCAGGAATGCCGATCAACAGGCCGATGCCGCCTGCCAGCATCACGCATCCTGCGAGCTGGATGCCAAGCGTGAGACTGCCCGACACGGACTTCACATATCCAATCATGCTCGGTCCCACCAGCCCGCCGAGCGAGCCGATGCTGCTCACGAGCGCGATGCCCGCCGCCGCGCTGGAGGACGCGAGATACGTCGACGGAATGGTCCAGAACACGGACAGACTGGAGAGATGCCCCGATGTGGCAATCGCGAGCAACGCGACGGCGAGCGCCAGGTCGCCGCGCGCAAAGGGCAGGGCGATCAGACTCGCGGCGGCGATCATCAGCGGAATGGCGGCGTGCCAGCGGCGCTCCCGCGTACGATCCGAGTGGCGGCTCACGATCACCATCATGACGATGCCCGCGACGGCTGGAATAGCGGCAAACAGGCCGACGCGGAATGGATCGTGCACACCGCTCGCCTGGATGACCATCGGCGAGAAGAACGCGATGGTACTCGCGAGCACATAAGCGCAGAACGACACGAGGCCCGCGACGAACACGCGCCAGTCGCGCAGCGCCGACAGCATGCCGCCATGTCCATGCGTCGCGCGTTGACGCCGTTCGGCATCGAGCAGGCCGACGAGACTGGCTTTCTCCTCGGGCGTGAGCCACGATGCGCCCTCAGGCCGGTCCTCGAGACGGAAATATACGACGACGCCGAGCAGAATCGCAGGCAGCCCTTCGAGCAGGAACATCCATTGCCAGCCGGCGAGCCCGTTGACGCTGTGAAAGCTGCGCATGATCCATCCGGAGATGGGCGCGCCGATCATCGTCGCGACGGGAATGGCGATGAACGACAGTGCCGTGACGCGCGCGCGTCGGGCGGCGGGAAACCAGTAGCTCAGGTACAGGATGATGCCGGGAAAGAACCCGGCCTCCGCCACGCCCAGCAACATGCGCGCGATATAGAACTCGGCGGGCGTGCTGACGAACATGGTCGCGCTCGATACGGTGCCCCACAGCACCATGATGCGCAACAACGTCTTTCGCGCGCCCATCTTCGCGAGCAGCAGATTGCTCGGCACCTCGAACAGCAGAAAGCCGACGAAGAACAGACCCGCGCCGATGCCGTACACGAGATCGCTGAAATGCAGATCGGCCTTGAACTGAATCTGCGCAATGCCGATGTTCACGCGGTCGATGTAATTGATGATGTAGCACAGAAACAGTAGCGGCAGAATGCGCCGGCTGATCTTCCGGTATGTCGATTCGCTGACGGCTTCGTTGGGACGCAAAAGTCCCACGGCGTCAGATGCGCACGTTGTCATTGTCTCCTCCATTGGGTTTTGGCCGAACCGCGGCGCGTCGACGCCGCGGTTCCCGGCGCATCACGTCAGGCCGAATTCGCGGATCGCGTAATCGCGCAGCTTGTTTTTCTGAACCTTGGAACTGCCCGTCATACCGATGTCGTCGAACGACTGCACGAGCCGCAAATAACGCGGCACCTTGAAGTTCGCGCAGCGTCCCTTGCACCATTCGATGAGTTCTTCGCTCGACGCCTGCGTGCCCGCGCGCAGCACCACGAATGCAGCGGCCACTTCGCCCAGCCGCGCATCGGGCACGCCGACGACCTGCGCGAGCTGCACGGCGGGGTGCGCGAACAGCGTTTCCTCGACTTCGGCGGGCGCGACGTTCTCGCCGCCGACGCGGAACACGTCCTTCAGCCGCCCGAGCATGCGCATGCGTCCTTCGCCGTCGATCACGCCGAGGTCGCCCGTACGCAGCCAGCCATCGTCGCTGAATGCGTTCGCGGTTTCCTGCGGCTTGTTGTAGTAGCCCTTCATCACGCCCCAGCCGCGCACCTGGATTTCTCCCGGCATGTCGGCGGGCAGTACGTCACCCGTTTCCGTCGATACGGTACGGATCTCGATGCCCGGATGCGGCGCGGCCCAGCCTGCGACACGCAATTCGAGTGGATCGCGCCAGTCGTTGAGCACCACGTTGGGCGACGCTTCCGATTGCCCGTAAGCGCCCACCATGTGCTTCACGCCCATGACGTCGTGGATCTTCTGCATGATTTCCGGTCCTGCCGCTGCCCAGCCGCCGCGCAGATGAATCCGCTCGCGCCTGAACTCGGGGTGGCCCATCATCATCAGGAAGATCGTGTCGTTGCCGGACGTGAGCGTGCAGCGCTCTTCGTCGAGAATGGTCAGCACCCTGGCGACGTCGAATGACGGCACCGACAGCAGACACGCACCGGAGACGAGCGCGACGAGCAGCGACATGGTCGTGCCCGCGACGTGAAAGAACGGGCGCACGCTGAAATAGCGGTCGTCGGGCCGCACGCCGATGCGCAGCGCCGATGCCGCCGCGTTCATCAGCATGTTGCGATGTCGCAGCAACACACCCTTCGGAAACGACGTGGTGCCGGACGTGTATTGAATCAGCAGGATATCGTCAGGGCTCACGCGTTGCGCGCGTGCGGCGGCCTCGGCGCGCGTGTCGGGCGTATCCGCGAGCGTATCGAAACGTTCGACGCCCGCAGGCAGCGCACGTTCGCTGTCGCCCATCAGCACGGCGCGGCGCAATAGCGGCAGGACATTGCCCGGCAACGCGAGGTCGAACCCGGGTTCGACGTCACGCAGCAAGCGCGTGTAATCGATATTGAGAAACGTATCGACGTAGAACAGCACACGCACGTCGCCTTGTTTCAGGCAGTAGTTCAGTTCGTCGAGCTTGAAGCGCGTATTCACGGGCACCGTGACTGCGCCGATCGACGCCGCTGCATAGAAGAGCACCACCCAGTCGATGGAGTTGCCCATCAGGATGCCGACGTGCTCGCCATGTTCGACGCCTGCCGCGATCATCCGCGCCGCCGCGCTTTGCACGCGTTCATGCAGCGTGCGATAGTCGATGCGCTGTCCGTCGATGACGAGCGCTTCCGCGTCAGGCGTCGCAGCGGCGCGCGCCGCGAGCGTAGCGGGCAGCGTCACCGGCTGCTTGAGGCCGAAGCGCTCAGCAAAGTTGGCCCAACCGGCACCGTGAGTGTCGTCACGCATGGCGGGCTCCGTTCTGATCTTGCTGTACGGCACGTTCCGTGTTCTCGCCGAAGGTCGAAATAGACTGCTTCCAGTCCGACGTTTGCAGCAAGGTGTCGATGGCGAGCATTTCGATCGCCAGCGCGCCTGCCGGGTCGCTTTCCACACCCCGGTCGATGCAATCGCGTGTGAGACGCATCGCGAGCGGCGGGGCGGCGGCGATATCGCTTGCCATCTGCCGGATGGTGGTCAAGGCTTCAGCGGCCGAGACGATGCGCGAGACGAGTCCCGCCTGCAGCGCCTCCTGCACGGAAAGCGTGCGGCCCGTGTAGGCCATGTCTTTCGCGAGCCGCTTGCCCACCGCGCGCGGCAGGCGCTGCGTCGCGCCAACCGTGCCCCACAGCGCTTCCGGCGTGCGAAAGCTCGCGTTTTCGGTTGCGATGATGAAATCGCACGCCATTGCGATCTCGCCGCCGGAGCCCACGGCCGCGCCTTCCACCAGCGCGATGCATGGTTTGCCGATTTTCTCGATTGCATCGTACGCGGCGAATGCCTTGAGGCGGCGTGCGCGGACTTCGTCGATGCCCATCTCCTTGCGCTCTTTCAGGTCCGCACCCGCGCAGAATACCGGGCCGTTGGCGCGCACGATCACGCAGCGGATCGCATCGTCGTCACGCAGCGTGACGGCGGCGGCGCGCAGTGCGTCGCACATGGCCGCGTTCAGCGCGTTGCGCTGCGCCGGCCGGTTCAGGATGATCTCGGCCACGCCTTCGCGGCGCTCGACGATCAACGTTTCGTCATGTGTCATCGTGTTCCCTTGATGTCGTATCTCGTGCACAGCATCAGATCGCGCCGTCGCGGCGCAGCGCCGCAATGTGCGCTTCGTCGTATCCCAGCCGTTCGCGCAACACCTGTTCCGTGTGCTCGCCGAGCAGCGGCGGCCGCGCGACCTGCGGGTCGGCGAAACCGTCGAACTTGAAGGGCAGCGGCAATGCGCCGAACGTGCCGATAGACGGATGTTCGAACGCGCTCACCATGCCGCGCGCGTTCACATGCGGATCGGCGAGCACTTCGGCGACGTTCTGAATCGGTCCCGCCGGCACGCCCGCGGCATCGCAGGCTTCGCACAATGCCTTTCGCGTCCAGCCTGAAATGGCTTGCGTCAGCGTGCTCATCACACGTTCACGATGCGCCACGCGTCCCGCGTTGGTGGCGAGCGTCGCGTCGCTGGCGAGCGCGTCGAGTCCAAGCAGTTGGCAAAGCGGCAGCCAGTGCTGATCGCTGCATGTGATGTGGACGAACGCGCCGTCGCTGCATGCGAACGTGGCCGACGGCACGCGGCCCGGATGCTCGGTGCCGAGTCGCGGCGGCACTTCGCCCAGCGCAAAGTAGCGACCCGCCGCGAGCGTGAGCAGACTCACCTGACCGTCGAGCATCGAGAAGTCGATATGACAGCCTTGACCCGTGAGCGCCCGGCCATTGAGCGCGGACAGCAGACCGATCGCGATCCACATGCCCGAGGTCAGATCGGCGATGGGCAAACCGGGTTTGACGGGGCCGCCGCCGCGCTCGCCCGTCAGGCTCATCAGGCCGCCCATCGCCTGGAAAACGGTGTCGTAGCCTTTGCGCGCGGCGTATGGACCTGTTTGGCCGAAGCCGGTGCACGACACGTAAATGAGCCGCTCGTTCGCGGCACGCAATGCCGTGTGATCGAGACCGTAGCGCGCCAGCGACCCCACGGGGAAGTTCTCGATGAAGATGTCGGCGCTCTGCGTCAGGTCGCGCACGATGCGCCGCCCGGCCTCGGTCTTGAGATTCGCCGTCACCGATTGCTTGCCGCGGTTGCAGGCGAAGAAATACGCCGATTCGTCGCCGACTTGCGGCTCGAAGCTGCGCGTTTCGTCGCCGCCGCCCGGTTGCTCGATCTTGATGACGGTGGCGCCCAGTTCGGCCAGGATCATGTCCGCGAACGGGCAGGCGAGCACACGCGCAAGCTCGACCACCGTGACGTTGGCGAGCGGCTTGATCGGCGTCGTGGTCATTGCTGCTCCGCCCGGTTCTGACGGAAGCTGCGCATCATCAGGTTCGTGTCGAGCGATGCGTCGAGTGCCTGTTGCAGCGAGAGATCGGCCACGCGATGGAACAGCCGCTTGGTAGCCGCCATGGCAGGCGCATCGAAGGACGCGAGGCGTTCGGCAATGCCGACGGCGGTGTCGATCAGGGAGTCGTCGGAAACGACGCGATTGGCGAGCCCCAGCGACAGCGCGCGCAGCGCATCCACTGGCTCGCCCAGCGAGACCAGTTCGAAAGCCGTCTTGCGGCCTACCTGGCGTACGAGGTTCGCCATCACGATAGCGGCCACGATGCCGTGCTTCAGTTCCGGATAGCCGAGCTTCAGGGTCTCGCCCGCCACCAGCATGTCGCAGGCAAGCGCGAGCCCTGCGCCGCCGCCCATCGCATAGCCTTGCGCCGCGCCGATGACGGGTTTGCTGATCTGCGAGAACACGCGATGCAGATTGGTGGTGAGGTGCGCGCGATTCAGCGCGGCTTGCGCGGCGTTCACGGAGTCGCCCGTGTTGACGAAGCCGCCGAATTCGTTGATGTCGGCGCCCGCGCAAAATGCCTTGCCCGCGCCGGCGAGCACCAGCGCCTTAACGGAAGGGTCACGGTCCGCGGACTGCAGGGCGTCGAGCAGCGACTGCGTAAGTTCGTTGTTGAGCGCGTTGCGCTTCTCGGGGCGGCTCATCGTCAGCACGCGCACGCCGGCGCGGTCTTCAACGAGGAGGCAAGGGGAGATCGTCATATACGGCCTTGCGAAGATGATGACTGAATGCGCCTGCTGTGGCGGCGCGATAGATCAAGAGTAAAACAGGATGCGTGACGAAGTCAAACAAATATGCGTGATTGTGACAAGCAGTTGTCACGCATGCGGTTCATTGATACGGCGCTTTTTGCTGATTTCCTGATCGGCATCGCAGTCGGGAATGTTGAGTTAAAATCTATATAAAACAATAAGTTGAGTGAGAATTTTCGGCGCCACATGACGGGATTGGTGCGACGAAAGTATCGCGATATTTAGTTGACAATGAATCACAATAATGTTTTGATTTTCCCGAAAGTCAACTATCTTCGATACACCGCGAACCATGTCCGACCTGACACTGTGTGAATGTTTCGCCCGCGACGGGCTCCAGCATGAAACCGGATTCATCCCGACAGCGCAAAAGGTCGAGTTGATCGATCGCTTTGCGCGGGCCGGATTTGCTCGGGTGGAAGCCACGTCGTATTCCAACCCGACCGTCGTCCCGCAGTTCGCGGACGCGAGCGCGGTGCTGGAGGCATTGCCGCGCATCGATGGCGTGTACTACAAGGCGACGTGCGCAAACGTCCGCGCGGTCGAGCGCGCGCTGACGGATCTCGATGCAGGCTTTGGCGCAAACGAAATCAGTCTGCTGGTTTCGGCGAGCGAGGCACACTCGCTTCGCAACCTGAAGCAGTCGCGCGCGGATCAGTGGACGCGCATCGAAGCGATGGCGACTGCCGCACGAGGGCGCTTTCGTATGATCGGCACGATCTCGGTTGCATTTGGCTGTCCATTCGAAGGCGAGATCGACGAGGCAAGTGTGCTCGCCGATGTGGAGCGCTTTGCGACGCTCGGCGTGCGCCACGTGACGCTTGGCGACACGATCGGCGTTGCGACGCAAGCCGCTACGCAACGCCTCTTTCGCGAGATGTTGCGTGTGTTCCCCGACGTACACGCCATCGCGCATTTCCACGATACGCGGGGTACCGGCATCGTCAATTACCTCGCCGCGTTCGAGGCAGGCGTGCGTCATTACGACGTGGCGTTCGGCGGCGTGGGCGGTCACCCCGCCAAGGTCAAGTACGGCGGTGGCGTGACGGGCAACGTGTGCACCGAAGATTTCGTGAACGTGCTGGAAACCATGGGTGTGGACACGGGCATCGACCTCGCCGCGATGATGGAAGCCTCCGGGGCTTGCGAAAACGCGCTGGGCCGCACGCTCGCGAGCCGGGTCGCGCGTACGGGTCTGAATCCGTTACTCACGCGCAGCGTCGCGCAGGCGAGCGCCACATGAGCACGCTCGCAATCGAATCGGAGTTTTGCCTCGATCAGGGTTTCGAACTGGTCGATCACGGCGAAGGCTGGACAACGCTCGCCTGCTACGTTCGGGCGCGTCATGCGAACCGCCATGGCAACGCGCACGGCGGCCTGCTCGCCGCGCTGCTCGATACGTCGATGGGAATGGCCGTGCGCACGAGTGGCCGCGTCGACAATCTCGGCACCGCCAGCCTCACCGTCAACTACCTGAAGCCCGCGCGCGGCCGCATTGCCGTGCATGCGCGGGTGCGCCGCTGCGGCCGTACGCTCGCGTTCTGCGAAGCCGAAGCGCGTAACGGCGATGACGACGTGGTCGCGACAGCGAGCGCGGTTTTTGCCGTTGCGCCTGGTGCCGTTTAACAACCGCGTGAGTCCGTCGATCTCCGAATCCCTCCGCGTCGTATCGGCCTCACACGGACGCGGACCAGGCAGGCCCTTCTGCTAAAATGCGTGACGTTGTCATGTAAGTTGCGCACAGCCGCGTTGAGCGAAGTCCGGCGGAGGAAATGTGGGAACGACGATTAAAAAAGGAAGAGGGCAGCCAGGTGAGAGCGCGGGCTCGCATGCCGAGAGTCAGGCTGCGTTGGGTGATTTGCGCGACCTGGTCTCGTTTCAGTTGCGCCAACTCTCGAACATCTACACCAAGGGTTCGTCGAGTGCGTATGAACTCCGGTTCGGTCTCACGATGAACGAATGGCGCTGTATCGCTCTGCTGCACGGCAAGCGAGGCATGTCGATGAACCGCCTCGCCGAACATGCGCAGTTCGATCGAGGGCTGGCGAGCCGCACGGTGCGCAGCCTCGAAGAGCGCGGCCTGCTCGCACGGGAAGCCGATGCGTCCGATGGCCGTGGCGTCATCATCACGCTGACCAAAAGCGGAAAGGCGCTCGTTTCGCAGGTGTTCCCGGTTGCCGAGGAGCGCAACGCACGCCTGCTTTCATGCCTGACGCGGGCGGAGCGGGACCTGTTGCCGGGCATACTGGAAAAGCTGACGCACCAGGCCCGCGCGATGCTCGATCAGGAGCGCGAGGAAGCGGAACTGCGATCCGCGAAGGATTGATTTCAGGCAAGGCGACGAACGCCCTGTTTCAGGCGTTCGACGTGTCGATCAGCTACTGCGGCAGCGCGGCCAATGCGATATCTCCCGCGCTGGCCAGTTGCTCGACGTGCCAGCACTTGTCGATCAAGGCGCGAGTTTGCGTTGGCGACAGAATGCCATCAGCGAGATCGGCAAACTTCTTTTCGAGTTGCTGATCGGTCATCGGCACCTCGGTGCTGCCGATCGCATGCTGAATGAACTTGTGCAGCTTGCGGCCATCCTTGAGCGTGATGGTCATGTCGACCTGCTCCGGCTTGATCGCGGGGTCGATGATTGCGTTCACCTTGTCGCGCAAGGCAACCGTCACCGGGTCGCGCACTTTCGCGTCGCTGAACTGCTTTTCGCCGCCCGCGCCGTCGATCACGGCAATCGCGACCGCATGATAGATGCTGAACTTGCCTTCGAGCCCGATCTGCGGCGTCTTCTTGCCCGTCAGTTCGATGACGAGCGGATGCACGCGAAGGTCGATATGGTCGATCTGGTCGGCCGTCAGATGATATTGATTGCGAAGCTGGATTGCCGCGTCGATGGAAGGATGAATGACGATGCCGCAGGCAAACGGCTTGTAGGTGTTCAGCGTCGATTCGTAATGCGTGCCCAGCCCTTCGGTGATTTCGCGGTAGTCCTGTTTGGTGCTGATGGTGTTCGCCCAACCCCGTTTCGCTTCGATCATGCCATCCGAACTGGTGTAGTCCTTTGCGGCCAGCAGGGCCGCGAAGATGCCGTTCGCAGCGGCGCGCCCCGGGTTGAAGCTCTTGTTCATCGAGCCAAACGATTCGCGCAAGCCGACCGGCTGCGACGCCGCGAGACCCAACGCCCACACCATCTGCTGAACGCTTAGCCCCATCAGCTTGCCCGTTGCCGCCGCCGAGCCGAATACGCCGCAGGTGCCCGTGATGTGCCAGCCGACATCGTAGTGATTGGGATACACCGCATTGCCGATCCGCAATTCCGTTTCGACGCCGAGCACGAGCGCATTCAGAAAGTCCTTGCCCGACACGGGATGGTATTGCGCGTACGCCAGAATGGCGGAGGCGACGGGCCCCGCCGGGTGAATGATCGTCTTCAGATGCGTGTCGTCGTAGTCGAAGATATGGCTGCTGACGCCGTTGATGAACGCCGCGTTCATGATGTCGAAGCGCTCGCTGCGGCCCAGCAGGTTGGCCTGCGGCGGCCCCGAGAACGGCGTGAGCGCGGCGACCGCGCGGTTCACCGTCTCGTCGTGCGAACCGCCGACAGCCACGCCGACCCAGTTCATCAAGGTTCGCACGCCTTCTTTGCGGGCGGCCGCGGGCAGATCCTGGTAGTCCGTCTTGACGATGTACTCCGCGAGGATGCGTGTGACTTTCGGCGGGCGTGCATTCGTGCTGCTGGCGGGCATAGGCGCGGAAGCCGTGTTGGCTGTATCGGGCGAGTCGGCGAATACTGCCTTGCTGGCGGCCGCCGATGCCAAAGCTCCAACGGCACTGGTTTTCAGAAAGCGTCGTCGGTCGATGACGGACATCGGATTGTCTCCTTCAGGTTTGTTATTCGGTGCGGCTGGCTACCGGGACATGCGTGTCTCTCCGGTCGTCGTGCCATGATCTGAAACGGGTAAAGTGTCGACACTTTGACTATTTTAATGACGGAAGACACGTTTTCGCAAGGTGCATAACACGTAGTGTGCACACTTTGAGGGTGGGCCGAGGCAAGCGCGGCAGCTTGCGGCACGCCGTCGAAACAAGGGCCGTTTGCTAGAATCGGCCGGAAACCGGGCCGGCGATCCCGGACGTAAGGGGAACTGCGGTGAATCAGAATGTCGACAGAAGCAAGCTCGAGGAAGAGGGTGAATCGTCGCGTGTCGGTGAGATCGTCGACTGGGTGGCGCGCGGCATCATCGAAGGGCGTCTTTCGCCGGGCGACGATCTGAACTCCGTCGATCTCGCGAAACGGTTCAACGTCAGCCGCACGCCGGTGCGCGAAGCGCTGTTCGCGTTGAGTCGCGAAGGACTGGTCGACTGGTCGCCGCGCAGACGTCCACGGGTGTCGGCTCTCAAGCTGGTGGACGTGCGCGAGATCTATCAGTTGCGCGCGATTCTTTACGCGCAGGTATCGACGGCCATCGCCGAACGCGCCACCGACGCGGACATCGAAGCGCTATGGCGTGCCCATGGCCATCTTGCAGAGGCCGCCTCGCAAGGCGACGTCGACGGCTATTTCTGGGCAAATGTCGCATTCCGCGACGAAGAACTTCGGGTGTGCGGCAACGGCATCTTCAAGGAAGTGCTGGATTCGATGCGCATGCGGACCAACCGTCTGCGCCGTTTGAGTACGTCGTTGCCGGGGCGTTTGCAGCGTTCGTGCTCCGACCATCAGCGCCTGTGCGAAGCCTATGCCGAGCGAGACGGCGTGCTGGCCGCGGCGCTGAACCGGTCGATCGTGTTCAGCGCGCTTCAGGCGATCGAACAGGCGTGGGAGTCGATGCCCGTCGGCGTAGATAGCAGCGCGGCTGAAGAGCGGTAGTCAACGTTCTTTCAAGTGCCGGGTTTTTCAGGGTTTTTGTCTCTCAACTCTTATATAAGACATAAGACATTTGACCTCATCAGGCATTGCAATTAAAATCGCGATCAAAGCAGTGCCCGGAACAGCTTCGACGCGCCTGACAAGTCCTCCCCTGAAACGCAATACCAGCAGGTCTCCCATGCTTGAAAACTTTCGTGCTCATGTAGCCGCGCGCGCCGCGCTCGGCATTCCTCCCCTGCCGCTGACGGCTCAGCAGACCGCCGAGCTGGTGGAACTGCTGACCAATCCGCCCGCCGGCGAAGAGCAGACCCTGCTCGAGCTGATCACCCACCGCGTGCCCGCGGGCGTGGACGAAGCGGCCCGCGTGAAGGCAGGCTTCCTGGCTGCCGTGGCCAAGGGCGAGACCGCCTGCGCGCTGATCTCGCGCGCTCGCGCCACCGAACTGCTCGGCACGATGCTGGGCGGCTACAACATCGCCCCGCTGATCGAACTGCTGTCCGACGCCGAAGTGGGCACCGTGGCCGCCGACGCGCTGAAGAAAACCCTGCTGATGTTCGACCAGTTCCACGACGTCAAGGAACTGGCCGACAAGGGCAATGCCAACGCGCGCGCCGTGCTGCAAAGCTGGGCCGACGCCGAATGGTTCACGAGCCGTCCGGAAGTGCCGGAAAGCCTGACCATCACCGTGTTCAAGGTGACGGGCGAAACCAACACCGACGACCTGTCGCCCGCTCCGGACGCCACCACCCGCCCGGACATCCCGATGCACGCGCTGGCGATGCTGAAGAACGCGCGCCCCGGCATCACGCCGGAAGAAGATGGCAAGCGCGGTCCCGTCAAGTTCATCGAGTCGCTGAAAGAAAAGGGCCACCTGGTCGCCTACGTCGGCGACGTGGTCGGCACGGGCTCGTCGCGCAAGTCGGCCACCAACTCGGTGCTGTGGTTCACGGGCGAAGACATCCCCTTCATCCCGAACAAGCGCTTCGGCGGCGTGTGCCTGGGCAGCAAGATCGCCCCGATCTTCTACAACACGATGGAAGACGCCGGCGCGCTGCCGATCGAACTCGACGTGTCGAAGATGGATATGGGCGACGTGGTCGAACTGCGTCCCTACGAAGGCAAGGCCCTGAAGAACGGCGAAGTGATCGCCGAGTTCCAGGTCAAGTCCGACGTGCTGTTCGACGAAGTGCGCGCCGGCGGCCGCATTCCGCTGATCATCGGTCGCGGACTGACGGCCAAGGCACGTGAAGCGCTGGGTCTGGCGCCGTCGACGCTGTTCCGCCTGCCGCAACAGCCGGCCGACAGCGGCAAGGGCTTCTCGCTCGCGCAGAAGATGGTCGGCCGCGCCTGCGGCCTGCCGGAAGGCCAGGGCGTCCGTCCGGGCGCCTACTGCGAACCGCGCATGACCTCGGTCGGCTCGCAGGACACCACCGGACCGATGACCCGCGACGAACTGAAGGACCTGGCGTGCCTCGGCTTCTCGGCCGACCTCGTCATGCAGTCGTTCTGCCACACGGCTGCGTATCCGAAGCCGGTGGACGTCAAGACGCACCAGACCCTGCCGAACTTCATCAGCAACCGTGGCGGCATCGCGCTGCGTCCGGGCGACGGCGTGATCCACTCGTGGCTGAACCGCATGCTGCTGCCCGACACCGTGGGCACGGGCGGCGACTCGCACACTCGTTTCCCGATCGGCATCAGCTTCCCGGCCGGTTCGGGCCTGGTGGCCTTCGCGGCTGCCACGGGCACGATGCCGCTGGACATGCCGGAATCGGTGCTGGTCCGCTTCAAGGGCAAGATGCAGCCGGGCGTGACGCTGCGTGATCTCGTCAACGCGATCCCGCTGTACGCCATCAAGCAAGGCATGCTGACGGTTGCGAAGCAGGGCAAGAAGAACATCTTCTCGGGCCGCATTCTCGAAATCGAAGGTCTGCCCGATCTGAAGGTCGAGCAGGCGTTCGAACTGTCGGATGCGTCCGCCGAGCGCTCGGCCGCTGGCTGCACGGTCCACCTGAACAAGGAACCGATCATCGAATACCTCAACAGCAACATCACGCTGCTGAAGTGGATGATCGCTCAGGGCTACCAGGACCCGCGCAGCCTGCAACGCCGTATCAAGGCGATGGAAGCGTGGCTGGCCGACCCGCAGCTGCTGCAACCGGATGCCGACGCCGAATACGCAGCCGTCATCGAGATCGACCTGGCCGACATCCACGAACCCATCGTGGCCTGCCCGAATGATCCGGACGACGTGAAGACGCTGTCGGACGTGGCAGGCGCCAAGATCGACGAAGTGTTCATCGGCTCGTGCATGACCAACATCGGTCACTTCCGTGCCGCGTCGAAGCTGCTGGAAGGCAAGCGCGACATCCCCGTCAAGCTGTGGGTGGCGCCGCCGACCAAGATGGACCAGAAGCAGCTGACGGAAGAAGGCCATTACGGCGTGTTCGGCACAGCCGGTGCCCGTACCGAAATGCCGGGCTGCTCGCTGTGCATGGGCAATCAGGCACAGGTGCGCGAAGGCGCGACGGTCATGTCGACGTCGACGCGTAACTTCCCGAACCGCCTGGGCAAGAACACGAACGTGTATCTCGGCTCGGCGGAACTGGCGGCGATCTGCTCGCGCCTGGGCAAGATCCCGAGCAAGGAAGAGTACATGGCCGACATGGGCGTGCTGAACGCCAACGGCGACGCGATCTACCAGTACATGAACTTCGACCAGATCGAAGACTTCAAGGAAGTCGCCGACACGGTGCAGATGTAAAAACATGCTGGCAGGCTGCGGCGTGATGTTCTCGTCGTAGCGCCACGGAATGGCGTCGCGGGCTGAGCCCGGCGGCGCCATTTTTTTTGCGGCGCCGGGTCGTTGCGGTGATAAAGGCCGCTATCGCGCGAGCGCGTCGTTAGCCGGGTCCGCTAGTCAGGTCCGCTAGCCGCCGGAAGCGTAAAGTGAAAACGCGCGCCGCCATGGATGGACGCGTTGTCCGCCGATATGCGTCCGCCGTGGGCCTCGATGATGGACCGGCAGATGGGCAGGCCCATCCCCATCCCGTTCTCCTTGGTCGTAAAGAAGCTCTCGAACAGGCTCCTGAGATAGGCGGGGATGATGCCGGGTCCGCTGTCTTCGATCGCGCAGTGCAATGTGGCCGCGTCTTGCGTGGCCACGCGGATCGTGATTTCACGCCGCTCGCTGTGCGCCTGCTCCATGGCCTGCATCGCGTTGACGGTGAGATTGACGATGACTTGCTGCAACTGGATGCGGTCAGCGAGAACCTGTGGCGGTCCGGCTGCGAACTGGCGTGTCACGGTGACACGCCGCGAGTGCGCTTCATAGCGCAAGAACACCAGCGCCTCGTCGATGAGTTCGTCGAGCGACACCAGCGTGCGCTCGGGCGCGCGACGCACCGCCATGCCACGAATGCGGCCAATGATGTCGATCGCATGCCGCGCATCGGCGATGATGCGCGTGCTCGTGGCGCGCGCTTCTTCCAGATTGGGCTCCGGCCGGTTGAGCCAGCCGAGACTCGCCTGACCGTTCATTACGATGGAAGCGAGCGGCTGTTTCAACTCGTGCGCGATCGACGCGGTCAGCTCGCCGAGCATCGAGATCCGCGCGGCGTGCGCAAAGTCCGCCTGCACGCGCTGAAGCATTTCCTGCGCGCGAATCCGCTCGGTCAGATCGACCAGACTGACCACGGTGATGCCTGGATCGTCATCACGCTGGGGCCGTGCAACCGTAAAGAGCACATCGATGACGCGTCCATCGAGCGTTGGAAACTTCGTTGTTTCCTGAAACAACTCTTCGCCGTTGAACCTGCTTTCCAGCGCATGATGGAATGTCGACGGATTCTCTCGCCATACCCACGTCATCGGCCCAAGCAACTCGCTGCGGTCGCGTGCGCCGAACATTTGCACGGCATGTTTGTTCGCGTCTTCGAGGATCAGTGAATCGGACACGCGTGCGAGCCATTCGGGGTGCTCATGGATATACGCCGAAATATCCTGCACGCCTTGCGCCCGCACTTGCGCCAGCATGTCATTCACTACCCGCGACTCAGTCCGCCAGAGGCCAACGGGCGTTTCGCTGAACAGGTCGCGATAGCGGTGCTCGCTGCGCTGAAGGTCCGCATAGAGCCGCGCGTTCTCCAGCGAAATCGCGGCTTGCGACGCGAGCAGCCGCAGCACGGCAATACGCGCCGGCGTGAACACATGCGGCGTCATCGTGTTTTCCACGTACAGCACGCCGATCAGCTGTGCCTGCTTGATCAGCGGCAGACAGAGAATCGATCTGCATTCGCGGCGCCGGATGTACTCATCCGTCGAGAACGGACTCTGGTGCGTGGCATCGTCCAGCAGCAGACTTTCCCCCGTGCGGACGACGTATCTCAGGATCGATTCGGGAAGTTCCGCGGGCGCGACACGCGTGTGCGGAATGCGAACCTCGACCTTGTCGCGCAGCGTCGTGGCTTCAGCCTCGATCCACAGGTCGTCGCCTTGCGGCAGAACCAGCACGCCCCGGTCCGCGCCGGCGTGCTCGAGCGCGAGCACCATCAGCGCGTGAATCAGTTCGCTCAGGCCGATCTCACTGAACATCGCCTGCGACACCTTGACGACCGTGGCGAGATCCAGTTGCTCGACGGAAGTTGCGATGGTGCTCTCGGAGCGCGACGAGACGTCCTGGCGCAACTGCGCGTAGGTCTGGTCCAGTTGCCGGACCTTGCCATCGGCGCCCCAGCTTGCATAGCAGGACCGCGCGTTTCGCAGGTAGGTGTCGGCGATGGTCTCGAAGCCGCGCTCCGCATAGAACCGCGCCGCGAGTTCGTTGGCGAGAGCCTGATTGTGGATGAAACCGTGCTCGCGGCTGGACCGGATGGCTTCCTCGTAGAGGTACATCGCGTCGGCGTGGCGGCCGTCGATACGCGCGACCTCTGCCAGCACCAGCGCCTGGCGGTTGCGAAAGTTCTCGGGGCAGTTGCTGGTCCATAGCTCGAACTTGCTGAATTTCGATTCGAGGATTTGCCTGTATTCCTGCTGTTCGACAGCGGATGCCGTCGGATAGAGCGCCGTCAGCGTGAGCGCGTGGATGAAATGGCAGGTCGCCTCGATCGGCATGCTCATGGCGGCAGGCAGCACGGGCTCTGCGCGCGCTGCACAGGCGAATGCCTCCGCGTACTCGCCGTTCAGGAAGGCGAGGATCTGCTTCATGATGTGATAGAAGACGATGCCGCAACCGAATGTCGCCGCCGTGATGATGGCGAAACTGGCCGCTTCGTCGAACGTGCTGTCGCCGAGTTCGAGCAGATGCTTCGAGCGGCCCTGCAGACTGGCGACGAACTGTTGTTCGAGCCGTATCGTTTCGTACACCGCGTCGTTGTGGCTCTGTCGTGCGAACGCCGCGTATTTCGCCGATAGCGCCTGCACCTCGTCGAGGACGTCGCCTTTCTCGATGATCTGCCAGACCGTTTCGAAGGCGAGAAAGCCGCCATAGACGAAGTCGCCCACTTCGAGGCACGCAACGAAGGCGCGTTCGAGAATCGGCATGCCCGTCGCGAAGTGATGGCGCCAGAAGTTGACGTGATCGCCGTGCAAATGAAGCAGCGTTCCGCGCAGACGCGGGTTATCGAGTTTGTCGTTCAGCCGCAGCGAGAGTTCGGAGAACTGGAACGCGGATTCGATATCCTTCACGACGGAGACCAGCATCAGCGAGTAGACGCCGTACGCAAAACTCGATTGATCGGTGTTGCCGTGGCGCATCGACAGATTGACGGCCATCAGCGTGACGAGCGGATAGAACACGGGACGGCCGATATACGCGCACGGCACGGCGTCGACGAGCAGGTTGATGATGGCCTGCATCGTGGGATCGGCGGCCATCGGTGCATCGATCAACTCGATGATGGCGCGGCCCGCCAGATTGACGGGCACGGCGCGCAGCTCGGTCTCGACAGCGATCTGCACTTCTTCATCGGACTCTGGAAGCGTGAGGCCGAAGTCGCGCAGCGCGCCGAGCGCGACGGCGAAGCCCTCGTAGTACTTGCTCGCTACCTGATACAGCTTGATGCGCAGGCTGTACACCTTGGCCCGATCGAGTTTGCAATGTGCGCGCTGCAGGATCATGTCGAACAGCGCGTCCGCGTCGGCGAAGTTCCCCATCAGATATTCGCACTCGGAGAGTTCGAGATAGAGATCGAAGGTCGGCTGGTAACGAAGCTGCCATGCTTCCGGTGACAGCAGCGCAGCCGCTTGCGCAAAGTGGTTGCGAGCGGCGGAATAGGCGGTTGAATGCTTGGCGCGCTTGCCCGCCGTCACGTTCAGTTCGACCACCCGCTGTCGCTCGTCGTCCATCGTGATGAGCGGGATACCGCGATTGAGGTGGTTCACGATGTCGAAGATGGTTTCCTCGACCTGATCGGCTGGCGTGCGTGAAGCGAGCAGGCGGCCGATCCTCAGGTGTGCGGCGGCGCGCTCGCCTTCGGGGATCAGTGCGTAGGCAGCCTCGTGCACGCGGTCATGGGCGAACTTATAGGCGCTATCCACGCGGAACACGAGTCCCGCCCGCACGGCGTCCCACAATTGCGCGTGGATTGTCTCCTCAGGCTCGCCCTGAACCAGCGTGAGCGTCGCGATCCCGGCGACATTGCCGAGACAGGCCAATTGCCGCATCGCGTCCTGCGTCGTCCCGGACTGACGGCCGAGTTTCGCGGCCATCAGATCGGCGACGTTCTCGGTAAAGCCTTTGGCGCGAATGCGCGGCAGGTCCCAGGTCCAGCTGGCTGTACTGCCGTCGAAGGCGAGCAGCTTCTCGTCCGTCAGCGCTGTCAGAAACTGAATCGCAAAGAAGGGATTGCCGCCCGTCTTCTGATGCACGAGTTGCGCAAGCGGTTGAGCCGTCGCGCGGTCGCAGTGCAGCGAATCGGCAACCAGCTCACCGATGTTCTCAGGCATGAGCGGTGCGAGCACCGTTTCTTCGATACGCCCGCCGGCGTTGCGGATCAGCCCTAGCATTCGTGTGAGCGGATGCGTGGGACCGACTTCGTTGTCGCGATACGCTCCGACCAGCAACAGATGCTGCACCTCGGGATGCGTCACGAGGTGCTCGATCAATTCGAGCGTCGCGATGTCCAGCCACTGCAAGTCGTCGACGAACAATGCGAGAGGATGCTCCCGCCTGGCGAACACGCCGAGGAAGCGTCGGAACACGAGCTGAAAGCGGCTTTGCGCATCGCGCGGCAGAAGCGCGGGCACGGCTGGCTGCTCGCCGATGATGAGCGCCAGCTCGGGAATGAGGTTGACCATCAGCTCGCCATTCGTGCCCAGCGCGTCCATCAACTCACGCCGCCACTGGCCGACCTCTTCGTCGCTCTTGCCGAGCAGTTCGCGCACGAGCGACTGAAAGGCTTGCGCCAACGTCATATAGGGTATGTCGCGCTTGTACTGATCCACCTTGCCGGCCGCGAACAGACCGCGCGGCGGTACCAGCACCTTGTGCAACTCGTTGACGACGGACGACTTGCCGATGCCCGCATACCCCGAGACGAGCACGACTTCCGTCGTGCCGCTCGCTACGACGCGATCGAAGGCTTCGACGAGCGCCGTAATCTGGTCTTCGCGCCCGTAGAGTTTTTCGGGGATCAGGAGCCGATCGGACGCGTCGTGCGCACCGGGCGAAAACGGTTCGATCCGGTGGTTCGCCTGCCACGCATCGAGGCACGCCCTGAGGTCGGCTTCGACACCTGCGGCCGTCTGGTAGCGATTCTCGGCCGTTTTCGACAGCAGCTTCAGCACGATGCTCCCAACGGGCCGAGGGATGCCGCCGACCCGCTCACCCGGCGGCGGCGGGCGTCGTGCGATATGACAATGGATCCATTCCATCGGGTCCGATGCCGTGAATGGCAGCGTCCCGGTGAGCATCTCGTACAGCGTGACGCCAAGCGAATAGAGATCGCTGCGCGCGTCGATCGACCGGTTCATCCGGCCCGTCTGCTCGGGCGCCATATAGGCAAACGTACCCGCGATGATTTCCGGCGGCGCGGGCGGTTGACGTTCCTGTGGTAACTGCGACGCGATGCCGAACCCCGTCAGCCGCACGTTGTCGTGAATGTCGACGAGCACATTGGCAGGTTTGATGTCTTTGTGAATGAGGCCGCGCCGGTGAACCTGGCCGACTGCGCTCGCGAGATTGAGGGCGAGACGCAGAAAGCGCGTCATTTCGAGCGGCCTTCCCAGTGCGCGATCGAGGGGCTCGTAGCCGTTATCGTCGAGCACCAGCGTGGGCAGCGCATTGTGGCGGCCGAGCGCGAGCGGTTGAGCGGCCCAGCGGGAATCGAGCAGCGCCGCCAGTTCATATTCATGTTCGAGGCGCGTAATGCTGCGAAAGGCAGGGCGCGCGGCGACCAGCGTGAGCACCGAGACAGGATTGCCCGGTTGCCTGGCACGGTACAACGAGAAATCTTCATCGTCGCGCAGCCACTCCAGCTCGTATCCGGTGAGATCCATGTAATCCATGTTGTCTCGCTGCGAACCTGGTTCCACGGTGATGTTGCGTGATGCTGACTTCGCGATCATGTCGCCATGAAGCTGCGCCGTGCGTTTTCGCAAATCGATGCTTGTGACTACCGGGCGACGCATTGCACACGCGGCTCAAGGTGTGCCGATCAATTTCTGGACCCAGTTCAATATGACTTGCGATTCAACCGGCTTCTCCAGATAGGCGAGGGCGCCGTTGGCCAGCACCAGGGCTTCGTCTCGTGCGTTCGGAAAGCCAGTAATGAACAGGGTAGGCGGCGCGCATCCCTGCGAGATCAGATGCGCGTGCATCTCGATGCCCGTCATCTCCGACATGGTCACATCTGAAATCAGGCACCCCGTTCGGGACACGGCGCCGGACGAAAGATAGGCGGCGGCGGATTCGAAAGACAGCACCGACCATCCCAGCGACCGTATGAGATTTTCGGTGGCCTTGCGGACCGATTCGTCGTCTTCGACTATGGAAACGAGCGCGCCAGGAGTCACGTGATCCCCCTGAGTCACCTCACGGGCGAATACGCGGCACCCTTGTGAGTTATCAATTGGCTTTCGATACTCAGGGTAATCCGTGCGGAAAGCACGCGACAACCATACCTTGGTATAAAAACCATTGTGCGAGGCGACGAAGCGCGAGTCAGAAAGGTGAGGAGCGGCAAGCGTGCGCGGTTGCCGCATGCAGATGGCCGTGTCATCCGGCCGCCGTCGTGCTTCTGGAAATCATTAGCTGATCCATGAGCAGGCGCGCGCCGGGCGAGAGGGGCGCGCCTTTTCGTGTCACCAGTTCATAGGGTTCGCTGCGCGAAGCGAGCTTGAGTGGAAGACTGCGCGTCATGCCGTGACGCGAGAAGAACTGCGCGACATCGATCGAGACCAGCGCGACAAGCGAAGGATTGTTCTGCAGCAGCGTCAGCGTGGCGAAAATCGAAGTCGTTTCCAGCAGGTGAAGCGGAAAGCGAATTTCAGCGTCGCGGAACTCGCGTTCCAGTAGCAGCCGCATCGGCATGTTCGCGCGATACACCACCCACCGATATTCGGCGAGTTCCTTCAACGTGACTTTCTTCGCGCGGCCAACGGGATGATGGATATTCGCAATCACGGCCAGCGTCTCGTCCTGCAACTGAACGCTTTCGTACAACTGCGGCGTCTGACTGATCGTGGTGCGGCAGATGGCGAGATCGAGTCTGCCCGCATCGATCTGGCTCAACAGCGTAGCGCTCGTGTCTTCGACGATCTCCACGGACATTTCCGGATGCCGCTCGACGAGCGCGGAGATCGCGTCGGTCAATAACGGCACGGCGCCCATGATCACGCCGACCGCGACACGGCCTCCATGCCCCCTCAGGATGCCGACGATCTCCTCGCGCAGATGAGCGAGATCCGTGTGAATGAGCCTTGCGTACCGGATCACGCAGTGACCGACCTCGTTCGGTTCGAGCCCCCGGTTCGTGCGATTGAACAATGCCGTGCCAAAGGTGGTTTCGATTTCCTGCAGCGCCTTGCTCGCGCCCGGCTGCGTCAGCGCCACCTGTTTGGCCGCTTGCAGCAGCGAGCCGTGATCGCCTAGCGCAATCAGCAGCCGCAATTGCTTGAGATGCAGCCGCGAAACGATGGAGTTCAGTGATGGCGTCATCTGGGTTGAGGAAAAGTTATATCAGTATCAAATGTTCTCAATTTCGCCATGTCGCCTGGCTACCTATACTGAGCCTCAACAGAACTGTTAATTCAGGCGAAAACAGGGTAAATGCGGATAGGCAAACCGGCGTCCCGCAGTACCGATTCGTTCCTCGCAACCGTTTCAACTATAACTGAAGCTCATTTCCATGTCTCTGATCAACTACATCACGCAGATTCAGTTCGAGTCTGGCGCTGTTCGCTTGCTGAAAGAGGAATGCGAACGCATCGGTATTCGTCGTCCTCTCGTCGTGACGGACAAAGGCGTCGCAGCGGCGGGCATCGTCGATATCGTTCTCGATGCGCTGGCCGATACGCCCGTTACCGTGTTCGACGGGACGCCGCCCAATCCCAATGAGGCTGCCGTGCGCGAGGCGGTCGCAGCGTACCGGCAGGGCGCATGCGACGGCATTGTCGCGGTTGGCGGCGGTTCGTCGATCGATCTTGCAAAGGGTGTCGCCGTCTGTGCGACGCATGATGGTCCGCTGCAAAGCTTTGCCGTGATCGAAGGCGGTGCCGCGCGCATCACGGCGAAGACGGCACCCGTCATCGCCGTGCCGACGACAGCGGGCACGGGCAGCGAAGTGGGCCGTGGCGCGATCCTCATTCTTGACGACGGGCGCAAGGTCGGGGTGATTTCGCCTTATGTGGTGCCGAAGGTGGCGATCTGCGATCCCGAACTGACACTGGGTTTGCCGCCTGTATTGACGGCCGCCACGGGCATGGACGCCATTGCGCATTGCCTCGAAACCTTCATGGCGCCCGCGTTCAATCCACCTGCGGACGGCATTGCCCTCGACGGCTTGTGGCGAGGATGGCAGCACATCGAACGCGCGACGCGTCACCCCGACGACCGGGTTGCGCGCATGAACATGATGAGCGCGTCGATGCAAGGGGCACTGGCTTTCCAGAAAGGTCTGGGCTGCGTGCACAGCCTGAGCCATTCGCTTGGCGGCATCAACCCGCGCCTGCATCACGGCACGCTGAACGCGATCTTCCTGCCCGCCGTCATCGAGTTCAACAAGGAGTCGGCTTCGGTGCGCGACGAGAACAAGCTGGAGCGGATGGCGAAAGCGATGGGCGTGGGCAGTGGCTCGGAAGTCGCCTACGCGTTGCGCGCGATGACGAAACGTCTCGGCTTGCCGACGGGCCTCGCGGAACTGGGCGTCACTCGCGAGATGTTCCCGCAGATCATCAAGGGCGCGCTCAAGGACCACAGCCACAAGACGAACCCGCGCGTGGCATCCGAGGACGACTACCACGCGATGCTGGAGGCGTCGCTGTAACGCGTCAAGAACCCTGCACGAGGGCTTGATGGCAACGCATGACCTCGCGCGTGGCGGATTTCAGTAACGGATATGCCGCACAGACGGCAACCAGCAAAACTAACGGAGACATGTCCATGCAGGCAAGCAAAAAGCTTCGGCGGATTCAACGCATATCAATCCTTTTCCTCACGCTAGCCGGTTGCATCAACTACCTCGATCGAAGTGCGCTGTCGGTGGCGAACAGCATGATTCGCGGCGAGATGGGACTGACGGCATCGCAAATGGGTCTGCTGCTTTCGGCGTTTTCGCTCGCCTACGCGTTTTGCCAGTTGCCCGTCGGCGTCTTGCTCGACAGGCTCGGTGCGCGCCTGATGCTCGGCGCAGGCATGCTGGCGTGGTCGATCGCGCAATTGTGCGCGGGCTTCGTCGGCAACATCCAGCAATTCTTCGTGGCGCGCGTGTGTCTGGGTATCGGTGAAGCGCCGCAATTTCCCGCTGGCGCGAAAGTGATCGGCGAGTGGTTCGCCGTGCGCGATCGCGGCACGCCGACGGGCATCTTCGTGGCATCGAGCACGATCGGGCCGGCGCTCGCGCCACCCATATTGACGGGCCTGATGCTGGCCCTGGGCTGGCGCAACATGTTCATCGCGACGGGCGTGCTGGGCGTGCTGGTTGCGCTTGGCTGGTATGTCGCGTACCGCAATCGTAACGACGTCCAGCTGACGCGCGAAGAAGACGCATACCTGGATCAGGACAGCGCCGGACAGGCAAATGCGAAGCCGCTCAGCGGCGTGCAGTGGCGCAATCTGTTCAGCCAGCGCACGACGTGGGGCATGCTGTTCGGATTCATGGGCGTGATCTACATGGTGTGGCTGTATCTGACCTGGCTGCCTGCGTACCTCGAACACGAGCGCGGCATGAGCGTTGCGCGCACTGGCTGGGTCGTGTCGATTCCGTACTTCGTGGGGACGATCGGTATGCTGGGCAGCGGCTATATCGCCGACAAGCTTTATCGTCGGGGCATGGCGCCGATCACCAGCCGCAAGTGGCCGATTATTGTCGGGCTGGTTGGTGCTGCCGTGTTTACGGTTCCGGCTGCGTTGACGCCTTCCGCCTGGCTCGCGATCGTCTACATCTCGCTCGCCATGTTCTTCATCAACCTGGCTTCCGGCGGCGCCTGGTCGCTCGTCAGCATCGCGGCGCCGAGGCATGTTGTCGCGTCGCTGGGCGGCATTCAGAACTTTGGCGGCTTTCTCGCGGGGTCGGCTGCGCCCGTCATCACGGGCGTCGTGGTGGATCGCACGCATTCTTTCGTGAATGCCCTGATTGTCAGCGCCGTTGTCGCGCTGTTCTCCGCGTTTGCTTATCTTTTGATGGTGCGTCGTC
Source organism: Paraburkholderia largidicola (assembly GCF_013426895.1). Classification (NCBI taxonomy): domain Bacteria; kingdom Pseudomonadati; phylum Pseudomonadota; class Betaproteobacteria; order Burkholderiales; family Burkholderiaceae; genus Paraburkholderia; species Paraburkholderia largidicola. The sequence continues at coordinate 784,597 of NZ_AP023175.1, read as the reverse complement.
CCATCGTGGTCGAGGAAAGCTCGCAGGGTCTTCCCTCCGCGACGCTCGCTTCGGCTCACCACGCCGAATGATGCGTGCGTTCGGGCCGATTTCGTTCATTGCCAGTATCCGGAATTCACATGCCGCACATCACCTGCGTTGAAGATTTGCGCCTGCTTGCAAAAAGGCGCGTGCCCAAGGCGTTCTACGATTATGTCGACAGCGGTTCGTATTCGGAGTCCACGTACCGTGACAACACCGCTGCATTCCAGCACCTGAAGTTGCAGCAGCGCGTTGCGGTCAATGTCGAGCGCCGCAGTACCGCCAGCACGATGATCGGCCAGCCGGTCGCGATGCCAGTCGCGATTGCGCCGACCGGTCTCGCCGGCATGCAATGGGCCAACGGCGAAGTGCTTGGTGCGCGCGCGGCGGAGCGCTTTGGTGTGCCGTTCACGCTGTCCACGGTCAGCATCTGTTCGATCGAAGAGGTCGCGCGCAACACGACCGCGCCATTCTGGTTCCAGCTTTACGTGATGCGCGACCGTGGCTTCAACGCGTCGCTCATCGAGCGCGCGAAGCTGGCGGGATGCTCGGCGCTGGTCGTCACACTGGACTTGCAGATCAATGGTCAACGGCACAAGGACATCAAGAACGGTATGACCGTTCCGCCGCGCCTGACGATGAGCAACATTCTCGACTTTGCGTCGAAGCCGGGTTGGATGCTGCGCGCCCTGTCCGGTGCGAAGACCTTCGGCAACCTCGCCGGGCATATCAAAGGCGGTAACGATGTGATTGCGATCAGCAAATGGGTCGCTTCGCAATTCGACCCGACGCTCAGTTGGGACGACATCGCCGAGATCAAGCGTTTGTGGGGCGGCAAGCTGATCCTGAAAGGCATTCTGAACGCGGAGGATGCGCGCATTGCGGCCTCCGTCGGTGCGGACGCAATCGTCGTGAGCAATCACGGCGGGCGCCAGCTGGATGGCGCGCCCTCCACCGTCGATGCGTTGCCCGCCATCGTCGACGCTACAGGCGACGCAGTGGAAGTCTGGATGGACGGCGGCATTCGCAGCGGCCAGGACGTCATGAAGGCGCTTGCATCAGGCGCAAAAGGCACGATGGTGGGCCGCGCGTTCATGTATGCGCTGGGCGCAATGGGCGAGGCGGGCGTCGAGCGGATGCTGCAGATACTGCACAGCGAACTGGACGTGAGCATGGCGCTCTGCGGCGTGCGCGAAGTGAGTGAAATTGGCCCTCACACGCTTTTTCAGCGCGCTTCGAACCGGCCGGCGACAACGCATGCGCGTGAGTCGTTCGAACACGCTATTCCCGAAATGATCTGATTGGAGAGCACAAGAATGGATCTGGATATTCAAGGCCGCTGGGCGCTTGTTTGCGCAGCGAGCAAAGGCCTCGGCAAAGGATGTGCGCAGGCGCTCGTGCGTGAAGGCGCGAACGTGGTGATTACGGCTCGCGGCCGCGAAGCGCTGGAAGCGACCGCGCAGGAGTTGCGGCAAATCAATCCCGGCGTGCAGGTGATTCCCGTTGCGGGCGATATCACCACACACGACGGGCGTGCGCAGGCGCTGGCCGCCGCGCCGCGCTTCGATATCCTCGTGAACAATGCGGGCGGGCCGCCCCCGGGCGACTTCCGTTCGTGGTCGCGCGACGACTGGATCGCGGCATTGGACGCGAACATGCTGACGGCTATCGAGCTGATCAAGGCGACCGTCGACGGGATGGCGGAGCAGGGCTTTGGACGGATCGTGAACATCACGTCGGGCGCAGTGAAAGCACCCATCGACGTTCTCGGTTTGTCGAACGGCGCGCGCTCGGGGCTCACGGGCTTCATTGCCGGCATCGCGAGACAGAAGCGCATTGCCGAACGCAACGTGACGATCAATAACATGCTGCCGGGGCTGTTCGAAACGGACCGGTTGCGTCAATCGACGGATGCTGCCGCGAAAGCGCAAGGCAAACGCTACGACGATGCGCTGGAGGCCAAGCGCCTGACCATTCCCGCAGGACGCTTCGGTACGGCGGAGGAATTCGGCGCATTCTGCGCATTCATCTGCAGCGCAAAGGCGGGCTATCTGACCGGCCAGAACATCCTGCTGGACGGTGGCGCGTACCCGGGCACGATGTGAGCCTGCGACGCTTCGTCAGAGCCGGACGCGTCGTGACGGTGTCGCGGCGCGCTCATTCACATTCCGGCGTGTGAAAGTCCGCACGCTAATTCAAGGAACCGACATGAATATCGCAGGCAATCTTCTGATTGGTCACTCGATGGTGCGTGGCAATCAAGGCACGTCGTACGCCATCGATGCCGCTACGGGCGAGCAAATGGAGCCCGCATTCGGCGGCGCTAGCCAGCAACATCTGGATGCCACTTGCGCACTGGCGTGGCAAGCGTTCGATATCTACCGTGAGACGTCGCTCGAACCGCGGGCACAGTTTCTCGAAAGGATCGCCAGCAACATTCTCGATCTCGGCGATGAACTGATCGAGCGATGCGTGCGGGAGTCGGGTCTGCCGCGGGCGCGCATCGAAGGCGAACGTGCCCGCACAGTTGGCCAGTTGCGGATGTTCGCCGACGTCGTGCGGGACGGCGATTTCGTCGGCGCACGCATCGATCCGCCGCAACCCGACAGGAAGCCGCTGCCTCGTGTCGATTTGCGGCTGCGCCATATCGCGCTCGGACCGGTTGCCGTGTTCGGCGCGAGCAATTTCCCGTTGGCGTTTTCGGTTGCCGGCGGCGACACGGCTTCGGCACTCGCAGCCGGTTGTCCCGTGATCGTCAAGGCGCATTCGGCGCATCCCGGCACGTCGGAACTCGTCGGCATGGCGGTCCAGCAGGCCGTCAAGGACTGCGGCATGCCCGAAGGCACGTTCTCCCTGCTGTTCGGCAGCGGCCGCGAGATCGGCCAGGGGCTCGTGCGCGATGCGCGTATCAAGGCGGTGGGCTTCACAGGGTCGCGAGGCGCGGGAACCGAACTGATCGCCATCGCGGCCGAGCGGCCCGAGCCGATCCCTGTATACGCGGAAATGAGCAGCATCAACCCTGTCCTGCTGTTTCCTCACGCAATGCAAAGTCGCGGCGATGCGATTGCACGTGCGTTCGTGCAGTCGCTCACATTGGGCGCCGGGCAATTCTGCACCAACCCTGGCCTCGTGCTCGCCGTGGACGGCCCCGCGCTCGACGGGTTCATTCGTGCAGCAGCGGCGGCGCTCGGCGACGTGCAGGCCGCAACCATGCTGACGCCGGGCATTCACATGACGTTCGAACGGGCTGTCGCCACGTTCGCCGGGCATCCGGATGTCGTCACCGAGGCTCGGGGCGCTGCGCCGACATCGCAAAGCCAGGGTCAAGGCGCGCTTTTCTCGACCACGGACGTTGCGTTCCGTGAACACGAAGCATTGAAGGAAGAAATCTTCGGATCGTCTTCGCTGGTCGTTCGCTGCCGCGATCTGCAATCGATGCTGGAACTGGTCGAGTCGCTGGAGGGGCAGCTCACGTCGGCTTTACATATCGACGAGGAAGATCATGAAGCGGTGCGCCGCTTCTTGCCCGCTCTCGAACGACGTACGGGCCGGATACTGGTGAATGGTTTCGGCACAGGCGTGGAGGTCGGACATGCGATGGTGCACGGCGGCCCGTATCCGGCCACAGCAGATGGGCGTTCGACTTCCGTCGGCAGCCTGGCGATTCAACGCTTCTTGCGGCCCGTCAGTTACCAGGACTTGCCGGAATCGTTGTTGCCGGAGGCCCTGAAAACGTCGAATCCGCTTGCGATCAACCGGCGCATCGACGGCAAGATTTCGCTGGCGCAGCGATAAACGCGGCGCGCGATCGACCGCGCATCGCATGTGCCGATGCGCGGTCGGTTTCTACCGTCGTTTTCAGGCTGGCAGCCTAGCCGTTGCCACCATGAAAGAGCGAGAGCTTGTTATTCACGGATGTCACGCCTTGCACGGTCTTCGTGACCTCTTCGGCCTGCTGGATCTGCTCACCGGTTTTCACCGTGCCGCTCAATGTCACGGCGCCGCCTCGCGCACGGACGAATACGCCCGACACGTCGAAACCTTGCGCCTTGGCGAGCGCGCGGCGCACTGCCTTGCCGAGTGCGCGATCGGCCGGTGTCGCCTTCTTCGATGCATGCGTGGCTTGCGAGTCATCCGTTTGTGCATGGGATGCGACGGGTACGCTCATCGCAATGCCTACCAATAATGCACACAGCAGTCGCTTGTTCATTCTGGCCTCATTTCAAGGTTGAGTGGGGCGTGACGCGGTGTCTAATATTGCACACTTTTTCGCGAAGTGCGCGCCTGACAACGACGCCACGACAGATCGCAGCCACGCACGCGTTATTTCCCTTTGTTCAATTTCGCCAACAGCGCCTTTGCAGCGGGTCCTGAAGACGCCGGATTCTGTCCGGTAAGCAGCAGCCCGTCTTCACGCAGATACGGTTGCCAGTCAGGCCCCTTGCTATAGATGGCGCCTTTGGCCTTCAATTCATCCTCGACCAGAAACGGAACGACCTTCGTCAGTCCGACTCCTTCTTCCTCGCCGTTGGTGAATCCTGTCACCTGTTTGCCTTTGACGAGCGGCGTCCCGTCGGCTGCCTTCGCATGACGAAGGACGCCGGGAGCATGGCAAACGAGCGAGACGGGCTTGCCGGCGGCAATCGTACTTTCTATCAGGGCGATCGAGTCGGTATCTTCAGCAAGATCCCACATCGGGCCGTGTCCGCCAGGGTAAAACACGGCGTCGAATGTATCGTGCACGATGCCTTTGAGCACGGCGGTGCTTGCCAGATCGGCCATCGCATTGCTGTCCGCCTCGAAACGGCGGGTTTGATCGGTTTGATTCGCGGGCTCGTTACTCTTGGGATCGATCGGCGGCTTGCCGCCCTTGGGCGAAGCCAGCGTGATCTGCACGCCGGCATCCTTGAAAACATAGTAGGGTGCGGCCAGTTCTTCCAGCCAGAAACCCGTCTTGCGGCCGGTGTTGCCTAGTTCGTCGTGCGAGGTCAATACCATCAGGATCTTCATGTGATTCTCCTTGGTGTGCAGGTACGAGCATTGAATACCCAATACATGGGCCAATCGTTGCGGTCCGGAATACGGCCGCGTCAGACGGGGATATCCGCAGCCGCGTTGGGATAACGCGGATACCAGTTGTTCTTTACGCCCAGTGTGCGAACGTCATATTCGACATCGCCGTCATACCGCGGCGCGTATCTGGCGAATGCCGCCTCGATCTCCCGCCAGCGCGCCTTGATCCGGACAAGGTTGAACGCGTGCGAAACGATGTAGAACTCGCCGGCTTGAATCTGCTTCATCACGACTTCAGCATACGCGTCCGTGTCCATGCCTTCCTGGGTTTCTTTTGCGAGGTCGGAGCGCACGAGCCCCGGGCAAATGAGCGCAACGTCGATGTGCTTTGGCAATTCCTCTCGCAATGCAACTGTCATCGCGAGTACGCCATGCTTGCTGACGACGTATCCCGCGCCTTCGGGAATTGCATTGAAGAAGGCGTTCTCCGAGCCGACGTTGTAGATCGCCGCTGGTGTTTCCTGTTTCAGAAAGCGTTTGCCGAACACGGACACCCCATTCCACACGCCGAAAAGATTGACCGCGAGCACGGCGTGCACGTCTTCGGGTCTGGCGTCGATGACGGTCGACGGTATGGGGCCGACACCGGCGTTGTTGACGATCACGTCGACATGACCGAATTTCTCCCAGGCGAAATCGGCCAACGCCTCGACCTGTTTCCGATCGGTCACGTTGCATTCGAAAGTCTCTATCCTGGTTGCGACTTTAGACAGCGCCTCTGCGGCATGCGCTAGCCGTTCTTGCTGAATGCCTGCGATCAGGAGCTGCGCGCCTCGCTTCGCGAATTGCCCGGCGAGTGCGAATCCGATGCCAGTGGCGCCGCCTGTGATGACGACGACCTTGCCATTGAAATCCTGCATAGCATGTTCCTTACGATGGAGAAGGAGAGGCCTTTCATTCTGCTCCGTGAATCGAGGTCCTCTCTTTCGAGAAGCATCGTTAGTTACCAGTTCGCACAGTTGATCCAGAAGAACTGCATTCGGGAAGCAGGTAGCGCCGCAAGGACGCACTCGACGTCGTGTTCGCACGATCTTCCAATCCGCACGTGCACCCGACGTGGTTCTTTCGATTCCGTTAGCGTCGTGACTAAGCGAGGTGTCATGCGCAAGGGCGGGACGGGAGAGCGTCGTCCGAGGCTCCTGATCAGGCAGGTCGAATCACGATCACATTGCGACGAGGATGAAATGCCACGTACGTACAACAGTTTGACGCTCGAGGATGCGAAACACATGCTGTCCGCGGCGGAAGCGAAGGCAACGAGTCTCGGCATTGCGTACAACATCGCAGTGGTCGACGCGGGCGGTCATCTATTGGCGTTTATTCGCCAGGACGACGCGCTTATCGGCAGCATTGACCTGGCGATCGACAAGGCAGTGACCGCAAGGATCTTCGACAAACCGACGTCGGACCTGGCGGCGCTTGCGCAATCGGGCAAGCCGCTCTTCGGTATTCAGGAGAGCAATGCGGGAAAAGTCGTGATCTTCGGCGGCGGTATTCCCGTGGTGATCGATGGAAAGATCATCGGCGCGGTGGGCGCCAGTGCGGGGACCGTCGAGCAGGACATCGACGTGGCCGAAGCCGCGCTCGCCGCGCTCGCCCGCTGAATTGCGATTCGTGACGAGCCATTCGAATTCTGGATCAGGGCGCTTGCGAGCGAGTGGACGACCTTCAATCACGCCTCGCAAGTGGTTGAGTGACGTAGCAACACCGGAAAGGAAACGCATATGAAAGCAGCGCGCATGCATGAATATGGGAAGCCTCTCGTTCTCGAAGACATCCCGGTTCCGGACACCAAACCGGATGAAATCCTCGTCGAGGTCAAGGCATGTGGAATGTGCCGCTCCGATGTCCAGTTGATCGACGGGTATTTCCGCAAGTACGCCGATATCCCGACGCCTATCACGCTCGGACACGAGATAACGGGTGTGATCAGCAAGATTGGCGACATCGTTCCCGAGGCGGCCGGGTTCAAGCAGGGCGATCATGTAGTCGTTGCACCTGGCTGGGGCGATGGTATCTGCCGTCATTGCCAGATCGGCAATACGCACATTTGCCCTAACGTACGGTGGCCGGGGTTTGGACCCGTTGGCGGTTTCGCGGAGTTTCTGCCTGTGCCGGCGCGCTATCTGATCAAGGTCGATCAACGCCTTCCCTTTGAAACGCTCGCGCCGCTGACGGATGCGGGCCTCACGCCCTATCGCGGCATCAAGAAGCTGCGCGATGCGGGTGCCTTGGGACCTGACCGCGTGATGGGCGTGTTCGGTATCGGTGGGCTTGGGGGCTATGCGGTGCAGTACGCCAAGATACTCGGCGCGGGCGCAAAGATCGTGGCACTGGCGCGCAATCCCAACAAGCTCGCCGTCGCGAAGGAGTACGGAGCGGACTACATCATCAACATCAAGGGGAAGACGTCGGGCGATATCGCCAAAGAACTGAGCCAGGCCACGGGACGAAACGATATCGACGCGGCCATCGATTGCGCGGGTGCCCCCGAGATGGTACAACTCGCGATGAGCCTGCTGTCCATCAGCGGTCACTATGCGGACGTCGGTCTGGTGGGCGATCGCATCGATATACCGCTATTTCCCCGGGTTTCCCGCGAGCAGACCTTGCACGGCTCGTTCTGGGGCAACAATACCGACCTGAGCGAAGTGATGGCGCTTGCCGCGGAAGACAAGATCCAGCACACCGTTGAAACTTTTTCCTTCGACAAACTCAACGAGTACATCGACCGGTTGAGAGTGGGCGAAGTGGTCGGCAGAGCGGTGATGAAGTTCTGATCGCGGTCGCGCGGCATCGTCGTTTTTCGGTGTTCGAGGAGAGCGGCTATGGGAGAGCGCTTTCGCATCGGCCTGCGTGAGTTCGTCAATGCGCAGGCCGTCTGCGTGATGGCCGTTCCGTGATTCGCCCGGTTTCTGGAGACGCGCACGTGGACAACGATCAAGACTCAAAGAGTGGACTGCCGCGTTCAACCGGAGGCCTGCCATGGGGCGACGTCATGCGCGATCTATCGGGACCGCAGCCAGAAGAGTTGCGCGACCCGAACTTCCATTACGTCAATCCGGTTGAATCCGACGGCACAGCCTCGGTGCTGTCGAGCGGAACGGAACAGATGTTCCCGTATTTGCCGGAACGGGAAGTCGAAAGGACGCGCCCATTCGGCAAAGAGACGCAGTGGGCGGCGGGACAGGTGATGTTCACGATGGGGCACCCGGCTCCCGGCCTCGTCGTCATGCTGAAGGGTTTCGTGCGGGTGATACGGCGTGATGCGATGGGCCGCGTGCACCGCATCTTCGAGTATCGGGCGGGCCAGTTCCTCGGCGAAATCGCGCAACTGTTCGGCCATCCTTGTCTGGGCGATGGCATCGTCGTCGAAGATACGACTGCAATCGTGATCCAGTCTCTGGATCTGCGCAGACTGCTGGTGATGGAAGCGGAACTCGGCGAGAAGATCATGCGCGCGCTGATCTTGCGCCGGCTCGGACTCATCGAACGTGGTAGCGGTCCTGTGCTGATCGGAGATTCGAGCGATGCGCGTCTCATCTCATTGCAGGATCTGCTGCGACGCAATTCGTATCCTTATACGCTGATCGATGCACGCGAAGATCCCGATACGGTTGAGTTGCTGCAACGCATTTCAGCAACCAAGGCTGACTTTCCGATTGTGGTCTGCCCGGACGGGACGGTGCTGCGCGCGCCGGACGAGAACCGTGTGGCGACGGCGCTTGGCTGGTTGCCGGACTTCGATCCGGATCATGTCTACGACACCGTCATCGTCGGCGCTGGCCCTGCCGGTCTCGCCGCGGCGGTGTATGCCGCATCCGAAGGGCTGTCGGTTGCGATCTTCGATAGCTGGGGGCCGGGCGGCCAGGCCGGCACGAGCGCGAGAATCGAAAACTATCTGGGTTTTCCGGCGGGCATTTCTGGTCAGGCGCTAACGGGGCGCGCGTTCATGCAGGCGCAGAAGTTCGGCGTGCATATCTCGATTCCCACGCGCATCAACACGCTCTGTTGCGACTGCATGCCGCTCGAGGTCGAACTCGAAGGCGGGCGGCGTGTCGCTTCGCATACGGTCGTGATTGCGTCCGGTGCGGCTTATGTGCGCCCATCGATCGCCGGCCTCGAACGGTTGACCGGCCGCGGCGTATTCTTCGGCACGTCCCCCGTCGAGGCGAAGCTGTGCAGAGGGCTGGAAGTGGTGCTGGTCGGCGGCGGGAACTCTGCCGGACAGGGCGTCGTGTATCTCGCGTCGCACGCCGAACACGTGCATCTGCTGATACGTGGGCACCGTCTCGAAGAACATATGTCCCAGTACCTGATCGACCGGATCACGGGACTCGCCAATGTGACGCTGTACACGGAAACCGAGGTCGTGTCGTTGACGGACGATTCCGCGGGCTTGTCGGAAGTGAACTGCAAAGGGCCGCGCGGTCCGCTCTCATTCAGCGTAAGACATCTCTTTCTGTTCACGGGTGCTCAACCCAATACGCGCTGGCTCGAGGATTGCAGCGTAACAACCGATGCGAAAGGCTTTGTGCTCACGGGTGCAGAGGCACGCCCAGGGTACGATGATGGAACCCACACGCTCGAAACCAGCGTGAACGGCGTGTTTGCAATCGGCGAGGTGCGCTACGGCTCCATCAAGCGCGTGTCGGCGGCTGTCGGCGAAGGAGCGGCCGTGGTCGCGCAGATTCACGGCGTGCTGGGCGAACGCAGGGCGCGCGCCAAAGCCAACTGAAGTTCTGGCCGATCCCGTTCGAAGAAGTCTGGGAATGAATGTTCATGATCCGTTTAAAGGAGTCGGTTAAGTGACCTCAAATGTCAAGATCGTCGCTATTCTCACGGCGAAGGCGGGGCGCGAAGTCGAGCTGGATAAATTGCTGCGCGGCATGACGTCGCCTTCGCGTGCGGAACCCGGCAACCTGCGCTATGACCTGTGGCAGGACGTGGATAATCCAGGCCGGTTCGTGCTCGATGAACTCTATAAAAATACCGATGCCGTGGCCTCGCATCGCGCGACGCCCCATTTCCAGAACTACCTCTCCCAGATCAACGATCTCGCAGAACGCACTGCGGTCGTGGTGCATTCGGTCGATGTATCGGATTGATCCGCGATAGTCGTGGCGGCGAGTGGCGCGTCGTCAATGAGCGCACGGGCGCCGCGCCTCCTACCTATACCTTGGTTTAGGGTGCGGAAGGTTCTGCTGCGCCACTCGATACTGCCGTAGACTACCCGCCCCGATGCCGGAGCGCTATCGTGTAACCGTGTCCCGGCGGTCAGCCAGCACGCTGCGGACGCACACGCGAGACACTCCGGGCCGCTACGGCATGGAGTACCTTGACGCTAACCTGCGGGCGAGAGTAGGGGGAAAGTCCATGCACGAATCAGTTGCCATCGATCGCTGCGGCGAGTCGACGACATTCGCTTCGTATTCGTTCCCGGTTGCAGAGAATCCGTTAGACGAGTCGGGTGACGAACGCGCAAGCGCCGCGCCGCAAGCGGGATTTCAATTGCGCAACGGGACCGATGCAAACCCGGTCTGGTTTTCGGTATCGAGGTGGACGAGCGAAGCGCCGAGAGTATGGAGCACCCATGTCGACCATGAACGCATGCTGGTGGCCCTGTGCTTGCGTCAATCGTTGGTGATGGTGTCGTCCAACGGAAACCAGGTTTATGACGGCGTCATCGATCGGGGCGCGGCGCTGATCGTGCCGCCGGGCTCGGAGCTTCGCGGCACGTGCCACACGCCCGCCGATTTTCTCTACGTCTATGTACCGTCGCACTGGCTGGCAGCGTGGCTCGACGACGACGCGGGCGAATCGAACGTCACCTCGCTGTTGACGGCCGCGCCACTGCACATCCGGGACACGGTCGTCATCAAGCTCACGGCCACGCTGTTGCGCGCGCTGCACGGCAAAGCATTGACCAGTTCGATGTACGCGGACGGGATCACGGTTTCCATCCTCGCGCGATTGCTGGAAATTGTCGTTGCTCGCGCATCGGTCAAGCCGGCGCGCGGATCGTCGGTATCGCCGCTCGAGGCCTGGCGGGTCAAGATAGCGATCGACTTTATCGATCAGAGAATCGACGTGGGCCTGACGCTGGCGGAGTTGGGCGCCGCCGTCGGGTTATCGCCGATGCATTTCGCCGCACGTTTTCGCGCGGCAACGGGGACGTCACCCCATACGTTCATCTTGCGTCGGCGCATCGAGCACGCCCAGACGCTGCTTGCCACGACGACCTCGACCGTCGCGGATATCGCGTTCAGCGTCGGGTTTCGCACGCAAGCTCATTTCACGACCGTTTTCCGGCGGCACGTCGACGATACGCCGCACCGCTGGCGTGCGAAACATGGGGCGATCGAAAGCACGATGTCCCGGGGCGCATGACATTGCGCGTTCTTTCGAAAGCACCATGAAAACAGCCTTTTGCGATTCGGGATCGCAAAAGGCTGTCGCTGTTCAATGATGCATCGACGCGGCGACAAGAAAATGAAATGGCATTGCGAGCAGCATCGTGCCTCCAAAGCCGACTAGCCAGAGTATGACGAACCACATCATGCGCTTGCCAAATGTCGACTGAGGATCGGATGGAGTCTTTGACATGGCTGAATACTCCATTAATGATATTGGCTCCCCGCTTCGACTTTGCCGCGGAAGATCCAGTAGCCCGCCGTCGTATACACAATGATGATGGGAATGATGATCACGGCGCCGACCAGAGCGAACAGCTGGCTGGAACGAGGCGAGGCCGCGTCCCAGAGCGTGACGCTATTGGGAATCGCGTAAGGCCAGATGCTGACCAGCAGACCGATATACCCGAGCAAGATGAGTACGAGGCTCAAGATGAACGGAGTGGTTTCATGGCGGCGCCTGACTGCGTGGAACATCGCCAGCGCAGTGATCGCTACGAGAACAGGGATGGGATACAGCCTGTAGCGGAACGACGAGCTGAACCATCGTGAGGCGATTTGCGCGTCGGTCAGCGGCGTCCAGACGCTGACGGCAAGGATGAAGCCGAGCAAGGCGAACGTGAGCGGCCAGACGAGTGCACGCAGGCGTTCCTGCAGGTCTCCGTCTATCTTCATCACCAGATAGGTCGCGCCCTGCAGCGCGTAAGTCACCATCAGACCCATTCCCGTGAAGAAGCTGAAAGGCGTGACCCAGAAGAACGGGTCGCCGGAGAATATGCCGTCTTTCACGGGGATGCCCTGAAGGTACGCACCCAGAATCACGCCCTGGAAAAATGCAGCGCCTGCCGATCCGCAGATGAACGAAAGGCTCCAAAGGTTCTTCGTTCGATTCGCCTTGCCGCGGATTTCAAACGATACGCCGCGAAATATCAGGCAGACCAGCATGAAGATGATGGGCAGATAAAGTCCCGACAAGGCAACCGAATAGACCATCGGGAAGGCGGCGAATAACGCGGCGCCGCCTAGCACCAGCCAGGTTTCGTTGCCGTCCCAGACGGGCGCAATGCTGTGCATCATCATGTCTCTCTCGCTGTCTGCCGGGAAGAACGGAAAGATCATTCCGACGCCGAGATCGAACCCATCGAGGACGATGTACATAAACAGACCGAGGGCGATGATGGCGGCCCAGATCACGGTGACATCCATGGCAATGCTCCCGAAGCTGCGAATAGTGTTGTGTGCCGGATCGGCTATTCGGTTGCGGCGGCAAGCGGACGCCGCCCACTCGCATTCGCAGATTCCTCATGCGTGGGAGGCGACGCGGGGTGTTCCGCCGTGCCCGGTCCAGCCTGAATGAGCTTGAGGATGTAATAGATGCCGGTGCCGAACACCAGGAAGTACACCATGATGAAAATCAGCAGCGACACGCCCGCGCTTTGCGATGTCACGGGCGATACCGCGTCTTTGGTGCGCAGCACGCCGTAGACGACCCACGGTTGCCGTCCCGCCTCCGTTGTAATCCATCCCGCAATGAGAGAAATGAGGCCCGTCGGCCCCATGACTACCGTGAGCCACTGATACGCGCGAAATTCGAAGAGCTTTGCACCGCGCCGCGACAGTGCGCCGGCGATCGCAGTGAGGATCATCAGGATGCCGAGTCCCGCCATGATGCGGAAGGTCCAGAAGATCAGCGACGAATTGGGACGGTCCTCTTTAGGAAATTCCTTGAGTCCGCGAATTTCACCATCCCAGCTATGCGTGAGAATCAGGCTGCCAAGGTGGGGAACCTTGATTGCGTAGCGCGTCACTTCCGCCTGCATGTCGGGAAAGCCGATCAGGTTGAGCGACGTGCCGCCTTTTTCCGTTTCCCATAGCCCTTCGATCGCGGCGATTTTGGCGGGCTGATAGTGGCGTGTATTCAGGCCATGCTGATCGCCGACGAACGCCTGGATCGGCGCGAGAAACAGCAGCAGCCACAGCGCCATCGAGTACATCGTTTTCACTTCGGGATCGCGCCGGCCACGCAGCAGATGCCATCCTCCCGTCGCGGCGACGATCAGGGCAGCCACGATAAATGCGGCAATCGTCATATGCGCGAGGCGGTACGGAAACGACGGGTTGAAGATGACGGCCAGCCAGTCGACGGGCACCACATGTCCCTTCTCGACGATGAACCCTTGTGGCGTTTGCATCCAGCTGTTGGACGCGAGAATCCAGAACGTCGAGATCAGTGTGCCGACCGCGACGAGCAGCGTCGCGGCGAAATGCCCTTTCGGTCCGACTTTCTCCCAGCCGAATAGCATGATGCCGAGAAATCCCGCTTCGAGAAAGAAAGCTGTCATCACCTCGTAAGTAAGGAGTGGACCGGTGATCGGCCCGGCGAATCGCGAAAAGCCAGACCAGTTGGTGCCGAACTGATACGCCATCACGACGCCGGACACCACGCCCATCCCGAAGCCGACCGCGAAGATTTTCGCCCAGTAAACGCACAACGACTTGTAGTGCGGCTTGCCTGTTTTCAGATAGCAGGCTTCGAGGACGGCGAGAAAGCTCGCGAGTCCGATACTGAGCGCCGGAAAGATGATATGAAAGGACACCGTGAAGGCAAACTGCAGCCGTGACAGATCGAGCGCATTGGCATCCATCGTGATCACCTTTAGAGCGGCGCACGGGCCTGAGGGTGGCTCCGCCGCCTGGTTCTCCGTAGGACGGGAGTGAGCCGCGCAATAGCGGCGCCGCTGGTCCGTCGTCTCGATGCCGCAACACTAACGCGATCCTGTCAGCGAGGGAAATAGTACCCCGGTATGCTGGGAATCCCGCGCGGCGTCACTACCCTATACTCAGGTATAAATCTTTGCCAGCAAGCTCCCGCGCACACGGTTGCGCAGCGTCGGGCGGCGCGAGCACGCATGTTGCATGCGGCATCTTCGGACTACGGCGCGCCGATCGCCAGTTGGACTTGTGCCAGCATCGTATTCGCATCGACGGGCTTTTCGAGGTAGGCGAGCGCGCCATTGGCAAGGACGATGGCTTCGTCCTGAGCGTTCGGGTACCCCGTGATGAAGATGGTAGGCGGCGCGCAACCCTGCGAGATCAGCAGCGCGTGCATCTCGATGCCGGACATGCCCGGCATGGTCACGTCCGATATCAGGCATGTCGTTCGATACACGGCGCCTGAAGCGATAAACGAGTCAGCGGAATCAAAAGCAAGCACGTCCCATCCCATCGACCGGATGAGATTTTCGGTTGCCTTTCGAACCAGTTCGTCGTCTTCTACTATGGAAACGAGCACGGCAGGATTCACGGGATTCCTCGGACTGACCCCACAGGCGAACCCGCGGCAACGCTGTGGGGTGTTTGATTTTCTGAATTCAGAATAATCTGCCGGGAAAAGGCCGATAACCATACCTTGGTATAAAAATGCGGTCCGTGGCGGGTCGGCGCGCCGCGAGCGGGTGCGACCCATGTCGAGCTTCGGATACGGGCAGCCGCTACAATAAGGGCGATATGCAGGGCTGCGCGACTGAACGCGGCCACCCAGCAGGCCGAGGACGAGGCGGCGCCCTCCGACAATGGTCTGGACTCGTTGAGGGGAAGTCGGATGACCACCACGATGCGGTCGACGCCGGTACGCGACGACGGTTCACTCCCGCCGTCGGCGGTGTATATCATCGACGACGATGAGGATATGAGGCAATCGCTCGGTAGCCTCCTTCGCTCGGTTGGGCATCGCGTGGAAGTGTTCAGTTCGCCGGCCGAATTTCTCGACTTCACGCGGGAGAACATTCCCAGTTGCCTGATTCTCGACGTCAGACTACGCGGCGAAAGCGGGCTGGCTTTCCAGCAGTCGATTGCGAAGATTGCGCCGCACATTCCCATTCTGTTCATCACCGGCTATGCCGACGTCGAGATGTCCGTCAAAGCGATGAAAGCGGGCGCAATGGATTTCTTCTCCAAGCCGTTCCGTGAACAGGACATGCTCGATGCGGTCGCACAGGCGCTGCGGCGTGACGCGGAGCGCCTCTCGGTGGAGTCGTCCACGGCCGAGTTGCGCGGGCGGTACCAGTCGTTGACGCCGAAAGAGCGCGAGGTGCTGGAGTTCGTGCTCGCGGGGCTGCTCAACAAGCAGATCGCCGACGAAATGCACGTCAGCGAAATCACCGTCAAGCTGCATCGTGGACAGTTGATGCGCAAGATGGGTGTGCGTTCCATTGTCGATCTGGTTCGCCACGCCCAGGTTCTCGGTGTCAGTCCCCGCCCGCACACACGTCGCGCCTGACTGACCTGTCCGCGCTTTTTTTCGCGGTTCGCACACTTCACCTCGCGTCGCGTTCGCGCCGAACGCAATCCGCTCACGACCTCGAATGACCGCGCGTCGCTGCATGACGCGGGCCGCGCCGCGCGCAGTGCTGACGCCGCGCCCATCTGTGGCCCGACCCACCCTAAACAAAGGTTTAAGGTCTCACAGTTTCGATGATGAGCCGCAACCCTTTGTAGGGCTGGTCCGTCGCGTTGCGCGCGGCTATCTTGAGTTGGCCGCATCTGCTCCCGCCGATTGCAGACCCTGAAATCGCGGACGGAGTACCCGGTGCGGACATGGCAAGTGTCGAAAGGAGGCGTAAATGCTGCTAGAAGCAAACCTCGACGATCCGTGGACTCGAACGATCAATCTGCTGTCTTTGCCCGCGGGTTCGCAATTCGCTTTTGAAGAGTTGTTTGATCCTGCTGTGACGCGCAGGGCTCCCGCCGACGTCAGTGGGCCCGCATGGGAGCCCGCGGTGCGTGTCATCGATCGTCCCAGCCCGCTGAGCGTCACGCTCGATTGGCGGGACGCAACGAAGTGCTGTTATCGCGAGCAACTCTGGGTGGCCGCGCGCGCTCGCGTGGCGGGCCGCTGCGCGATGAGCGGCGAACCGATCGCACCCGGCGACGAGATCTTCCGGCCGCGCCCTGCGCGACCCGCACCGCGCAACGTCAACGCGATGATTCTCGCCTCGGCCATTGAAGCTTGCGCTGCGGGCTTGCCTCGCTCCGACGAACTGCGTTGCAAGATCTGTCCGGAAGCGCTCGCGTTCATGCACGTCCGCGAGCCCGTTCTGGACGATGCCCGCTAGGCGTGCGCGGCAGGACGTTGGGTCACCCCAATTTCAGGAGTTACTATGAGTATCCGAAGCAGTTTGCTGAATGGTCCATTGGGCTTTGGCGGTGCGCCTTTGGGCAATATGTTCACCAATATTCCCGAGGAAGTCGCCTTGCAAACGGTCGAGGCGGCATGGCAAGAGGGCGTGCGCTACTTCGACACGGCGCCGTTTTATGGTGCAGGGCTATCGGAGCTGCGCGTAGGCGAAGCATTGTCCCGGCATCCACGCGACGAGTACGTGCTCAGCACGAAAGTTGGCCGGATCATTCTGGACGAGGTCGAAACGGGCGGACGCGATTTCGGCGAGAAGGGCGGACTGTTCGAATTCGGCAGGCCGAATCGCATCGTGTACGACTACTCGGAGAGCGGCACGCTCAAGTCGATCGAAGATAGTCTCAAGCGGCTCAAGGTCGATCGGCTGGACTTCGTTTGGGTCCACGATATTGCGCAGGACTTTCATGGCGACGCATGGCTCGCGCAGTTCGAGATCGCGCGAACGGGTGCTTTTCGTGCACTGGCGCGACTGCTCGACGAGAAAGTGATCAAAGGCTGGGGGTTGGGCGTCAATCGCGTCGAGCCGATCGAGCTGACGCTCGGACTGTCCGAGTCGCAGCCCAATGGCATGCTGGTGGCCGGCCGCTATTCGTTGCTCGATCACGAGGTGGCGCTGGAGCGCCTGATGCCTGCAGCGGAAAAGAAGAAAGTGGACATCGTCGTCGGCGGCCCATACAGCTCGGGTGTGCTGGCGGGTGGGAGCCATTTCGAGTACCAGAAGGCGTCGCCCGACATTCTCGCGAAGGTCGGCAAGATCAAGGCGCTGACGCAACGCTTCGAGATTCCGATCAAGGCCGCCGCCTTGCAGTTCGTGCTGGCGCATCCGGCCACTGCGGCCGTCATTCCGGGCGCAAGCCGTCCCGAGCGTATCGCGGAGGATGTCGCCGCGTTGCGCGTGAACATCCCGGGCGGTTTCTGGGAGGAGATGCGCGAGCAAGGACTCGTGTCGCCGCGCGCGCCGCTGCCGATCGACCGCAAATAGGAGGCGTCATGGCCACAGCATCTTCAAGCATGAATCTGCCGCTGCCGGCCGATCAGGTCTGGCAGTTGATAGGCGGATTCGGCTCTCTGCCGGACTGGCTGCCGTATATTCCAAAGAGCGAATTGCTTGATGGAGGGCGTGTGCGGGAACTTGCCAATCCCGATGGCGACCCGATCGTCGAGCGGCTCATCAGCTTCGACAACGCGGCGCGACGCTATAGCTACGCGATCCTGAAAGCGCCGTTTCCCGTCACGGATTACCTTTCCACACTCCAGGTCGTGGACGCGGGCAACAATACCAGCCGCGTCGAATGGTCGGGCCAGTTCACACCCGCTGGCGTGAGCGATCAGGAAGCGTCGAAGCTGTTTCAGGGCATCTACGACGACGGGCTCAAGGCGCTGGCAGCCCGGCTGGAAAGCGGTAAATAAGTGACGCCCCGGCGTGGTGCTCAAGCATCACGCGACGTAACGCGCTGCCGGTGCGGCGTACATCGAACGCGATGTTCTGCCGCACCGGTGCGGGTCGCGGCGGCACCACTTTGGCCCGCCCCGATTCCTCACACCTATGCCGCAAGCGTTATATCGACCGGGCCGCCGCTTCAGGTTAATTAAATGGCCATACCGCAAGAGGACGCCTATATTAGATGGGTCCTTTTCGCAGGAAAGAACGGTGAACGGTAATCTGGCTGAGCCACGTAACACTGAACCGGCCACAGTGTTTGTCGTCGACGACGACGAAGACGTGCGAGATTCGCTGGGGCAACTGTTGAAGTCCGTGGGCATGAAGACCAGCGTGTTTGCTCACGGTGAAGCGCTGATCGACATGCTGAAAGATGGTCCCGTCAGCAACGGTCCTGCATGCATCGTGCTCGATGTTCGCCTGAAGGGTCTGAGTGGCCTGATGGTGCAACAGGAACTCACGCAACGCGGCATCTCTCACCCCATTATTTTCATCACGGGACACGGTGACATCGTGATGACCGTCAAAGCGATGAAAGCAGGCGCGGTGGATTTTCTGACCAAGCCCTTGCGCGACCAGGACCTGCTGGACGCGATCGCGGAGGCGGTTCAACAGGACCGTTCACGGCTTGCGGACGCATCGGCGCTACAGGACCTCCAGGAACGGTGGGTCGAACTGACGCCACGACAGAAACAGGTCATGCATCGTATCGCGTGCGGCAAACCGAATCGCCAGATTGCCGACGAACTTGGCGTAAGCGAAATCACGGTGAAGATCTATCGCGGTGAGGGAATGAAGCGGCTCGGCGTAAAAACGTCCGGCGAGTTTCTGCAAAAGGCGAAACTTCTTGGGCTGGCGACCGAAAGCGCCGCGAGTCGGGAGGCGACGTAAGCAATCGCTCGGACTACGCATAGGCCACGATCGTCATTTGCTCAACCGGCCCTCAATCCGCGTCGTTGTTCTGCAGTGCCTGATCCAGCGTAAATGAAAAGCGGACGCCAAAGGGCGTGAGCGGCTCGACCCGCATGGCGGAGCCGTGCGCCTCGATGATCCGTTTGCAGATGGGGAGCCCGATGCCTATGCTTCTCGGCTTGGTCGTGACGAAAGGGCGAAACAGCTGGTCCTCCGAGCCAGGTTCGATGCCACGCCCCGAATCGGCGACGGAGATGACGACGGTTCTGCCTTCGTGCCGTGCGGAAGAAACGCTGATGATTCGTGGCCGCTGAGTGATCGAGGTCAGTGCATCGAGTGCATTCGCAATAAGACTGTCGACGACCTGCTGGATCTGCACGCGATTGCCCATCACGTGGCACTGCACACTCATACCGGCCAGTTCAATCTGTACGTCGAGTTCATCGATGCGCGAGCGGGCGAGCAGAACGACTTCACGAATCGCGGCATGAACGTCGAATTCTTCGAACAAAGTCTTCGACTGCGAGATCGCTGCGCGAAGCCTGTCGATTGTCACTTTCGCCCGTGTCGTGCAGCTTTGAACCTTGTTGAGACTGATCGTCGCTTCTTCGAGGTTCGGTACATCCCGCTTCAACCATCGCAGTGCCGCGCCCGACGATGCATCGATAGCACTCAGCGGCTGACTGAGTTCGTGAGCGATCGATCCGACCAGTTCCTCGATGGCTGTCGCTCGGGTCGCTTCGGATAACGCGAACTGCGCTTGACGAAGTCGGCCCTCGGCGAAAAAGCGCCGTCGCTCTTCATCGTAAAGTGCCTGAGAGAGACGTGCGTTTTCGAGCGCGATGGCCATCTGGGATGCAAGCAGTTCGATGAGTGCGCGCTTTCTCGTGGGAAACGCCTTGTTGGCCCGATCGTTCTCGAGATATAGCACTGCGACCAGACGGCGTTTGTGGAATAGCGGCAGGCAGAACGCCGAGCATGGGACGCGGGCTTCACTATCGCGTCGTGCGAACCTCTCAGCGGTTTCGTTCGCCGTATCGAGTGTCAATGAGCGGCCGGCTTGCGCGACTGCCTGCGCGATCAAACCAGTTATCGGCTCGTCTTCGATCGTCGACCCGATTTCGACAACGACGTCCTGACGCGATGTCGCGCGTACGCGTGTACGAAGGGTACCTTGATCTGACAGCATCAATTGCCCGGCCGTTGCGCCCGTGCATTTGAGCGCTACCCGAACGATGGTTTCCAGCACACGGTCGAGTACGACCTCTTCGGAGAACGCGTTGGATAGAGCAGCGATAGCCTCGATGTTGCTATCCTCGTCGTCAGTCGACATGTCGCCGCGCTCCCGGTGCCGGAATAAAAGAGAAGCGCGGCGCACGCGACTAAAGACTGATTGGGCGCTGCTTCTGATAAAGCGTCAACCTGCTTTGAGTTCTTTGCTTGAGGAATTATAGAACGCTTACGGCAACTGGATTTGAATGAAACAGCGGTCGAATTGATTTGAATGGTTATGAGTTGCTTCAGATCACGAAGCATGATTCGTTTAGATGTGGTCGTGGATACGGTCGTATCGTGCTTATTGAAAAGATTTCGTTCGATTGAATACACGCGTGTTTTTCAACGAGATGGGAAATCGGTAGCTTCTTTTGTGACGAAGAACAGGCGATCGGCATCCGTCCTTTGGGCGGGCCCCGCAAGCGCATCGCGCCTGCGTGTGTTCACCGCACGTCGGGAGGATGCCGGTCGGAATCGACGCTATCAGTGATGACGAAATGTCCAGGTGCGTGACGTCAGTGCTGCTTCGCCGACGCCCGACTGAGATGATGATGGGTTGACGCCGCCGACATCGGTCGAACTTGGGATTTCGCCAGCGTTACGTACATTTCTCAGGGTCTGGGCATTTTCACCACGCTGCGAAGGCGGCGCACCGATATCGGGACGATAGAACGGAGCCGGCCCATATCCGCTCGCGCAGGCGGGCGATATGAATGAAACATTCGCGGTAGCGAGGAGGGCGGCAAGAAGTGTGGCGAGAAGCGCGCCGACAAGGATGTGTCTCATGATAATCCTCCATTGCTGCGCCTGCCGCGCGCTAGTTGCCCGCTTCGCGTATGTGCAGATTGTTGGTGACGCCTGTCACGCCGGCAACCTTGGCCGCCGTCGCAGCCGCAAGCTGGATTTGCTGGTCATCGGGCGCGTCGCCTTCCAGCGTGACCTTGCCGCTACGCGCCAGAATCACGATGCCGGACGAGTCGAGATGTTTGGTGGCGGTCAGCGCATGCCGGACTTTTCCTTCGAGCTGGTGATTCTGTTTTCTCACCGTCTTCTTGCTCGATGGTGTCGTGGTCACGCCCGACGCTGACGTATCGGTCTGGCCGTATGCGGGGACGATGCCTCCAATGAATGCGGCAACGATTGCAGCGGTAAGCAAATTTTTACGCGAAGACATGCATCTCTCCTTGCCTGTGAGCTGGTTACCGGGCAGCACACGTGCGTGTAGTGCCAGCCAGTCGTTGCATTGTCCCGTTGGCGATGTTGTCCTGTCTTGTCGAATCGCACGTCGCGTTGCATGCGTCAACGGGTCATAGAGGTCGTGGCATCGGGATACTCGCTGGCGGCGGAGGGCTCCGCGGTATCAGAACCTGAGGCCTCCGCACGTTTCTTTTCAGCAAGCCGTTGCTCTGCCGCTTCGATGTCGTACGGAAAACGCAAACTGGACGCTTGCGCCGGCCGATACCCCAGGTCTTCCAGGTCGTAGAGGTGTTGCAGTACCTGCGCGCGCGTCACGGGGCCGTTCGAAGTCTGCGCAAATGCGGGCAGGGGCAATGCCAGAGCCAGCGCCAACGCAGAGGCGCTTGCCACTAAGACGTCGAAATGGCGCGGCGCCAGTTTTTTCTTCATTTCCATTTCCAGATGCAACCGAAGAACGACGTGAGCTTGTGTAGAACCATCCATCGGCTCGCGCACGGATCACTCTCGAGGAGTGCGGCTTCCCGACAGGGCAGAACCGGACGTCACGCCACCTTCTGCACTGTTGGCCCCGCTTCGTGACGCGAGGTTTCGTTGCGTGACGCGTGCTTCCGCGGCCTGGATCTCTGCCGGGTAGTTCGCGGCCTCACTGCGAGCGCGGTAGTAGCCAGCTTGCTCGAGTTCCCGCAATTCCGCTTTCACCTGTGCACGCGAAACGGTACCGTTCGATTGCGCAAAAGACGCGACGGGACTCGCGAGCAATGTCGTAACGAGTGCTGCATGCAAGAGATTTTTCATGAAGGCGACCTCCGGTAGTCTGATGATGGCGGGTGCATATTGACGGCCTTATCGCGCAGTCTAGGATGCCGAATCAATATGATTAGCGGGATCCTGGCGAAAAGAGACTTGCTTTTTTGATCGCAATCGCGGGAGGCGAGGCAGGGGAGACAGACAGTCGACTGTATCCACACAGCACGCGCGACGAATGTCAGTTTGCCAATGCAATCACCCGTTCGTTGTCGAAAGAGTGTCTTTGTCTTCGCCGGTAATATGAACGTCACGGTGGCTTGCGTCGAACAGCGGGCAGCATCGGCTGTCTACGGACCGATTGGTCGAGGCGAACGGACATGATTGCGGATCTGCGCGGTCTTTACGAAGAGTTCGTTGTCTATCGAAACGAGGATGCACCACGTCTTCTGCATGCGTTCAAGGCTGCGCTGGCAGTGGTACTCAGCATGCTGATCAGCATGCGCCTCGAACTGCGCTCTCCCGGCACCGCGATGGTCTCGGCCGTTATCGTGATGCTGCAACAGCAAAGCGGCATGGTGATCGCGAGGGGCTTTTACCGGACACTGGGGATCATTTGCGGGAGTCTTGCGGGGCTTACACTCGTCGGCATGTTCGCCCAGCAGCCGCCGTTGTTTCTCGGCGGCCTCGCGATATGGGTTGGGTTGTTCGTTGCCGGATCGTCGTATTACAAGAATTATCAGTCATACGGTTTTGTGTTGTCGGGATACGCGGCCTGCATCACGACCGTGCCTGAATGGGCCACGCCTTACGATGTCGTCGACAACGTCATCTACACGATAAGCGAAGTGATGATCGGCGTTGCCACGGGCGGCCTGATCAGCGCATTGATCTTTCCGCAGAAGGTGGTGCCCGCCTTGATGAAATGGCGCGAAACGGCGCTGGCGTCGTTGTTATCCGCACTGCGCTCCGCAGCATCGGGAAAAACGTTGGACGAGCCGGTCGAAAGCTATTTGAAGTTGATACGCGAAAGCGTAGCAATTGAAGGATTGCGCACGGCTGCCGTATTCGAAGATCCCGCAATGCGCCTGCGCAACGACGCGCTCGTACTGCTCGACGAGACCTTCCTCGATGCTGTCACGCGCATCTACGCAGTGAATCGTGCAAGGCAGATTACGAAAGACATCGATCACGACGTGAAGGCGGAGACCGACGCGTTGTTCGACAAGCTGGTGACAATAGCAGCGGATGTCGAAGAGGGCGGCTTGCAGACGATGCAGCGTGTGGATCGCCTGAATAACCAGTTGGGCGTATTGGAAGCATGGTTGCGCGCTCACGAGTGTAGTTCGACATGCGGGAAGCAGTACAGCGACGCCGGTGCACGTATCGTGGAGATGGTAGGCGCGGAAGTGTATCTGGCCGTTTCGTCACTGCACGATTTCTGCGGTGCCTGCAGCATCGTATTCAACCCGCCGAAGATTCAGTTGACCCAGCCGATCGTGCAGGCCATAGCGTTCATGCGCAGCGCCCCATTGCGCTCGAGCGGGATCACGGCGATCGTGTCCGGACTGCGCGCCGCGACATCCGTCAGCATAGTCGCCGCAGCGTGGATCGCTTCCGGGTGGACCAATGGCTATATTGCCGTTGTATCGGCAGGGATAACGAGTGGATTCTTTTCGCTCAATCCGACGCCGATACCCGCGAGCTGGCAGAACTTCACGGGATGCCTGTTCGCCTGCATGGCGGGCTTCATCCTGAACTTCATCGTGATGCCCGGCCTGGGCGATGTCACGCTGCTGGCACTGTGCATCGGAACAGTGATCTTCTTCGGCAGCTACGCCAATACCTTCCCGAGCATTGCCGGCTTGGGCGCGGGCTTCAACGTGTACTTCTGTTACGCGCTGACGCCGATGAATGTCGCCGTGTACAACCCGCCTGCCTACCTCGACCGCAGCTTCGCGCTGCTGATCGGCATTGGCGTGTCGGCAGCCGCGTTCTCGCTCGTCATTCCTCGCGAAGGCCAGTGGCTCGCAAGGCAAACGGCCGCGCGCATCCGCGACATTCTGGTGCGTGCCGCAACGGACGACGTCGACGCGGAGGAACCGGCAAGCGTGGGAGTGGCGATGCGCGATCTCATCGTGCGTATCGTGACGGTGCCGAACGTGTCGAAAGCGTATCGCGCGAGGACAACGACATGGGCATTCGGGCAGCTGTGGATTGCCAATACGTTGTCGCAATTGCGCACATTGGCTGACGCTCATGCGGACGCATTGCCGCCCGCGTGGAGTGACGTGCAGCGCGAGTGGTTGAAAGCGATCGGGCAACTCGCGCAAAGCGGAAAGACCGACGCGGCCGAGGCGGCGTATCGCGCTATAGAACACGCGCTGCAGGTTCTCAGAACGCACTCAAGGCAGCTCTCGTCCGAGAAAGCGGACGCATTGTTCGAGATGCGCGCGCGGCTTTACTCGACGGGTGCCGCATTGACAGACCAGTTGCCGGTCGCATCCGCTGTCAAGGCGACAGCGTCATGAGAGCGCGCGCCGGACAAGCCGTCGACGTGCTTCGCCTGTCGGTGGCGTCATGCATAACCGTTACGCTTCTGGGCGGTTGCATCAGCGGCGCCGGCATCAAGCCCGAAGCATCTTTCGTCGACCCGGCGACCATCGACTCTGGCAAAGCGTTGCGCGAGGCCGGGCGGGACGCGAACTGGCCCACCAGCGAGTGGTGGAAGGCATGGCGCGACCCGCAACTGGACCGACTCGTGGCACGCGCGGTAGCGGGCAACCCGACACTCGCGATCGTGCGCTCCCGGGTCACGGCTGCGATATGGGAGGCGCGTGCGTTGCGTGCAGATCTGTTTCCCGATGTCGAAGGCACGGCCGCGCTCGCACGCACCCGATTCCCGCGCTATGCGACGCCGTCTCCCCCTGGCGGCACGACCGTCTGGGACAACTCGGCGGCAGTGGCGCTGTCCTACGATCTGGATCTCTGGGGAAGGAACCGCGCCGTCGAGAAGGGCGCGCTCGATGCCGTGCGCGCGTCGGCGGCCGACGCCCAGTTCGCCAAGGTCGAGCTTCAGGTGGCGGTCGCGCGAACCTATACGCAACTGGCGCTTCAGTACGTTCTTCTCGACATTTATCAGTCGGTCAACGAAGAAGAGCGGCGCAACCTGGACGTCGCGACGCAGCGGCGCAAGGCAGGTATCGCCGGAGATATCGACGCGAGTCAGGCAAGGGCGCAGTATCAGGCGGGTATGACGGACATCGTTCGCACGCGCTATCAGATCGCAGCGGCCAGGTTGCAGATCGCCTATCTGGTCGGCGAAGGGCCGGGCTTTGGCGATACGCTGACGCGTCCCGCTTTGCCTCGGGACGTCGGCGTTGCGTTGCCCTCGTCATTGCCTGCCGAAATCCTCGGTCATCGCGCGGACGTCGTCGCGCAACGCTGGCGAGCAGCGGAGGCAGCGAAAAAGGTCGAGGCGGCGCACGCGGACTTCTACCCGAACATCAACCTCGTGGCGAGCGCATCGCTTGCGTCCGTGGCGCCGTTTGGCGGTTTCTTCAACTTTCTGAATAGCGATGCAATCGGTCACAGCGTCGGACTGGCGGGATCGCTGCCCATCTTCGACGCGGGACGCCGACGTGGGCGTTATGGCGTTGCGACGGCCGAATACGACGATGCCGTGTTGAAGTACAACGACACCGTGTTATCCGCGATGCAAAGCGTTGCGCAGCAGGTGACGCTTCTGCAGTCGCTAGAGGAACAACAGGGGGCGGCGCAGGCCGCACTGCAGTCCGCAAAGCGGGCCTACGATCTTGCCGACCTCGGCTATCGAGGGGGCATCACCGAATATCTCGACGTACTGGTCGCCCAGAAAGTCATGCTGCAACAGGAGCGGGATGTCGCATTGATACGCGCGCAGCGTGTCGACACCTGGGTCTTGCTGATGAGAGATCTGGGCGGCGGCGTGGACGTCGACGCGAGGGATTCCGGCATCAGTAAAGGGGAAGACCATGCCCGTTGAAGTCGAGCTATTCGGATTCTTCGCACCGACGCTGCTGCTCGTGTTGATGGCGACTGCAGCCGTGTTCGTCGTGCTGGATCTGCTGCTCGCCAGGGCCGGTGCGTACCGTTACGCGTGGCATCCCGGACTTTTCAGAGTCGCGCTGTTCGCCGTGCTGTTCTGCGGCGCGGCGCTCGTCATTCACGAGACGTGATGGCGAGTCGCGAATCGGAACCTGTATCGATCCAACGGGGCGGCAAATGAACAGGCAGTATCTCATTCGGATTGCCATCACCGTGATCACGCTACTCGCGGCGCTGGGACTCATCCACGCGATCTGGGAGCGCTATATGTTCTCGCCCTGGACACGCGACGGCCGCGTTCGCGCGAATGTGATCAACCTGTCTACCGATGTATCGGGACTCGTCAAGGAAGTGCGCGTCAAGGACAACGAGTGGGTGCATAAAGGCGAAGTGCTCTACGTGCTCGATCCCGACCGCTTCAAATATGCGGTGGATCAGGCAGAAGCCGATATCGCGCGGGCAAAGGCCCAGTTGCAGCAGGCCGAGTCGATGATGAACGCCAGTCTGTTCGAAGCGAGAATGCGCAAGGACCAGTCTGCGCGGCGCGCAAAGCTGTCCGGCGACGTCGTATCGGAGGAAATCCGCTCGGACTATGCATTGCAGGCTCAGCAATCGCAGTCGGCGCTGGATGCGGCACGCGCGGCTTACACGGCGGCGCGGGCGAGCATGAAAGCGGCGCAGGTGCGCCGCGAGACCGCGCATCTCGATCTGGTGCGAAGCGAAGTGCGCGCGCCCACGGATGGCTTCATCACCAACCTGAATCTCTATCCCGGGGATTTCGCCAATGCGGGTATCGCACGCATGGCGATGATCGATTCGAACTCGTTCTGGGTCTATGGCTATTTCGAGGAGACGAAGATACAGGGCGTGCATGTCGGCGACCGCGCGACCGTACGGCTACTCGGCGCGAATGTCGATATCGGTGGCCATGTCGACAGTATCGCGAGCGGTATCGTGGATCGCGACAATCCTACGGGCACGAATGAATTGCTCGCCAATGTCGATCCGATTTTCACGTGGGTCCGTCTTGCCCAGCGCGTGCCCGTGCGCATTCATCTGGATAGCGTGCCGCGCGGCATCCATCTCGCGATGGGGATGACCTGCACCATCACGCTGACTTCGAAACACGCGGGAAGTTGACTCGTTCAGGTAGCGCGCCACGGGGGAGCGGGACGTGCCTCGTGGCTATCGAACATAGTCAGTCTGATCCGGAAAGACGTCCGTAGGGACGCCGACTATTCTCGGCCTGTAATTCGATGGTTCCACCGGACATCTGAATCTATGCCCGCGCCGTGGTCAACACAAGGAGAGCGTGCCATGTTGCAGAAGAGTTATCCCTACTACATCGCCAATGAAGCTGTCGCTGCGAACACGGATCTCGAAGTCACCGATAAATTCAGCGGCGAGGTCGCGACCCGCGTCGCGCTCGCGGATGCGAAAGCGATCGACAAGGCGATCGCCCTGGCTGTCGATTCGATGCCCGCGATGCGCGCGTTCCCGCCTTTCAAGCGGCAAGCCGTGCTCGAACACTGCGTGAGGCGCTTTGGCGAGCGTTTCGAGGAAATGGCGATGGCGTTGTGCATCGAAGCGGGCAAGCCGATCAAGGATGCGCGCGGCGAAGTCAGCCGTCTGATCGATACGTTCAAGGTCGCGGCGGAAGAGTCGGTGCGCATTGGCGGGGAGATTCTCAATCTCGAGATCTCGCAGCGCGCAAAGGGCTATCACGCGTATGTGAAGCGCGTGCCGATCGGGCCGTGCTCGTTTATATCGCCGTTCAATTTTCCGCTGAACCTCGCCGCTCACAAGGTCGCACCCGCGCTCGCTGCCGGCGTGCCTTTCGTGCTGAAGCCCGCGAGTCGCACGCCTATCGGCGCATTGATCATCGGCGAAGTGCTCGCGGAGACCGATCTGCCGAAGGGCGGCTTCTCGATTCTCCCTGCACATCGCGACGGCGCCGATCTGTTCACCACCGACGATCGCTTCAAGCTGATGTCGTTCACGGGATCGCCCGCTGTCGGCTGGGATCTGAAAGCGCGGGCTGGCAAGAAGAAAGTGGTTCTCGAACTGGGTGGCAATGCGGCCGTGGTTGTCGATGGCGATCAGGGCGACAAGCTCGACTATGTGGTCGATCGTCTCGCATTCGGCGCGTTCTATCAGTCGGGACAAAGCTGTATCGGCGTGCAGCGGATTCTCGTGCATGCATCGGTCTATGATGCGCTGCGCGAGAAGCTGATCGTCAAGACGAAGTCGTTGAAGATGGGCGATCCCAAGGACGAGAGCACCTTCGTCGGGCCCATGATCTCCGAATCGGAATCGCGGCGTCTCGCGGGGTGGATGGAAAGCGCGGTGAAGGCGGGCGCGAAGATCATTGCGGGCGGGAAGGTCGAGGGTGCGATGTTCGAGGCGACGCTGCTGGAGAATGTCGGGCGCGATACCGACCTGTATCGTAAGGAGGCGTTTGGTCCGATTGCGATTCTCGAGAAATTCGATGATTTCGACCGTGCGCTGGTGACTGTCAATGACAGTGATTTTGGTCTGCAGGCGGGTATTTTTACGGATTCGCTCGCGCATGCGCATCGTGCCTGGGATGAACTCGATGTGGGTGGCGTGGTAATTAATGACGTGTCGTCGTTTCGGGTTGATAACATGCCTTACGGCGGTGTGAAGGATTCGGGTATTGGGAGGGAAGGGGTTCGCTACGCGATTGAGGATATGACGGAGTTGCGGTTGATGGTGATGAGGGAGGGGTGAGGGGGGGCTGCGACGCTGATTCGGGGGTTTTTGGGGGCTTTGCGGTGGCATCCGCGTGATGTTATTGGTTTGCTAGCGTTGCCCCTGTGCGGGGCAACGCTAGCAAACCAGAAGCAAACCGCGGATGCCAGCGAAAACACAAACCGCGGATGCCAGCGCAAATAACAACCAAACCAACAGCAAAAAACCTCCTCGCGCTCGCGAAATTGCCCGCCCACGCGATCCCTCAGTTGCACGTTCCCTACGACGAAGGTAACGTCGCTATATAAATCCCGCCAACGGCGACCTCACCGACGGGAAAGAGAGATCTCTGCGGAGTGCTTGTTGAACCTCTTCACGTCCTTCTCTGACACGGCGCCTGTCGAACCCTTTCAGGTCGCATGGGAGGACGGCGCATACGTGGCGTGCAGGGGCAAGCGTCGCGTCGACGGCGGCGCCGACGAGTCCGTCCTTATCGTGCGCCTCGCGAGGGCGCATCCTCAACCTGAGTCCATCGATCGTCTCGCGCACGAATATGCGCTCGCGGAAAAGCTCGATCCCGCGGCAGCGATTCGTCCCATCCAGTTGCTGCGCCAGAACGGACAATCCACGCTACTACTGGAGGACTGGGACGGCGAGCCGCTTGAAAAACTCCCTGTGCCCTTCGACTCCGTCGTTTTTCTCCGCTTTGCCATCAATATCGCCTCGGCGCTGGGAAAGATTCATTCGCGTGGCATCGTTCACAGAAACATCAATTCGACCCATGTACTCGTCAACCGATCGACGGGCGCGGCGCGTCTGACGGGCTTCGGTATCGCTTCGTTGCTGCAGCGCGAGCGTCAGTCGCCCGAACCGCCGGAATTTATTGCCGGGACGCTCGCCTATATGGCGCCCGAACAGACGGGGCGAATGAACCGATCGATCGATTTGCGCTGCGACCTCTATTCGCTGGGCGTCGTCTTCTATCGGATGTTGACGGCGCGCTTGCCCTTCAGCGCAACGGACCCGATGGAACTGGTGCACTGTCATATCGCGCGGCGAGCGCCTGCTCCGATAGAACTGATGCCGACGCTCGCGCCGCCGATCTCCGCGATCGTCATGAAACTGCTCGCAAAGACCGCGGAAGACCGGTATCAGACGGCGGCCGGGGTCGTCCACGACCTGCGACGGTGCCTGGCGCATTGGGATGCGTATGGGCAGATCAGCGACTTTAGCTTGGGCCTGTACGACCTTTCGGATCGTCTGCTGATACCCGAGAAGCTGTATGGCCGCGATGCCGAGCTGCAAACACTGCTCACGACGTTCGATCGCGTCACGCGGGGCGAAGCGGGTGGGCTGTTACTCGTGGCAGGCTACTCGGGCATCGGCAAGTCGGCCGTCGTGAACGAGCTTCACAAGGCATTGGTGCCGCGTGGCGGATTTTTTCTGGCCGGCAAGTTCGATCAGTACAAGCGCGATATTCCCTACGCGACACTCGCGATGGCGTTTCAGGCCGGCATTCGCATGCTGCTGACGAAACCCGAGAGCGAGCTGGCAAACTGGCGAAACGCGTTCCGCGAAGCATTGGGTCCAAATGGGCGCCTGATCGTCGATCTGGTGCCTGATCTGTCGATGGTGATCGGTGAGCAGCCGCCCGTTCCCGCGCTGTCGCCGCAAGATGCGCAGCGACGTTTTCATCTGGTCTTCAGGCATTTCATTTCGGTCTTCGCGCGCGCGGAACATCCGCTCGCGCTATTCCTCGACGATCTGCAGTGGCTCGATGCGGCGACGCTCGACTTCCTCGAAGACCTGATGGTTCAGGGCGATGTGCGTCACCTGCTGGTGATCGGCGCGTATCGCGACAACGAGGTCGATGCCGCGCACCCGCTCGCGCGCACCCTGGAGAACATCCGCGCGTCGAACACTCCCGTCGAAGCGATCTCGCTCACGCCGCTTGCCAGTGAGCACCTCCAGCAACTCGTCGTCGATGCACTCCATTGTCCTTCGACGAGAGCGTTACCGCTCGCCCGCATGCTGCATCAGAAGACGGGCGGCAATCCATTCTTTGCGCTTCAGTTCTTTTCTTCGCTCGCAGACGAAGGGCTGGTCAGGTTCGATCACGCGGCTGGCCAATGGTCATGGGATATCAGCCATATCTATGCCAAAGGCTACACGGAGAACGTGGTCGAACTGATGATCGGCAAGCTGAACCGCTTGCCTGTCGCCACCCAGATCGCGTTGCAGCGTTTTGCGTGCGTCGGGAACGTTTCCGTGCTGGCGTTTCTCGAGATGATCTCCGAGTTGCCGCGCGAAAGCGTCCACGACGCGCTTTCCTACGCGGTGCGGGACGGGCTCGTGCTTCACACGGGAGGCACCTATCGGTTTCTGCACGACCGTGTGCAGGAAGCGGCCTATGCGCTCATCAGCGAGGATGCGCGTGCCGGCACGCATCTGCGGATTGCACGGCTGCTGTTGTCGAACACGCCGTCCGCGCAACAGGAAGAAGCGCTCTTCGATATCGTCAGCCAGTTCAATCGCGCCACGCACCTCATTACGGATCGCGCGGAGCGCGAGCGGGTGGCGATGCTGAATCTCTCGGCCGGCAGGCGCGCAAAGGCGTCGACGGCCTACGCTTCCGCGCTCGCTTATCTGCGTGCGGGCCGTTCGCTGCTGACGGACGACGATTGGACCGGAAACTACGAACTGATCTTTTCGATCGAGTATCTGCTGGCTGAGTGCGAATTGCTGTGCACCAGGATGCAGGAAGCGGAGTCGCGGCTGTCGGCATTGGATCAGCATGCCCGGACGAGCCACCACGTTGCGCTCGTGACGCGCCTGCGGATTACGCTGTATACGACGCTCGATCAAAGCGGGCGCAGCGTGGATATCTGCCTCGAGTATCTGCGGCGCGGCGGCACCGACTGGTCGCCGAATCCCGACCGGCAAACGGTGCAGAGCGAGTATGCGCGCGTCGGTGCATTGCTCGGTCAACGCGAGATCGAAGATCTGATTGATCTGCCGTTGCTGAGCGATCCGGAGGTTCTGGATACGCTCGACATTCTGACGGAGATCGTGACGCCGGCGTTCTTTACGGATCAGAACCTGTGCGCGCTGGTGCTGTGCCGGATGATCAATCTCAGTCTCGAACATGGCAATTGCGATGCATCGTGCTATGCGTATGTGTGGTTTGCCACCTACGCGGGCCCGCTATTCGATCAGTACGATGAAGGCTATCGTTTTGGCCGGCTTGGCTATGGGCTCGTCGAGCATCGAAATCTGACGCGGTTCAAGGCGCGGACCTACACGTCGTTTGGCAATATTGTCGTGCCCTGGGCAAGACACGTACTGGAAGGACGTGAGCCGATCCGGCGCGCCTTCAGGATCGCAAGCGAAAGCGGGGATATCACCTACACGCTATATACGTGCTGCGATTTGATCCAGAACCTGGTCTCCGTCGGCGACGCGCTCGATGACGTGCAGTCCGAAGTCGAGATGGCCGTGTCGATTGCGGACCGCATTTGCTTCGGGCTCGTCAGCGACATGCTGGCCACCTATCGTGGCCTTGTCCAGACCTTGCGCGGACTGACTCCGCGCTTCGGCTGTTTCGACGATGCCCAGTTCAACGAGGCGGAATTCGAGTCTCATTTCTCCGGGTCGACGACGCTAGCTTTGCCGGAGTTCGATTATTGGGTGCGTAAGCTGCAGGCGAGGTATCTGGCGGGTGAATTTGCCGAAGCGCTCGCAGCCAAGATCCGCGCAGAGCGCATGATATGGATCGCGACGTCGCAGTTCGAAACAGCGGAGTTTCACTTTTATGGCGCGCTCAGTCACGCGGCGTGCTGGAATGCGGCTGATGCGGCGAACCGGCGCGTTCATATGCATGCGTTGATTGCACATCGCAAGCAACTCGATATCTGGGCGTTTCACTGTCCTGCGAACTTCGAGAATCGCGCAGCGCTGGTGGGTGCCGAGATATCGCGCATCGAAGGAAATATCGCCGAAGCGGAACGTCTTTACGATCAGGCCGTCCGCTCGGCGCGCAGGAGCGGCTTCGTTCACAACGAAGCGATTGCCTGTGAAGTGACGGCGCGTTTCTACGCGGCACGCGAGCTTGCCGAGATAGCTGACATGTATTTGAGGAACGCACGTCACGCGTTCGCACGGTGGGGTGCGAAAGGCAAAGTCCGGCAGATAGACGACCTGTATCCGGACCTGTCCCAGCGAAACGACGGGCCCGTGTTGGAGAGCAGCATCGAAGCGTCCGTCGAACATCTGGATCTGGCAACCGTACTGAAGGTTTCGCAGGCTGTATCGAGTGAGATCGTGCTCGACAACCTGATTCAGACGCTCATGCGCACGGCCATATCGCACGCCGGGGCACAGCGCGGTGTGCTGATCGCCGAGAGCGGAGGGGAATTGCGGATCGAGGCCGAGGCGATCACGATAGGCAATGCGATCACGGTCAGTCTGGGCAAAGCGCTGCTGCAAGCCGACCGTGTGCCTGTAACGGTCGCTCATTATGTCCTTCGCACCGGCGAGAACGTGATCCTGAACGATGCGTCGCGACCCCATGAGTTCGTTGCCGATCGCTATTTCCAGGCGCATCGCTCGCGCTCCGTGGCCTGTATGCCGCTCGTGTACCAGGGCAAGACGATCGCTTTGCTTTATCTCGAGAACAGTTTGACGTCACATGTCTTCACCGTCAGACGCGTGGCCGCGCTCAAGCTGCTGGCTGCGCAGGCCGCGATTTCGATTGAGAACTCGCGGCTGTATCGGGACGTGGCAGAGCGTGAGGCAAAGATCCGGCGGCTCGTCGATGCGAATATCGTCGGGGTTTTCATCTGGGATATGCTGGGGCCGATATACGAAGCCAACGACGCGTTCTTGCGCATCATCGGTTACAGCAGAGAAGACCTCGCAGCCGGAAAAATCCGTTGCACCGAGATCACACCTGACGAGTGGCACGATCAGGACGTACAGGCCATCGCAGAGCTACGCAAGCATGGCGCGCTTCAACCGCTGGAAAAAGAATATCTGCGCGCCGACGGAACACGTGTCGCCGTGCTGCTGGGCGCGGCGATTTTCGGCAGCACGCCGGATCAGGTCGTCGCGTTCGTCGTCGATCTCACCGAGCGCAAGCGGGCCGAGGCGAATGCACGCGAAAACGAGCGACGCTACCACGAGATAGAGATAGAGCTCACGCATGCGAACCGTGTGTCGACGCTCGGCCAGTTGACGGCGTCGATCAGCCACGAAATCAGGCAACCGATTGCGTCGGCTGTGTTCAACGCTCAGGCGGCGACGCATTGGCTGGACGCGAGTCCGCCGAATCTGGAGGAGGTGCGGGCGGCATTGACGCGCGTCGTCAACAACGGCACGCGGGCAAACGACGTTATCCGGCGATTGCGTGATCTCGTCAAGAAGACGCCGGCGCGGCGGGAGCTTCTCGCCGTCAACGACGCGATTCGAGAAGTCATTGGGCTCACGCGCGGCGAGGCATCCAGGCAACGGGTTTCCATTTGCGCGGACCTGGAGCGGGACTTGCCGGACGTGGAGGGCGACCGCGTTCAGTTGCAGCAGGTCATCATGAACCTGATGATGAATGCCGTGGATGCGATGAGCGATTCCGACGACGACATGCGCGAGTTGACGATCACGACCTGTGCCTGTGGTCCACGCTGCGTCCGGATTACCGTGAGCGATACGGGGCCGGGGATAGACAGCGCGAATGTCGAGCGGCTCTTCGAGCCGTTCTTTACCACCAAAGCCTATGGCATGGGTATGGGCCTCTCCATTTGCCGCTCCATTGTCGAGGCCCATGGCGGCACGTTGCACGCCTTCGCAAACGAGCCGCATGGCGCAGTCTTCCAGTTCGAACTGTCGGGCGCCGATGACGAGCCATGAAGCGTGCGCCACATGTCCCCGCTCGAACAGCGGGACATGCGGCACGCTGCGCGTTCGGACCGTCATTCGCTTTCGAACAGATCCTTGAACCGTCTGGGCTGCGAACGCAGATAGGGGTTGGGCGCACGCACATGTGCGCCGAGTTGCGCTGCGGCGTGCCACGGCCAGCGCGGGTCGTAGAGGATGGCGCGCGCGATCGCGATGAGATCGGCGTCCCCTGTTCCGACGATGGCTTCGGCCTGCTCGAACTCCGTGATGAGCCCCACTGCGACCACGGGCATGTGGACGGCCTGCTTGACGGCGCGCGCGAGCGGCACCTGATAGTTGGGGCCGACAGGAATCTGCTGTGCCGGATGCAACCCGCCGCTGGTAATGTGAATGGCATCGCAGCCGAGTTTCTCGACCGCTTGCGCGAACGCGATGGTCTGTTCGATGTCCCATCCGTCGTCGACCCAATCCGTACCTGATATCCGGACCGTGACGGGCTTGTCGGCAGGGAATGCATCGCGCACCGCTTCGAATACTTCGAGCGGAAAGCGGATGCGGTTTTCGAGCGAGCCGCCATATTCGTCTTCGCGTCGATTCGACAGCGGCGAGATGAATTGATGCAGCAGATAACCGTGGCCCACATGCAACTGGATCATGTCGATACCAATCTTGTGTGCGCGGCGCGCAGCGGCGACGAACGCCTTACGGATGCGGCTCAATCCATCGCGATCCAGCGCGACGGGTGCCAGGTAGCCCTCGTCATACGGCACGGCTGACGGGGCTTCAGTTTGCCAGCCCAATGGCGAATCCGGAGGAAACTGTCCGCTCTTTTTCCACGGCACTTCGGTCGATGCCTTGCGTCCCGCGTGGCTCAGCTGAATCGCAACCGGCACGTCCGAACAGTGTCGTATCGCATCGAGTGTGCGACGCATCGCGGCTTCCGTCGCATCGTCATAGAGTCCCACGTCCGCGTAGGTGATGCGGCCCTCGGGGAGGACTGCCGTCGCCTCGATGGTCAGCAGCGCAGCGCCTGAGATGGCCAGATGACCCAGATGGACAAGGTGCCAGTCGTTCATGCAGCCATCGCGCGCCGAGTACTGGCACATCGGCGCGATGACGATCCGGTTGCCAAGTTCGAGCTTACCCAACCTGAGCGGTGCGAAAAGAGCGGGCTTCGCCAAGATGATCTCCTTACGATGCTCGATTCAACGTTCATGAACGAACGCAGATGCGACACGTCACCCTGTCAACTGCCGAAGAACAGCGTGCAAAAGCTGACAGGTCCAACGCAAGTATCGGGTCGTTTCGAGGACATGTCGCGTGGAAAATGCTGTTTCTGGCTTTGATCCGGCTGATCGACCTGGGATGGCGAAGATGCCTGGCCAGCCGTTTGTGCAGGCGCCTGCGCGAAGGCAAGCGTCGATATCAGCGAGCATGCGAGAAGAAGGGGTTTCAGCGGCTTCATATCGACCTCCAGTGAGGGGGAAACAATCCTGTCCACACGCCGGCTGTGAGCCTCCATTCGAAAAGGCGCCCGCGCGTCAGTCGCGGGCGCAAAGGACAGAGTGATCTGTCCGAGGAGACACTGCAGTGAGGGCGCGCCTTACCTGAGTCGATATTGAGGCCGCTGCTTGTTTACTGCTTTTCTGATCCAAGGGAATTTGTCATTTCGCCCCATGACGTATGAAAAAAACGCGTGAACGGCTCACGTGAGTGCCGGGTTTTTTGCGCGCTTCGTCTGAGTCGGCACGCTTGCCATCATCGCGCCGGTACTCAGCAGGGACGTGCGGAAATGCTCGACGAGAGGTCGCAAGTTGACCCGATGCCATACGGCCCACAGTGCGCTGCGATAGGTGAACCACGAAAGTTCGTGCAGCATGACGCCGTCCGGCGCCTGATGACGCAGGCTCTGCTGGACCATCGTCAGGCCGAGTCCGGCAGCGACGAGACCCAATGCCGCTAGCGGCTCGGTTGCTTCGAGCGCGATGTTGGGCGTGAATCCCGCTCTCGCGCACGCCGCAACGAAGTTGTCGTGACGAAGCGCGCCTTCCTTGTGCATCACGCCGATCCACTTTTGCGCCGCGAGGTCCTCGGGCGTGAACTTCTTCTTTCTGGCGAGCGGATGCCCGTCGGGAACCGCTAGCAGCATCGGATCGTTGAGGATTTGCGCGCAGTCGAGTTCGGGGTCGTCGTCGGCGGGCGGTTCGCAAACGAGCGCAATGTCGAGGCTGCGCTGACGCACCCCGACGACCTGCTCGGCCGACTGATAGTTGTAGAGCGCAATGTGGACGTCAGGCCGGTTTTGCTGCAGCGCGCGCAACGCAGT
Source organism: Paraburkholderia largidicola (assembly GCF_013426895.1). Taxonomy (NCBI): domain Bacteria; kingdom Pseudomonadati; phylum Pseudomonadota; class Betaproteobacteria; order Burkholderiales; family Burkholderiaceae; genus Paraburkholderia; species Paraburkholderia largidicola. The sequence goes on along the minus strand of NZ_AP023175.1, from coordinate 747,314 downwards.
GGGTAATACGCCCGAATGCATCGCGTTTTCCAGGTATCCGATACACAGGCCGCCTTCGTCGCCGCGCCCAAGACGACGTGCGAGCGACTCGAGCCGGTTCGCGTGCGTCAGAAAGGCTTTGGTTTCTTCGAGGAACGTGCGGCCGTCCGTGGTCAGGCGAATGCGCTGCTGCGAACGCTCGAATAGCGTCAAGCCGAGCTTTTCTTCCAGTTGCGCAATCTGGCGACTGAGCGGCGACTGCGAAATATGCAGACGTTCGGCAGCCCTTCCGACATGTTCGTCTTCAGCGACCGCCACGAAATAGTGCAGTTGGCGGATGTCTAACATTTAAGACCTCACAGGACTCAGATGTTTCATATTATGTCTTGGACAGACTTAACTTGCCACCCTAGACTTCGCTCATGCACTCAACTGATGGAGCAAAGTAATGAGCATCAAGGATAAATTGCCCGCTGGCACCTTGCTGGGTTTTGGCGCTGCGCCGCTCGGCAACATGTTCCGCAACATTCCCGACGACGAAGCGCTCGCGACGGTCGAAGCCGCATGGCAGCAGGGGGTGCGGTATTTCGACACAGCGCCTTTCTATGGCGCGGGCCTGTCGGAAATCCGCCTCGGCGAAGCATTGGCCCGACACAAGCGCGACGAATACGTGCTGAGCACGAAAGTGGGCCGGGTGATTCTCGATGAGATCGAAGACGTGAGCGCACGTGATCTCGGCGAGAAGGGCGGTGTGTTTGCGTTCGGACGTCCCAACAAGATCGTCAACGACTACTCGGCGGACGCGACCCTGCGCTCCGTCGAGGACAGCCTCAAGCGTCTGAAGACAGATCATCTGGACATTGTCTGGGTGCACGACGTCGCACAGGACTTCTACGGCGACGAATGGCTGTCCGTGTTCGAAACGGCGCGTAAAGGCGCGTTCCGCGCGCTGACCCGTCTGCGTGAAGAGGGCGTGATCAAGGCATGGGGTCTCGGCGTGAACCGGGTCGAGCCTTGCGAACTCACGCTCGATCTGACGGAAGCCCAGCCCGATGGTTTTCTGCTGGCGGGACGTTACTCGCTGCTCGATCACGAGCGCGCGTTGCAGCGTTTGATGCCGGCAGCCGCGGCGCGCAAGGTCGAGATCGTCGCGGGTGGTCCGTATAGCTCGGGTGTGCTGGCGGGCGGTCCGAACTTCGAGTATCAGAAGGCATCGCCGGAGATACTCGCCAAGGTCGAACGTATCAAGGCGATCGCCGCGCGTCACAACGTGAGCGTGAAGGCGGCCGCGTTGCAATTCGTGCTCGCTAATCCCGCCGTTGCCGCGGTGATTCCTGGTGCTAGCCGTCCCGAGCGGATCGCCGAAGATCATGCCGCCGTGACGGAGATCATTCCGGCCCAGTTCTGGCACGACCTGCGTGAACAGGCTCTCGTTGCCCCGAACGCACCGCTTCCCGTCGACAACGTTTAAGGACCCACCATGGCACGCGCCCAAGCATCCATCGAGATTCACGCTTCACCTGAGGCCGTGTGGCAACTGATCGGCGGCTTCGATTCGTTGCCCGACTGGCTGCCTTTTATTCCGTCGAGCGAAACGGACGAAGGCGGGCGCGTGCGGCGTCTTTCCACGCCCGCCGGCGACGCGATCGTCGAACGACTGGAAGCGTTCGATAACAGCGCACGTAGCTACACGTATTCGATTCTGCAAGCGCCGTTTCCTGTGACCGGTTATCGCTCGACGCTGCGTGTGCAAACGATCAGCGCGGAAAGTTCGCGAGTCGAGTGGTTTGGAGAATTTACTCCCGCTGGCGTAAGCGATGAAGAAGCGTCGGCGCTTTTCGAAGGCATCTATCGCGATGGTCTGAAGGCACTCTCGGCTTCGTTCGATAACAGGCGCTGAACTCGAATCCGGGCGACTCGACCGCAATCGCACGACGTATGCGACGCTGGCGGCTATACCGATGTATAGCGTCGTTACGTCGATGCGATTCATTCATACACCACCGTAGAATGGTTTCGATTGTGCGTGGTCACTATGCTTGGTGTCATGGCGAGTTTTTTGTTGAAACCCCTTTGCGTGTCATGTCGACGCCGATTTCTACAGGGAGGATGCCGCCATGAATTCCACGCTCCATAACTGGATCATCGTCTGCAGCAATGCCTACGTCGAATATACCTTCGTCTCGTGGCTGGGTAAGAACGTCTATCGACGAACGGTTGATTATCGCGATGTGTGCCTGCAATAGGAAACGCTCACGCACGTGCGACGTTCTTGTCGCTGTCTGGCACAGCGCATTTGCGCGATCGAACGGTTTGCCGGTTTGATTGGCGCCCAACACGATTACATGAACCTGAATATCGTAAGGCACTGATGCTGCTGAATCCGGAACAAGACATGCACGAGAAAGCCTATGAAGCACAGTGCGACGCGGTTGTCGTTCACTGCACCAAAGAATCCGAATCCCGCAGGCGTGGTCTGACGCTTTTCGCATTGGCGCTCGGCAGCTTTTGTATCGGTACGTCCGAGTTCGCGAGCATGGGCATTTTGCAACTGTTCGCGTCGAGCCTTGGACTGAGCATCCCGGAAGCGACTCATGCAATCACCGCATACGCGTTCGGCGTGGTGACAGGCGCGCCACTCGTCACGCTGATGGCGAGCCGTCTCAACAGACGTACGTTGCTGTTGTTTCTCATCGGTCTGTTCGTTGTCGGCAATCTGCTGTCGGCGGCTGCAATGAATCTGGGGATGTTCGTCGTCGCACGCTTCATCAGCGGCATGCCGCAGGGTGCTTACTTTGGAGCAGGGGCGGTGGTGGCTTCGTACATCGTCGGGGAAGGCAGTGCTGGGAAAGCGTTCGCGATGGTCATGACGGGATTGACGATCGCGACCATCGTGGGATCACCGCTCGCGACTTTCCTCGGGCAAAACCTCGGCTGGCGGGAAACGTATCTGGCCGTCTCGATACTCGCGATGTTCGCGCTTGCGGCCCTATGGGCGTGGATTCCGCGCAGCAACGCGCTCGACGGTGGTTCACTCGGGCGAGAACTGGGCGCGCTGCGAAAGCCGCGCGTGTGGGTGACGATGATCGTTGCCGCGCTGGGCGTAGCCAGCATCTTCGCGGTGTACACGTTTATCGGCCCGTTTGTGACGGACGTCGCGTCGTTGAATGCATCGCTTATTCCGCTGGCGCTCGCGCTGTTTGGAATCGGGATGACCATCGGCAATCTGATTGGCGGCCGTCTTGCGGACTCGCATCCAGCACTCGGATTGAATCTCGGCTTTGGTTGCGCACTCGTCGTGCTCGCGGTGCTTGCGATGTTCGGCATGCACGACTGGGTACTGATGACGATGCTCTTCGGAGTCGGCATGACGATGATGACGGCGATTCCGACCATTCAGGTGCGACTCACACACTTTGCGCCGGAAGCGCCGACCTTGATGGGCGCAATGAATCTGGCTTCATTGAATGTGGCAAATGCAATCGGCGCGGCGGCAGGCGGACTCGCCATCGGCGCTGGCTGGGGGCTGTTATCGGCGGTGTGGGCGGGCTTCGCGCTGACACTCACCGGTCTGGTCGTCTTCGTTCTGACTTTGCAGAGAGCGCAGCAGCCTGCGACGGCATGAAGACGACGCTCGATGAGATGTTCGCGTTTGTCACCATCGCGGATGTCGGATCGTTGACCCGCGCTGCGGAGAAGTTGCATCTGCCGAATTCGGTAATGAGCCGTCTGCTGCGCCGCATGGAGCAGAAGCTCGATACCACGCTGATGCGGCGCACAACCCGGAGCCTCGAGTTGACCGAAGAGGGGCAAGTCTTTCTCGAACATGCGCGTTCGATACTCGCTGCTGTCGATTTCGCGGAAGAACAAACCGTATCGCATCGCAAGCAGCTTGCCGGCCGGTTGCGCGTGAACGCCGCGACGCCGTTCATGCAGCATGTGCTGACGCCGCTGATTCCACAGTTTCATGTGTCCTATCCCGACATCGAGCTCGAACTGAATACGAGCGACGAAGTCATCGATCTGATCGAGCATCGTACCGACGTGGCGATACGGATCGGTGCACTTCGGGATTCGACGTTGAACGCGCGCGTGCTGGCTAACAGCAGGCTGCGCATTCTGGCCAGTCCGGAGTACCTCGACAGGGCGGGTAGGCCGGCTCGTCCAGCGGATCTCGAGAAGCATACGCTGCTCGGCTATTCCCAACTCGACACGCTCAATAACTGGCCGCTCCGCCATGCGGGCTATGACGTCTACAAAGTACGCCCGTCCGTGCGCGCGTCGAGTGGCGAAACGCTGCTCGCGCTGGCAGAAAACGGCACCGGCATTGCATGCCTTGGCGACTATATGACGACGGTAGCAAGACGTCGCGGCCGTCTGGTGGAAGTACTCGTCGACGACACGGTCGAGCTTTATCGGCCGATACACGCTGTCTATTACCGCAACACGAGGTTGTCGGCGAGGATCGCTGTGTTTCTGGACTTCGTCGCAGAACATTTCAAGGATGCGGGCGAAACCTCGCAAGGAAGATTGCCGTCCCGACGGCTTCAGACGGCGCTCAAATAGGGCGGCCGTTCAACGCGACATACGCGATGCGTATTCGACAACCGTGAGAAGCGACAAATGCTCAGGGTATTCGCACGGTCGCTTCGAATTGCGTGGTGCGCGGTCGGCCCATCAAGACCGGTTGGAAAACCACGGCGCCAATCAGCGTCGAGACGAGCGACAGCGCAAGTAACGCACCCAGGCTGGACGTGCCGGGGTGATGCGAGAACCACAGGCTGCCGAATGCCGCGCCCGTCGTCGCAGCACTGAAGATCACCGCATAGGTCAGGCTCGATTCGAGCAGGCGCATTTCGCCACCGCGCCACGCAATCACGAAATAGATCTTGAATGCAACGCCCACGCCGAGCATCAATGGCAACGCGATAATATTCGCAAAGTTCAGTTGCAGCCCGCACACCACGGACAACTCGAGCGTGAGCATTGCGGAAACCAGCAGCGGCACGATGGTTCGAAGGATATCGTCGATGCGGCGCAGTGCAATCCACAGAATGACGAAGATCGCCACCAGCGCATAGGCGCTTGCCTGAAGAAAAGCCTTGATGACGAGGTCGGCGGAATAAAGAATGGAAATCGGACCACCGATCGCGTTCGGCTCCGCAGCGCTTACGGCTCTCGCGAACTCTCTCAACAATGCGTCGTTATTCGGATCGACACCAGCCGGTACTTTCGGGGAGATTTCCACGATCGCTTTGCCATCGCTCGCGATCCAGTCCCTTGCTATTTCAGTCGGTAAATTGTCTTGCGTGATTTCGGCCGGTTCGAGCAAGTCCGTCAGTTGCCTGAGTGCAATCTTTAATGGCTGCGTCATTGCATAGTCGGCGCGGTCACGCACGGCGCTGGGTGCATCGGCGAGCCTGGTGAGGATGTGCGAGAGCCGCTTCGCTTCTTCGGCGCCTGGCCCGGGATGATCTTCAGCAGCGATAGCCAGCTGATTTGCCGCGCGTCGCAATGCGCTGACGCGCACGGCGTCGCTGACGGGCAGAGAAGGTGTTTGCGTGAGCGCCGGCAGCAAGGCTTGTGCGGTACTCGCAATCATCGCGAGCTTCTGTGGCTGGTCCGTTGGTATGAATGTGGTCAACGTGATGGTCCGGCCGACTTCGGGCAGCTTCGACAGGCGCGCGGCAATCGCATTGGCGCCCGTCAATGAAGAGGCCATTGCGCGCACATTGTTCACGCCCATCTCGGGCGAGTCCTTTAGCGCGAGCAAAGTCGCCATCGACTCGGTATGCGGATCTTTCAGGTGCAACGGATTGAAATCGAAACGCAATTTCCATAGTAGCGGTGACGCGCCAAGGATCACGACGGCCGCGAGCAGAAGAATGGACTTGCGATTCTGGTCGAGAAAATCGTCGGTGCCGGCGAGCTTTCTGAAACCCGGTGAGACTTGCTCCCTGTGCGGACGTAGAACCCGGATCAGCGCGGGCAAAAGCGTCACGCTGGTCACATAGGCCACGATCATGCCGACGCCCGCTATCTTTCCTAACTCGGACACGCCACGGTAAGCGGTCGGTATGAAGGAGAAGAAGCTGACGGCCACGGCAATCGCGGCAAGACGCAAGCGGCTTCCCAATGTCTTTGCGGTATTGATCAGCGCAGTGACGAGACGGTCGTCCTTGAAACGTTCCTCGCGATACTTGACGGTGAACTGCACGCCAAAGTCGACACCGAGGCCGACGAACAGCACCATGAACGCCACGGAGATCATGTTGAACGCGCCCACCATCATCAGACCGATGGCAGCCGTGAGCAGCAGTCCGACAATCAGCGTGATGAACACGGCGAGTACGAGCTTTGCCGATCGCAGCGCAAACCAGAGAATCGCGACGACGGCAATCAGGGTGAGCACGCCGTTGAACGCGGCGCCGTCCTGCACCGATGCGAATTCGTCGTCGGCGAGCGGTTGTTCGCCTGTGAGGCGGACACGAGCGCCATATTTTCGGCCCAGATTCAGCGAGCCGGCCATTTTGCGGATCGATTCAGTGGCGGTGCCGCCCGCTCTGAGTGACGCATAGTTCAATACGGGCTGCACGAGTACGAACGCACGCGCAGGCAGCTTCATATCATGGTCGCTCATCGCACGCCACGAGAACGCAGCGGGCTGATTCGCCTCGACTCGCTCCAGTACATTCGCACTACGCTGGAGCAGCGGTGCCATTCCCGCCAGCTTGACCTGTCCGATTTGCAGCGGAAGGAGCAGGGTGGTCGTCAGCAGGTTCGCAAGGCCGGTCAGACTCGGATCGTGGGCGAGGCCGTCGATGAGCGGGCGCGCTTGCGTCAGTTGCGTCGTGGTCGACTGCACGTCGGCCAATGGAAGAAAGAGCAAACCGTTGTGTCCGAAGAACTCGCCACCCTCGGGTTCTGTCACCGTGGTGAACTGGGCCGTGTCCTTCTTCAACGCGTTTGCAAGCTCTTTGGCGGCCGCATCGGCGAACTCGGGCGCATCCGCTTCGACGAGAACGAGTATGGACCCGCCACGCTGCGGGAAGGCGCGGTCCACCGCGGTCGACAATGCTTCCCATCGTTTGTCGACCGTCAATAGGCGGCTGGTGTCAGTGTTGATCTTGAAGTGATGAGCGACGAAATAGGCGCTCAGTATCGCAAGGACGAGCGAAAGTCCAATCACGCTAAAGCGGTGACGGACGGACCATAAGACGATGCGGACAACCGACGACATGATTGCACATGTGTACGGAAGCAATGGAAACGGTAGTGTAGCGAAGATCCTGAAAACGTGACGGCATGCGACGAAGCCGGCGCAGAGCGGCCGCGCATGAACGGAACTGCGGGATCACACGTTGTTTCGCATACGCACGTTGAGCGACCACGGCAGGAGAAATCACGCTAGCGTGATGTTTGCTCAATACCGGCCCGTGGTGCCGCAATCGTCGACTGATGACGCAAGCTCAGTGCTGGTCCATGCTTGCCGGCAAGGTTCCGATCTGTCGGAAGGCGGAAAACCAGTCTTCGATATGCCATGTTTTGGCGATCAGATTTCCGCGCAATTCATGGAATGAATGAACCGCAAATCTGATCGGCTTCGACGTAGCAGGAACGCCGAAAAGTTCGCCAGCCTGGGTGCCGCTGACGTCCGCCCGAACGCCCACGCGATTCCCGTGGATCAGCAGATCGAGAATTGTAATCTTCATGTCGGGAATCGATCTGGCCATGCGTTCGAAGGCCGGAATCATTTGATCAGGACCATGCTTCACGCCGGGCGGCTCGGGAATATATTCCCAGTCGTCGGTTACGACCGTCCGCAGCAGATCGATGTCCTTCGCAGCGAAGGCCTGATAGAACACGTCTATCGTCGAACGGACCGCGCTTTCATTCGCCGTGTCAGTCATGTCGGCATCCCAAGGCAGGTTGATGTCGCCTTAGAGAATAGCCGCATTCCGCCGATTGCGCAGTCCAGGCCATACAGTGCCGCGCGTTCTTATCCTGGCCTTCACTGGTGCGACCAAAATCGGGCTTCGGGCGATTCGCTATGAGGTGGTATAACGCAACCACACCGCGCCACGCTCCAGCTTTTCGATCGACGTCAGATTCAGGTACGCGGGCGCGCGCCACTTCTCCATGGGCACTTCGAACGATGAAGGATGCTCGCTGCGACCGTCCACGAGCGGGATGATCAGGACGCTCACCTCGTCGACGAGGCCTTCGTTCACGAAAGCGCCGCTGATACGCGAACCGCCTTCGACGATCAGCTTCGTGACGCTCAACTCAGTTGCCAAGGTTTGCACCACGTTCTTCAGATCGATTTCGCTCTTGCCGCCGAACATGTATGACACGCCGATGGACTGGAGATAGGCCAGATAATCGTCGGCCACGCCTTCCGTCACGACTTCGACGACATGCGAATTGAGCGCCGTATTGCTCTTCCACGCGACGCGCCCATGAGGATCGATAGAAATGGCGTATTGAGCGGCGTTGCGCTCCACAAAATGATGGGTGCGCGGGATCGGCCCTTTCGCGAGCCCTTTTGGATAATCGTCGCCGTGCGACACCTCCTGCATCGTGACGCGACCGCAGATCCAGCCCTGCGCACCGAAGGTGGCTGCAGTGTCTTCGTAAAGCTTGAAGACAAACTTGAGTTGCCAGCCGTCAGTCAGACTGCGACCGTCTAGTGACGACATCATGTGGACGACGATATGAGGTTTCATGACTGAGGCGCTCCAGATCGGATCAGGGGAAATCGATCCTATAGCAAGCGCCGTTCTCGCGTCGCGTAACAGGGGGAATTGGAAAAAGCAGGTCGTGAGCGGAGGCAGGGCGGTCTGTTTAGCGGTAAGACTTCCTGCCGTTGGGGGCGCTCATGTGCCTGGCAACTGCCGCTGAAGTCCATCTAGCACCACATCGATATAACGCTCATGGCTCTGCTTGAGCGATGGATTGGTGCCACCCTTCCATCGCACGATGAATGCCTGATTCGAAAGCCGCTTCACGTTCGACGTCAATACTGGAAAGGCGTTCGGATCCAGTTCTTCGAATCGCGTGCGCAACTTGCCTTCCCATGCGTCACGTTCATCAGCGCCGTGGCTTGCAAATTCCAGCGTCACAAATCCGACCATCGCCGTAATTACCGTGTTGTAGACGTGAATCAGGTCTTCCGGCCTGAAACCCGCAGTCAGCAAGGTCTGGAGAACAGCCTCCACCATCACGGGATTCATACTGGCGTTCGAGATGATCTGGGAACCCAGCAACGGCGCGATGTTCGGATGTCGCGCCACCGCATTGCGATAACGATTGAACAGTTCTTTCAACCAGTCACGCCAGCGTGCGGCAGGCAGTGCCGGGGGAACGAGGTCGCCTAGTGCCACTGCGATCACCTCGACGAGGAGTTCGTCGCGGCTCGGGACGTGCCAGTAGATTGCCGTCGGATAGACACCCAGCTCTCTCGCGACGTCGCGCAGGCTGAACGACGCATAGCCTTTGGCATCGATCAATGCGAGGGCTGCCTCGACGACACGTTCCCTCGACAGTCCCTGATCCCTTGCGGACCGGCCACGTCGCTTCTTTTCAGGCACAGGCGCCGCCGATTCTTCCTTTCTGCTCAACGTGAGTTCCCGCCAGTGAATTCGAACGAGCGTCACTCTACTGCAAACAATGCGATAGCGCGAGACGTCCGGGAAAACCCGCAAATTTGCGCGCTTGCGAAATTTAATTGTACAGCGTACATTAAATTCACTTCGAGGCCATCGACTGATGGTTCAGGACGTTTTTGACAATGTTTGCGCATCACCCGGAGAGACTGGGGGCGGCCCGCGTCGATCCAGCCCTTTACATCGAAGGACAGCTTTGCCGTCGTTCAATTTTCTTATGAATTAGTTGTACTACATGATGGAATGAACATATGAAACCCAAAGCGCTAACTTTCGACTACTTCGGTACGCTCGTCGACGTGACAACAGGCGGCATTCGCGGCATGGAAGCCGTGTTGCAGCATGTCGGGCTCGCGTCGGCGCACTCCGCCACCGACGTCTATCACGACTGGGACAAGCGCACCGTACAGGGGTACAGGAGCAGCGCGTACCGGCGCTATCGGGACGTCGCGCAAGATGCACTCACGAACTGTCTCGAGGCATTAACCAAAGGCAGCACCGATGGCGAGGACATGGCCGCGTTGACTGAACTGCTGCTGACGCATCTGGTCGAGTCATCTCCGCCTTTCGATGACGCTGTCGCATTTCTCGATTGGGCGCGTGACGAGTTCGTGCTGATGCCTATCACGAACATGGACACTGACCTGTGGCGTCGCAGCCGTCTTGCTGACTATTTTCCGCAAGTGACGACGGCGGAAATGGCGCGCGCGTATAAACCCTCGGAAACGATCTTCAAAACGGGACTCGCCACGCTTGGCCTGCGTGCCGACGAAATCTTCCATTGCTCGATCGGCACGTGGGCCGATATCGACGGTGCGAAACCGCTTGGTATCAAGGTCGCGTGGATCAATCGTGGCGCAGAGCAACTGGGTGATTTCCAGGCACGCCCGGACTACGAGTTCGCCACGCTCGAACCCGTTCGGGGCGTTCTCGAACATCTCATCAATCGGTGACAGGAGCACGATCATGCGCATTCCTGCAATGAAGACGCTTGTGGTTTGCTTGAGCGTTGCGTTCGCGTCCGCGACGGTTCATGCGGACACGCTCGTGAAGATCGGTGTCGCCGGTCCGCTGACGGGTTCGCAAGCTGCGAGCGGCAAGGACAATGAACGGGGCGCCAGACTCGCCGTCGATGACCTCAACGCAAAGCACATGACGTTGAATGGCCAGACGCTCAAATTCGAATTGATCTCTGTGGATGATCAATCGGACCCCAAAGCAGGCGTGACCGTCGCGCAGAAACTCGTGGATAGTGGCGTGCTCGCGGTGATCGGACACTGGAACTCGGGCGTGACGATTCCCGCGTCGAAGATCTACAACGACGCCAAGGTCATCATGATCACGCCTGCAGCGTCGAATCCTGCATTGACGGTACCCGGCTATCCCTACGTGTTCCGTCTGACGACCGACGACAACGTGCTCGGCGGGAAAATGGCCGATTACGCGGCGAACACGCTGCATCTGAAGCGCGTCGCTGTGATCGACGATCGCACCGCATATGGTTCGGGCGTAGCGGATGTGTTTGTCACGACGGCGAAGAAACTCGGCATCGATATCGTCGCGCGCGAATATTCGACGGACCACACGGTCGATTTCAAAGCGGTGCTGTCGAAAGTCAAACTCGAAAAGCCGCAGGGCATTTTCTACGGCGGCTATTACGGACAGGCGGCCTATCTGGCCCGGCAGATGCGTGACCTCGCGGTCAACGCGGTATTGATGGGTGGCGACGGGCTTTGCGTCGGTGAATTTCCGCGGCTCGCGGACGGTGCGCTCGACAGAAAGATGTACTGTCCGCAAGGCGGTGTGCCGCTTGCCGCGTTGCCCGATGGAAAGCGCTTCGAAACCCGCTTCAAGGCGGCATATGGTGTCGATCCCGATCAGAAGGGGCCGTCCTTCTATGCCGCCACGATGATGATCGGCGACGCGATCTCGGCGGCTCAGTCGCTATCGCCGGAAGCGCTCGACAAGACGCTTCACCAATCGGCCTTCAACACGCTTTTCGGCGTAGTGCGCTTCGATCAGCGTGGCGAATGGGTCAAGGCGCCGATGACCGTGTACTGGTCAGCGGGCGGTTCGATTGTGCCTGTCGAATGAGCGACCTCACTAAACCCGTATTCAGAAAAAGCATCGAATGGATCAGGAATTCATATGTCGATAGATAACGTATTGGCTCCGCAGCCGAATGTGGCCGAACTCACGCGCGCGGCTTCACTCGCCGCGGATGCGTTCGCGAAGTCGAATCCGAAAAGTGAAGCGGCGCATCTTGAAGCACTCTCGGTAATGCCGGGTGGCAATACCCGTTCCGTGCTGTTCTATCCGCCGTTCCCACTCACGATTGCGCGTGGCGAGGGCAAGCGGTTGTGGGACGTAGACGGTCACGCGTACACGGATTTTCTCGCCGAGTATACGACGGCGATGTATGGCCATAGTCATCCCGTGATTCGCGCAGCGATTGTCGAGGCACTCGATAACGGACTGAATCTGACAGGCCACAACACGCTGGAAGTACCGCTTGCGCGCCTGATGCAGGAACGTTTCGGTTCCGTCGAGTCGCTGCGCTTCACAAACTCGGGTACCGAGTCGAATCTGATGGCCATCGCGGCATCGCTCATCTTCACGGGACGCAAGAAGGTCATTGCCTTCAAGGGTGGCTATCACGGCGGCGTCCTGACGTTCGGCAGCGGCAACAGCGCGGTCAATGTGCCGCATGATTTCATCGTCGCGCCATACAACAATCTGCAAAGTATCGAAGCAATCTTTGCTGCGCATGCGGATGATATCGCCGCAGTCATCGTGGAGCCGATGCAGGTCGCGGGTGGATGTATCGTCGGCGAGCCTGAATTTCTGGAAGGATTGCGGGATCTGACGCAGCGTCATGGCGCATTGCTGATCTTCGACGAAGTGGTGACGTCGCGCCTGTCGGGCGGTGGACGGCAGGCCTTGCTCGGCATCCGTCCCGACCTCACGACGTTTGGCAAGTACATCGGCGGCGGCATGTCGTTCGGCGCATTTGGCGGCCGTCAGGACGTGATGTCACAGTTCGATCCGCGCTTGCCGGGTGCAACCCCGCACGCGGGTACCTTCAACAACAATGTGCTGTCGATGGCGGCGGGATACGCGGGGCTCTCGCGTCTTTATACGCCGGGCGCTGCCGCTGCACTCAACGAAAAGGGCGAGCGGCTGCGCGCGCGGCTCAACGGCCTGTGCCGCGAGCGCAATGTCGCGATGCAGTTCACGGGCATCGGATCGCTGATGAATCTTCATGCGGGTCTTCAGCCAATCCATTCCGTCGACGACCTCGGCGATGCCGAAACGCCGCTCAAAGATCTGTTCTTCTTACACATGATCGAACGCGGATGCTATGTCGCGCGTCGCGGCTTCATCGTGCTGACGCTGGCGCACGAAGAAGGCGATCTGCAACGTCTCGAAGAAGCGGTTGCGTCGTTCGTCGATCGTTACGAGCCGCTGCTGCACGCCTGACGGGAAGATCCAGGAGAACGCGTTGACATCTGATCAATCCGAACGCGCGCCACGGTCGCTGCGCAGTCGCCGGTGGTTCGACAACCCGTCGAACCCCGGCATGACCGCGCTGTACCTCGAGCGCTACATGAACTTCGGCATTACGCGCGACGAATTGCAGTCCGGCAAGCCGATCGTCGGAATCGCGCAGACGGGCTCCGATCTTGCACCATGCAATCGTCACCACATCGAGCTCGCGAAGCGCGTGCGCGACGGTATCCGCGATGCGGGTGGCATTCCGCTGGAGTTTCCTGTGCATCCGATCCAGGAAACCGGCAAGCGGCCCACGGCGGCACTGGATCGCAATCTCGCCTATCTTGGGCTGGTCGAAGTGCTGCACGGCTATCCGCTAGACGGGGTCGTGCTCACGACAGGCTGCGACAAGACCACGCCCGCCTGCCTGATGGCAGCGGCCACCGTCAACATTCCGTCGATCGTGCTCTCCGGCGGTCCGATGCTCGACGGCTGGTATCAGGGAAAGCTGGCGGGGTCCGGCACCGTCGTATGGGAGGCGCGCAAGGAACTGGCGAGGGGCGAACTCGACTACGCGACGTTCATGGAGAAGGTCGCTTCGTCCGCGCCTTCGGCGGGGCATTGCAATTCGATGGGCACCGCGCTTTCGATGAATTCGCTCGCGGAGGCGCTCGGCATGTCGTTGCCCGGCTGCGCATCGGTGCCTGCGCCGTATCGCGAGCGAGGCTGGTTTGCCTTCGAGACCGGCAAGCGGATCGTGCAGATGATCGAGGAGAACCTGAGGCCGTCAGACATCATGACGCGCGAGGCATTTGAAAATGCGGTAGCCGTCGCGGGGGCGATCGGCGCTTCTTCGAACTGCCCGATCCACATGATTGCAATCGCACGACACATGGGCGTAGCCCATTCGCTCGATGACTGGCAGCGAGTCGGCGCCGATATCCCATTGCTCGTCGATTGCCAACCGGCAGGGCGTTTTCTCGGCGAAGCCTTTCATCGTGCAGGAGGTGTACCAGGCGTGCTGAAGGAGCTTCTCGACGCAGGACGGCTACACGGTGAAGCGATGACTGTCACAGGGCGCACGCTAGCCGAGAATTTGTCCGGTGTTGCCGAGCCGGATCGCGAGGTCATTCGGGCATTCGGCGCGCCGCTCAAGCCTGCCGGCGGTCACGTCGTGCTCGGCGGCAATCTGTTTGAAAACGCGGTGATGAAAGTGAGCGTGATCGACGCGCGCTTTCGCGAGCACTTCCTGTCGAATCCCGACGATCCGGACGCGTTCGAAGTGACGGCGATCGTATTCGAGGGCCCTGAGGACTACCACGCGCGCATCGACGATCCTGCGCTTGGAATCGACGAGAACTCGATGCTGGTCATGCGGAACTGCGGACCGGTCGGTTACCCGGGCGGCGCGGAAGTGGTCAACATGCAGCCGCCCGCCGCGTTGATCCGTCGCGGCATCGACACGCTGCCGACGATGGGCGATGGGCGCCAGAGCGGCACATCGGGCAGTCCGTCGATTCTGAATGTATCGCCGGAAGCGGTGTTGGGCGGCGGGCTGGCGTTGCTGAAAACGGGCGACCGGCTGCGCATCGACCTGAAGACGCGTCGCGTCGATCTGCTGGTATCCGATGAAGAACTCGCTGTCCGGCGGGCTGCATGGTCGCCGCCAGCGTTGCCGAACCAGACGCCGTGGGAGGAGATCTATCGAAGCATGGTAGGCCAGCAAGGCAGCGGCGCATGTCTCGAACCGGCGACGTTGTTTCTCGACATCGTCGAGCTGCGCGGCGAATCGCGGGACAACCATTGATGGAGCACGTATGAGTCAGGAGAACCAGATAAGGATGCCGCGCGTGGCCATCGTGACGGGTGCCGGCTCCGGCATCGGCAAGGCAGCCGCTCTCGAATTGCTCAGTAACGGCTGGTCGGTTGCGCTGCTTGGCAGGCGCATCGAGCCGTTGCGCGAGATCGCGGATGCCGGTGCATTCGGTGGGCGCACGTTTGCCGTATCGTGCGATGTGTCCGATCCGCATGCGGTCGCGTCATCGTTCGATGCCGTCGTCGCGCGTTTCGGTCGGCTGGACCTGCTTTTCAACAATGCAGGCGTCGGCAATCCGCAGGGTTCGTTCGAAACATGGACGCCCGAGCAATGGCGCAGCACAGTCGATGTGAACCTCAACGGCATGTTCTTCTGCCTGCAGCGAGCGTTCAGAATCATGTCCACGCAATCGCCACGCGGTGGCCGCATCATCAACAACGGCTCGCTGTCGGCCTGGGTACCGAGGCCGAATTCGATAGCCTACACGGCAACGAAGCATGCGGTCACGGGCCTGACACGCTGTGCCGCGCTCGACGGCCGCCGGCACGACATTGCGGTGGGCCAGATCGATGTAGGCAATGCGCACAGCGCGCTTGCGGACCAGATGGCGCACGGCGTTCTGCAGGCCAATGGGGAACTCGCGGAGGAACCGCTTATCGACGCGGAAATCGTAGGGCGTTCCGTGGCCTATATGGCGAGCTTGCCACTCGATGCGAACGTGCTGTTTCACACCGTCATGGCAACAACAATGCCATTCGTCGGGCGAGGATGACGGCGATGCAATGAACACTGACGACATTTCGCGGGTTTGAATTGTGAACCACCTGAATGCCGCGAGGTGATCGTCCGTGCGATTTCGCCCTCCGGGCAAAGGGCGTCATCGCGCCGGCAAGCCGCACTACATTAGCGACACTTAATTGAAGTTAGAGAAATTAGCTTTTCTTGTTTCACGCATAGCAGCACACTGGCGCCATCCGATTCTCCACGTCCCCGATCCGACGGCCGCAATTCAACTGATCCAGCGGACCATTCCGTCGAACCCGACTATGCGACGAAGCGTGACCAGGAGGCAATCATGGCTATTCAAATCGGGAAACTCGCCAGGTTCTATAGCGCATTCCATCATCGTCGTGAACCGGTCATATACGCGTCCACGATAGTTGCCGGTAATAGACTGAAACTCTATAGCGTGCTGGCTGACAATCCGTCATCAGCAGAAGTGCTTGCGAATACAACCAGAACAGAATTGTGGTGCGTGCGCGATTGGCTGGCCGACCTCGCCGCATCTGGCTATCTCCAGTACGACGCAGCTAGCCAGCGATACTGGATGACCGAACAGCAGGCATATGCGCTCGCTGAGAAGACGGGTAATGCTTTTATCAAAGACGCCTTCGCAACCTCGCGCAATACGAAGTTATTGGCCAGATAACGCAAAACGAGAGTCACGCACGAGCGGCGTTGTCCGTGTTTCGTAACTTGTGACGCAATCAATCGCGCTGTCATGGATTGGCTTCTGCGACCCACCACTGGTGTTGGCCGCTCGTTGCTCGCGGATCGTGCCATGTTTCAGAACGTCATGCCTTCGTCGTGCCTGCCGAAACTGATTTCGATTGACGAAATTCTGTGCGCGCGTCCCCAGCAGCCGATTGCCACCACTCGCGGACGCGCCTGGAAGGGCGTGACAGTCGATTGTCATCGCCCCTATTTCAATTGCGCCGAAACCTATGCGGGTCTGGATCATCATCGGATCGGATATTGCCCTTCAGGGAGCGCCAGATTGATCCAGACCAGGGCGTGATAACCGTTGAACAGGATGCGCGCGCACGATCTCTGTTGTCATCGCCGGCGACGATGGTGCTCGGAACGCGTTGAATGGCACGCGCCTGTCACGTGCGTTGCGACGGCGGATGCGGCGAGGGCGCACAGCCGTCCGTTCATCTCGCCGCGTCAGTCGGCCAGTGCGCTCAGTACATCGGCAGATCGGCGCACCAGGCCGAGCCTCGGAAAGATGAAATCGAGCGATGCCTGATGATGCTCGGGCGCAGTGCAGCTCATGGCGTCCTCGACGAGCACCAGCGAGTAACCGTGTTCGTGCGCGGCACGGGCCGTCGACTCGACGCCGATATTCGTCGAAATCCCACCGAGCACAATGGTCTGGATGCCGCGGCGCCTCAATTGCAGATCGAGTTCGGTGCCATAGAAAGCGCTCCATTGGCGCTTCGTGATCTTGATGTCGTGCTCTTCCACGGCCAGTTCTGCGGGGAAATCCCACCAGTTCGCGGGCAATCCGCCAGGTGGGAGTGCTGCGGGTTGATCGACGGGCTGCTTCAGTGCGTCGCCGAAATCGGCGCTCCAGCCCACGCGGACCAGCACGACGGGCGCGTCCACTTCGCGAAAGCGCTTCGCGAGCGCGGCAGCCGCGGTCACGACGGCTTCACCGGAACGAGGTGCTTTGCCGAAGCCGAGAATGCCCTGCTGGAGATCGATCAGAACGAGCGCTGTCGTCTTGGGGTCGAGTTTTTGCATCGAGATGGTCTTCCGTTGAAAGGGATTGGCGGGTGATGTATTGTGAGGGGGTGCTCACAAATAGTATATGAGGATGGACTCACAAAAGTCAACTTTGGCCGCGAGCGAAGTCAAGGCGCCTAGCCGCGCGAGAGGCCATGCGCGGGTCGCATCGTTGCTCGAAGCCGCGAGTGCGGAATTTGCCGAAAAGGGGTATGAAGCAACGACGATGACGGCGATCGCCGCGCGCGCGAAGTCATCGATTGGTTCGCTCTACCAGTTCTTTCCGACAAAAGAGCAGATCGCAGGCACGCTGATCGAACACTATGTGACCGAGATCGAGGCAGCATTTGAGCGGCTGCGCGAGGAAGTGTCGTCGCTCGACGTGTCGACCGTTGCCGGCACGCTGACGACACTGTTTGCGACGTTTCGCAAGAGGCATCCCGCCTTCGTGACGCTGGCCGATGTGCACGATGTCGTGCTGCCCGGCGCCAATGGCGTGCGCGAAAGATTGCGCAAAGGGATCGCGTCTGTCTTGGCCGCACTCGCCCCGGGACTTTCCGCGAAAGAGGCGCTGTTCCGGGCCGTGATCGTCCAGCATTTGATGAAGGCGGCTGTCACGCTTAGCCACGACGCGAGCGTGAGCGACAGGAACGCGGCGATCCTGGAGTTCCAGCGCGTGATGCAGCATTACCTCGAGGACATGATGGCGGCGGCGCGCGGCGAACCGGCGAGTGAGACGCAACGGGGCGCTGCATCGAAAGAGCGCTCTAGTGCGGCCAGCAGTCCGAAGACCAAGGCGAAGGGGAAGCCGGGCGTGTAGGCGCCAACAGAAGGAGGCGATAAAAAATCGCCGCCTCAACGCCCCGATCAACCGCAAGCATTTGCTAGCGGCTGTCTGAGAAATGGAGCACCACGTCGTGGGCAATCGCGATGGGCGACAACGTGCTGTACGTCGACGGGACGCGCGCACGATATCAGGCGCTCGGGATGAACAGGCTAACCGGCGATGCGATGCTCGGCGACAATCTCGACAATAGTGGGACTCGCGATATTTCGGATTCTTCCCTCGCGATGAGATCATGGGCCGGGTGCGCCCGGTCGCATTCTCGCTGGACCCGGCGCATCTCTACCCGCCGCGATCCGACCGGTTCGGCACGCGTCTGGATTCCCTGAAGCGCGTGCCTGGCTAAAGCGCTTGCACCTGGACCACCGCGCCACGTTTCCCCGCAACGTGTGGAGCGATCATCAGATAACGACGCCTGTCGCCCGCTGCGCCCGTTTCGGGTGCGACCAGTTGGCGGATCTGGCCCAGCGCGGTGACGATGGCTGCGCCGGCTCCGTTGGTCATGAAGTCGGCCAGCGGTTCCACGGTGCCGCTGCCGTCGGGCTTGTCCGAAAGACACAGCACGTAGGGCTGTCTGGGCTCCAGCCCGGTGACAGCGGCCTGCAGCACCTGAATCAATCCCTGATCGAACAGTGTGACGGTGGTGGGCACACCGGCAGCGTCAGCGGGTTTGCCTGTTGCGACGGCTTTCATTGCGAGGTGCGTGGTCTGTCCCGCCAGGCCAAGCGGCTGCGTGTTCGCCGTACCGTCGCCTTCGGGCACCGCGTTCGGCACATAAGCTACCGCCTGCGGTGCCTGTCCGATCGGTACGTTGGCAATGACCTTGTTCGCCAGCGTATCGATGACGGTCATTGCGTCGTCGTTTTCGAGGCCGACGTAGACGCGGCTGCCGTCGCCCGATGGCCAGATCCCATGCGGCAGGTTGCCGACCGGAATCGTTGCGACCTGCGAGAAGTCGTCGGTGCGGAACACCTTGACCTGATTCAGGCCACCTACGGTCACATAGGCAAACATGCCATTCGCGTTGCGCACGATGTTGACGTGGTTCGTGATGGGCCCGGTTTCGATCGTCGTCAACGACGCAAACGGCGGTCGGGCATCGAACACCTGAATCTTGCCGACATCTTTTAGCGTGAACCATACCTGCCTGCCGTCCGGCGTCGCGGCGAGGTCCGGGCAGAACGGGCTTTCCTGCCTGACCTTGCCGACGATCCTGTGGTCCGCCACCGAAATGACTTCGATCTCCGGGTTGAACGAAGAACATACGTAGCCATACTTGCCGTCGGGCGAGAATATCTGCATGCCCGGGCCCGCGGGAACGGTAATGCGTGTCTTCTCCTTGAACGTCTTGCCGTCGAGCACGTCGACATAGTTCTCGCCGCGCACCGTCACCCACACCTCGTTGCCGTCGCGCGTGAAGAACGCTTCGTGCGGCGATCGGCCGACATAGCTGACATGTTTGATCGCGTTCGTCTGCGTATCGATGAACGTGACGGAATTGGAGCCGATCGATACCACCGCGAGTGTGCGGTGGTCCGGTGAAAAACCCATGCCGTGCACCAGCACCTGGCCGTGATATAGCGGGCTGAAGTTTGCCGGCGTCGGATCGCCGAGGCGAACCAGGCCGACCAGGTGGTTGTCGGCCGGGTCGATCACAGAGACTGTGTTGGAAAACTGCTCGGCCGCGTACACGCGATCACGATGGGTGATGGGGATATCCGGATCCGACTGCAAACCGGGTACCTGACCTGCCGAGGCTGGCTGCAGCGCGGCGAGCATGAGAGCCGCGAGTGTCGTCGCTGCGATGGACGTGGTTTTCATCATGGCTCCTTCTGCATGTTCATGTGAGTCGGGGAGGTCGAATGCAGTGGCGCGGGGATCGATGCCGGCGTAGCCTGGTCCGGCGCAGGGGCAGGAGCGGGCAATGGCTGACCCAGCGCGAGCCGCATTGCGACGATTCCCTGCTGTTGCTCGACCACGATCTCCTGGGCGATGCGACGCAATCGTTCGTTGTGTCCGTAGCGCAGTTCGGCTTGCGCCATGTCGATTGCGCCCTGATGGTGCGGTGCCATCATCGCCACGAAGTCCCGGTCGACGTCGCCTGTCGGTTTGATGGACATGTCGTCCATCATTTTCGTCATCGCCTTGTCGTTTTCGGAGAGAAAGGGCGCTTCTCCGGCTTCCACATCGACAGCGCCAGCCGTTGAGGCGGGAACACATGCACCCGCTATCATCACGAGGGCAGCGAGTACCACGGGTCTGTGTCTTTGCAGGCGGAGTACTGAAAGCATGATGAAATTCCTGTACGCAATCCGGACGGGCTTCACGTTGGCGTGTGCTGTTACCCGCGCCTCGTATGCGAAGTTTCCGGCGATTCCTTGGCTTGCGGCGTCTATTGCGAAATCGACTCCAGCGACCGGCCGCGTGTCGCCGGTCCCAGCACGCCGATCACGAGAGCATCGATGGGCCATGCACGCAGCGATCAGCAGGAGCGTAGCCGATACCCCACCGCCGCGCAGCGCATAGGCAACCAGAAATCCGCTGAAGATTCCCGACAGGCGGCGCCGCGCATAGACAAAGCCTGTCGCACGCGCCCGTACGCGTGTTGGGTAGAGTTCAGACTGATACGCGTGGAAGTTGTACGACAGCGTCGTCGCGCCGAGCGTCACAAGCGCGCCCGTCAGCACGGTCAGGGCAGCGGGGCGCGATTGTGCAGAACAGAGCCCGGTGGCGGCAACCCGCAGCGCCGGGCCGACGATCTGCCATTTGCGCTCCACGCGATCGCCATCCCACATCGCGATGAGCGGCCCGCAAGGCATGACCAGTGCGATGCCGGGCGTGTACGCGAGGCTCGTCGTCAAGCAGCTGTTAGTCTCCTGACCATCGCACACATCGTTGATGGGCGCAGCCCTGTGAATATGCCCCGAGGAGTCACCCATGCCGTCCGAGCACGCCGATGTCCTGTCGCAGGTACTCAAGCTGATCCGCCTTCGTGGAGATCACGTTTTTCACGGCGAGCTGGGCGGTTCCACTGAAGTGATTTTTCCGCCAGGGCCGGCAACGTTTTTACATCTGCGTGCGGGCGAACTGTCGGTGTCTCAATGCAATGGTCCCTCTGTGACGCTTCGATCAGGCGACTTCGTTCTCTTGCCACATGCGGACGGACATACGATTCGAAGCGGGCCAGGCAGGAAAGCACGTCAACGCTTCGAGGTGGCGGTGGACTTTGCCCCGAGCAGACATGCTCAGACGTTCAAATGGGCGGCTGACGAGGGCACGGCGGGATCCTTTCTCGCAGGATCATTCTATTTTGACGGGGCGCCGTTACGCTCTTTGCTCACCGGCCTTCCCGGGCTGATTCATCTGACATGCGACAAAGTCAGCGAGCCTCCCTGGCTGGCCTCTATTACGCATTTCCTGGACGTGGAATCGCGTAGCGCCGGGCCGGGGTCATTGCTGATGATCTCGCGGCTCATTGATCTGCTGGTTATCCGCACCTTGCGGATGTGGGTCAGCCGGCAAGGCGATCGGGTCGGCTGGCTGTCGGGACTGAGCGACGAACGCGTCGGCCGTGCGTTGAACGCGATGCATCGGGAACCGGATCGTGCATGGACGGTCTCGGCGCTCGCCGAGACCGCGATGATGTCGCGATCAATGTTCTCGGATCGTTTCACGGCGGTGGTGGGGCTTCCACCGTTGCGTTATCTGACGCGCTGGAGATTGACAGTCGCAGCAGACTTGCTGCGCGGAGGGACCTTGAAGGTGACGGAAGTGGCACACCGTGCCGGCTATGGTTCGGAGGCTGCCTTCAGTCGTGCCTTCAAGGAGGAGTTTGGCTATCCACCGCGTGACGCGCATCGAATCGCACAGACCGGCGCCTTTGTCGCGCGAAGTTCGGAGCTCCTTTGACAGTCCTTTTTACGCTGCTGGCTTGATTTGTCGGCTCCAACGCTTCGGTCCCCAGGCGGTGTCGATCTGCCACGCTTGTCCGAATGCGTCGATCGTACGATAGATCATGCAAATCAGACGCAGGGATATGGCCAGTTTCGGATACGTTCTTTAGAGTGGATAGCCAAGGTCGTCCCGTATCTGAATCGGAGAAGCTGGAGTACGGGCGCTAGCGTCATAGCCCTATAAGTGGCGTGAAGGTCGGGCATGCCGCGATGCATGAGTAACGTCGGCTGATCTCGGGCAATTCGTCGATGGGATGTTATTCAGTTTCGACCTGACATAGTTATATTGTGGATTACTAAGTGAAATAGAAAGTTCGATCCGTATCCGCGGATCTGCCGCTGAAAAATAGGCGGCTTACGGTTCGATGGTCCGTGTTGTGATGCACTTTCCGATAGAAGCATACGCGTCCGTTGTCTTCGACAATTTCTCTTGTTTTCAAAAGGCAGAGCCGATATGTCCCGTCTTCAGATACCCGCCACGATCACAGATGCACCCGCTGCTTCTCAGCCCTTTTTGGAAGCCGTCAACAAGAAACTGGGTGTGGTACCGAATCTGTTTCGTCTGATGGCCAACAGCCCCGCGGCGCTAGAGGGCTACCTTGGTCTGGCGGCAGCCTTAACAAAAGGCTCACTTCCAGCACAAACCGGCGAGCGTATTGCTCTCGCCGTCGCCGAAATCAACGGCTGCGACTATTGCATGTCGGCGCACAGCTATTTAGGAAAGAACGTGGCGAAGCTCGACGATGCGGAAATATTCGCCAATCGAAATGGTGGTTCGAATGAACCAACGGCCGCCCCTGCCGTGCAGTTCGCCGCGAAGGTCGCGCACACGCGTGGCCGCGTATCCGACCAAGACCTGCGTGTCGTCAAGGAGGCCGGCTACACTGATGCGCAGATCGTCGAGATTGTCGTGCACGTCGCACTGAGCGTCTTGACGAACTACGCGAACGTCGTTGCAAACACGGAGATTGACTTTCCCGTCGTGCGTACACATCAGGGCTTGAAGAACGGAACTCCTACACTTCTCGATACGTGATGTCGACGAACGTCGTTCGTCGTATCGGACGGTTGAACTCACTGCATCGCGCAAACTTCACCAGGCCGAATCCATTTCTTTTTCACATTACGCTGAGCCCGAACATGAACGTATCCGAACGCCTCGCGCAAGCGGGCCTAAAATTGCCATCGCCCATCAACCCGCTTGGGTCCTATCGGACGGTTTCCGTTTCGGGGAGTCAACTGTATGTATCGGGGCTCGGCCCTTTCGAGGATGGCAAGCCAATCGTCGGAATGGTCGGCCGCGAGATTTCTCTGGAAAAGGCTCAAGACGCGGCGCGCCTGACGATGCTCATGATCCTGGCGTGCGTCGAACAGGCCTGCGGACTCGACAACGTCGAGCGATGCAGTCGGCTAACCGTTTACGTGCGTGCTGAACAGTCGTTCACCCAGCATCCGCAAGTGGCCAATGGCGCGAGTGATCTGTTGCTGACGCTGTTTGGGCAAGACCATCTGCCGGCTCGAAGCGCGCTGGGAGTGCATTCGTTGCCGATGGGCATCCCGGTTGAGATTGACAGCATCTTTGAGTTGAAGAGGTGACGGGCATGGCTCGGCGCCGCGCACATACGAGCGGAATGAATGACGCGAAATCCTCATCCGCGTTTGTCCGCGTCTGGCCACGCGGACATGGCAACGTCGATGATGTTGCCAAGCGCTTCACCCGATGCGCCCGCCTGTGGAAGATTCAAAACGGCCTGCAAGACGCCGAGATAGTACCAGGCAAAGGCGTCCACATCGGTCCCCGGTGCAACTTCGCCGTTCGCCACGCCTGCCCGCAGGAGATCCGCGAAGATCTCGCGCTGCCGTGCGACACCAGCCAGTGTTGTTGTCTTTCCTGCCGCTGCGAGATCCAGCAGTTCGGCAGTACTTCGCGACAACAGGCAGCCGGCCGGCCGTCGCGACGCTGCCGGCGTTGGCAAAAATTCCCTCAGTATTGCTGCCACGCTTGCCCGCGCTGAGTCCGCGCGGGCTGCGCTCATCCGCCGTAGCACGCGCTCGGTGTAGACGGCCAGCGCATCGCGGAACAGGCCGTCCTTGTCGCCGAACCGCTGGTAGAGGCTGGAGCGCGACAGGCCGGTGGCTTCCGTGAGGTCATTGATGGACGCCGTCGCATAGCCGTGACGCCAGAAAACGTCGATTGCTGCAGCGATGACGGCGGCCTCGTCGTATTGGGGTTTCCCACTCATAAATCTTCCCGTTGACAAGCTGGAACGATTGTTCCATCATTCTTGGACTGATCGTTCCATCATACATCAAGGAGTCGACATGCTCAATCAGACAGCCCATGCATCGCGCCCTATGCGCCTAGCCGTGGCAGGCGCGACCGGCCGCGTCGGCAATACGCTAATCGATCGATTGGGCACGGATTCCGTCGATGTCGTCGCCCTCACTCGCCAAAGCGCTACGGCGCAGTTTGCGCCGAACGTCACCGTCGCAACGGTGGACTTCGACCGACCCGCCACGCTCGCCGACGCACTGGCCGGCGTCGACAAGGTCTTCGTGGCGCATGGGACATCCGCCCGGCAGGTGGAAAATGAAATTGCGCTCATCGATGCTGCCGTCGCCGCGGGGGTACACCACATCGTCAAGCTGTCGGTGATGGGACCGGCAACGCAGCTCAACCCATTCGCCTGGCACATGCGGATCGAAGCACATCTGGCTCGCCAGCCGGTCGCCTCGACCGCGCTCAGGCCGACGACGTTCGCCGACGTTCTCAAGCGCGCCGGCGCGTCGGTTGCAGCCGGAAATTGGGCCGGTGCGGCGGGACATGGAGCCGTCAACTTCATCGATACGCGAGATGTCGCCGAAGCGGCGCGCATTGCGTTGCTCGAAGACGTTCCCGACGGATCGCAGCGGGCGTATCACCTGAGCGGGCCGCAAAACTGGACGATGCAACAGGTTGCTGAGGCGTTGTCTCAAGTGCTCGGACGCCGTGTCGTCTACAACGACCGGTCGCCCACGGAGCATCGCGAGGCCTTGCTCGCGAGTGGCCAGCCGCCGCTGGTTGTCGACCTGCTTCTCGGGCTGGACAGGCTTTTTCGTGAATCTGCAATCGCAGAGACCACGGCGACTTTCGAAAAATTGACGGGCAAACCCCCACGGTCATTGTCTGAGTGGCTGCGTGAAAACATCACGCTCTTCCAGTGACACGTATCAGCGTTCACACCGGGGTGCGTTCTGGCGGGTGAGAACGCGGCGGTTCGTAGTCGGGTTGCAACGGCTGGAGGTTCCCGTCGTCTGGCCGTTCTCCATCGCAAATACGGGCATATGAGACTGACCATGACTAATCGATCATTGCGTGTGCGGCGCAGCCTGCCGGTTGTTCTGTTGCTTTCGTTGCTGACGGGAGCAGGCTGTGCGCAAGCAGCCGATGTGACGCCCGCCGATACTCAGGCGGTTCGCGCGCTGTTTCTACAGCAGGCGACCGCCGAGACTGCACATGATCTCGACGCGCTGAGTGGCATGTTCGCTTCTACCGCACCGGGACAGCCGGATCCCGTGTCGTTCGTGGCCCGCGCATATCGCTTCTGGGGCAGGGACGAGGTGCTCGAGCATTTCAGGCAGACCTTCGCCGGGACATGGCGGGTCGAGCCGGATCAGAGTGCGCTGCGCATCATTCCGCTGAACCAGGATACGGTACAGGTGTACGCGCCTACCAGGGTGACCATCGGCGCGCCGGGCCAACCAGAGAAGACGGCGACCTTTCTGATCAACGAGTTTATGATCCGCAGCCCGTCCGGCTGGAAGGTTGCAGCGGTGATTCCGGTGCCGGCGCAATAAAGGGAGACGCACATGAGCCTACAAAAAGTGCTGGCCTGCTGCGCTGCAATTGTGATGGTGAGCGCCGCGCATGCTGAAGCGCCGCATCGATTTACCGATGAAGACCGGCAAGCGGTCGAAGCCGTTTTCATCCGGCAGGCGGAGGCTGCGACCGCGCACGACATCGATGCGTTCGCCGGCGTACTCGCCTCGGCTCCGGCCGGCGAACCCGACCCGATCGTGCTCCTCGCCCGTTCGTATCAGTTCTGGGGCAAGCCGGCGCTGATCGAGCATTTCAAGGAAACTTTCAAGGGTGTCTGGAAGTTCGAGCCCGACGTCGCGAAGATCCGCGTTGTTCCGCTGAGTGCTGACGTCGCGCAGTTGTACGCGCCCACTCGGGTCACGGCAGGCGCTTCGGAAGCCACGGCGAAAACCGCGTCGTTTCTCGTCTATGAAACGGCAGTGCGAACCGCTGACGGCTGGCGCATCGCGTCGATTGTGCCGGTTCCCGCGCAGTAGCAGCGCGTATTGCCTCATGTTGCTCTCGTCAGCCGGGCCCGCTGCACGACAACTGACGAGAGGGCAAACAGCATGAGAGATTTCGAACTACCGGGACGGCAATCGGCCAACGCATTGCCACCCGCGCTGCCGCACACGTGAACTTCGCCTTCAGTCTGGCGTGGCGGCGTTCAAATTCGGCAGTAGCAGGCACGACCACATCACATACCTAAGTTCATGCCCATTCCTCTGCACGCTACACAAAGGCAATTCGTGAGTATATTTCTCTAATTCTTAGATTAAGCTTAAGAAGATATATTTTTATCAAGATTCGAATGTTTTATCTTGTGTTTTGGTAATCGAGAATTGAGTCATTCATTATTTTCATTAAATTGCAAGCTTTTACTTTTTGGCATCCTGTCGGTACAACGAATGAGTTAGATGCCAGGCGTTTTCCCTTACGTCGAATACGTTTCTCCCGGCGTCTCTCTTTCATCGTCTCCATTCCCGCTTTCCATTTCATAACGCAGCCTTACAGGGCTGACAAACCTGATTCGCGTATCTCACCGGAAGATCCGCGCAGGTCAGATCGATGTGCCCCGCGGCAATTGGTCCTCCACATCTTCATCGAGAGGCGCGGCGCTCTATAGCCCGTCAGCGATATAAACAATGCGGCATTGCAGCGCGATTTTTATTTCTGGCAAATTCTTATTGCCTCTCATTGTTATTTCTAGTTTTCAACGAATTCTCAAACTTACGAAGAAATCGATCTGGTGCGATGTGAGTATTTCGTCTTCCATACGTCCATTCAAGCCTCTGTATAGAAACCATCAATTTATTTTCTGTGCATTATTGCCGCTCATTCCTCATCCTTACCGCTGTAACGAAGCACTGCATCAAGCCGCTTCGAAGAAATGGATGACATGAGCCCACGTGTGCGATGAATCATCGAGGCGCTCCGGCAGATCCTGTGCAGCACCCTGGCATTTCCCCCACGTGTTTTTGCCGCTCAAAGGAGCCGATTGATGAACAAACCTTTATTAGCCATCCTGATCGTCGCGACGGTCGTAGTCGCCGGATGCGGCGGAGGAGACAACTCCACTTCGACTCCGGCGTCATCGACACCCGCACCCACGCCGTCCAGGCTGCTGACGAACATTGCCGTACCCAATGCCACGACACCAGCGTTCAGCTTCGATATCGGCTACACGGAAGCGGGCAAATACTATCTGGCGGATCGAAATAACAAGGCCGTCGATGTCTTCGATACGAAATCGAATACGCTGATCGCGCAGATTCAGGGAGGTTTTACCGGGGCAGGCGCGAGTACGGATGCGTCCGGGCCCGACGGGATCGTGGGTGTGACGGGAATGAATACGCTGTATGTGGGCGACGTAGATTCCGTGAAGATCGTCGATACGTCTGCGATGAAAGCGGTCAAGACAATTCCAATCAGCACATCAGGCTCGCGTGTCGATGAAGGCTGCTACGATCCCGACGATCATCTCATCATGTTCGCGAGCCCTGGCGAGACGCCGCCGTACGTGACTTTCATTTCGACCACGACGCAAGCGGTCGTATCGAAACTGGTCTTCAACGGCTCATCGGGACTGGAAGCGTGCACGTACGACTCATCCTCAAAGAATTTCCTGATCAATAACGACGGAACGTCGGCCAACCCGGACGGCGAACTGGACGTCATCACCGCCAGTTCCGTCACGTCTGGTACACCCACTGTCAGCAAATCCTTCCCGCTTGGCAAATGCGGACCCACGGGCATTGCACTCGGTCCTAACGGCGATGTGTTGATCGGTTGCGATCCGTCTGCGGGTAGTCCGCTGATCACGTTGATTCTCGATCGCAATACAGGTTCTCAACTCGCATCGGTGCCGTTCGGAGGAACGGACCAGGTCGCCTACGATCCGACATCGAACCGCTACTTTTTGCCCGCGCGCCATTGGGTAACGAGCGGCACGGCGGCGGCATCGGGTTTCACTCCGCAAATGGGTGTGATCGATGGGGCGACGCGCAAGCTGCTCTACACCGTCGCGGTGGGAACCGGCGCGCACTCGGTTGCTGTCGATAGCAACCTCGGTCAGGTCTATGTGCCGTTCCAGGCAGGCGCCGGTGCGTTCCCGAATGGTGGAGTTTCGGTTTTCGCCACGAAGTAGTCGGCTCATCATGTAGGTGACCTTCGCACGACACCTCGGTCGTCGTAGTGCTCAGCCAGCGGACAGAAGATTGTCGGCTGGCTTTTACCTTCTCACAGTTACCCCGCGAGACTGCCGACGAATTGCTTGATCTCGTCCAGTACGGGTTGCTGATCGCCCGCGAAGGGCCAGTGATCGGCGCCGTCGAGCTCGACGAATCGCGCCTGCGTGATGTGGCTGACGAGATGCCGGGCGGCGCCGATGCGAACCGCGCGGTCGTCGTGACGATGCAGCACCAGGGTCGGCACTGAAATCCGGCCCAGGAGATGCCGCACATCCATGTCGCGCAACGCCGCGAGCACTCCCTTGATGGCTCCCGGGCTCGACGCGGCGCGAAGCAGGCCTGCCCACCAGGCTCTCGCCTGAGGATCGCCGGACAGACTCGGTGCGAATGTCTCAATGCCTGCCGGGCCGCCCCAGCCCGCGACGAGCTGCTGCAGCCACATGTCATACTGACTGGCTTGAAGTGCGTGGGGATAGTCGTGCGTTGCCGTTCCCTTCGCCAACGAGGCGAACAGAATGAGACCAGCAACACGGTTAGGGTGATCGACGGCAAACCTGATGCATGCTGGCCCACCCTCCGACGCGCCGAACAACACGACCTTTTGGCTGCCTGCAGCGTCTAGCACCGTGCCGATGTCCTGCGCAGTCGCGTCGACGTTGGGATTAAACCCGACCCGGTCGGAAAGCCCGACGCCGCGACGATCGAGCAGGATGAGACGGCCCATCCCGGCGAGAGCAGACAGGAACGCCCGGCACCGGGGCTCCTCCCACACCCGTTCGACGTGAGACACGAAACCGGGGAGCACCAGAACATCCACGAGGCCGGCGCCGTAAGTCTGAAATGCGAGATGGACGCCGCCACTGCTGACGTAGCGCGTCGACGGCGGGTCCTCGATGGGCAACGTTGCGCCGGCATCAAGCAGCGCGCGGGTCTCGGATTCGGGGGCCGCATTCAGCTCGTCACGAAGGCGCTGCGTCAGAGCCTCGAGGTGCCGCTGGGCCGTGGTCCGGTCTCCCGCTAGTAGAAGGTTGCGGACGAGGTGCCGGCCGTACACTTCGCTGAACGGATCGAGCTCGACGAGACGGCCGGCGTGCGCGGCTGCGGCCGCGTAGTCTCCCGCGGCATGCTTGTCGTGCACCACTCGCTCGAGTGCTTGAATCACCCGGCCGCGCAAGGCCTCCCGGCGAAAAAAAGCCCACTCTTCAAACTGAGGGCAGTCGCCCGGTGAAAAACCTTCGAGAAAGTCACCGGGATAGTGGCGGCACGCCTGCTCGAACTCGCCGTGGTCGCAGGCTTCCTCAAACAGTTGGGAATCCACCTGCAACGTGATCGCCGCCGACCATCGAACCGTAGACCGATCTATAGTAAGTGTGTCGTCGCCGAGCGCGTGCTGGAGACGATGCAACAGACGCCGCAGCCGCGCCCGTACAACCTCTTCACCGCCTTCCGGCCACAACATGGTGGCAAGGACGTCGCGTCCGACTGAGCCCTCCGCTTCGGCCAGGTAGACCAACAGAGCCAGGCCTTTGCGCAAGGGCAGTTGGCACAGCCGGTGATCCCGACGGATCTCCGGAAATCCGAGCGTCCGCACGCTGAACAGAGCCATGGCGAGGCGACCTTCAATGACGGCGTCCAGGGGACGCTCAGGGGACGAACCAATCCTATCATTCCCTGCAAATGAGGGTCGCTGGACGGATTGCGACGGATCGAACTGGAGGATTGTCATGCCGAAACTTGGTGAACATGCGGTCGTGATTGGCGCCAGCATGAGCGGGCTGCTGGCTGCCCGCGTACTGTCCGATTTCTATACCACCGTCACGGTGCTCGAACGCGACGCGTTTCCGGACGCAGACGCGCCGCGCAAGGGTGTGCCACAAGGCCGTCATGTCCATGGACTCCTTGCGCGCGGCAGCGCGGTACTCGAAGAATTCTTCCCTGGATATAACAGCGAGGTCGTTACGCAATGCGGCGGCCTGGTCGGTGATGTAGCCAACGATGTGATCTGGATAGGCCACAACATCAGGCTTGCTAACAGCGCGAGCGACCTGATCGGTCTGCTTGCTAGCCGTCCCGTGCTCGAAGGCCATTTGCGCCGGCGGCTCATGAGGTTGCCGAACCTGCGCGCCATCGAAAATTGCGCGGTGCGGGGTCTTGCGACCGACCCCGCTCACAGGAGCGTGACGGGTGTGCGCACGTATGCCGAGGGCAAGGCTGAAGAGACCATCCACGCGGACCTTGTCGTCGATGCGACTGGCCGTGGCTCTTCCAGTGCGGCGTGGCTGGAAGAGTTGGGCTACCAGGCTCCCGTCGGGGAGAAGGTCGAGATCGGCATCAGCTACATGACTCGTACTTATCGACGTCGACCCGATGATCTCGATGGCAAGCACGGTATCGTGGTTGCCGGTAGTGCGCCGTACTGGCGCAACGGCGTCATGCTCGCGCAGGAACGCGACAGCTGGATCGTCAGTACCGGCGGTTATCTTGGCGACGATGCGCCCGACAACGATGAAGGCTTTCTCGCGTATCTCGCAACGCTGCCGACCATGGAGATTCACGACGTCGTCGCAAGGGCGGAGCCTCTCACCGATTACAGGCGCTACCGCTACGTCTCCAACCTGCGTCGGCGGTACGAGAAGCTCGCACGGTTCCCCGAAAATTACCTGGTCTTCGGTGATGCCATCTGCAGCTTCAATCCTGTCTACGGGCAGGGCATGACGGTCGCGGCAGAGGAAGCGCTCGCGCTACAGCGGTGCCTGCAGGCGGGTTCGAACGATCTTGCGCGTCGATTCTTCGCGGCGGCCGCGAAGCTCGTCGACATTCCGTGGGACATTGCGGTTGGCAACGACCTCCGCCATCCACGCGTCGAGGGCGCCCGCCCGCTGATGCTACGGTTCATCAACTGGTACATCGGCAAGCTTCACCTTGCCGCGAACCGCGACAGCACGCTGGCGACAGCGTTTCTGCAGGTCGTCAACCTCACGATGCCACCGTCGTCGCTGCTCAGTCCCGCGGTCGCCAGGCGGGTCTGGCAGGGCAACCGGAGACCTGTGCTATCGGTTCCGTCGCCCGCAATCGAAGCAGCGAGGCGGAATAGCGCCTCGCCGTGACCCGGCATTACGGTGTTGGCCGGCGCAGGTGTCTACCCTGCGCTCGCCACCATGACGTTCGCTTTTGCCGTTTTCGAAACCGAACGCTCACGCCGTCTGTGATGAAAGGAACGCGAACGCCTTCTTGAGACAGGCGTTCCTATCCTCATCGCGCCAGATAGAAGTCCAAGGGGATAAGCTCCACGGCCCATCCGCCTGCTTCGCCCAGTGTGGCAGCCGGGTGCATGGACGCGATGCGTAACGCCTCGTCAGTGCTGTCCGCCTCGATGATGAACAGGCCGCCCACGACCTCCTTCGACTCGGTGTAAGGCCCATCGGTGATGCGCGTCTCTCCCGTGCGCGGGCGGAGCGTCCTCCACTTGTCCAGATCGCCAAGAGAGGCGGAAATCAGAACCTTGCCGGTAGCGCGCATCTTCTCGTCCAATGCCGGGCACTGGCTCACCAATTCCTTGATTTCGTCTGGCGCCATCGCGGCGAATTGTTCGGGGGAGAAGTAGGCCAGGCCGAGGTATTTCATGGGAGATCCTTTGAATGGGGTTTACTGACGACGAACCGGATGGTCGGAAATCGACAATGCCCTGGCTAGTTTGTAGCAGGTCTCGCCGGCCAGTCCGCTTCGGGTCGCTCCTGCCCGACGTTGACAGACGGATGGGGAGAGATTTCAAGATTCGAGAGGCGCCCCCTGGTGCTCGCGCAAGAATTCAATCAAGCGCTGTGTCTCCCCAAGGCGGTTAAGCGTCCCGCTGCTAATGACAATCAGGACAGAAACTGGCATCGGGCGTGCCCGGGGAATTGCGCTGCTTGCTGTCGCGACGGGCACGCGGGACATCCATGCGGAAACCCACTTGGCCGCCGTTAGTCGCCACACGCGAAAGGGTCGCTAATCCCATTGTTCAGATACAGGGAGATCCCTGGTTGAACCCGATGGGTCATTTGCCTACTATCTCTACATCATACGTATGATGTAGAGGCGAAAACATGGATACGCTGCATCGGCAGGTCCTGAACCAGATGGGCGAGCAGATTTGCTCAGGGAAGTTCGCGCCGGGCGATATTTTGCCGGCTGAGCCCGTGCTCGCCGAGCAGATGCAGGTCAGTCGCATCACGATTCGCGAGACGATGAAGTCGCTGTCGGCGAAAGGCATGCTCCAGGTGCGCCGCCGTTACGGCACGATCGTGCTGCCGCGTTCGCAATGGCAACTGTTCGACCCGGACGTGATCACGTGGCGCGCGAGGGCGGGGACGGTTGACGCGGGCCTGATCCAGGACCTGATGGAGCTGCGCCTCATCATCGAACCGAACGCAGCCAGACTCGCCGCCCGACGCGCGACCGATGAAGACCGCGCCGCCGTGCGTCGCGCTTTCAAGGCGATGGAACGCGCCGTCGCCGGCCATGGCGAATATGTTCCCGCCGATCTCGCGTTTCACGGCGCAATCCTCACCGCCTGCCACAACCAGTTTGTCCAGCAGATGCAGAACGCGCTGTCGGCGATTCTGCGTACGAGTTTTGAGCTCAGCTCCGAAATCGCCGGCGGTCCGGCGCGTTCGCTGCCGATGCACGAGGCTCTTTGCGTGGCGATCGAACAGGGCGATGAAGCGGCCGCGGAGGCCGCGGTACTGACGCTGATCGAGCGTGCGGAGAAGGACTTCGATGACCGCGACAAGCTCAGGCAAACCGCAAACGACACACCCGTCTGACGCTTCCTGTTTCCACTATCGTCGCGGCGGGAGGCCGGTCGCGAGGGGCGTTTTCGCGCCTGGTTTTTGAATTCCGCACAAGGAGCCACGCATGACACAGTTATTCGACTTGAGCGGTCGCACGGCGCTCGTCACGGGTTCGGCACGCGGCATCGGCTTTGCGCTGGCCGAGGGACTCGCAACCGCAGGCGCGAGCGTGATGCTGAACGGCACACGCGCCGATACGGTCGCCGACGCGGTCAGCCGGCTGGATGCGAAGGGCTTCAGCGCGCGAGGCCGTGCCTTCGACGTGACGGACGAACAGGCCGTCGCCGATGCTTTCGCCCAATGGGACAGAGACGGCGTGAAGATCGACATCGTCATCAATAACGCCGGCATCCAGTTTCGCAAGCCGCTCATCGAGCTAGCACTGTCGGACTGGCAGCGCGTGATCGACACGAACCTGACCAGTGCCTTCATCGTATCGAAGCAGGCGGCGCAGCGGATGATTGCGCGCGGCACGGGCGGCAAGATCGTCAATATCGGTTCGCTGACGAGCGAAGCGGCCCGCGCGACAGTCGGCGCGTACACCGCGGCGAAGGGAGGCATCAAGATGCTGACCCGCGCAATGAGCGCCGAGTGGGCTGCATCGAACATCCAGGCGAACGCGATCGGTCCCGGCTACATCCTGACCGATATGAATCAGGCGCTCGTCGATAACGCCGCCTTCGATGCATGGGTCAAGAACAGCAACCCGTCACAACGCTGGGGCAGACCGGAGGAGCTCGTTGGCACGGCGGTGTTTCTGTCGTCGCCCGCATCGAGCTATGTCAACGGCCAGATCATCTATGTCGATGGAGGCTGGCTGGCCGTGCTTTGAATGCAACTCACGCAGGGATCTACCACAACTAAAAGAACGGCACGATCCCGCTCATCACGCAGTGTGTGCCGTCTTTCGCGGTACCGATCGGAGACATCATGGAAAGCGTCAAACCCGTAGCAACTCAAAGGTGGTGGTATCTGATGCCCATCATCTTCATCACCTACAGCCTCGCCTATCTGGATCGCGCTAACTACGGTTTTGCAGCAGCCGCCGGCATCGACAAGGATCTCGGCATCTCGCACGGCACCTCGTCGCTGATCGGGTCGCTTTTCTTTCTCGGCTACTGTCTGTTTCAGGTGCCCGGCGCAATTTACGCGCAGCGCAACAGCGTCAAGAAACTGATTTTCTTCAGCCTGATCCTGTGGGGCCTCTGCGCTGCCGCGACGGGCATGGTCAGCAACATTCCGATGCTGATGGTGCTGCGCTTCGTGCTCGGCGTAGTCGAAGCGGCCGTGATGCCGTCGATGCTGATGTACATCAGCCGGTGGTTCACGCGAACAGAACGATCGCGCGCCAACACGTTCCTGATACTCGGCAACCCGGTGACGGTGTTGTGGATGTCGGTGGTGTCCGGCTATCTGGTGCACAGCTTCGGCTGGCGCGAGATGTTCGTGATTGAAGGCGTACCTGCGCTGGCGTGGGCAATCGTATGGTGGTTCACGGTGAAGGACAAGCCGGCCGATGCGCCCTGGATGAGCGACGCAGAAAAGACCGAATTGCAGGCGCGTCTTAAAGCCGAGCAGGCCGATATCGCACCGGTGCGTGACTACAAGACCGCGTTCCGCTCGTCGATCGTACTGAAATGCTGTGCGATTCACGCGCTGTGGAGCGTCGGCGTGTATGGCTTCATCATGTGGCTGCCATCGATTCTCAAAACGGCTTCGACGATCGATATCGTTTCAGTCGGATGGCTTGCCGCCGTTCCCTATCTCGCCGCAATCATCCTGATGCTGCTCGCGTCGTGGCTGTCGGACAAGACCCGCAACCGCAAACTGTTTGTGTGGCCGTTGCTCCTGATTGGAACGATCGCGTTCGTGGCTTCGTACATGATCGGCAGCTCGCACTTCTGGATGTCGTTTGCGTTGCTGGTCGTGGCAGGTGCAACGATGTATGCGCCGTACGGACCGTTCTTCGCCCTCGTTCCCGAACTGATCCCGAGCAACGTGCTGGGCGGCGCGATCGGACTCATCAATGCATGCGGCGCAATGGGCGCGTTTCTCGGCTCGTGGATCGTCGGCTATCTGAACGGCGCGACGGGCAGCCCGGCGGCATCGTACATCTTCATGGCAGGCGCGCTGCTGTGCTCGGTGATTCTGATGATCACTGTGCCTGCGCACTCGGATCAACGCTCGAAGCAGGAAGGGCGCCTCGCAGTGAGCCGCTGATAAAGCGCCACACCACGACTCAACATTTGCAATGGCAGGAACAACATGGCAACGCTGATCACCGATGTAAAGGTCATCCTGACCGCGCCGGAAGGCATCAACCTGATCGTCGTCAAGGTGGAGACGAACCAGGCTGGACTGTATGGGCTCGGTTGCGCGACGTTTGCGTATCGGCATGTCGCGGTCAAATGCCTGATCGAAGAGTATTTGCGGCCGCTCCTTATTGGCCGGGACGCCGAGGCGATCGAGGAACTCTGGCAACTGATGCACCAGAACGCGTACTGGCGCAACGGCCCCATCGAGAACAATGCGATCTCGGGCATCGATATGGCCTTGTGGGACATCAAGGGCAAGATGGCGGACATGCCGCTCTATCAGCTCTTCAGCGGCAAGTGCAGGGAAGGGGTGCCGATCTATCGTCATGCGGACGGGCGTGACCTCAACGAGTTGTGCGAGAACATCCAGAAATACCGGGAGCAGGGCATCACGCACATTCGCTGTCAGAGTGGCGGCTATGGCGGAGGCGGCTACGGCAAGGCGCCCTCGGGTGCGCCGGCGCGCGCACCCGAGGGCGTGTATCTCGACAGCAGGAAATACATGCGTGAAACCCTTAAGCTCTTCGACGGCATTCGCAGCAAGGTGGGCTTCGACGTCGAGCTGTGTCACGACGTGCATGAACGCCTCAAACCCGTCGAGGCGATCCGCTTCGCGTGCGAGCTCGAGCAATACGAGCTGTTCTTCCTTGAAGACGCGATTGCACTGGAAGAGGGGGAATGGATGCGGCAGCTGCGCGCAAAGACGACGACACCTCTCGCTCAGGGCGAACTCTTCAACAACCCGTCTGAATGGCGTTTCATGATCACGGAGCGCCTGATCGACTTTATTCGCGTTCACCTGAGCCAGATCGGCGGGATTACTGCCGGCCGCAAGCTGCAGATATTCGCCGAACAGTTTGGCGTGAGGACAGCGTGGCATGGTCCGGGGGATATGTCGCCGATGGCTCACGCGGCGAACATTCATATCGATCTCGCTGCGCGCAACTTCGGGGTTCAGGAATGGTCGGGCACCGAGCCGCCCAATTTTGTCATCCAGGACCTGAAGGGGCCACGGGCGGCATTGCTGGACGTGTTCCCTGGCTTGCCCGAATTCCGCAACGGGCACGTGTATGCGAACGACAGACCCGGTCTGGGAGTCGATATCGACGAAACTGAAGCGGCGAAGTACCCGTGCGAGAACACGGTGACGACCTGGACGCAAACCCGGTTGAAAGACGGTACTTTGCAGACTCCCTGATTGAGCGCAAGGGGGAGCATGTTGTGTGTGCGGTTTGGGTTTGATTATGTTGGGCGTGCGCGCATGACCATTGGAGTAGCCGAGAGAACCCGCGCCTTATCATGGCAAAAACCTTAGTCTGAGTGTAGGCGCGACGACACCTCTTGCCCTATCTCCTTCGCGACATGGACGAAAAACCATGGCTTACGCTTCTCGCCGCTGAGGCGCCCGTAGACCGGCAAGCCGGTCTGTTCAAAGCTGGCGCGGCCACAAAAAAGCACCACAGTCGAAATCGCCGCGAATTGCCGAAAGCGCATAGACACCTCCCGTACCTGTGTAGTCGCAGGCAAACAGGTCGATTGCACGGCCATCCCGTGGCGTTTCTGAGAGCATTGCTCAATGTTTGCGGTCTATTGTGCTGGGACACG
This sequence comes from Paraburkholderia largidicola, assembly GCF_013426895.1. Taxonomy (NCBI): domain Bacteria; kingdom Pseudomonadati; phylum Pseudomonadota; class Betaproteobacteria; order Burkholderiales; family Burkholderiaceae; genus Paraburkholderia; species Paraburkholderia largidicola. The sequence goes on along the minus strand of NZ_AP023175.1, from coordinate 709,777 downwards.
ATGGTGCAGAACCCACGAGGATTTCTCCTTGAATTATTGAACAACCAGTCATAAAATGGCGTGCATGACCGATAACACTGCACCCCGGCGCGCGAGCGCCGCCAGACGGGACGAATCGTGCCCGCGCGGCCGCCCGCGCGAATTCGATACGGCTGCCGTGCTCACCGAAGCCGGCAAGGTGTTCTGGCGCAACGGCTTTCACGCGACATCCGTCGACGATCTCTGCAACGCGACAGGCGTGCTGCGCGGCAGCCTGTACGGCGTGTTCGGCGACAAGCACGGCATCATGATGGCCGCCCTGGATCATTACGCGGAAGGGGCAATTGCCGGGCTCGTCGAGCGGCTGAACGCCAATGTCCCGCCCGACGTCGCGTTGCGCAATGCGCTGCTGCACCACACGCGCACCGCGTCGACGCTGACGGGATGCTTCATCACGAACAGCACGCTCGAGCTGCAACCCGACGACGAAGCGCTGCACGCGAAAATCCGCGCGATCCAGCGGCGCGTCGTCACGCTGCTCGCGGCCGCCGTGATCCGAGGGCAGGCGGCGGGCGTGTTCAATAGCGACCTCGATGAAAAGGCGGTCGCCGATTTCCTGCTGTGCATGACGCAAGGCCTGCGCGTGCTCAATAAATGCAAGCGCAAGGAAGACGAACTGAAAGCTGTCGTCGACGTCGCGATGCGCGCGCTCACCTGAAATTTTTTTCTCCAATTGTTGAACGTTCAGTCATGAATGATAGATGCATGAAAGCGTCGGGCGTCGCCTTACCTCCCGCAACCGCATCCGCGCAGCACGCCGACAAGCCGGCGCCGCGTGCCGAAGCGCAAGGGCCGCAGCGCTTCGAGCGGCAAGGGCTGGCGCTGACCGTGCTGTTCGTCGGCGCGTTTCTCGCGCCGCTCGACTATTTCATCGTCAATCTGGCGCTGCCCGCGATCCACACGGGCCTGAACGCCACTGACGCGCAATTGCAGCTGATCGTCTCCGCCTATGCATCGGCGTATGCGGTGTTGCTGATTACGGGCGGGCGGCTCGGCGACCTGTTCGGCAGGCGGCGGATGTTCATGACGGGGATGGCGGGCTTCGTCGTCGCTTCGGCGCTGTGCGGCTTCGCACCGAATGGTCACGTGCTCGTGATCGCGCGTATCGTGCAGGGCATGGCGGCGTCGGTGATGGCGCCGCAGGTGCTGGCGACCGTGCGCGCCGTCGTGCCGCCGCATCAGCAGACGCGCGTGATGGGCTTTTACGGCTTCGTGTTCGGGCTCGCGTCGATCGTCGGGCAACTGGGGGGCGGCGCGTTGATCACGTACCAGCCGTTCGGTCTCGACTGGCGCGCCATTTTCCTGATCAACATTCCCGTCGGCGTGCTGGCGTTTATCGGCGCGTGGAAATACGTGCCGGAAAATCAGTCTTCGACGCGTGAAGGCGTCGATCTGAAAGGCGTCGCGCTGCTGTCGCTGGTGCTGATACTGCTGATCTATCCGATGACGCATGGCCGCGAAGCCGGCTGGCCGTGGTGGACCTTCGCGATGTTCGCGCTCGCCGTGCCTGCGCTTGCCGCGTTCGTCGCCACGGAGCGTCGCGTCGAGCGCACCGGCGGCAGCCCGCTCGTCGATCTGCAACTATTCCGCAATCCGGCCTTTTCGACGGGGCTCGTGCTCGCGTTTCTGTTCTATTGCAATAGCGCGTTCTTTCTCACGTACGGCATTTATCTGCAGACGGGTTTGCACTGGACGCCGCTGCAATCCGGCATCGCGATCATGCCGTTCGCGCTGGGCTTCGTCGCCGGGCCGCTGACGTCGCCCGCCGTCGTGCGGCGCCTGGGCGGACATGTGCTGACGCTCGGTTTTTCGATGATGGCGGTCGGTTTCTCGGCGACCGGCTGGGCTGCGACGCACGCGGCGCTCGGCGTTCTGTTCTACGCGGGGCTGGTTATCGCCGGCGTAGGGCAGGGGCTCGTGTTGCCGTCAATCATGCGCATCGTGCTCGGCGAAGTGGAGCCGGCGAAGGCGGGGCTTGCGTCGGGCGTGGTGACGTCGACGCTTCAGATCGGCTCGGCGTTCGGCACGGCCGCCATTAGCGGCGCGTTCTTTGGCGCGTTATCGGCGAATGCGTCGGCGGCGGGCTATGCGTATGCGTTCCAGCGCAGTCTCGCAATCAACGCCGTATTGATGGTGATCTGCATTGCGCTCAGTGTGACGCTGGTCCGGCATCAGCAGCGCGCTTCATTGCGCGCGATCAAAACGGCTTAGGGAAAATCCCGAGCGGCTGCATTTTTGTATGTCGACAGAACAAAAATACAGTTGAAAATCGTCCGATAACGTTTTCACTGTTTAGAGTCATACGATTGCAGCCGCCGTGCATTGCGCATTGCAACTAATCTTTCCCGTTCAGCAGTGATGCGCTTATTCACAGATGACGCCGGTTAATCGTGCGGCATGGTTTTTAAACCCGTAATAACGCGCGGAATGTCAGTCTGATGACAGCGAGCGGTCGGGCGTATTTACGTATACCCTGAACACGCTGCCTAAACTCCGGTTTGAGGTGTGCTGCGCGACAACATGCCGCCTTTGCCGACAGGCGATTCGCGAACTAAACAATAACGAACGAACGTTCGAGATATCTTCCCGACTATTTCGGTTTTGCTGAAAACGCTTCCAATAAAAAATACTTGCTGTCGAAATATTCGATTGTTAATCTTGCCCCACTCTTAATTATTCGTTGGAACGCGGTGCGTTTATGGCAGTGAATTTTCAGCCAGCCTAATGCTTATAACGGGGACATCCATGCTGACTGCTACTTTCGACGCATTTGATACGACGCAAACGGTGCAAATCATTGTCGGGGACGTGGTGACGCTCAAAACGGGCGGCCCGCGGATGACGGTGACTTATGTTGGGGCGATTGCCCGTAAGACGGGTGAATGGCTCGTATGCCAATGGTTCGACGACCATGGCGAATTGCGTCAGGAAACCTTCGCGCAGGATGAAGTGTGGCGGCAGCCGCGCTCGATTCCGGCGGGATCAGTGCACAGGTTTGTTCGGAGTGTTTCACCCTGAGGGGGGCGCTTTGCGCGGGCGGTTTGGGGGTGGTTTGCTTGTTTGTTCGCCGGCATCCGCGGTTTGCTTCTGGTTTGCTAGCGTTGCCCCTGTGCGGGGCGGCACCTACTTTTCTTTGCCGCCGCAAAGAAAAGTAGGCAAAAGAAAGCGGCTCACACCGCCAATTTTTGTTGCTGCCTGAGGGCCCTCAAAGGGTCTTACGCTTCACACGGCAACGCACCAGTCCGCGCTCGTTGCCAACGTTCTCTCTGTATGCCTCACCCGCTTCGCGCGCCCGCATTTCCGCATGCCGCGCCAGATCGTCCGCGGCCGCCCAGGTGGCAAACTGTGTGTAGGCCGTAGTACCTCACACGCCTCGCTTCGGACCGATAGCGCACGCGCCCCACCTTGTAAGAGCGCTATCCTGTGCGTCGCGACAACCTACACACAGTTTGCCACCTGGGCGGCACATACCATTCGCTGGCGTTCGCCCGTGTATGGGTGCCTGAAGCAGGGGAGGCTTCTATACAAAGCGTTGGCAACGCACGCGAACAGCAAGGCTGCCGCGTGGAGCGTGGGGACGTTGGGGGCCCGTGGATAAGAACACGTGCTGGCGGTGTTAGCCGCTTTCTTTTGCCTACTTTTCTTTGCGGCGGCAAAGAAAAGTAGGTGCCGCCCCGCACAGGGGCGACGCTTGCGAACCAGAAGCAAACCGCGGATGCCAGCGCAAAGGCGAAAACACCGACCGGCACCGCCTGAAGCACAAAGTCATAACCCGGATGCAAGCGAAAAGCGAAAAGCGAAAAACCAAACCAAGCCGTCGCAGACAAAATGACAAGGCTTACCGCCGCCCTTCCACCGCCATCCTGACTGCAAGCCCAGCCAACACAGTCCCCATGATCCATCGCTGCACGACGAGCCACGTCGGCCTACCCGCGAGAAACGCGGCAATCGACCCCGCCGTCACCGCAACAGTCGAATTAACAGAAATACTCAGCACGATCTGAATCGCGCCAAATACCAGCGATTGCCCAAGCACGCTGCCGTGCTGCGGATCAATAAACTGCGGCAGCAGCGACAGATACAGCACAGCAATCTTCGGATTCAAGAGATTGGTGATGAAACCCATCGTGAACAACTTGCGCGGACTATCGACGGGCAAATCGCGCACCTGGAACGGCGAGCGTCCACCCGGCTTCACAGCCTGCCATGCGAGATACAGCAGATAGAGCGCGCCACCAAACCGCAGCGTGTCATACGCAAACGGCACGGCAAGCAGCAACGCCGTAATACCGAACGCAGCGCAGAACATATAGACCACGAAACCAAGCGCCACCCCGCCCAGCGAAATCAGGCCTGCCACACGGCCCTGGCAGATCGACCGCGAGATCAGATAGATCATGTTGGGCCCGGGCGTGAGCGCCATGCCGAGCGCGACGAAAGCAAATGCAACGAGATGCGAGGTTTGAGGCATTGCGTGAACTCCGTTGAAGGAAGACCGATCGAAGGATCGTGGCAAGGCCCAGGCGCGCGGCATGACGGGATGTGCATCCCGGTTCGCGTTCCCCGGTGGTGATCCACCTCGATTGAGCGCCAGTCGCGCGAACCGGTCGATTGTTTCGCGTGCTGCCGGCGCACGCCAGATACAGAAGCGGCACTACCCGTCGATACACTTGAGCGCCGCCGCCGAGGCAACGATCATCACCATGCATGCGATCCGCGGCGCCGACACAGGATCGCCGAACAGCACGATGCCGAGCAGCGTGATGCCCAGCGACCCGATGCCCGTCCACACCACATACGCGGTGCCCGCAGGCAGATGCTTCATCGCGAGCGTCAGCAGGAACACGCTCGCCAGCGCGGCCGCCACACCGCCGACACTCGGCCAGAAGCGCGTCCAGCCGTTCGCGTACTTGAGCGCAAGGCCCATCAGGATTTCAACGACGCTTGCCGCGAGCAGGATTAACCACGCCATCACTACCTCCATTTGAAGAATGGACGCAGCGTAGAGGTATAGTGATCCGCTGACCATTACGCACCTTCTGGTAACCATGGCAATGCCCGCGCCGGACCATTCCGTCGACGCCATCAACGAGGCGCAGCACCCAGGTAACGTGTTCGACGAGGCTTGTTCGTCGCGGCTCGCGCTCGAACTGATCGCGAGTAAATGGACATTGCTGATCCTGCCCGCGCTGCAGGACGGGCCGATGCGCAACAACGCGCTGCTGCGCAAAATCGGCGGCATTTCACAGAAGGTGCTGTCGCAGACGTTGCGCGACCTGGAGCGCAACGGGCTCGTCATCCGCGAGGTCTGCGGCACGAAGCCATTGCATGTCGAATATCGGTTGAGCCCGATCGGGCTGTCGTTGAGCGACGCGCTCGTCACGCTCGACCGCTGGGCCGAAACGCACGGCGGCGCGCTGGACGCCGCGCGCGAGCGCTACGACGCGCTCGCGCAGTCGCGTCGCTAGCGATGCGTCGCCAGGCTTCGTTGCACGCTTAGCCCCGCAGCGGCCGGAAGAAGCGCCGTATCTCTTCGGCGAGCAGCGCAGGCTGTTCCATCGCGGCGAAGTGCCCGCCGCGCGGCATATCGGCGAACTGCGTGACGTTGAACACGCGCTCTATCCACGAGCGCGGCGGCTGGCTGATCTCCTTCGGAAAGCGCGCAAACCCGAGCGGTGGCGTCACGCGCTGGCCCGGCTCGAAGCGCAATGGCCGCGCGCGCGTTTCCGCATAGAGCCGCATCGACGAGCCGATCGTCTGCGTATGCCAGTACAACGACAGATCGGTTAGCAACTGGTCCTTCGAAAACACGCGCTCCACGTCGCCATCGCAATCGCTCCACGCGCGAAATTTCTCGACGATCCACGCGGCCAGCCCGGCTGGCGAATCGTTGAGCGCGAACGCGGCCGTGTTCGGTTTCGTTGCGTGCATGTGCGCGTAGGCGCCTTCAGCATCGGCAAATACGGCCTTGGACGCGAGAAAATCCCGCTCTTCCTGCGTGATGGAAGGATCGTCGGGCGCGACGCCGGGCGCGTAGGAACTCGGCAGGAAGTTGAGATGAATGCCGTCGACCTGCTGCGCATGATTGGCCGCCAGCGCGATCGACACCGCCGCGCCCAGATCGCCACCTTGCGCGCCGAAGCGCGCGTAGCCGAGGCCGCGCATCAGTTCGACCCACAGACCGGCGATCGCGAACACCGACATGCCCGGCTTCGAAGGACGCTCCGAAAAGCCATAGCCGGGCATCGACGGGACCACGACATCGAATGCATCGGCGGGGTCTGCGCCGAACGACGCCGGGTCGCACAGTTGCGGCACCAGTTCGGCGAACTCGATGAACGAGCCGGGCCAGCCGTGCGTGATGACGAGCGGGTAGGGCTTCGGCCCCGTGCCACGCCGATGCACGAAGTGCACGGCAAGATCGCCGACCTGCGCGACGAATTGCGGCTCCTGATTGAGCCGCGCTTCCGTCGCGCGCCAGTCGTACCCGCCCGCCCAGTAATCGACGAGATCGCGCAAATAGTTCAAGTCGGTGCCGAGCGACCACGGCGCGCTATCGAACGTGTCGGGCCAGCGCGTTTGCGCGAGGCGCGTCTTGAGCGCGGCAAGCTCGAAGTCGGGAACCGAAATCTGGAACGGGGTGATCTGCATCATGGGGTCCTGGTCGTTGAGCGGCGGGCGGCGCGCTATTTGCCCGAACGGTCGCGCGATTCGCGCCACCGCACGCGCTCGCCGAGCCCTTTCGTGAAGGTTCGCATGCTGAGGGTGCGGCGCGAACGCACCACTTCACCTTCCAGATTGACGGGCGGATTCGGCTGCCACGCCCAGTACAGCGCGACCAGCCAGCCGAACACCGTCCAGCCCATGCATGCGTTGAACAGGGCGAGGGTCAGTATGTCGTAGCGCTTGCGGCGATCGGCGATGATCGACGGCAGAAAGTACAGCCCCAGCGCGGCGACGGCCGCGACGCCTTGTATCATCATCTGGCTGTTCATCGAGCCTCCCCAGGCGCAGTGTCTATCCTTTCGATCCCTTCATTGTCGCGCGATCGGGCATCGTCCGCTTGCCGTTTGAAGGCTGATTGCAAGCCACGCGCCGTATGGTTCACACGAATTCGGCAAGCCGGGCCGTAAGGTCTATCATGTGCGTTTCGACTGCACCGGATATGGCCATCATGATCTCCGACGATACCCAACAAGCTCAAAAGCTGAATCACGACACACTGCGCGAATTCGTCGATCGCAAATGGAACGATGAGATCGTGCCGGCGCTCACCGACTACATCGCCGTGCCCGCGAAGAGCCCGGCTTTCGACGCCGACTGGGAAAAGCACGGCTATATCGAGCGCGTGATCACGGAAGCCGCGAAGTGGGCGGAGCAGCAGCCCGTGCGCGGGCTGAAGCTCGAAATCGTGCGTCTGCCGGGCCGCACGCCCGTGATCTTCTTCGAGTCGCCGGCCACGCGCTCGGGCAGCACGGACACCATCGTGCTGTACGGCCACCTCGACAAGCAGCCGGAATTCGACGGCTGGCGCAACGACCTCGGCCCGTGGACGCCGAAGCTCGAGGACGGCAAGCTGTACGGCCGCGGCGGCGCTGACGATGGCTACGCGATCTACGCCAGCCTCACCGCGCTGGCCGCGCTCGACGCGCAAGGCATCGAGCGGCCGCGCTGCGTCGGCCTGATCGAAACCTGCGAAGAGTCGGGCAGCTACGATCTGCTGCCGTATGTCGACGCGTTGCGCGAGCGGCTCGGCAAGGTCGGCCTCGTCGTGTGTCTCGACTCGGGTGCGGGCAATTACGATCAGCTGTGGCTCACCACGTCGCTGCGTGGCCTCGTGTCCGGCGACCTCGAAGTGCAGGTGCTCGACGAAGGCATTCACTCGGGCGGCTACGGCGGCATCGCGCCGTCGAGCTTCCGCATCATGCGGCAAATGTTCGAGCGTCTCGAAGACGCCGCGGACGGCACCTTGCTGCCGAAGGGTTTCCATTGCCCGGTTCCGCTCGACCGTCTCGACGAAGCCGAGGCGACCGCGAAGATTCTCGGCGACGACGTGTGGAAAAAACTGCCGTGGGCCTGCGGCCAGGACGGCGGCTCCGTGCTGCCAACCACCACCGACCCGAAAGAAGCGCTGCTCAACTCCACCTGGCGTCCGTCGCTGTCGGTGACGGGCGCGGCGGGCCTGCCGTCGCTCGCGGATGCGGGCAACGTGCTGCGTCCGCGCACGGCGTTCAAGCTGTCGCTGCGTCTGCCGCCGCTCGTCGATGCGGAAAACGCCGTGCAGCAACTGAAGTCGCTGCTGGAGTTCGATCCGCCGTACAACGCGAAGGTCACGTTCAAGCCGGACGCGGGCGCCGCGACGGGCTGGAACGCGCCGGAACTCGCACCGTGGCTCGGCACCGCGCTGAACGACGCATCGCGCCAGCACTTCGGCGCAGACGTCGCGTTCATCGGCCAGGGCGGCACGATCCCGCTGATGAACGTGCTGAAGGCGGGCTTCCCGACCTCGCAGTTCATGGTGTGCGGCGTGCTCGGACCGAAGTCGAACGCGCACGGTCCGAACGAGTTCCTGCATGTGCCGTACGGCAAGAAGCTGACGGCGGCTGTCGCCGAGGTGATTGCCGCCGCGCCTTGATGCCTGTCCCGAACGTTCGACGCTGAAGCGTTTTTCCGCGTGAGAGAAGCCTGTCGGCTTCTCTCACTGTCCATCTTTTTCCTTGACGAACCGATCATCGAATGAACGACACGCGCGCTCCCCGTATTCCCGTCGATCAACTGCACGCCTACGTGCGCGCGATATGGGAGCAGGCGGGCAGTTCGCCGCGTGAAGCCCAGCTCGTCGCCGATCATCTCGTTGCCGCCAATCTCACGGGGCACGATTCGCACGGCGTCGGCATGATCCCGCGCTATGTCGATTCGCTGCGCGATGGCGAGCTGAAGCTGAACACGCATGCGAGCGTCGTGAAGGACGTCGGCGCGGTACTGACGATCGACGGCGGCAAGGGCTTCGGCCAGGTCGTCGCGCACGAGGCGATGGAGCAGGGCATCGAGCGCGCGAAAAAACTCGGCGTGTGCGCCGTCGCGCTGCGCAACGCGCATCACATCGGGCGGATCGGGCATTGGGCCGAGCAGTGCGCGAAGGCGGGCCTCGCGTCGTTCCACTTCGTCAACGTGGCGGGCGATCCGCTCGTCGCGCCGTTCGGCGGCGCGGACCGGCGCATCGGCACCAATCCGTTTTGCGCGGCCTTTCCGCGCCAGGGCAAGGCGCCGCTCGTGCTCGACTTCGCGACGAGCGCCGTGGCTTACGGCAAGACGCGCGTCGCGTACAACCAGGGCAAGCAGGTGCCGCCCGGCTCGCTGATCGACCATGAAGGCAACCCGACCGTCGAGCCGAAAGTGATGATGGAAGCGCCGTTCGGCGCGCTGATGCCGGTTGGCGGACAGGCGGGCGGCCACAAGGGCTTCGGTCTCGCGGCGATGTGCGAGATTTTTGGCGGCGCGTTGTCGGGCGGCTACACGACGCACGAGGACACGCTGCAAAAGACCAACGCGATCATCAACTGCATGCTGTCGGTGATCGCCGATCCCGCCGCCTTCGACGCCCCAAACGCCGAGGCCGAGGCAGATGCGTTCGTCGAATGGGTGAAGGCGTCGCCGCTGGCGGGCGGCGCGGAGCGCATCTATGCGCCGGGCGAGCCGGAGCGCGCGACACGCGCCGAGCGCGAGGCCAACGGCATTCCCGTCGATCCGCAAACCTGGCGGCAGATTCGCGAGGCCGCGCTAGCGGCGGGTTTGTCGCAGGAAGCCGCCGATAACTGGTCCGCGCGCCTGCAGTAAAGCGCGCCGTCGATGCGCATGCCGTTGCATCCGCATCGATCGATGGACCCATGTCACCTCTCTGGGGAAAACGCGGCTGAGCGCGATCGCTTTGCCGCTTTTTGCCTCTCATCGCCCCGAATTCACAAAACAATGCAATCGGAATAACTTCGGATTGCATTAAAACGTTTGCAGCGACATTTCAGCTGGAATTAAAACAGATATTCTAATTACCGCTTTGTGCCCTTATTAAAGCGCAGGCGAGAACGTTTGTTTGAAGTTTTACTTCAGAGGGCAATCGTTTGCGCAAGCCGCGCCTGGCAAGAAGCCCGTCCAGCGGGCGTCGCCATAGTTATGAAGAACTGCATTCTTCTGTTGGTTAGGCCGCCCCACCAGATTCTGGTCTGTTTTAGGCTCGCAATGCTTCACCCGAGTTTTTAACTTCAAAAGGACCGTTCAAAATGAATCTGCAAAACCATCACGCCTGCCGTCCGTTCCTCGAAGCTGGCAAGCTGTCGCAAATCTCCGCGTATTACGAAGAAGAGCGCAACGTCATGTGGATGATGTTGCGCGCGCAACCGCGTCCATGCTTCAACCTCGAACTGGTGCACGACATCCTCGAACTCGCGCGGGCCGCGCGCGATTCCAATGTGCGCATCGATTTTTGGGTGACAGGCTCCGTGATTCCGACCATGTTCAACGTCGGCGGCGATCTCAGCTTTTTTGCCGACGCCATCCGCGCCGGCCGCCGACAGGAGCTGATGGCGTATGCGCGCGCCTGCGTCGATTGCGTGCACGCAGCGGCGCGCGGCTTCGATACCGGCGCGATTTCGATTGCGATGGTGGAGGGCAGCGCGCTCGGCGGCGGCTTCGAAGCGGCGCTCGCGCATCATTTCGTGCTCGCGCAGAACGACGCGCGGATGGGCTTTCCGGAGATCGCCTTCAACCTGTTCCCGGGCATGGGCGGCTATTCGCTCGTCGCGCGCAAGGCGGGCATGCGCCTCGCGGAAGAACTGATCGGCGGCGGCGAATCGCATACGGCCGAGTGGCACGAAAGCCGCGGCCTCGTCGACCATCTGTTCGAGCCGGGCGAGGCGTATATCGCGACGCGCACCTTCATCGACACGTTGCGCCCCAAGCTCAACGGCATCCGCGCGATGGTACGGGCGCGTCAGCGCGTGCTGCAACTGTCGCGCGCCGAACTGATGGAAATTACGGAAGACTGGGTGCAGTCCGCGTTCACGATCGAGGAGAAGGATCTCGCCTTCATGGAACGGCTCGTGATGCTGCAGAACCGCCGCGCGGGCAATTTGCGCCCGGCTGCGATGAACGTTGCGTAAGCAGGAAGGACAGTAGTCTGATTGGCAGAACGCCCCCGCGCTCAGCATTCACGCGCTCCGTCTGCACCCGTCAGGTATTGACGCAACCATCAACGTAGCAGAAGGCATCAAGCAGCATGCATTACCCAGTAGTCAGCCGTAGCAACGGCCAGGCGGGAGATCCCGGCGATCCAGCGAACTTTTCGGGGGTTCAGGCGATCAAGCGGATCTTCTGCCTGTCATGCAGCCAGCGCTCGAATTCGGCTGCGGGCATCGGCCTGCCGTACAGAAAACCCTGTACGTATTCGACGCCCAGTCCCTTCATGAACAGCTCTTCCGATTCCGTCTCGATCCCTTCCGCCACCACCTTCAGTTGCAGCGCTTGCGCGACGGCCACCATCGAGCGCACCAGCGCCTGAGATTTCCTGTCCGCGTTGATCGAACTCACGAAGCTGCGGTCCAGCTTGATCACGTCGAGCGGAATGCGCCCAAGCTGCGACAGCGACGAATAGCCGGTGCCGAAATCGTCCAGATGGACCTGCGCGCCGAGATCGCGGAATTGCGTAATCAGGTCGATCGCGGCCGCTTCGTCTTCGATCAGGCAGCTTTCCGTCAGCTCGATGTCGAGCAGGCAAGGATCGAGTTGCGCGCGCTGCAGGGCCTCCGTGAAATGCGACACCACGGCCGTATCCACCAGTTGCCGCGCCGACACGTTGATCGCCACGCGCAGCGACAGCCCGCGCGCCTTCCATTGCGCGGCCTGTTCGGCCGCCGTTTGCATCACCCAACGGCCAAGCGGCCCGATCAGCCCCGACTCTTCCGCGTAGCGGATGAACGCGGCGGGCATGATCTGCCCGCGCTCCGGCGAATTCCAGCGCACCAGCGCCTCCACGCCGTACACGGTGCCCGTGGCCAGCGAGAGCTTCGGCTGATAGTGCAGCGTCAGCTGGCCTTCTTCGAGGCCGCGCCGCAGATTCGTATCGAGCCACATGTACTCGGCGACCTTGCGGTTCATCTCCGGCGAGAACACGCGATACGTGCGCTTGCCGTCGTCCTTGGCCACGTACATGGCGGTGTCGGCGGCGCGGATCAGCGCTTCGAGGCTGTCGCCATGTTCGGGGAACATCGCAATGCCGATCGAGCAGCCGGTGTAGACCTCGACCAGCCCGAGGCTGAATGGCACGCGCAGCCGCTCCAGAATGCGCTGCGCCATCGCTTCCATCGACGCCACCGACGCAACCGGCGACAGCACGATGAACTCGTCGCCGCCCAGGCGCGCGAGCGTGTCCTCGTCGGCAAGACACTCGCGCACGGCCGACGACACGTCCTGGATCAGCCGGTCGCCGAACACGTGGCCGTAGTGGTCGTTGACCTTCTTGAAATTGTCGAGATCGAGAAACAGGATGCCGACGGATTCGCCCGCCGCCGCGCTGGCGATGGCCGCGCGCGTCTTGTCGTGAATCGCGTTGCGGTTGGGCAGGCCCGTCAGCGAATCGGTGTTGGCCAGTTCCGACAGACGTTCCTGCGCGCGGCGTTCCTCGGTGATGTCGGTGCCCGAGCAGATCAGAAACTGTTCGTCGACGCCGCTCCCGCTCATCACGAATTTGTTGCGAAAGAGGAAAAGCCGCTCGCCGTGCACGGTGCGCACGCGCCGCTCGACTTCGTACGCGACGCCCTGATTGAAGAAGCCCGAAATGTTCTGGCTCGACGCCGCGCCCGCTTCCGACGACATGAAGAGCGCCCACACACTGCGCCCGACCACGTCTTCTTCCTTCATGCCCGTGAGTTCTTCGGCGAGCCGGTTGAAGCGCTGGATGCGGCCGTTCTTGTCGACGATCACGACGACGGAATTGACTTCCGACACGACCTGCTCGGCGAATGACAGCCCATGCACCAGATCGCGCGCGACGGACTCGGTGTCTTCGTAGCCGGAAGCCGTGCCCGCCCAGGTGCTGCTGTTGAGCTTCTTGCCGACCAGATGCAGACGCAGCGCTTCGCCGAACAGGCGCACGTCCATGGTGAGATGCGAGGTGACGCCCGTGAGCCTGCGAATCTGCGCGGCCTGCGCACCCGACAGGGCAATGGCGACCGTGGCTGTGTCGTCATCCGTTTCGGGCGTCAGTTCGAGCGCATTGCTGTCGCTCGACAGCCGCCAGCAGGGGCTGCTCGTTCCGAACCGGGCGAAAAGCACCTGATCGTGTTGATCGTCGTTCATGAAGGGTCCCCGGGCAAAAAGTTGCCTCCAGTCGAGCTCCGAATACGAGTACAGCACGCGGCGGCGAAGAGTCTTATCGATGACTGATTTGCTTCATTGTAACGAAGCGGCCGGACGTACGGCTCCGAATTGATTAACGACCTTTGAATCAGCTTTCTTTAATCAGAAAGCATAGAAAAAAAGATGCTTTTCAGGGATCGGTTCCGCAAACGTTCACGCGCGATTGCGCACGTACGTGCTCCTATGCGATGCTCGCGTGGCAATCAAAAAGCGCGACGGCAGACCAGACCGGTTGTCCACCTTTCCGAGGAGGGAGACATGAGTACGCTGTCGTCTGTTCGTAGCAGGACTGTCAGTACACATCCATCAACCGCAGTTCTTTTTGACCCGATGCAATGCGCGGCGCCATCAAGCTCGCCGCCTCTGCGCAAGCGATCCGCCGCGCGTGCAGTCGCGTTTTCAAGCTTTGTGCTGCTGGCAGGTTTCGCGCGCGTGGCGAGCGCCGATACGCAGTTGGGCGGCACGTTGCCGCCGCCGCCCGACAAGTTGTATGGCGACCTGTTCGTCGCTGTGCAGACCCGGCAGATCTATCCCGACCAGAAGACCTTCGTCGACGCGTTGCCGAAAGCGGACCCCGCAACGATCCTCCAGGCCTACGAAACGCAGAAGAACCAGCCGAATTTCTCGCTGAAAACTTTCGTCGACCAGTACTTCATACCGCCTTCGGAGCCCGTGATCACGCCGCCGCCGAACCAGTCGCTGCGCGATCACATCAACTGGCTGTGGCCCGAACTCACGCGCACGACGACGACCGCGCCGCCGTACAGTTCGCTGATTCCGATGCCCAAGCCGTACGTCGTGCCCGGCGGGCGCTTTCGCGAAGGCTATTACTGGGACACGTATTTCACGATGCTCGGCTTGCAGGAGTCGGGACATGAAGATCTCGTCGACAACATGCTCGACAACTTCGCGTACATGATCGACACGTATGGCCACATTCCGAACGGCAACCGGACCTACTATCTGAGCCGCTCGCAGCCGCCGTTCTTCTCGTACATGGTGGAGCTTGCCGCAAAGGTCGAAGGGGGGCGCGTCTATCAGAAGTATTTGCCGGCCATGCGCAAGGAATACGCGTACTGGATGCAGGGCGCGTCGACGACGAAGCCTGGCGACGCAACGCGCAACGTCGTGGTGCTACCGGACAAAACGGTGCTGAACCGTTATTGGGACGAACTCGACACGCCGCGCGACGAGTCGTATCTCGAAGACGTGCAGACGGCGCAGAAAGCCACCGGGCGGGCGCCTAACGAGGTGTACCGCGATCTGCGCGCGACGGCGGAAAGCGGCTGGGATTTCAGTTCGCGCTGGTTCGGCGACAACATGAATCTAACGACCGTTCGCACTACTTCGATCATCCCTGTCGATCTGAACAGCCTGATGTTCCATCTCGAGACGACCATTGCGCGCGGTTGTTCGGAGACGCGGGATTTTAGTTGCGTCGTGCAGTTCATCGGTAAGGCGGCGAAACGTGCCGAGGGCATCAACCGGTATCTGTGGAATAGCAAGGGATACTACGGCGATTACGACTGGAAGCTCGCGAAGTCGCGCGACAACCAGACGCCCGCGATGCTGTATCCGTTGTTCGCGGGTGCTGCGTGGCCTGATCGCGCGCACAAGACGGCGAATGTGGTTGCGGGTGTGTTGCTCAAGCCGGGCGGTCTCACCACGTCGACTTACGACACGACCCAGCAGTGGGATGCGCCGAATGGCTGGGCGCCGTTGCATTGGCTCGCGATTGAAGGGTTGCGGCGTTATGGGCGCAGTGATCTTGCGCAGCAGATTGGTACGCGGTTTCTTGCGGATGTTAAGAATGTTTACTCGAAGGAGCAGAAGTTGGTGGAGAAATATGTGGTTGAAGGATCGGGGACTGGAGGCGGTGGTGGCGGTGAGTATCCGTTGCAGGATGGCTTTGGGTGGACTAATGGCGTGACGTTGAAGTTGCTCGATCTGTACGCCCCAGGCGAGTGATAGCGTAGTCGATGCGGGTGGGCGTGGTTTGGTGTTCGGGGCTTTTGCGCCGGCATCCGCGGTTTGCCTTCGTGCTTCAGGCGTCGCGGTTTGGTGTTTTGGCCTTTGCGCTGGCGTCCGCGTGATTTTATTGGTCCGCTAGCGTTGCCCCTGTGCGGGGCGGCACCTACTTTTCTTTGCCGCCGCAAAGAAAAGTAGGCAAAAGAAAGCGGCTCACACCGCCAGCACGTGTTCTTATCCACGGGCCCCCGCGTCCCCGTGCTTCACACCGCAGTGCCCTGGTCGGTGCTCGTTGCCAACGCTTTGAATGAATGCCTCACCCGCGTCAAGCACCCGTACAACGGCCAGCGACAGCGATTGGTATGTGCTGCCCAGGTGGCAAACTGTGTGTAGGTTGTCGCGTCGTAAAGCCTGGCGCGCTTACAGGGTGGAACGCGTGCGCTATCTGTCCGAAGTGAGGCGTGTGAGCTACTTCGACCTACACACAGTTTGCCACCTGGGCGGCTGTGGAATAACTGGCACGGCGTGCTGTAGTTCGGGCGCGTGAACGGGGTGAGGCGTACAGGGAGAACGTTGGCAACGAGCGCAAACCAGGGCGTCGCCGTGTGAAGCATAAGAACCTGTGGGGGCCCTCAGGCAAACACAAGGATTGGCGGTGTGAGCCGCTTTCTTTTGCCTACTTTTCTTTGCGGCGGCAAAGAAAAGTAGGTGCCGCCCCGCACAGGGGCAACGCTTGAGGCAAGCATAACAAAATGCGGATGCCAGCGAAAACGCAAACCGCGGATGCGAGCGAAAGCAAACCCAAACCCCATTCAATACCGCCGCGCGAGCCGCATTCTCATCACCTGCTTGATCTCGCCATCGACATCATCGGGCAGATTAAACTCGCCGGCAACGAGCGACGCAACGGGCACACCATCCCGATACAGCACGCGGTTCCCTGCAACAGCAGGCACCTTGTCCCCGGCAGCAACGTGCCGACCAGATTCAACGGGTCCGTACCCGCGACACACACAAAAGCACCATCATCCGCATGGCGACGCACCTCCCGCAACAGCGGAATCGCCTCTGGCAACGCAAACTGCTCCCCCGCCAGACCATTGACGAAGCGTCCGCCCCGCACCTGACCGCGTGCTTCCAGCCGCTGATACACACGCAGCAGATCGCGCCACGGCGGCAGCCATTCGGCTTCCCGCTCGAGCAACCGCCAGAACACGACGCCAAAGCGCCGCAACAACGCCATCGCAACATGCTCGATCACGTCGGGCGCGAACGAAGTCGAAGAACGCCGGGAAGAAGAGGGCGCAGGTTCTTCGGCCACAGCGGCAACCGGCCGCCGCAACAGCGCCCATCGCCCCGCATCGTCCATGCCGCCGATCAGCGCGCCCGCGCCGCGCGGACGGCGGCTCGGAAAATACGACGCGTTGCGTTTCGCGACGGGTTTCAGCAGCGCACGCAAACCCGCGAAGCTGTCCGAATTGACGAGGCCCGCCGCGACCAGTTCGCCGAGCGCGTTTTCGAGTTCGACGCGCAGCAGATGAACATCGCCCGATAACTCGTCGAAGAACATCGCGCCGTGCTGCGTCAACGTATCGAACACCAGTTGCGCTTTCGGCGACAACTCCGGCTGTTTCGACGTGTCGAGCAGCGCGGTCCACACGGGCAGCGCACGGCGCGGCAACAGCACGATGGGCGTGCTGCGCACCGGCCCGCTTGCGCCGCGCGCGCGATCCGTGAGCCGTGTCCAGACGATCTTGCCGGAACGGCACAGCTCGTCGAGCGAGGTGATCGAATAGTCCTTCAGCCGCGCAGGCAAAATGTCTTCTTCCCATGCGCTCGCAGCCGCCTGAAAACCTTCGAGCTGATCGAGCACGGCGGCGAGCGCATCCCGTCCTTCGCCGCGCGTATCGGGTGTGAGGCGCTGCCACGCGAACAGGAAGCGCATGAAGTCGTGCCGCTCGACAGGCTCGATCTCGCGCCGCAAGCGCCGCACCGTATAACGATGGATGCGCGCGAGCAGATGCCGCTCGCACCACTCTTCATCCGTGGTGCCCGGTGTGAAGCGGCCGCGCATCACATAGCCTTCCGCTTCGAGCCGCGTGAGCGCCAGTGCAACCGTCGAAGCAGGCAGCGCCAGCGCGCGTGCGATCGACGCAAGCGGCAGCGGCCCGAATCCCGTCAGCCGGGCACGCACCACGTCGACGAGCGCGTCGTCTTCTGTCCAGGGTTCGTCGAAACCCTTAGGCGCGCGGATCGTCGGCTTGATTTGCGCCTGCGGATAAATCGCCCGCAGGCACGTCAGACGTTCGGCGGGCAGCCACAGCGCGTCGTGTTGCGCGATCTGCATCCGCGCAGCGTGGCCCGTTTTCGCGAGTTCTGCGAGCCACGCGGGCCAGTTTTCGTTGCGCTGCGCCTCGGCTTCCGTGATGCACGCAAGGCCCATCAGCGCTTCGTGCATCTCGTCGGTGTTGCGCGCTTGCGGCCACGCTTCTTCGCCGACGCTTGCAATCGCGTCGGCATCGAGTGCGCCGAGATCGTCGGCGGAGTCGGGGCCGCTCGTGTAGCGTCGATTCAACACGGCCTGCGTGCGGCGCTCTTCGATTGGCGCGTCGTCGAGAAACGCGTACGGCTTGGCCGTGAGGATTTCCGCGGCGAGCGGCGACGGCGCAGGCAGATCGCGGCTCACCAGCGCGATTTGCCCGCTTTCGATCCGGCGCAGCAGCGCAAGCCAGCCATCCGTGTCCATCGCCTCGTGCAGGCAGTCGTCGAGCGTCTGATCGACGAGGGGATGACTCGGCAATTCGCGCTCGCCCGCGATGTTTTCGAGGCATGCGGCCTGATCGGGGAATACGGTTGCGAGCAGATCGTCGCTGCGCATGCGTTGCAACGGCGGCGGTGTCTTGCGGCCACCCGTGTAGCGCGGCAACGCGAGCGCCGTCGTCGCGTTCCAGCGCCAGCGCACGCCGAACAGCGGTGCGTCGAGCAGCGCCTGGACCAACACGTGTTCGGCTGTCGCCGAACGCAGATAGCGCCACACTTCATCGAGCGCGAAGCTGTGCGCGCCCGTCAGCGACAGCACGATCGCGTCTTCCGTCGCGGCCGCCTGCAACTCGAAATTGAACGTGCGGCAAAAGCGCTTGCGCAGCGCAAGGCCCCACGCGCGATTGACGCGGCTGCCGAACGGCGTATGAATCACGAGCTGTGTGCCGCCCGATTCATCGAAAAAACGCTCCATCACGAGCGTGTCTTGCGTCGGCAGCGCGCCGAGGGCCTGGCGGGCGCGCGCCAGATATTCGACGATTTGCCGCGCGGCTGCCTCGGGTAGCTGAGTCTGCTCAACCAGCCACGCAATAGCGGGTTCGAGATCGAGCGTGACCGTGGCCGCCTGCTCGGCGACGGTCGCAACGCCGTCGTGTGAATCGGAAAATGCATCGGTATCCGAAGCAATCGGTGAAGCGGTCTTCGCGACGGCGAGCCGCCGCTCGATCTCCGCGCGCAGCCGCGCGACGCCCGCCGATAGTTCATCGCTGCGCCCCGGCGCCTCGCCGAGCCAGAACGGAATGTTCGGCGGCTGGCCTTGCGCATCTTCGACCCGCACGCGGCCGCTTTCGACACGCATGATCCGGTACGACGCGTTGCCAAGCTGGAACACATCGCCTGCAAGGCTTTCGACGGCGAAGTCTTCATTGACCGTGCCGATATTGAGCCCTTGCGGTTCGAGCACCACCGTGTAATCGGCGTTTTCCGGAATCGTGCCGCCCGATGTCACCGCATAGAGCTGCGCGCCGCGCCGTCCGCGCAACGTGCCGTTGACGGCGTCGCGATGCACATACGCGGCGCGCGGGCCGTGACGGCTCGTGTAGCCCTCGGCGAGCATGCGCAGCACGGCGTCGAACTGCTCGCGTTCGAGCGCGGCATACGGCGCGGCGTGACGGAAGCGTTCGAACAGCGCGTCCTCGCTCCATTCGGCGTTGCAGACTTCGGCGACGATCTGCTGCGCAAGCACGTCGAGCGGCGCGCGCGGAATGTGCAGCAGATCAAGCTCGCCACGCCGCACGCAATCGAGCAGCGCCGCGCATTCGATCAGATCGTCGCGCGAAGCGGGGAACAGCCGCCCCTTCGGCATGCCACCCACATGGTGGCCCGAGCGTCCGACGCGTTGCAGAAACGGCGCGATCGCGCGCGGCGAGCCCATCTGGCAGACCAGATCGACGTCGCCGATATCGATGCCCAGTTCCAGCGATGCCGTCGCGATCAGCACGCGCAGCTCGCCGCGCTTCAAACGCTGCTCCGCGTCGAGGCGATGTTCCTTCGCGAGGCTGCCGTGATGCGCAGCGACGGCGTCCTTGCCGAGGCGCTCGGTCAGATGCCGCGCGACGCGCTCGGCCATGCGCCGCGTGTTGACGAACACGAGCGTGGTGCGGTGTAGCGCGACCAGTTCGGCGAGTCGGTTGTAGACGAGCTCCCACGCTTCGTTCGACATCACCGCTTCGAGCGGTACGGGCGGAATTTCCAGCGCGAGATCTCGCGCACGCACATGGCCGACATCGACGATCGCGCAGTCGGCGGGTTCGTCGCTGTCGACACGCGCGCCGCCGACCAGAAACCGCGCGACGGCTTCGATCTGCTTTTGCGTCGCCGACAGGCCGATGCGTGGCAGGCGCCGGCCGCACAGCGCATCGAGCCGTTCGAGCGACAGCGCGAGATGGCTGCCGCGCTTGCCGCCCGCCATCGCGTGGATTTCATCGACGATCACCGTGCGGACCGTCGCGAGCATCTTGCGGCCCGACGCCGAGCCGAGCAGCACGTACAGCGATTCGGGCGTCGTGACGAGAATATGCGGCGCGCGCTTTTTCAGCGCGGCGCGTTCCTGTTGTGTCGTATCGCCGGTGCGCACGGCGGTGCGAATCTCGGGGACGGGCAACCCGCGTTCGGCGAGTTCGTTCGCAATGCCTTCGAGCGGCGTCTGCAGATTGACGCGGATATCGTTCGACAGCGCCTTGAGGGGCGAGACGTAAACCACCAGCGTTTCGTCCGGCAATGCGCCGCCGTGCGCGAGCCCGTCGCGCACGAGTTCGTCGAGCGCGGCGAGAAACGCGGTCAGCGTCTTGCCCGAACCTGTCGGCGCGGCGACGAGCGTGTGCCGGCCATTGCGGATCAATGGCCATGCGGCGGCCTGCGCGTCCGTGGGCGCGGCAAAGGTTTTCTGGAACCAGCCCGCCACGGCCGGATGGAAATCGGCCAGCGGGTCGGCCAGCCCGAAGGCGGCGGAAGAGACGGAAGTCATGAGGTCGAAGATGGGGGCGGGGCGCCGCATATCCAGTGCGGTGTGGCACGCCCGTAAAACCGTTAGACCCGTTCAGTCTCGCAGGTTTCGTGGGGGCGTGCCGAGGTTGCGATCGGGTGTTCGATCGGGCACGCTATAACGCAACTACCGGTCACCCACTCTCCGAACACGCCTGCAGTGCCGGTGATGATGCATAGATGCGCGCTCATCTCATCGGTCTATAGAACATGACGCCGATCCTACATGAGCCGACGCGCGGCATGACGGAAGAAATGCGCTCGTGTGCTGAATGAAATTGTCATGAAAGGGTTATCGAAAGGCCCGGCAAGTATCCATGCGCGGATTGCACGGACGGTTGTAAAAGCCATGGCAACGCACCAGCAACATCGCCGCGCATTGAGTATTCTGATCGACTCAGCACCGCTTCATCACTCACGTGGAGTCTCGAACATGCGATACAACCAGCTTGGCCGCACTGGCGTTTTCGTTTCGGAACTATGCCTCGGCACGATGACCTTCGGCGGCACGGGTGGCATCTGGCAGCACATCGGCGATCTGCAGCAGAGTGACGCCGAACGTCTGATCGGCCGCGCGATCGACGCGGGCATCAATTTCATCGATACGGCCGACGTCTATTCGTCCGGCGTCTCGGAGCAGATCACCGGGCAGGCGCTGAAGAACCTGAAAGTGCCGCGCGACAGCGTGGTCGTCGCGACGAAAGTATTCGGCCAGACCGGCGACTTCCCGAATGCGCGCGGCGCGTCGCGCTACCACATCATGGACGGCATCAAGGCGAGCCTGCAGCGCATGCAGCTCGATCACGTCGATCTGTATCAGATCCACGGCTTTGATCCCGTCACGCCGATCGAGGAGACGCTGCGCGCACTCGATACGCTCGTGCAGCACGGCCACGTGCGCTATATCGGCGTATCGAACTGGGCCGCGTGGCAGATCGCGAAGGCGCTAGGCATTTCGGAGCGCCTTGGTCTCGCGCGCTTCGATACGTTGCAGGCGTATTACACGATCGCGGGCCGCGACCTCGAGCGCGAACTGGTGCCGATGCTGCAAAGCGAAGGCCTGGGCCTGATGGTATGGAGTCCGCTCGCGGGCGGTTTGTTGAGCGGCAAATACAAGCGCGACGAGCAGGGCGAAGCAGGCAGTCGCCGCACGACATTCGACTTCCCGCCCGTCAACCGCGATCGCGCATTCGATTGCGTCGACGCGATGCGCGCCATTGCCGACGCGAAGGGCGTCTCGGTCGCGCAGATCGCGCTCGCGTGGCTGCTGCATCAACGGTCGGTGATGAGCGTGATCGTCGGCGCGAAGCGCGTCGAGCAACTCGACGACAACATCGCTGCGACGAAGGTCGAACTGAGCAAGGAAGAACTGGCGAAGCTCGACGAAGTGAGCCGTTTGCCGTCCGAGTATCCGGGCTGGATGCTGGAGCGGCAAGGCGAGCCGCGCCGTCAGCAGATTGCAGGAACGCGCTTTGGCGGCGAAGTGTGAGCGAAGGGTGCATCGCGCGGCGTGGCAAGCCACGCCGCGTTTTTATTGCAGCATGAACGTCTCATACTCGAGCGAGTCGAGCTTGCGGTCGAGCAGATAAAGACTCGCAAGCACGACGAGCAGCAGCGACCCTGCAAACCCATAACCGTAAAAAGCAGGGTTCAGCGATAGCGTAATAGCCGTCAATACCACGTTCGAAGCGACGAACGTACCCACCAGCAACAGCACGATCTTGCGCTTGTCGAGATAGAAGAACACGTTGATCGTGCCCATGAACACGACCTGCATACTGGCCGCGATCACGTCGATATACAGCAGCGGCAGATACAGCGTCGATATCTGCAGCCATTGCAGCAGGATCGTCCCCGCCGCGAACAGCATCATCGCGGCGATCGCCTGCACCTTCATGATTTCCCAGATGCCGTTGCGCAACGCCTCGACCATCGCATTGCGCATGCGCTCGATATGCTGCAGCGACGCGCCTTCGCGCACGGCATCGTAAAACGCGTCGTAGTATTCGACGAAATCCGTTTCGATGCGCATCAGAAATACGGCCATACCGGGAATGATCGCGAGATACGCGAGAAACACAGGGATGTCATAGATGATCGATGCGCGCAGCGGACCGATCACAGCTTGCCCGGTGCCCGGCGAATACCAGAACATGAACTTGTCGGCCCAGATGCCGAGGTTATACAGCAGGCCCGTCAGCATCAGCGAAGGGTAACGATACTGCTTGCGGAACATTTCGAACGAGATGAAATGGTCGCTGCGATAGTCGCGATAGATCAGCGCGAGCAGGCCCATCAGCAGCACCGTCTGTCCGACCACGAAGCCCGACAGCAAGCCCGTCAGGCCGAACCGGTTCAACGAGAGCGCCGCGCCCGTCGTCACCGCATAGCCGATGAAGAACACGACGATGATCGACATGTATTGCTTCATGCCCGACAGAAAGATCGTCGCGATCCAGATATTGCCCATCACGACAAAGCCCGCGAGCATCAGCAGGCGATACGCAGCCGTCTGCTGCGGAAAAAGAAAGACAACAGCAAGCCCCCCTAGCACAGTCGACGCCACCGTGACGATGAACATCACCGCATGAAAATTCGGCAGCACGAGATCGCGGCGCTTTTCGAACAAGCGGTCGGACGTGAAGCGCGTGTACGCGAGCTGCAACGGCCCCGTCAACACCAGCGACAGCGAAATCAGATACGTGACCGACACCTGGAACTGCGTGATCAACCCGGTGGGCAGCACGAACGGAATGCTGAGCACACCGATCAGCAGAATGCCCACGATCGACAGCACCCACGGTCCCGCGCCGATCAGACCCGCGTACGTATAAGCCTGCATGAGCCCCAGCAGCGTGTTGCGCCGGAGCATCTTGCGCAGTTCGAAGCCAATCCCCGCCATGGTCGCGTCCCCCGTTCAGTGAGGCATCTGCATCAGAAGATCGGCTTCCGATGCGGGTGGATCGACGAGATCCGCTTGCGCGGTGAGCCTCGCATATAGCTCGCGATACGAGCCGACCATCTGGTCTTGCGTGTAGTAACGTTCGACGCGCGCAATCCCCGCCTGCTGCGCGGCATGCCAGTTGTCTTCGTCGAGCAGATCGAGCGCCGCTTCGGCGAGCGCGCGCGGATCGGCGATCTGCACGACGCGGCCCGCCGCGCCGAGCGCCGCATCGTCCCCATCCAGTCCATAAATCAACTGACGGCACGAGCCCACGTCCGTCGTGACGGAAGGCACGCCTGCCGCAAAGCCTTCGAGCACGACGAGCGGCAGCGCTTCCGAAATCGAACTGAGCACGAGCACGCCGCATTTCGGCAGCAATTCGTCGATCTTCTGGAAGCCGAGAAACTTCACCTTGTCGTTCAGGCCGAGGCTCTCGACGAGCGCATGACATTCGGCCGCATACGACGGGTCTTCGTTCTCCGGGCCGGCAATCCACGCTTCGGCATCGGGCATGCGGCGCACGACGGTCAGCATCGCGCGGATGAAGGTCTTGATGTCCTTGATGGGCACCACGCGGCCGATCAGGCACAGCGTCTTCGGCACGCCCGCGGCGCGCTGCGCGCGTAAAGGCGCGAGCTTCGGCAGATTCACGCCGTTCGGAATGTTGGCCGTTTTCGCTTCGGGCGCACCGTCCAGGATCTGCCGCAGGCGGTTGCCCTCATAGAGCGCGATGATGTCTTCAGCGGCGTCGTAGCACACATGGCCGAGCGTTTCGAAGAAGCGCACCCACAGGTCGCGGAAATAGCCGATCTGCGACACGTCGCGCTCGAAGATGCTGCGGTTGTCGCGTATCCATTCGCTCTGGAACAGATCGATCTTGCGTTCCTTCGTATAGATGCCGTGCTCCGATACGAGCAGGGGCCGCGCATGGCGATAGCGCGCGAGCGCGCCGAGAAAGCCCGCATAACCCGTCGATACCGTATGGAACATCTTCACGCGCGGCAAACCTTCGGCGATTTTCGCGAGTTGCCATAGCGGCTTGTGCATGATGCGCACGGTCCAGAAGTAGTCGACGAACGACGGGTCCGTGCAGAACTGCCGGTACTGGTCGGTCAGATAATGCCAGGCTTCCTTCGAATAGAGAAACGCGTCTTCGCCCAGTGCGCCGCCGGGGCGCAGCTCGTTCAACATGTCCTTGAGCATGCGGCCCGCAGCGTGGCGCATCGCCGGGTTGCGCAAGGCGTCGTGCAGATGCGCGGAGCGCATGAACGCCGACGCATCGCCGCGCTGCTTCTGCACCAGCGGTGGCGGTGCGAAATCGTACAGATAGTGATTCTCCAGATGCACGACGTTGTCAGGCAACGCGTACTGCATCTTCGGATAGTCCTGCGGGCGGCTGCCGAGAAAGCACAGCGCGAACGAATACTCGGGAAACGCGCGGATCACCTGATTGACCCAGCTCGACACGCCGCCGCTCACATAGGGGAACGTGCCTTCGAGCAGCAGGGCGATATCGGCGGACTCCGCGTGCGGCAGTGACGGCGTTTGGGACGAGAACATGAGGGCGGCCTCAGATGGTGCGGGGCTGCGCGGCGTTCGGGCCGCGCGGCTTCCAGAAGTCGAGGACGGCGGCCAGCGTCGGCGTCGCGGCGCGATTGTCCATTTCGGCCAGCAGCTTGCGCACGCGCGCGAAATCGCGGCGCAGGTAAGCCGTTTCGGCGAGCCAGGGCAGCATGCGTTCGCGTGGAAAGCCGCAATCGATCGCACGTTGCAGCATCGCGTCCGCGCCGTCGAGATCGCGCCGCGCAATGGCAAGACGCCCGCGCAGACGCCACAGCGCCGCGTCGTTCGGATCGTGTTCAAGCGCGGCGGCCGCGAAGCCGTCGGCCTGGTCGGCGGCATTGCGGTACACGTCGCCCGTCACGAGGTTTTCGTAGATCAGTTCGCTATACAGCTGCGCGAGCGTCCGGTTTGCGTGCGCGCGTTCCGCATCGCTCAATTCGGGATGCAGCTTCGCATCGAGCTTCGGACGTTCGACGAGTATCTGTTGCGTGAGCGCTTTCTCGCGGTTGTCGAGAATGCCGTACGCGAGCAGCCGGATATCGTCGAGCGGATCGGCGAGCATGCCTTGCAGCAGCGGTGAGACGGTACGCGCGGGCATCGTCTGCATCGCGAGCAGGGCGGTCATGCGAAACGACGTGCCCGCTTCCGAGTTCTGCAATTCGGCTTTCAGGCGCGCGCCGCGCCCGTATGACACGGTGCCGATCAGATTCGCGGCGAACTCCGGTTCCTCGACGGGCACGATGGGCAGTTGCGCGCGCGGCTGCGGCAACACGGCGGCAATCGCGAGCGCGCCGATCGAGCAAAGCATCCCACCGACAGGCACCGCGAAGTTCAGAAACCACAGTGACACGAGCAGTCCCAAGCGGGGGCGCCGGTAGCGCGCAGGCATCATCTCCGCGATACCGAGTGAGGTCGCGAGCGCGGCGCAGGCCTGCACGAGCAGGCACAGCAGCAGGGTCTGCGTGTTCAGATGCGCGGCGGCGCGCAGCGTCGAGACGTCCGTGTTGACGAGACCGCCGAGCCATTCGGCGGACGTGTCGGGCAGGCTGCGAGTCGCGATCATGAAAACGGCGATCTCCAGCGCCAGCCCGAGCGCGACGAGCAGCACGCCGACGAACGTGATGCGCGCGCCCGCAGAACGGCCGCGATCGGCCGTGACGCCGTCAGACGCGGACATCGCAGCGCTCCAGCAGGCGCCGCAGAGCGGCGATGGGTTCGTCGGCGGACACGGCCATCGAATGCACGGCGACGCGCGCCGCTTCGAAGTCGACACCATACTGCGCGCGCAGGTTTTCTTCGATCCGCAGCAGATAGCCGTCGACGGCGCTATCGCCCGACAGCGGCATCAGCGTGAGCACCACGCGATGCCGTTCGTCGCGCAACGGCCACTGCACGTCGAGCGCGCGGCGCGTGCGCAGCACATGCTCGTACAGCGTCGTGCCGGGTTCGTCGTTATGAAACACGAGCGCGACGATCGACGACTGCACCTGCGTGTCACGCTTCAGATGCACGAGCCGCGCATAGTCGAGCGCGAAGGTGTGCGGGCAAGTCGGGAAGGTGGCGAGCGTATCGCG
This sequence comes from Paraburkholderia largidicola, assembly GCF_013426895.1. Taxonomy (NCBI): domain Bacteria; kingdom Pseudomonadati; phylum Pseudomonadota; class Betaproteobacteria; order Burkholderiales; family Burkholderiaceae; genus Paraburkholderia; species Paraburkholderia largidicola. Next base: position 682,975 of record NZ_AP023175.1, on the reverse strand, counting down.
CGTGATGACGGCGTGCTGCACGCCGTCCGCGTAGAAGTTGCAGAGCACGAGCAGGAACTGCAGGTTGTCGCGCGTGAGCGCGAGAAACGGCATGCGCTCCACGGCGAGCACGCCGACCGGATTCTTCTGCGCGTCGATCAGCGGCACCACGACGACATAGCGGCTCAGCGACAGGTCCTGATTCGCCTTCGATTCGACATGCACCAGCGTGCGCGTTTCGAGCGCTTCGCGCACGAGGGGATCGTCGGGTTCGAACGCCGAGGGCGCGCCGATCGATGCCGCCGCGATGGTCGCCGGCTTGCCGCCGCGCCACGTATGCACGCTCGCGCTTTCGATCTGGCAGGCTTGCGCAGCCGCTTCGAGAAATGGTTGCGCGCCGCGCAAATCGACGACGCCTTGCTGCGCTTCGGTCGGCTCCTGATTGAGAATCACGGTCCGCAAGCGCGCCAGCGAATCTCGCAACGTTGCGGGACGTCCGAGCAGATCCTGTTCGAGCCGTTCGTGCGAGATGCGCAGCATGAACTGGTTGCGCGTCAGAATGGACAGGCGTTCGGCGAGATAGTCGTTGGCGATGCGGCCTTGCCGCAGCCGCGTGATCCAGATGTCGCCGAATTGCCCGCACAGCATCGTGACGACGAAGCCGCCCAGAAAGAAGCTCACGGGAAAGAGCCGCGTGTGCGGCGTCTCCAGCAACGCATGCGCGAGCGAAACGGGCGCGGACACGCCACTGTATTCCGGGTACAGCACGTACCACGACGCCAGCAGGATCAGCCCGGAAAACACGCCCGCTATCGTTCCATAACGCAGCGCGATCACGAGCGGCACGATCCAGATCCAGCCGAAGCCGCTCTGGACCAGTAAAGGATCGGTGTGATCGAAGGCCCAGCAGATGGCGATCGCGATGAGCGTCGCGACGATCGTTTCGAGCGCGGCAATGGCGCGGCGGCGCGCTGAGCCGCGCGGCGGCGCGATCACGCGGGCCCACCAGGAGCCCGCGCCGACGCTTTGCGCCTGACGGCGCCGGTGCCGTCCGCGCGGCGCAGAGTGTTCGTTAGCCTGCGTGTTCATGGCGTTCGCCTTAAATCGAAGCCAGCTTCGATGATAGTCGTGCGGAGCAAGGCGCGCCTCACCGCGCGAGCGGCGACAGCAGATCGCGCTCCAGCTTCTGCGCCACACCCGACACGGCATCGCGGCTCCAGCCGGTGCGGCTGCCCGTACCCGTCCACACGACCTTGCCCGTCTGCACGTCGACCACATCGAAGGTCAGACCTACGGCCGGCTCGCCGTCCACGCCGACCTTGTAGCGCCATTCGTTGACGGCGCCCGTCAGCGCATAGCGCGCATTCTGCTGGCGCGCCCAGTTCAGCGCGTTCTGCTGCGCGTCCGGCTTCGCGGCGTCGAACAGCGTTTCGTCGTCGGCGCTCGCCGGGTAGCGCGACAGATTCGTATAGCCGTACGATGCGAGCAGGCTCTGTGCGATCGATGCCGCACGCTGGCCCGCCTGCGGCGTCTCCGTGTTGTTCGCGATGGGCAGGATCGCGAGGCTGTCGGTCTTCGCAATCGCGGGCGGCGCGCTGCGATCGACGACGGCGCAGCCCGCGAGCGTCAGCGCCATCAACGCAAATGCCGATGCAAACAACGTCGACGCGCGAGCGCGAAAGTTTTTGCTGTGGTCCATGTCATTCTCCTCAAAGGCTCTTCAATACAGATACCGATAGCGCACGCCGACTTCCTTCACGGAAGTCGAATGATTCGACGAGACGCCCTGATACGCTCCGTACAGCAGCATCTGATCGTTGCCGAACACGCTGCCCGCGAGGCCCAGTTCCGCCTGGCCCGACCAGCCCGCGCGCGAATCGCGGATCGGGCCGCCCGCGAATATCGGCCGCCACGCTTTCGAATACTGCTCGGGCAGATCGTCGCCGAACGAAAACAGCAAGCCGCCTTGTGTGAAGGTTTGCGGCATGAAGGACGCGGCCGTGAACGGCGTGTTCTCGGGCAGCAGCACGCGCAGCCGGTCGCCCGGCGTGCCCGTCGCGTTGTACTGGCCGTGCGCGAATACGGCGCGGATCGTGTAGTCGGGGTAATCGGCCTTGATCTTGTAGCCGAAGTTCGCTTCGACGAGACTGCCGTTGCCGAGGTACGAGCGGTCCTGGCCGTGAAAGCGCGCGTACTCGTAGCGTGCGCCGCCGAACCAGTGCGGGTCGAGCCGGTAGTTGAAGCCGAGCGTCGCAAGGTCCTTGGTGCCGCCCACCGTCAGTTGCGTCGATTCCGTCGCGGCCTGGTTGTAGCCGAGCGCGTAGGTCAGCGTGAGGCGCTGTGTGACGTTGTATGTGCCTTCGACGCGCGCCGTCGTGAAGTCTTCGAGCGCGTTGCGGCGCCCCAGCGTGACGTGTTCTTCGTCGTATTGGCCCTTGTGGCCATAGATCGCCTCCGCGAGCCGGTCGTGTTTCGGCGCGTAGGCGAGTTGCGAGCCGTCCACGGTCTGGTCGCGCTGCTGGTAGCGGAATTGCAGGTTCTGCGACGGCGTGAGGCGCACGCTGCCCGTCGCCGATTCCTCGGTGAAGCGCAGCGACCCCTGGTCGACGTAGCGGAATGCGCCCGCCAACGCCTGCGCGTTGCTGAGCAACTGTTCGCGCGCCATCGCCTGCATCACTTCGTCGTTGGGCTCGCGCGTGAGCGAGTCGACCGCGCTGGTTTGCGCGGCGGACGTTCGGCCCGTGAGCGCCTGCGCATCGACGCGGTTCTGCCTCGGAATCAGATCGGGCAGCGTGTCGAGCAGGCGCGACAGTTCGTTGACGTCACCGTCGTTGATCGCGAGTTGCGCTTCGGCGTAGATGGGGCGCTGGCTGTCGTCGATATACTGCTTTTCCAGCCAGGCGCGCTCCATGTCAGACGCTTCTTCGTTCTGCACCCAGGAAATGGCTGCCTCACGCGCGATCGACGAATAAAGGCGCTGGCGCTTGCGAATCTCGTCCTGCTTCGCAGGCGGCAACTGACCGATGTCGCCAAGCTCGGACGCGGCCGCCTGATTGTCGCCCGCGCCGTTACGATCGGCGCGCAGCAGGTCGATCAATACCGCGCGCGAGCGGTCGCCGTTCGCGTACAACTGCGTGAGCGCGACATAGCGGCCGTTCAGATCGTCCTGCTCGGCGGCGGGCAACGGCGCGGCATGCGACTGATCGCGCCGGCGGCGCGCCAGTTCGAGCCAGACCTGCTTGCGTACGCGCCACGCTTCGTCGACGCGGCCGTTCAGTTCGAGCGCGTCCGCGAACGTGAGACGCCACAACGGACTCTGCTGCGCTTGCGCAGCCTGTTTGTGCAGGTAGTGCAGGGCCTTGCGCCCATCGCCGAGCCGCAGCCATGCCGCGCCATACGCGGGCCATAGCTGCGGATCGGTCTCCGCGTCGCCCGCATGACGGCGCAGCGCAGCGAGCAGGGCGGCGTCCGTGCCGCGCTCGTTCAGCACCCAGATGTAGGCCGCGCGCGCTTCCGAGTTGTTGGGATCGAGCGCGGCAGCGCGTTGGATGTCGCGCAAGGCGGCATCGTTTGCGCCTGTCTGTCGTTCGTATTCGGCGCGTGCGAGCAGGAACGTGGGCGACTGCTCGGCGGCCTTCAGTTGCTCGGGCGTGAGCGAGGCGAGCAAGATGCTGATGCGGCCCCACGCATGCGCGCGCTGATAGCCGTACAGCGCCTCCGACAGCATGCGCGGCGGCCCGCCGTGACGATATCCGTACTCGGCGATGCGACCCGCGTCGAGCGGCGAGTCGTTGAAGAAGTTCGTCATCACCTCGTAGTCTTGTGCGTCGGCCCTGCCGCCCGCGATCAACTGGCGATAGCCGAGTTTTGCATCGCGCGTGTTCTGGTTCGAGTCGGCGAGCAGCGCGTAGAAGCGCCAGAATTCGTCGTTCGATGCGGGCGCGCCGCGCTTCGCTTCGTTCATCGCGGCGAGCGCCGCATCGAACTGCGTGCGCGTGTAGAGCATCGTGCCGATCTTCAATCCATAGGCCGCGTTCGGCCCGTATTCGCGTTCGAGATCGCGCCAGGTGCGCAGCGCGAGATCGTCGTCGCCCTTGCGTTCGGCGACTTGCGCAAAACGCTCCATGGCCTGGCGACGCAACGTGCCATTGAAGCGCGTGCGCAGAAAGCTCAACGCAGAATCGGGATCGGCGATGCGCTCGTACGAGAAGACGACGGCATCGAGCAGCTTCAGATTGCCCGGCTGCTGGTCGGCCTGATGCAGCGTGACGGCGAGCATCGCGGCGTTGTCGTTGAGTCCGGGCGCGAGGCGCGCGACCTTCTTCCAGTCGTCGTCCGTGCCGCGCATCTTCGCGATGGCGACGTAGTTGGCGAGCGCAATGTCCTGACGCCGGTTCCACTCCGCGACCTGCGCGAGACGCTCGCGCCAGGGAATCGACTGCGGGTCACGGTCGACGGCCGTTTGCGCTACGCGCTGCGCGTTCGCGACGTCGCCGTTCGCGAGGAACACGCGATACGCGAGTTCGTAATCGGACGTGGTTGCGTCGCTGGCGGGTGGCGGTGTCGACGGGACAGTCGCGGGCGCTGTGGTTGCAATGCGTACGATATGGACTTTGTGCGCCGCGTCCGAAGTCTCGTCTAGCGCATGGCGCAGTGCCGTGCCGCGCGAAGCATGCGGCCGATACCACGCAGCGCGCAGCCACACGCCGCGCTGCGTGCGGTGTTCGACGTTGCCCAAGTCTGCCGCACGGTTCGCCGCGAACGACGCACGACGCGCAAGCGCCTGCTCGTGATCCAGCGCGGACATCTTCATCAACCGCTTCACGTACTTCGACGCAAGATCGGGACGCCCGGCGGCCAGCGCCAGATTGGCGAGGAAGCGCAGCGTTTCAGGGTCGTCGGCAAGATCGCCGATATGCTGGTCGGCCGCCTGCATCGTCGCCGCCATGTCATTGCCCGATTGCAGCGCACGCAAACCGGCGATGAACGCGGCGCGCTTTTCGTCGCGTGTGGTGGCTTGCGCTTGCACGGCAAACCACGCGTCGGCGGCGGCGCGATGCTGCTGGTTGCCCAGTTGCGTTTGCGCGAGTTCGGCCAGCCACTCGCGCGCATGCTCACGGTCGGATTGTGCGAGCAACGTGTAGTAGCGTGCTGCAAGCTCGTTGTCGTTCAGGCCGCGTGCCTGCTGCGCAAGCATCTTCAATTGCTCGATGTCCCACCTGTAGGCGAGCGCTTCGTGCAGCAGCGCATCGAGTTCGCGAATGCGCGCGGGCCGCGCCGGGTCGTTCGGCTTCAACGAATACAGACGTTGCTGTGCAAGCGACAGGCGAATGGCCAACGCGCTTTGCCGCGCATTCGGATCATTGGAGCGAGACAGACGGTCGAGGATACGCGTCGCATCCGAAATGCGCTGACCCTTCAGGTATTCGCGCGTGAGTTCGGACAACACTTCCGCGTTGTTGGGATCGACGCGCAGCCATGCTTCCAGATAGGCGATCGTGAGACCGTCGACATTCGCGCCTTCGAGCAGCCGCGATTCGATCCGCTCGCGCGGAAAGGCGAGCGCGAGCATCACGCCGACCAGCAGGCCGAGCACGAGAATCACAGCGGGCGAAAAGAGCCGCTGCCGCTCAGGTGTCGCAGGCGACGTCGACATGCAGTTGGTGGTAGTCGTTGGTGGTGTCGGTCACGGGGCGCTTCGTCACGCGGCATGCGCCTGCGTTGGCGACGCGGAACATCGGCGCGATGTGCGAGCGCAGATCGAACGAGAAACCGTTGCGCGTGCGCACGAAGTGGTCGAGCATGCCGTTGGCTTCGGCGAGATAGGGCACATGGCGCGCCGCAGACTGATCGATCACGGCGAACCGCGCGGTGCCGTCGCCCGTCAGGTGCACATAAGTGCCGCCCGGCCCCGGCAGATAGCCTGCGACACCCGTCGCATTCGACATGTCGGGCACCTTGCCGGCGGGCAGCCGCACGGTGCGCAGATTTGCCTCGTTACGCACGACCCAGATGTTGCTGCCCGGCTCCTGGGCGATGCTGGTGTCGAGCCAGTCGAGTACCTTGCGCGCGTATTCGGAGGTGAAGACGGGCGTGACGGGCTGCTTGAGCACGGTATCGAAGATCTGCTGCAGCGCTTTCATCGACGCGTACTTCGTGCCCGTGAACATGTGATAGTAGATGTCCATCGGCTTGAAGCGAATGGGCTGGTCCGTCATCGCGAAGGTTTCGAGCACGCGCGAAAAGCCATAGAACGGCCCGTGCCACAGGTCCGTGTACAGCTCTTCGTTCTGGTTGGGCGCGAAGATCTGGAAGTAGCCGTTCTTCATCACGCCAAGCGGCGCAATCGCGGCCCAGCTCGGAAAGCTCTTCGTGATCAGCGTGTCGCCGCCGTTCAGGTTCAGCACGCCCGCTTCATACGCCGCCTTGAGAACGGGCGAGGGCACCTGGCAATCGCCGCTCCACAACACCATGCGCACGGGCTTCGACGTTGGCGCGACATTGCGGTCGATATAGTCGATCGAGCCTTTGATCTCGCGGTCGATATTGAAGCGGTAGCCGGGAATGTCGATGGACAGGCCGCTGCTGTTGGTCTGGCTGCTGCCTTCCGTCGGCGTGTCGCGCGTGTCGGCGACGCCCAGGCCGGTGACGCGCATCCATTGCAGCGGGTGCGTATAGGTATGGGTCGCGACTTCGACATTCGGCAACTCGAAGATCTTTCGGCCTATCGTGCGCAGGTGCGGCGCGAAGCTTTTGAACGGCCCTTCGTCGGTGACTTCGCCTTCGATCAGCGAGACCGTGGTAGGCATGCCGGAGTCGCGCAACAGCGCATACAGCATGTCGCCCGAGTATTGCGGCGTGATGTCGGTGTTGGGCGGCGTGTAGGTCGTGTACTCGGCGCGCGAGGCAAAGCCGTCACCGTCGATATGCGACATCAGCAGGCGCCGGCCGTTTTCGGTCGTCGTGTCCGGCACGGGCATGTCATGGTTCAGCCGCAAGGCGGTGCGCAGAAATTCGATGGGTTGCGTG